>JAXHNF010000001.1:0-35988 GCA_034520745.1 Alkalibacterium sp.
AAAAAACACTTACGCCATACAATTTCAGGATGAATATTATTGATCGATGCAGGCATCAATTTTCTTACGATGACCTTCTGGGATTGATGATGTTATCCCGCATTATTCATATCTGATTGAAAATAAAGAGAAAATACAAGGTCTGTTTATCACACACGGTACTGAAGATCACGTGGGCGGACACCTTACCTGCTGAAGCAACTGAATATACCATTTTATGCCGGAAAAACTCGCTCTGGCCCTTATCAAAGAACTGACCAACATAACCTGCTGCGTTCAGCTACATTAAATGAAATAAACGAAGATTCAGTGATCAAGTTCAGAAAAACGACCGTTTCATTCTTTAGAACGACACATAGTGTTCCTGAAGCATATGGAAATCGTAGTCAAAACACCAAATGGAATATCGTTGAAACGGGAGATTTCAAATTTGACTTCACTCCTGTAGGCGAACCCGCCAATCTGCATAAAATGGCTAAGATCGGTGAAGAAGGCTCGCCCTGTTATCAGACAGTACGAATGCTGATATTTCTGACTTTACGAAATCTAGTAATTGGTCCCGCTAAAAACTATCAGAAACTTATTCAATAAAATTGAAGGTCGTATCACTTCGCGACGTTTGCCTTTAGTAGTCATCATAACCTTTAACAGGCTATCGAAGCAGCTGTTAAAACCTGGCGAAAAATCGCTGTGTTTGGACGAAGCATGGTCAACAACCTGGAAACCGGTAAAGAATTAGGTAACATTCAATGAGAAGAAGGAACATCTATTCATCCGAATGAAGTGAAAAAATATAAAGCAAACGAAATCATGATTTTATGTACTGGATCACAAGGTGAACCCATGGGCCGCATTGAGCCGGATCGCTGAATGGTACACAGACAGATATCGATCGAGCCTGGCGGCGATTCTGTTGTCTTTTCCAGCTCGGCGGCGATACCCGGTAATACAATGAGCATCAATCATGTCGATCGAATCAACCAATGGAGCTGGCGCAAACTGTAATCCACGGATAAGTCCAATGACATCCACTCTTCGGGGATGGCGGCCAACAAGAACAGAAATTGATGCTTCAGTTGATGAAACGGAAATATTTTGTTCCCATCCATGGCTGGAGCACCGCATGGTAGCGTATCGATGCAGAACTCGCACAACAGACAGGTGTCCCTGAAGAAAAACTCGCTTTATCCTGGATAATGGAGATATCATGGCCTTTACCGAAGACTCCGCGAGACGTGCCGGCGAAATCGAGGCAAGAGATGTTTATGTCGACGGCAGTGGCAGCGGAGATATCGGCAATGTCGTCAAATCAAGAGACCGGCAAGATCCTTTCTGATAAACGGTCTGGTGGTTGTTGTGGCAACAATCGATGGCAAACAAGAAAAAAGTTTTGGCCGTGCCCGGACATCATTTCTCGAGGATTCATCTCACACTGAGAGAATCTGAAGAGCTTATCCAGAATGCTTCAAAAAGTTGCTTTTGACAGTATTCAGCGTCCATTCAGACAACCTCAATTGAACGAGATACAAATGAGGAACCAACGGATTGACGATATCAAAGAGTTCTCTTCGCAGAAACAGAACGTCGCCGATCATTCTACCAGTTATTTTAACAAAGCTAGGAAAATTAAATCCCCGACCAGGAGAACCAAAATCGGGTCGCGATTTTTCTATTCTTTTCGCTACAATATCATGGCGGAATGCATAGATGGCGTGTACTTGCGTACGATCTTCAACTTCAAGCTTTGATAATATGTTGGATACGTGTGTTTTCACCGCTCTTCAGGGTAACGAACAGTTCATCCGCAATATCCTGGTTGGCATATCCCTTACAGTATTAGAACTGGGACGACTTCATTTTTCTCTGCTGGTCTAGTTGTCGGTGAAGCCGTCTCCCCGCTTCACGTTTCTTCTTCCGCAGTATCAGACTTCATCCTCAGCAGTAGTTATTCCCATTAGACGTTTCTCTTATTGCCCTGAGCTATTTCTGAAGCTGAAGATGTTTTCCAGACAATGTAGCCCTGCTCGCACCTGCTTCCATAAGCCGGAGACACTCTTTCATCATCAATAAAACTGGTCAATATGATTATTTTAGCTTCCGGGGCGACCTGATCCAGTATTTCAATGGTTGCCTCTGTTCCATCGATTCTTTCGATTTACCAGTATCCATTGATGCTATATCAGGTTTTTCTACCCGAAAGCGCAGTCCAACACCGGTCTGACCATCTGCCGCTTCTTCTTCGACTGACTTCCAAATGACTTTGAATAGAAAACGAATGAACAATACCCATTCGCACCATTTCACTAGATCATCTACCAGCAGCAACCTATATCAGCACGATCACTCTGGCAACACTGAAGCGGACATTTATTTCAGTGCGCGTTCCGTACGTCGGAAGCGAACCGATTTTCACACTTCGCTCATGCCTTCTATACGTTCTCTCATATCGTACAGGCCATAACCGCCTGCCTTCCCATTATTCACATCAAAGCCCACACCATCATCATTGACTCAAGCTGATACTCCTGCCGTTTCGAGTCAGGTAGACTTCTAAAACTCCTGCATCTGCGTGTCTCAGCACATTGGACAATACCTGCCATATCCTGAAAAAATGATCCTCCATGATCGCAGGCATAGTTATTTTTTCAATTTTAAATGAATATCTCATTTTGCATCTTTAGAGGTCAGTTCTTCAGTAACTGCTCTATCCCTCTTTAAAGATTTGCCGTCCAGCTGTACCGTTAGATGTAAAAGCAGCGCCCGCATTTCAGTTCTGAGAAGCATTGATCGTCTGCTTCACCATTTTCAGCTGCCGGATCACAGGCTCAGGACAATCCGCCGCTTGCTAATTCGCTGCAGAAAGCATCATTCGATGCAGCAAACAGCTGCTGTGAGACTGAATCATGAAGTTCGCGTGCAATGCGCTTGCGTTCAGTCTCCAGGATATCATCTCTGGTTTCATTATCCAGTGTTTTGATTCCTTGAGCATTTTTCAGTGCTCTGATCTGCCATGAACATCAGCTTCTCCATGCAGCTTCAAAATGGTCTGTCGATATCTGTCGTTGATTTGAGGAGTTTCCAGAGAGTACATATTTAGAAAATCCGAGGCTGCAGTAATGGCCCTGGCTTATCATTTTAATCCTTCTTCAACTTTCCTCAGTTTTTTTCTCGAATGCTCGCAGATATGACAGCGTAACCACTGCCAGTAAAAACGAAAACAGCAGAAGGGAGAAGTCGAGTGGCAGACCCCATGATGTATCCGCCCTGCTAAAGTGCCGTCAGCCACTCATACTCAGACAAGGATAAAAAGATAAAAACTGTGAATAAACAGCAGGACAAAAAAGAACAGAAAGAAAGATTTAACCAGATGCGAGAAGGTCCTTTTCATAAATAAACGACCTCGACTTCACCGATCATCGTGCTCGTGACGATCGTCTTATTTTCCTGAGCGATGAGTCATAATTTTCTGACTGCCATTTGACTGTCTCGTTTCTCATATCAAAGACCTCATCTTCAATGATCAGTTTACCGAGCATCACGCTGACATCAAGTTTCAGGCGACATCTTCGGGATAAATAGCTTGTATCACCAAAACCTTTTCTGATCATCAGTACATTTTCCTTGATCGGAGAACAGTGTTTCCGAGATCGAAAAAGCTGTCTCCCATGATTTTCTGAATGTCATGATCTTCCCACTGGAAATATCTTTCCTACCGTGTCATCGCCTATCCAACGGTTCCTGTACAATTTCATCTTCCCATTATTCTTGTTCTCCATTCCACTGTACCCACATAAACTCCTCGTCTCGCCCAGACTGTTTTTTCCTGAACAGGGATCTCTGAGCGTGTTCAGAAGTTTTTCATCAGCAGACAGCTGAAAAAGGAGAAAAAGTGTCAGCAGGACCCAGAATGCTGATGTGAATACGAAAGAAGCAAGAAAGAGGACAACACTCGTCCATAAAAGCTTTGTGTGTTTTTCGGTTTCTTTAGAAGATGATTTATACAGCATTAAAAACAGGACCGCTAAAATAAAAAATATCAAAAAAGCAAAATTATGAACTGATCTGATACAGAAGCCATACAAACAGCAATATCAGGGTTGCTTTATATACGCAGCATTCATCCTCTTACTCCTTCACTTATTTTGAGCAAGTATAGCGAATCGACGTCTGAAAATAGCATCAGTTCGCAGGTAAAATAGGTCTAAGTCTGATAAAAAAAAGCTAAAGACGTGTATGGATCATACCGTCTCTAGCTTATCTCGATTAAATATCTTTGATGACTTCTTACTGACCATCGTGCCGCCGGGGGTTTCGATCTAACTTTATCTCCCGACACTTTTACCAATCGAAGCCTGAGCTATGGGCGATTCATTTATATTTTACCTGAAAATGGATCTGCCTCTGCTTGCCGACGATCGTGATCCCTCTTCAATGCCATCGGGCAATTCTTTGAATATAACCGATCGACCCAAAGTCACTCTGCTCGCCTTCTTTGGAGTTGGAGCTGTCGATGATCTGTGCATTCTGAAGCATATTTTTTATCGAGTACTGATTCTGCCTTCAATGAAAGCCTGTTCATCTTTAGCTGACTCATACTCGGAGTTTTCGCATAAATCTCCGAATCCTCGGCGATCTTGATACGTTCCACAACTTCTTTCTTAACTGATTTCAGTTCATTTAATTCATTTTCTTAATTTTTCTTTACCCTGAGCAGTCATAGGGTATACTTTTCGTCATCATTATTATCCACCTCATCATATACTTTTCTCTGTTAAGCGGTGTCTCTAAAAATTTAATGTCAACTAAATTCTCAATGCAATTAAGATACCATGAACGATTTAGCTTGTAAAGCGTTTTTCTAAATAACGCTCCTATTTACAAGGAACGTTTTTTAATATGCCATGCATCTTCGTCGTCATCAAATCGATAGCCACTTGATTTCTACCACCTTCTGGTATGATGATATCCGCATGTTTTTTGGTCGGTTCGATAAACTGTGTGTGCATGGGTTTGACAACGGTCAGGTATTGCTCGATGACATTATCCAGGGTCCTTCCACGTTCCTCGATATCACGTTTAGCACGACGAATGATACGAATATCGTCATCGGTATCGACATATACCTTGATATCCATCAGATCCCTCAGGCGGTCATCTTCGAGGATCATAATGCCTTCCAGAATGATCACTTCTTTCGGCTCTGATGGATAACTTCATCGCTCCTTGTGTGTTTCGTGTAATCAT
Organism: Alkalibacterium sp.; assembly: GCA_034520745.1. Classification (GTDB taxonomy): domain Bacteria; phylum Bacillota; class Bacilli; order Lactobacillales; family Carnobacteriaceae_A; genus Alkalibacterium. The sequence goes on from JAXHNF010000001.1 coordinate 5,245, forward strand.
ATACCGGCTTATCAATGCTTTTATAATTCAGCAGATCGTGCAGGTGAGAAATGAGTAGATCCGTATCAAAAGCAAAGGGATGGTCATAGTTTGTCTTCAGTCGCTCTTCAAACTTAAATGATCCTGATTCTTGTAATAGGAATCCTGTTCCAGCATCATGATCGATTTCCCCGGAAAATAATTATAAATAGCCTGACCGACACTGGACTCTGCCACTGTCGGATCCTCCGGTAACACCTATAACGATCGGCTTGTCTTTCTTTTTCTTATTCATCATACAATTCTCTTCTTAAGGACAACGATACCATTGCTCAATAAAAGCACTGAGTCAGCTTTGACTCGATGCTTTTTTCATTTATCTTCTATCTTAAATACTCATCTCTGTACTCCAGATGCTGCTCATAAGTTTCTGAAAAATATACCTCTTTTGTTGACAGATCCGCAAGAAAATACATATAGTCCGTATCAGCAGGATAAAGACTGGCTTGTATGGATTTATCGGAAGGGTTATTGACAGGACCAGGTCCTATGCCTTATACGCGTATAGATTATACGGCGAATCGACTTTTAAATCGTCATAAGTTATACGCTCTTGATGTTCCCCCAAAGCATACGTGACACTGACATCCGTCTGCAGAGGCATATCCCTATCCAGGCGATTGTAAAAGACGCCAGAGATCAGTTCACGGTCTTCATAGGTTATACCTTCTCTTTCCACAAAAGACGCAATCGTGAGGATATTATGCACGGACGTATCCTGATCGTCTATTTCGGCGTAATACCTCTCTAAAACACCTGATCCATCCGGTTGATCATTTGAGTGACGAGTCCTTCGAGAGTCGTATCATCGAGAAACTCATAAGTGGCCGGGTACAGATACCCTTCAAGTGTATAAAGTGTTTCTTCTTCCGCATCCATGGCTCCGCTCAGCAAGTCCGGGAACTCTTCGGCTTTATCACTTAGAAAATCATCGCTTTCGATCAGTTCAAAGAAATCATCCGAGTGAATAGTCCGTCTGCTGCTCGATGACGATCGTCGATCTGCTCGACAGTGAAGCCTTCCGGGATCGTTATACTTCCTGAAGCTTCTTCTAAAATCGGTGCACCCACCCTCTTGGAGATGGCTGACGATCTCATCCGTTGCCATAGAAGGGGAAAACAGGTAGTACCCTGCCTGAAATCCTTCTTCTCCAGTGAATCTAAGGTGATAGTTAAAGACAAACGCGCTGCGTATGATATCATTTCTCTTCCAGTATTCGTGCCATACTCTGTCCGGGACGAACCAATAGGTAATCTCTATCGGTACATCCTGATTACTCTCTGCGTCTCCAGAGGCTCCAGAGAAATGTGTAATACTGGTAACCCGAAACAACGAGCACGATGATCAAGCATGAATAAAATAAATACAATACTTAATACAATTTTTCTAACCGTCCTGGTTGAGTGTCTATCAGGCACTGAACCGTCCATCCTTTATTATAAGATAGTTATCTTTATCATTATACACGATAAACATAGCATAGAAAAGATATTTTCATCACAAATGCGATTTGCCCCACTGGTTTTTGCCCAATGCAGCCTATAATCGACGACAAAAAAAGAAGGACAGCTTCAGGGGGCTCTCATAGTATGTAACTATACGAAAGCGGCCCATTCATACCATCCATCTTGCTATTACATCTATTTTTTACTCTTCTTCTTCTTCACTGATAAACGTATTCAGTACTTCTTCGATCATTTCCCACTCTTCGTCTGTCTCGATCGAACTCAAGGTTCCTTTCGAGACCGCCCTCAGATTCTTTATATGAGAAAGCCGATAATTCGATTTCTTCTCCTTCACTGGTTCCGGCAGGATAAACAAGAACATATGATTTATCGAAATCTTCTGATTCAAAAGTGAACAGGATCTCGTAAAGCTCCTCGTTTCCTTCTTCATCTACAATCGTTATATGGTCATGGTCGTGTTCATGATCATGGTTATGGTTATTTGACATTTTATTTCCTCCTTCAGCTTTTAGACTGCTGATCCAAATAATTCTGCAGGATCATGACAGCAGCTAATTTATCGATAACTTTTTTTCTTTTTTTTCTTGACGTATTGCCTTCTTCAGATCAGCATCCTGTTGGCCTGCATCGTCGTCAGACGTTCATCGACATAAACAACTGGCAGGTCAAACCGTTTTTTCGATTCTATCGCCGTATTCCATCTGAAAATTTCGGCGCGTTCACCAATTCGAACCATCCATGTTTTTCGGCAGACCGACGACAAAGGACTCGACCTCATACTCCTCGATCAGTTCATTGAGACGTTCCAAACCAAACTCTTCTTTTGATTCATTGATTTTTATCTGTCTCGATCCCTTGAGCCGTCCACCCAAAATAATCACTGACAGCAACGCCTACTGTTTTCGAACCGACGTCAAGACCCATTATGCGCATCTTATTTTTTATTCTCATATAACGGGTGACCAAGTCTTCCAGGACTTCATCTCTTTCGTGACGCTTGATCAAATTCCTTGCATCATTATGACGCGGTATATAAGCAGGATCCCCAGAGAGCAAATAACCGACGATCTGGTTAATTGGATTATACCCTTTTTCTTCCAGTGCTTTGTAAACCAGTCTCAACGTTTCCTCGACACTGTGCTCATCTGCATTATCCACACTGAACCGAACTGTATGATCATTTGAAGTCATCTTTTGTTCCCTCCGTCTTTTCATTGCCGAATATAAGTCTTTTCTCTTCACAATTCTCTGAAATTTTCTAATAAGTTCATTTTACTAATAAATCGATTCAAAGTACAATGCAATCTGCAGGTATAGATTTTAAATCGTAATGTCCGACGTCGATCAGGCCTGTGGTCAGCTGTTTGTTTCGATCCATCACAGAAACAGCCTGGAGTGCTTCCGGAAGTCCATCCGGATTTTTACCTCCGGCCTGAGCAAAGTCGTCACGACCGCCACCGCCACCTTTAACGTAAGGTGAGACGGCCTTCGATCAGATGGCCTGCCTTCAACCCTTTGTCTATCGCTTTATTATTCAACGAAGCGATCAGGTTGACTTTTCCTCCGTCTTCTCTACCCAAGAACAAGGATGTCTGAGGCATCGTTTCTGTTCCGATTTGTCCGCCAGTTTCTCCAGCTGATTCATATCCTTCGCTCTGCATTCTTCTTGCCGCCATGACGTCAAGTCGCCCAGACGATTCCGCTTGGGTAAAGATATCTTCTGCCTGAGCATTCGCCAGTTTGGCAATGGCAATGTATTCGTTTGACCTGACTTAACCTCTTTCAATTCTTTCTGCAGCCCTTCGATCCTGATAGGAAGCTCAGTATGTGTCTGAAAGCTTCATCAGTTTAGATACTTGCTTGAGAATCGTCAGCTGTTCTTCTATGAAGCGGTAAGCCCCCTCGCTGGTCTGGCGGATGATTCGTCTGTTTCTGGACTCGATCCCGCTTTCGGTAATGATTTTGAACAGCCCCGATTTCAGAAGTTCTTTTCACATGTGTGCCACCGCATAGTTCTTTGGAGTAATCACCAATCATTACCACGCGGACATTTTCCCCGTACTCCTCTTCCAAACAAGGCCATTGCGCCCATGTCCTTGGCTGTATCGATATCTGTTTCCAGTGTTTCGACGGCAATGTTTTCCTGTATTTTCTGATTGACGATTTCTTCCATTTCTTTCAGTTCATCTTCAGTCACTTGTCCGAAATGGGTAAAGTCGAACCGCAGCTGTTCATCTTCGACCAGAGAACCCGCTCGGTTTGCATGCTCGCCTAATACATCTTTTAATGCCTGATGAAGGAGGTGAGGTAGCTGCGCTCGATTGACGTCCTCATGAGTCGTTTGTCTATGACAAGATGATAGGTTTCATCTCTCTGAAGAACATGTCTGACTTCTGCTTCGTGAACAGGCTGACCTTCAGGGCCCCGACTTCACGCTGGTCACTTCTGCCATAACGGTCTGTTCACTGTTCAAGATCAGTCCACTGTCACCCATCTGGCCGCCTTTTTCAGGATAAGAACGGACTCTCGTTGAAAATCAGTCTCACTTTGTCCCCTGGCTGGGCAGTCTGTAACAAACGACTCTTCTCGGATGATTTTAACCAGTTCGCTTGTCACTTCGTCATTACTGTAGCCTGTAAAGTCGCTGGACACAGACAGCTCATTCAGCAGTGAGGACTGAACGGACATCGAACCTTCTGCTTGACGGGCTGAGCGCGCTCTTCTCTCTGTTTCTCCATTTCGATTTCGAATTCTTCGTAATTGATCTTCATTTCTTCTTCAAGAACGACTTCTTCGGTCAATTCGATCGGGAAACCATACGTATCATAAAGCTGGAAGACATCTTTCCCAGAGATCACCGTTTGTCCTTCGTCTTTCAGCTGATCGACGATTTCTTTCACCTTGTCCAAACCTGCAGACAGCGTTTCAAGGAATCTCTCTCTTCATTTATGATCACTTTTTCAATCGAGGACGATATTTTCGGTGACTTCAGGGTAATGCTCGTGCATGATTTCTGCCAACAACGGGACAAGCTCTGTCAGGAACGGTTTCTCGATCGACAATCTTCTCCCGTGCATGACACTTCTTCTGAGCAGACGTCTCAGTACATAGCCGCGTCCTTCGTTGGAAGGGAGCGCGCCATCGCTTATTGCAAAAGCAAGCGTACGGATGTGATCTGCAATCACTTTGAAGCTGACTTTGTTTTTAGCATCTCCGTTGTAATCGTAACCTGAGATCTCCTCCACCTTATTGATGATCGGCATGAACAAATCGGTTTCGAAATTCGTCGGTGCATTTTGAACAACTGAAACGATACGTTCCAGACCCATGCCTGTATCAATGTTTTATTCGGTAAGGGTGTATAGGTATCGTCTGACTGATGGTTAAATTCCGAAAACACCAGGTTCCATATTTCCAGCCAGCGCTCATTCTCTCCGCCGGGATAATTTTCTTCATGAGCCTTCAGGCAGATCAGAAAAAGCTTCACCTCTGTCGTAGAATATCTCGGAATCCGGTCCGCACGGGCCTTCACCGATGTCCCAGAAATTTCCCTCTTCTTCTATGAGATGAGATTCAGCGATGCCTATTTTATCTTTCCAGATCGAATACGTTTCAGTGTCTTGTGGATACACAGTAATGTATAGTTTCTCAGGGTCCAGTGCCAGCCACTCACAGCCGGTCAGAAAATCCCAGGCCCATTTGATTGCGTCTTCTTTGAAGTAATCCCCGATCGAAAAATTACCCAGCATCTCAAACAACGTATGATGTCTGGCCGTAACTCCGACGTTTTCGATATCATTCGTTCGAATGCTTTTCTGCGAACTTGCGATCCTGGGATTATCCGGTTTTACCGTCCCGTCAAAATATTTTTTCATAGTCGCTACGCCTGGAGTTTATCCACAACAGTGTGGGATCTTCTACTGGGACCAGTGAAGCACTCTTTTCAACTTTATGACCTTTTTCTTTGAAAAAATCTAAAAAGAGCTGTCTCAACTCTGAACTTGATAATTCTTTCATCATTTATTTCTCCTTTGAACAAAATAGTGTTTTTTGACAATAAAAAAACTGAATAACCTACTACAGACAGGGACGAATGTTCGCGGTACCACCCTGTTTGCAATAACTTATTCAGTCAGCCATTACCTCTTGAGACTTGTTAACGCCAAGTTACGTCATACTTTCATATGATCATTGAAAAAGGGAGCACTGATGTCCTTGATATTCTTTCACCTGTACGAATATCTCTATAGTTTTGCATCAGCAATATCCTTTTGTGAATGTTAAAAGTATAGCGCAGATCAGACGAATAGTCAATATGCTCTCCGGAGCTGATCAGCGAAAATTGGAGTAGCCTATTTCTGGGCTATTCAACATCATTCCACTCGGTTTCGTGTGCCGGAAAGTATTTATGCATCGAAAAGCCGCGTCCCAGCACTTCGCTTGCCGGCATTGCGACGACAAAGGCATCGGCGTCTGCTTTTAACACAGCTTCTTTGAGAAGCGTAAATTCTCTTTCCTGAATAACAGCCATCAGCATGTCTTTATCCGTGTTACCGTACCCGCCGCGTATACCCAGGTTCGTCACGCCACGTTCCATAGAATGCAGAATCTCCTGCCTGATATCCTCAGGATTATCTGAAATGATGAAGACATTCTTGTTCCGGTTGAATCCAAGCTGTACCATGTCGATCGTTCTGGAGACAATGTACGGAAGCGATCAGTGAAAACATCACTGTTTCAACGTTAAAAGCCAGTAAAGCGATAAGGATAACGACACCGTCAACTAGAATAGTGCTCAAACCCAGCTGAAGATGAAGGAACTGATACAGGATCTGAACGATGATACTTGTTCCCCCGTCGAAGATTTTGCACGGAAAACGATGCCTATCCCTAAAACCGGTGATCCCTCCGCCAAACAGAGCGGCCAGCAGGGGTTCTCGGGTGACAGGATCCCATTCACCTATGAACATCAGAAAGAAGGGAATAAGCAGGCTGCCTCAGGATCGTCTTGTATCCCGCTTCTTTCCCCAGGAGCAGAAAGCACAGAGCCAGCAGGGGGATATTAAGGGCATACTGAAACATGGCAGGATCCCATCCGAACATGGCGTTGGCTGCAATCGACAGTCCGGATACGCCGCCCGAAACGATATTATTGGGTAATAAAAACACCTGGAAAGAAACGGCCGCTAAAAACGAACCAAAGATTATATAAGCATAATCCACCGCACTTAATGTATATTTTTTTGCTACACGTAACATTGAATATCCTCCTTATACTTGTTTGTTGTCAACTCGAGACATTCTAACACTTAACATACACTGATTACAAGAAGGAGCTACTTGTTTTAAATGTTAATCTTATCTTTCTTTTATATTATTTTCACGTATACTAAGCTTATAAAACAAGAATTGGTGATAATATGACTGAAAGACATTTGATCTTTATCGTTAACGAATTTTCAACTAAAGGGAAAAAATCATCTCATGAAATCCGGCAGACCATGCAGCGCTACAGTAATGATTATGAAATCCACCTTACGCAGTATAAGCAGCATGCGACAGCTCTGGCTGAACAGCTGGCAGCCGGAATTCAAAAAAACTCGCTCATTGTAGCCGTCGGAGGTGACGGGACATTGAACGAAGTGGTCAAAGGATTAGTCAATGGCAATCATTCCCTGCCTCTGGCCTATGTGCCCACTGGGTCAGGCAACGACTTTGCCCGTTCAATGAACCTGCCTTTAACTATTGAAGGTTCTATCAGAAATATAATGGAAACAGAACAGCCGAAAGTCCTGGATGTGCTGGCTGGAAAGTCTGAATCTGAAGATATCGTAGCTGTCAACAGTATCGGATTCGGTCTGGACGGCATGGTCATTTATAAAATCGATCAGACAAAAAACAAGCAGACGATCGGCAAATTTTCATATTTAGCTTCTGTTCTCTCAGCATACTTTTATCAGAAATCGTTTCCGCTGAAACTGGTCATAGAACAGCAGACATTCACGTATAAAGATGCTATTCTGATCGTGTGTGCCAATAACAAGTTCTTCGGCGGCGGCATCCCTATTCATCCGCAGGCCGTTCCGCACTGACGGGATGATCGATTTGGTGATTGCCGAAAAAGTGACGTTCAGAGAATTGCTGAGAATCTTATTCTCAGTCCTGACGACACAAAATCATTTAAAACATCCCAAGCTGCACACCCACCGGGTTTCTTTCTGCAGTTTTACGCTCTATACCCCTCAGTATGGACAGCGGGACGGGGAACTCATAGAGAAGAACGTTCAGCATATGTCTGTCCATTCGATCAGGCAACTCTTCTGGATGTAAGTAAAAAAAGCGATCTCATCATCTGAGGTCGCTTTTTTTACGGTCTAACACCTTCCATACCAATCATCGGATCGATCGAATTTGTTTCGACATCTGACTGGGGTAAGCACATAACTGTTCTGTGGCTTCTGTGGATTGCATCTTTTCCAACTTATCTACAGAAAGAGACGCTTCATTAGAAGTACCAGCAATACGTTCAGCCAGCGATGTCAGCCTCTCCGTTGTGTTTTCCGAAACACTCCGCACAAAAGCTGCCTGCTCGCCGCATATGAGCAGTGTCTGTGCGGCACGGGTAATGGCAGTATAAACAATGTCTTTTTTCAGCATTCTGCCGTAGCCGAATACCAGAGGAAGAATGACCATCGGGTATTCACTCCCCTGGGACTTATGGATCAGAGCAACGCAGTAAGACAGTGTGATTTTATTCCATTCGTTTCTGAGATAATCGACCTCATTTCCATCAAAGTCGATCACCAGTTCCTCCGCATTGTTCTGCAGATTCCTTTGAGGTGATGATTCCTGTGATGATGCCCATATCCCCATTGAAAACATTTCTCTCGGGTTCATTGATCAGCTGCAGGACCTTATCTCCAATGCGGTAAGACTTATCCATGAACACAACTTCTTTTGTATTCTCTTTTTTAGGATTGAACAGATCCTGCAGACTCTTGTTCAGCCGGTCTATACCGGCATTCCCTTTGTAGATAGGGGCAAGGACTTGGATATCCTGAGCTGTGTAACCCTTTTCGATTGCTTTTGAAACCAGCAGTGACACCACATCAACGACCTGGTTCGTCCCGCACGGGAAAAAATTCCGGTCGTTTTTCTTAGCTGTAAAATCCTGAGGAATTTTTCCTTTTTTTATCTCATGTGCCAGTGAAACGATGGATGAGCCATCATCCTGACGGTATATCTCTGTCAGCTCTTTTTTCGATCATTTTACTCGCTATCAGATCCCTCAGGACTTGTCCGGGCCCGACAGAGGGAAGCTGGTCTTTATCTCCAACCATGATGACTTTCATATTATCGGGAACAGCTTTCAGTAACTGATAGGCTAGCCAGGTATCGACCATGGACATTTCGTCGATGATCAGTATCGATCCTTTCAGCATACGGTCTGTTTCCTGAAGCGGATCGTCATCCGAGCCTGTCAGTCCGAGCAGACGATGAATCGTGCTCGATGGCAGGCCAGTCGTTTCTTTCATGCGTTTGGCTGCCCGTCCTGTCGGTGCAGCCAGAAGGATGGGAAAAGGTTCATTGGGGTGGTCTGCCGGGTCCAGACTTACCTCTTCCAGCTCAGCATAAATAGAAACGATCACTTCCAGAACGGTTGTCTTCCCTGTCCCGGGTCCGCCTGTCAGCAGGAATACTGGTGAGGTCAGCGCCTTTCTTACGGCTTCTTTTTGAGATGCGCCGAACGTGATCCCCCGGCGTTTCTCGAACTGCTTTATTTTCCTGTCAATGGCTGAAATTTTATATCCATCTTTATCCGACTCTGACATCAGGCGCTCCAGCGCACCCGCGATGCCCCACTCCGAAGCGTAGAGAGACGGCAGATAGAAACTGTTTTCTTCCTGGACGATATGCTGAGACTCGACCAGCAGAATAATATTCTCAGCGATCAAATCAGGATCGATGACGAAGGGCCGGCTTTTTTCCAGTACAGCAATGCTGTTATTCAGCAGAAAATCCCGACTGGACATACGTGTCACCTGATTTCATCGTCTGTTCTTCAAGAGTATAAACGATCCCTGCTTTGATCCGTTCGGGTGCATCCCCTTTGATGCCGATTTCCTCAGCTACAGCATCTGCCCGGGTGAATCCGATACCTTCGATTTCTTCGATCAGACGGTAGGGATTTGACTGTATCACCGACAGGGTTTCTCCTTCAAACCTTTGATAGATCTTATAGGCAAGTTTGTTGGATATGCCGTAATTATTCAACGCAATAATGACTTTCTGCATCCCTTGTTCTTTTTCCAGAACAGAAAGGATCATGCCTTTTTTCACTTCATTCAAGCCGGGTATGGTGTCAAGTATCGTTTCGTCTTCCAGGATTCTGTCAAATGCTGTTTAATCCAAGTGTAGCGACTATTTTCTCAGCCGTCTTCTTCCAATGCCCGAAAGCGCGGACTGGACAGATAAGTAATGATGGCTTCTTCCGTCGAAGGTTTTTCTTTCATGTATTTTGTTGACTGAAACTGCAGACCGTATTTAGGATGATCTGTCCATTTGCCGAAGAATTTATAATGATCCCCTTCTTGGATCTGACCGAAATTACCTGTGACGACAGTCTGAGTTTCACTGACTTCTGTATTTGTATCATCTATTTTTACGAGAATGACTTTATAATAGTTGGAGGGACTGGAAAAGTAGATCGACAGTATTTCACCGCTGATATAGTCTTCTGATCCCGTTTCATTTTTAAAATCAAGTTGCTGCAAGGCAGATCCTCCTTCCCTGAACAGTTTATCTAATTCACTGACATTAATCTAGCTATTTAGACGGAAATTTTATTTTTCTCTCTGAACGACAGTCGGTGAAGCACCTTTCAGATCTTTGAAATTTCGGTTGAATGTGCGAAGTGTCTTGTAGCCGCATTTTCGGGCAATATCACTGACAGCTTCATCAGTATTGACCAGCAGATACGCTGCCTGAGTCAGCCGGTATCTGTTCACATAAGTGGTGAATGTCAGATTCGTATAATGATAAAACAGTTTCGACAAATAGGCATAATCATATTGAATGGCTTTGGCCACGTCTTTTAATGTACAGTCCCCCTGATAGTGATCATCGATGTAAATGAGGACATTCTGAATGATCTTCCTTTTAGATGACACTTTGATCCCCTCAAAAGCAGTGGAATGAATTAGTTTGTCTGCAGGTAGCTGTATAGCACAGCTTTTTGAAGCGTAACAGTCGTAAGGTCATTCATTGTCGGTATTTCTGATACCACGAACCGATTATTCATGGGTACAGAACTTTTATAAGACGAGAAAAAATGTCCAATCAGTTCGGGTGAGAAAATCATCACTCTGCACAGCGAATGATTGGGTGTGGCCAGTTTATGTAACTGATTGGGAAAGATGAAGACCGCGTCGTTCTCTTTCAATAAATAATCTTTTTCTTCAACTGATATGACCATTTCACCCTTCTCCACCACAACGATTTCATATGCGCGGTGAAAATGCAGCGGAAAATTCAAATCCGTCAATGAGGAATAGTTGAATAGTTCCTCCCCCTCCATGCCGTACTGCTCAAACAAATACACTCTGTCAGCCTCCCTGAATCACTGAATATCGTCTACTAGTATACTACAAAATGGATAGAATAAACATCTTTTCATCGTTATACTGAACTTAAACACAAAGGAGGAAAGAATCATATGGTAAAAACTTATCATGTCGCAAAAAATGGCTCTGATATGAATGAAGGAACAGAAGAACATCCTTTTCTGACTATCAGCAAAGCTGCTTCACTGGCTATTGCAGGCGATACCGTAATTGTTCATAAAGGCGTTTACCGGGAATGGGTCGACCCTCAGAATCCGGGTTTAAGCAATACGCGGCGCATAACATTTGAGGCTGCCGAAAATGAAAAAGTGATCATCAAGGGATCAGAAATCATCGATAACTGGGAGAACATTGGCGGAACGGTCTGGAAAGCCGTCGTATCGAATGACGTATTCAACGGTTTCAATCCCTTTGCTGAAGAAATATTTGGAGACTGGCTCTATGCAACGACTCCTCCGAAACATCTGGGCGATGTTTTATCTGAACGGCATGTCATTTTACGAAGCAGACACTCTGGAATCATGCCGAGATGCAGCAGTGAAAACAGAAGTGGTAGACAGCTGGACCAAAAAAACTGTTCCAGTTGTCAGTAAAGAACAGACCAAATATTTATGGTATAGCGAAGTCAATTCGGATGCCACCACTATTTATGCTAATTTTCATGATCATGACCCAAATGACGAACTTGTCGAGATCAATGTCAGAAGAAGCTGTTTCTTCCCACGCCGGACTGGGATCGATTACATCACGGTCAGAGGATTTGAAATGGCTCACGCAGCAACCCCATGGACCCCTCCGACAGCTGACCAGCCGGGACTTATTGGTCCGCACTGGAGCAAAGGATGGATCATCGAAGACAACGTCATCCACGATGCCAAAACAAGTGCCGTAAGTATCGGTAAGGAGATTTCGACCGGCCAGAATTTCAGATCCACACGCAAAGACAAGCCCGGTTATCAGTATCAGCTGGAAGCTGTCTTTAATGCAGCAGAGATCGGATGGAGCAAGGAAAAAGTCGGCTCTCACACTATCCGACGTAATACCATCTATGACTGCGGACAAAACGGGATAGTCGGTCACTTGGGATGTATCTTTAGTGAGATATACGACAATCATATCCATCATATAGCTCTGAAGCGGGAATTTTACGGTCACGAAATAGCTGGTATCAAACTGCATGCAGCCATCGATGTTGAAATAACCAATAATCTGATCGATGACCGTCTCTGGCACATGGTTAGACTGGCAGACACAGGGAACGCGTGTGAGTTCCAATAGCTTCTACCACAACAACCGTGACTTGTTCATCGAAGTCAGCCATGGTCCGTATATCGTCGACCATAACATCCTGGCCTCAGATTATGCTCTCGACAATCTGGCCCAGGGCGGTGCCTACATCAACAACCTCATTGCAGGCAAAATGAATCACCGCAAAGTACTGAACCGTTCGACCCCTTACCACCGACCGCATAGTACAAAACTTGCCGGTTTTGCGGTCGTCCAAGGCGGCGATGACCGTTTCTACAACAATATCTTTATTGGAAAAGAAAATCTGGATGGCGTAGGAACAAACCATTTTAACGGCTATTCAACATCGATGGAGGAATACTTGACTTTGGTCCATTCTAAACCCGGAGATGTGGAGATTTTTCTAAATAATGAACAGCCTGTTTATATCGATCATAACTTATATTTGAATGGTGCGGAGGCTTTTGAAAGAGAAGAAACCAAAGGCATTGAGAAGACATTCGATCTGATTTGACGATACAAGAGCGAAACGGTGAGGTCTGGATCAGTTTTGATCTGCCTGATATAGTCGATCGATTGAAAGGCGATATACATGGCACACATTCTCTAGGCCGGGCCCGTTTGGTCAATGCTGACTTCGAAGATAAACAAGGGCAGCCTTTAACGCTGGATACTGATTTCTCGGGAGACAGAAAAGGCAAAAATTCTGAACCGATGTCCCTTCAATTCTATTACAAGCGGAAAAAACAGCTTTAAAATCTGGGGTTAAAAAAGGAACGCTTCGTCCATTCTGGACAAGGCGTTCCTTTTCCATTAAACATACTGCAGCAGATCGGATCTTTTATAAGCCCGGTCGATCGTACCGCCGCCCAGGCATTCTTCTCCATCATATAACACGATGGCCTGTCCGGGAGTGATCGCACGCGCCGGTTCGTCAAATACAACGACAGCCGTATTATCCTCTTTGTCCAGATGAACAGTCACACCGACGTCTTTCTGTCTGTACCTGAATTTGGCCGTACACGTGAATGTCTCGGGGAACTCTTTACATCTGTCGTAAAGGAGAACCTGAGTCTCGCTTCCAGGCGCGGCTGGCGTACAGATGCGGATAATGAGTAAAGCCCTGTCCGACGATCAGTTCATTATTTTCAAGGTTTTTACCGATAACAAACCAAGGTTCGTTCGACTCGCCTGTGCCGCCGATACCCAGTCCTTTTCTCTGTCCGATAGTATAGTACATCAGCCCATCGTGACGTCCCATGACTTCACCGTCTTCGGTCAGCATATCTCCAGGTTGTGCCGGCAGAAGAATTCGTCAGAAACTCTTTGAAGTCTCTTCGCCGATGAAAAGCCAGATGCCGGGTCGACCTTTTTTCTTTGCCGTGGAATGTCTGGCTTCCTTCGCGCGCCATTGACCTCATGCTTTCGTCCATTCTCCTGAGTGGGAAATATGCGAACTCTTTTCAAGCTGATCCCGAGAAAGCCGATCGAGGAAATAAAGCTCTGATCCTTATTAGAATCGATCTCCGCGCAGCCATGTGCGCTGTGCCATCCTCGTCACGTCTTACACGGGCATAATGTCCAGTAGCCACATATTCAGCTCCGAGACTCATTGCATAGTCAAGAAAGGCCTTGAACTTTATTTCTTTGTTACACATCACATCGGGATTCGGTGTGCGGCCTTTTTTGTATTCATCCAGAAAATACTGAAAGACTTTGTCCCAGTATTCTTTTTCAAAACTCATCGAACAGTAAGGGATACCTATTTTGTTGGCGCGCACAAGTGCCACGTCTTTATAGTCCTCTGTAGCGGTACAGACTCCATTCTCGTCTGTATCGTCCCAGTTTTTCATAAAAACGCCAATTACATCATACCCCTGTTCTTTGAGGAGGAGTGCAGTAACGGATGAATCGACCCGACCCGCTCGATACCCACGACCACTCTCGGTTTTGTTTCTTGACTACTTCTTCACCATCATTTCTGCAAAATATTCTGTACTCACAACGAATTGAAGGTTCGCATGTTTCCAGTCTGTTACATTACACCGTCTAAATCAAATAAATCAAGGGATAGAAAGAATTGTTAAAAGAAAAGACACACAATTTCCGTGTGTGCCTTTGACTTGGTTCAAGCTTACGCCGCTCATTTTGCAGGTGGATCTAGACTTTTTTAAGAACTTTAGCTTCCACCAGCGAATCCAGTATGCCTTCTGCAAATTTTCTTCTTCTTCCAGCTGACCTGTACTTATAGAGATCGACTTTTTTCAGACCGTTGGAAGTGACTGCTGATAATTTAAGTTCATCGATCTCGTCTGAAATAATGATTTTCAGCTTGGGGACTTTCTTGTCCTGACTGTTTAAAGAAAGCACGCGTTTCATAGTGGAAAGAACCGTTTTTATTTTCAAGAAAACCGTTATCTCTCAATGTATACCGTTTTGCCTCTGAACTGCACACTGTAAGTATCTTGACTCCCAAGTAATTGATCTGATTCTTGTATGTTGCCATGCTCTTACTCCCTCTCTCGTTAAGTCGCAAATTCCGCTTACATATACTTCATTGTAACCTTTAATCAGCTTTAAGAAAAGAGTGAGCCTGCTTTATTTTGTCAACAGTTTTCAAGATGGCCTCATCGGTCACTCCCAGACCAAAGCTCAGTCGTATCGTTTCTGAGACTGCCGGGTGCTTTTCATCATATAATGCTATGAGCACATGACTTGGATCCACATTCCCTGCAGAACAGGCAGATCCTGTGGAAACAGCGATATTAGCCAAGTCCAGATGTATAAGCAGCTTTTGTGCAGGTATCCCTTTTAGATGAACACTCAGGATATGCGGCAGACTATCTTCCACTGTTCCGTTGACAGCATGATCTATACCCGTCCTGGCTAATTCATCTAAAAACAGTTCTTTATAATGACTGTAAGCGTCCCTTAATTCTTTTTTATTATCCATTCTCATTTCAACAGCTTTTTTGAACCCCACTAGATAGCCGGTATATTTTCCGTCCCTGCCCGTTTATTATTTTCCTGTTCGCCCCCCATCATCAGCTTGGGTAAAGAAATCTTCTCGCTGATGTAAAGAAAGCCGATGCCCTTTGGTCCATTGATTTTATGTGCAGATACGGAAAGCAGATCGATATTTTCTTCTTTGACATCGATTGTTTCTGTTCCGTAGGCCTGGACCGCATCCGTGTGAAAGACGATATCTGATTCTGATTCTCTAAGATAGTTTCCTATCTCGCGTATGGGCATCAGACTGCCGATCTCATTATTGCCGTACATGACCGAAATGAGTATCGTATCTTCACGAGCAGCCTCTGGCCACCTGATCCAGCGTCACTTCTCCCCGGTCATTGACAGGGAGAAAAAGTAACGTCAAACCCTTTTCTGCTCAAATATTCCATGGGCTTCAAAACAGCCGGGTGTTCAACCGCTGTGGTGATGATATGTTTTCCGACAGCCTGGCACTTCCCTGCCGTCTTGATCACAGCCATATTGTCACTTTCGGTTCCCCCTGCTCGTGATAATGATTTCCTGGGGTTTTGCATGAATACTTTCTGCAAATATCAGCCTGGCCTCTTCCAGCATACCTTTAGTTTTTCCGGCCGATCTGATGGATGCTCGAAAGCATTACCATAGCCATTGTCATCATGGTTTCAGACATCAACTTTACTGCTTCAGGGTGCATCGGTGTCGTTGCTGCATGATTCTAGATAAACTGTCTGACTCATAAAGCTATCCTTTCTGAACTAAGAACGTTCTATATTGGGATACAGCATCTCCAGCACTTTGCGTGATAACCGTCTGCCTTTGCCCTCCTGAACGAAAGCGTGCATGTGCATGGCAGGATTGAAATTGGCTTCGATCACTGTATATCCCTCGTTTTTCTCTTTCCTCGTGCTCGGAACTTTCAGATCCGGGACTGATCAAATCAAGTCCGGTCACTCTCACATCCAGCGCTTCGGCCATTTTTTCTGCAATGGCCCCGCAGCTTTCATCCATCTCATCAGTGACATCTAATTGGCAAATCACGACCGGTAGAGATATTCGAGTTTTCACGAACAGATAGACCTTCTGCCGTTTTTTTCCCAGAAGATTCGTCGAAAAGTATACCCTTGTTCCCGGAGCATCAGTTCTTCGATTTCACCTGAACGGATCATTTCCAGCGGAGCACGGCGATTCTTGCCGCGGTAGGGGTGGCTGTTCTTCAAATCGATCAGTTCACTGACCGTATGTTCTCCGTCACCTGTAACGTTTGCCGGTTCACGGAGCAGCAGCCGCCTCAACTTTTTCATCGAGAACGAAAAAGCGATACTCGGTGCCCTCGATGTATTCCTCCACGAGGACACTCTTGTCTTCTCTGAAAGCCAGCGCAATGGCCTCATCGTAGGCTGCCTGGGACGGTGCTTCCCTGAAAACCGAAATACCCAAACCGCAAATTTGTGGATTTCGGTTTGACGACTACGGGTTTTTGAGAGGCGATCCTGTAGCAACTCCTTGCTTCATGTAATGAAGAGTAACTCTTCTCCGGACGGTACAGTAAACCCGTTTTCTTTTAGTACTCTCCTTTGTAACGGTTTCTATTAGCCATGATCCAGTGTGAGATATACGTATCTCTGGAAGTCATGTTCCCGTTTTTGACATACTCCGTTTTTCCGTCGTGCTTGAATTTCAGGAACTGATCATTGACATCCAGTATCGTTGTTTTGATACCAAGCTGCAATGCGTCGAACAGCAGCAGCTGTGTGCTCATTTCCATCTCTTCAAATCCATTCAGAAAAGAAAAGGTTTTTGAAGTGACAGCTGTTTGTATTTCATTCCAAGCTCGATACCATACTCGATAAACTGACGTGCCGTCCTGCAACTTATCTGTTATCTTTGCCGACAGGGTATCTTCCGGACGGTCGAGTAAAGCGGACCGCTTCATCAAGTGCTTTGATGTACTCGTCCGTTAAATCCAGCTCGTGACAGGTCTCTCTCATCCTGGATAGAAGCGATCGTCCTTCTTCTCTGTACTTCGAGTATTCATACGGATCTTCCAGAGCGGTCTGCGCATTCATTTCTATTCCCTTTTTGATGTCTATATCTGTACCGTCTTTTCCCGTCCGTCCACACCATCGTTAATAAGAACAGATGCAGAAAGAGTGACTGTTCATAGGAAAAACCAAGTGGATCAAATGGATTCACGTCAAATGAACGGAATTCCACATAGCGTGTCCCGTTATTGACCAGCTGACAAACGTGCTTCCCGGCTCCTCTCAGCCGAGACGAACCGGAACATTCTCTTCTCTTCAAAGAGCGTATTGTTGCTCTACCAGTTCTTCTATATCCTGACATGTATCGTTCAATGGATTCTGTTGTACGAGACCTTTTCACTGAATGTGTTGTGGTAGCCGTAAGAGCTGTTTCTTAAACTCCTCACATTTCCGATACTCTCACTGTCCAGGATGCTTGGATGGCTACTGGGAGAAGCACCGAACAAATAAGTGAGTATCCACTGATACCTCAGATAATTCCGTGACATTTTCAGATACAGATTGTTGCACCATTCATCCAGCTCGTCATAGTCTTGAACATGCTCACTGATTTTTTCAAGAAATTCAGGAGTAAATGAGAAATTAAAGTGTACACCGCTGATCATCTGCTTTTTTCTGCCATACTTTCCTGCAAGGTTTTCCCGGTAACGGATCTCACTCTGATCATCTACTTTGATAAGCGGAATGTCATTTTCATCAGGCAGAACATTCGGCATGCTGAACGGCCAGACAAATTCATCCTCAGGCAGTGTCTGGTTGACTACATCATGAAGGGCTTTTAACCACTGATACTCGCTCCTTCAGTGTAACCTGAGGCGGAGTGACCGAGTTCAAGCTGTGACTCGCTGAAATCTGTCTGAATATAGGGATGGTGACTGCGATTCCCGAATCGGTCAGGATGAGCAGTCAGAGCCAGCTTACCAGACGGATCCGTTCTCAGACCTTCCTTCTCAATGCCGAAATCACCTTTAATAAAATACGGTTCCAGATTATTGCTTTTTACGATTTGTTTTATATTCATTCGATACTTCCTCTTAAATAATGTTCTGTTGATATCAGATTCTATCTTATCACAAAACCCGTCCCCGAACCTAGAAAAACAGATGGAAAATATGACGCAAACATTCGTTCATGTTCTTTGTTTATTTGCACTCAAAAGAATGCTATACTTAGAGCGCCTGAGAATAATGATGAAAAACTAGGAGGATCAGTTCGAACAAACCACTAGCCTACCGTATGCGCCCAAATACAATTGATACGATTGTTGGACAAACCCATCTGGTTGGGGAAGGCAAAATCATCTGGAGAATGGTGAAAGCCAAGCAGCTCTCTTCCATGATACTGTATGGTCCGCCGGAGAAAACCAGTATAGCCAGCGCCATCGCCGGCTCAACGAAATACGCCTTTCGCATGCTGAATGCCGCAACGGACAAGAAAGATCTGGAGATCGTCGTCGAAGAAGCCAAAATGAGCGGCACAGTCGTTTCGCCGCTGGATGAGGTGCATCGTTCTGGACAAGCCCAAGCAGGACTTTCTTCTTCCCCATCTTGAAAATGGACGATTCGTCCTGATCGGAGCTACGACAGAAAATCCATATATATCCATCCATCCTGCTATCAGAAGCCGGGCGCAGATATTCGAACTGAAGCCGCCGACCGAGTCTCAGATCATACTCTGCTTTAAAGAGAGCGCTGAAAGATGAAGAAAACGGTCGGTCAGTATGATATTTCCATGGATGATAACGTGCTGAACGATTTTGCCCGCGCGATGAAGGCGATCTGAGAAGTGCCTTGAATGCTCTGGAGCTGGGCCGTCAGATCCACGGAACCTGATTCAAAGGAATGATCACCCTATCAGTTGATGTCGCCGAACAGTGCCTGCAGAGGAAATCTCTCAGTCACGATAAAGATGGCGATGCCCACTATAATGCAATATCCGCCTTCCAGAAGTCGATCCGCGGCAGTGATGTGCATGCGGCTCTCCATTATCTGGCAAGGCTGATCGAAGCAGGAGAACTCAAGGTCATCATCAGACGGCTCATCGTAACGGCCTATGAAGATATTGGTCTGGCTAATCCGGCAGGGGTAGCTCGGGTCGTCACAGCCACCGAAGCCGCCGAAAAGATCGGTTTTCCGGGAGCACGCATCCCGCTGGCCAAATGCGGTGATCGAAATGTGCCTTTCTCCTAAGTCCAATAGTGCCATCAACGCTGTAGATGCCGCATTGACCGATGTCAGAAATGGTCTCGCGGGTGATGTCCCCGATCATTTGAAAGATGCCCATTATCAGGGAGCAGAAAAACTGGGAAGCGGTATCGGCTACCAGTACCCACACAATCACGGAAAACCACTGGATAAAGCAGCAGTATCCGCCTGACATATTGAAAAACAAGACCTACTACGCCCCTGCAGATACCAGTAAATTCGAAGATGCTCTGACTACTCAGCTTGAAAAATATAACAATAAATAATTTCTCTGCACGAGGTATCTATATCTGACTAAACAGACCCTCTGTGCTAATATAAAGATAAAGAATTCTGAGGTGTAATCGCGATGCCTACAAACTGTGTTGACCGAACATTTTATTCAAACATTGGGATTCTAAAGGAAGAATCGCCGACATGCCTTATCACTTGGAAGTCTAACATTCTTCTGGTGAAGCCCACCTGCTAAGAGCGGGTTCAACCTAACATGGCATTCAACCGGCACCATCGGATTTCTTATACTTAGTTTTAATGCAGAGTCGGGACTCAGGTCCCGGCTCTTTTTTCCTTTTATTAGGTAATCATGCTGATTTTTAGTATAAGGAAACCAAGAATGAAAAGAAGGGTTGTGTGACACATGTTACAAGAGTACAAGACAATTTTAATTGCGATCGATGGATCTTCACAAGCTGAGAAAGCGTTCAAAAAGGCAGTTGAAGTCGCCAAGAGAAATGATGCGGTCCTCGTTCTTGCCCATGTCATCGACACGAGAGCTTATCAGTCTTTCTCTACTTTTGACGGCTCCATTGCTGACAATGCACGTGAAGAAGCAAAAAGCACCCTGAACGACTATAAAGATTACGCAAAAAAAGAAGGACTTACAGATGTCAGAACTGTGTTGGAGTACGGTTCTCCTAAAATAATGATCGCCAAACAGATACCGGAAGCTGAAAGCGTCGATCTGATCATGCTGGGTGCTACAGGGCTGAATGCTGTTGAACGTATATTCGTCGGTTCAGTTTCTGAATACGTTATAAGGCAGGCCAAATGTGATGTCCTGATCGTCCGTACTGACCTGGACAACAAATATACTGAAGAATAATAAAAAAGAAAAAACATCACTTTTCCGGTTAACCGGAAAAGTGATGTTTTTATGTGTCAGAACATTTATTTACTTAATTTTTCTACATCACGGGCAATCATAAGTTCCTCATCTGTAGGAATGAGCAGGACTTTGACTTTGGAGTCATCGGTCGAAATCACTCTCTGCTTGCCTCTGACATTGTTCTTTTCTTTATCAATGTTCATGCCGAGATATGTCATACCTTCAATAACATTTTCACGTGTTTCAGGTCCGTTTTCACCAATACCCGCAGTGAAGACGATCGCATCGACCCCGTTCATAGTTGCAGCATAAGAACCGATATATTTTTTCACTCTATCTTCAAAAATACGCAGCGCCAACTCTGCACGTTCGTTTGTATCTTCGACATCCTCAAGGTCTCTCATGTCACTTGAAATACCGGAAAGTCCTTTCAGACCAGACTCATTATTCAAGATATAGATCATGTCTTCAATTGACTCGATCCCTTCTTTTTCCATCAAGAACGGAAGCAATGAAGCATCGATATCACCTGAACGGGTCCCCATTGTCAACCCGGCTAGTGGTGTGAACCCCATTGATGTATCGACAGATTTGCCACCATCGACTGCAGTAATAGAGGCTCCATTACCTAAGTGACAAGTGATGATCTTGAGATCTTCGATTGGTTTTTCAAGCATTTCTGCAGCTTTTAAAGCGACATATTTATGGCTTGTTCCGTGAGCACCATATTTACGAGCATTGTGTTTTTCATAATATTCCATTGGGATACTGTATAGATAATTTACTTTAGGCATGGTCTGATGGAAAGATGTATCAAAGACCGCTACACTTGTGATATCAGGCAATATTTTCCTGAAAGCTTTGATCCCTGTTGCGTTTGCCGGATTATGCAAAGGAGCAAACTCTGATAGACTTTCAATTTGCTCAATGACTTCATCAGTAACTAACGCAGAGTCTTTGAAGATTTCTCCTCCGGCTACGACACGGTGTCCGACTCCTGTGATTTCATTGAAGTCTTCAATGATTTTCAGTTTGGTCAGCTGTTTCAGTAACATTTCAACAGCGATTTCATGGTCAGGAATATCGACAACCTGTTTATACTTTTCGCCATCGTTGTACTTGATCGTAAAAATAGAATCATTAAGTCCGATACGTTCGACGACGCCTGAAGCCAGTTCCTGCTCCTCCGGCATTTTAAATAATTTCCATTTCAGACTTGAACTTCCAGCGTTGATTGCAATCGTTTTTGACATATTAGTCGCTCCCTTTTTTTTATATTTGCTGCTCTTTTTCCATTTTTTTATATCTAAAATAAATGCTTTGAATGCATCTTGATTATTAAGACTGGGAACAGTCGATACAAGCACTTCTGAAACCTGTCTGCTTTCTGATCCTTTTTTCTGTACAACAAACAATGATTTCCTCGACTTGGCTGAACTGAACCACTCCACCGGCATATGGATGATGGCCTGGACATGGCCCACTGAATGCACATATTTTAACAGGTGTTTCACTTCTTCCGATTCAAATACATTTGTGGGCAAGAGATAAAAAGCATAACCGTTCTCTTTCAAATAGTTGAATCCCTGTTCGATCAGCAGATAATGACTATAGGAATAGCCTTCTTCAAATCGTGTCTGAAACGCAGCTTCGGTGACATCGAAAGGGCAATAACCCATGGAAGCATCTACACTATCACATCCACCGGGTCCAGAAGCAGCGGCTGCAGAGCATCCTGATGCATCAGATTTACCGGGATGTTCAGTAATGCAGACACTGTAGAAGCAAGCGAAATCAGCAAGTCGTCATTGTCGACGCCTGTCAGCCTGATTGAAGGATTGTCAGAAAACAGTGTAGTGAAAAGTGTATACAAAAGGTTCCGCTGCCGACTGACAGATCTGCCAGATGCAGCGGCTCATTTCTTTCAAAGAATAAATCTATAAAGTATGACAGGATCACACGCATGCCATCAGGTGTCGGCTGGTGATTGACCTGAATTTTATCTTCTTTCACTGAGCTGATCAGCATCATCTGAACAGCTTTCTTTTTTTCTTCCAGTGTTAAGCTGCTGAGAGAGATGGAATCATATAATGCTTTCAACGTGTCTCTAGTTTGGGCTTCAGGCAAGTTATTTTCAATATGAACTTCACCGTTATCCAGTATGTTTTCACCTGTCTCGATAAACGCTTCGATAAAAGTCGAATCCAACTCGCTTCTGATAAGTTGTGTAGATTCTAATAAGACATTATAAAATTTCTCGACCTTAACTGTATCCACTGCAACATTCCTTTCGTTCTTACTAAAGAATCATTAAAAAAACAAACACATAACTACTTATATATTAACTCATATATGACTAACATACAATATTTATGCAGTAAGTATGTACCTGGATTTAAACAATTATGACAACGTGTCAGTATTAAAGACAGAAAAAAAGGAACCAAAATCATAATGATTTGTGATTCCAATTTTTATAGTCATTAGTTTGCTGCAGGATAAACAGAAACTTGCTTTTTGTTTTTTCCTTTGCGTTCAAAGCGAACAACACCATCAACTTTTGCGTATAAAGTGTCGTCCCCACCTCGGCCTACGTTTTCACCAGGATAGATTTTTGTTCCTCTTTGACGGAATAGAATCGATCCGCCAGAAACAACTTGTCCATCCCCACGTTTAGCTCCTAAACGTTTTGACTGTGAATCACGGCCGTTGGTTGTTGAACCGCCACCTTTTTTATGGGCGAAAAATTGTAAATTCATTTTCAACATGTTCAATGCACCTCCATTATTTCCCTTCAAAGGAATCGATTTTCAGATAGTCCCCGTATTCTTCTTCTATACTCCTGAAGTGATAAAAGAAGACTTTGCATGAGTATCTGACCTGTTTCCATTTGTTTTCCAGTGATATCAGCCGGTATAGTAAAGCTGAGATAGCCGCCAGAATCTTCTGCAGAAACGACCTCTAAAGGGATTTCAGCAAGTTCTGACAAACTGTTTACTGTACCGATACTTAAAGCTGAAACAGCAGCACAAACAATATCATACCCGTATGGGCCGGATCCGGCATGTCCAGACATTTCCACAGACATCAGATCGGTACCCTTGCGGCGAAATTGAATCTCTATCATTTCAGTCTCACTTTCTCAACGATTAGTTTGATTTGATTGATGTAATAGAAACTTTTGTGTAAGGCTGACGATGCCCACGTTTAGAGTGAGAATCTTTTCTGCGACGGTATTTGTAAGTAGTCACTTTTTTCTCGCGACCTTGCTTTTCAATCTTACCTTCTACAGAAGCACCTTCGATGAAGGGATTACCGACTACAGTATTATCTCCTCCAACAAACAAAACTTCGTCAAAAGTTACTGAATCGCCAGCTTCTCCGTCTAATTTTTCTACGAAGATATCCTGTCCTTCTTCAACTTTAAACTGTTTTCCACCTGTTTTGATAATTGCGTACATGTTTGCTGCACCTCCTTTAATTAATGAATAAAACAATCGTTTTATTCTTAAGCACTTAGACTCGCCGTTATAAGTAGCAGTATCCTGCTTTGAGACTTATATACGAGCGGTTGTAGTTGTGGTGCTACACATTTACAACATTACTATCATACCAAATCACTCCGTCAGAGTCAATCAACATTTTCACAAACTGCATTCTCTGTTTATTGACTGCCCTGGTTAATCAGCTTAAGAATTGTCGGGAGGAGATGATCCTGTCGCTGAACTTTTCAGCAAACCCCAGATCATGCGTGATCATGATCACACCAACGTCATTTTTAATTATTGATTTTAACAATTCGCCGAAACGGTTGGCTGTGTCGTGATCCAGTGCAGACGTCGGTTCATCCAGACAAGCAATTCTGGGTTCAAGCATCATTGCCCGGGCAATGGCCACACGCTGTTTCTGTCCACCTGACAACTCTTTGGGTAAGCATTTGCTTTTTCAGAA
This sequence comes from Alkalibacterium sp., assembly GCA_034520745.1. GTDB lineage: Bacteria > Bacillota > Bacilli > Lactobacillales > Carnobacteriaceae_A > Alkalibacterium. The sequence continues at coordinate 29,917 of JAXHNF010000001.1, forward strand.
ATTGCCAGTCTGTCCAGCAGTTCTTCCGCTTTATTATCCGCATCCTTTTTTGTCAGATCCTTATTGAGGACCGGACTGAGTGTACAGTTCTCTTTTACTGTCAGATTTGGAAAAAGCTGAAAATCCTGAAAAACAAGCCCGATATTTTTATTGGCCTTTTCATTTTTCGCCTGCCCGGAAAATAACACCTTATCGCCCAGTCTGATCTGTCCTTTATCCGGAGTGTCCAGCTGATTCAGCAGACGAATGAAGGTGGTTTTCCCTGAACCGGATTCTCCCACAATTGAGACGATCTCTCTTTTTTTTCACTGTTAAAGAAAAATCTCTGATAAGTTCGATCCCATTCATGCTCTTGCTTAAATGACTGATTTCAAGCATCTACTGCCCTCCTTTAAACTTGGTATACTTTCTCTATTCTGTTCAGCAGATAAGAAATGACCCCGGTGATCAGAAGATAAACAATACCGACATAGATAAAAGGCAAAAGCGATGCATATCTGTTGGCGGCGATCTGTCCGGCTCTCAACACTTCTCCAAGACCCAATAATATAAACAAGTGATGTGTCTTTCACTAAAGCCAGGATCTCGTTCCCAAGGCTCGGAAGGGTCGTTTTCAGCACTTGCGGAAAAACAACTCTGCGGTAGCCGTTGAAATGATTGATGCCCAATACTTTCAGGGCCTCAAACTGTCCCGATGGAACACCCACCATTCCTCCTCTGAATATCTCTGCGAAATAAGCCGCATAATTTAAAACAAAGGCAAAGACAGCTGCCGGAAAACGGTCAAGCGTCACTCCGATGTACGGAAGGCCGAAAGAAGACGAACATCAGCTGAAGCAGTAAGGGCGTCCCCCGCATGACATAGATATAAAGGGTGATGATCCCCTGGAAGAACTTGGGTCCATAAACTTTAATCACTGCCACGATCAAACCGATCGGCAGAGACAGGATAAGCACCAGACCGAACAGCTTCAAAGTTAATTCAAGGCCCCCGATGATCGAGGGCAATGCTGACCATAACATATTTTTCACTCCTATTGATTGGTATTATTCACTGAACCAGGTCTTGTAAATGTCATCGTAAGTACCGTCTTCCATCAGGCGCTCAAGCGAAGCATTAAACTGTTCTCTCAGTTCATCATCTTCCTGTCTGAAACCGATGGCATACTCTTCGTTTCCGAAATTTTCTTCCAGTACCTTATAGTCAGGCCTGTAAGGGTTTTGATTCATGAGAACCGGCCAAGCGTTTCTATCGACCATGATCGCATCCGTACGTCCGGATATCAAGTCATTGAATACATCATTGTTTGAGGAAAACCGACGATCACTCTGTCCTTGAACTCACTGAGGATATTTGAGTCATCATTTTCTATTGCAGTTACCGCACTGGACGACTGCTGGGCAGCTACATTCTTACCTGCCAGATCTGCTTTATTGCTGATGTCATTATCTTGAAGAGTGACGATCAGCTGACTGTTTTCCAGATAAGGAATACCGAAGTCAACTTTCTCTGCCCGTTCGTCAGTGATCGTGTAGCCGTTCCAGATCATATCGATGTTGCCTGCATTCAATTCCGTTTCTTTCATGGCCCAGTCGATCGGCTGGAAGGTGAATGAATAATTCAGATCTTCAGCCACAGCTTCGGCCAAGATCGATATCGAAACCGACCAGTTCGCCGTCATCATCCCTGAATCCCATAGGTGCAAAGGTGTCATCAAGTCCTATCACATACGTGTTCTCCTCGGCCGCCCCATCCGCTTCACCGGTCTGGCACCCTGTTAAAACCGCTCCTGAAACAAGTAATCCCATTATCAACATTTTTGAATTTTTCATTTGTGTTCCTCCTGATTTTTAAATATGATCATCATCCGAAATGCCCTGATTTATGCAGGACTGCAGTTCCTGCATAAAAAAAAATCGTCCTTTAATCTCTTCATAAGAGAATTAAAGGACGATTAAATATCGTGGTCCCACCTTTATTCGTGCAGCTTAAAGACTTGCCACCTCAACGCGTTCAAAACAACTAAACGCCGGCACGATAACGGGTGCGACCGATCAAGCTTACTCGAGTTCAGCTTCAAGCTTAGAGATGTGTTTCAAAGTAATCTTTTAGCTGCTCTCACCAACCGCAGCTTCTCTGAAAAAGATGTCCTTTTACTTTTTCTCATCATCGCTCATTTATTATTTTTTTATATCATAGCACACTTATTTTTTAAATCCAAATAGTTTTTTCCAGATACTTACTTTTTCTTCTTTCATCGTCATCAAAGGTACTGTATCCCCTAAGACTCTCCTAGCAATGTTGCGGTATCCCTGAGATGAGGGATGGTTAGGATCCAGTACAACGGGATTCCCTTTATTAGAGGCGCGAACTACTTCATCGTCCTCGAAAATGATTCCTAAAAGCTTGATGGATAAATGACGCGTGATTTCTTCGACATCCATCACATCGCCCGCTTCCATCATTCCTTTTCTGATACGGTTGATGACTAGCTGAGGCGGCTGGATCGCTGTCTGTTCGATCAGTCCAATTATTCTGTCTGCATCTCTGATAGCAGATATTTCTCGGTGTCGTTACCAGTATCGCCTCATCGGCTGCAGCGATCGAGTTCTTGAAGCCTTGTTCGATTCCCGGCGGGACAGTCGATCAATATATAATCAAAGTCATTTTTAAGTTCAGACACCAAGTCGAGCATCTGAATCTCGTTTATGGCATTCTTGTCAGCGTGCTGAGCAGCCGGAAGCAAAAACAGCTGATCGTTGAACCGCTTGTCTTTTATCAATGCCTGATGCAGTTTGGCCCTGCCTTCCACTACATCGATGATATCGTAGATGATCCTATTTTCTAATCCTAAAATCACATCCAGGTTTCTCAACCCTATGTCCATATCGACCAGACAGACTTTTTTACCTTGAAGCGCTAAAGCTGTTCCGATATTGGCTGTGGATGTCGTCTTTCCCACGCCACCTTTACCTGATGTAATAACTATGGCTTTACCCATTATAAATACCTCCTGCATGTTTACCTAATTCTGGACGAATGACTTTTAAATTTTCCAAGGGAGAAACTTCAATGATATGTAGATCGTTGACATATACAAATTCAGTTGTATCTGAGCTTTCATCTTTACTTTGCGCCTTCTGTTCGATCACATGGACGTTGTCTCCGATGCGTACTTGTGCATTATACCTGAAATTAGCTACCACGACAGCTGTTTCTCTCCCATTCACACCGGCATGAGCAATACCTTTCAGTTCTCCGATGATAAAGATGCTGCCCTGTGGCCCGCACCGTTCCCCCGGGATGCACGGTCCCTATAAGCAACATATCCCCTTCAGTTTCGACAATCTGACCGCTTCTAACCGTTCTCACTTCGAGTGTCGGACTTGTCTGTTCATGCCATTTCATAAACTTTTCTAATGATGTCACGTCTGATTCGAACGACGAAATTTTAAAAACTCATCTTCGACCATTTCACTGATTGTTTCTTTTTCTTCCACATTCAGTTCCCGTCGCCCTGTCCTGACTTGAAAATCCATTCTCTTTCGGCATGAGAATCTTTTTTTAGTTGTACAGTCAGAGATTTCAAGTCGTCAAAAACCTCCTGCAGAGAAGCAGAAGACTGAATGATAAGCTGATAACCTTCTTTTGTACCTTTTAATGATACTGCATTCTTCATTTTGCTCCACCTCTAGTTTTCATCTGATTGACATGCTGTTTTTTCTGGCTGACCCTGATTTACTTTCCTCTCCGCTGACCAGTACTTTTATCCATTCTTTAAGAGGATACCCGATCAAGAGAAAGGCTGCAGTATTGAACAGCAAGGTTCCGCTCAGACGTTCAACTAAAAACAGCTGCAGGGTGATATCTGATAATCCGATCATTCTGTATACCCCGAAATGAATACTTCCATGATCGTAAGGACCACAATGTTGACCAGCAATATAACATAGAGATATGGATTGATGATCTGACTGAATCTGTATGACCAGATAGGGGATCAGGACGGAATGCCGCAATATAAATACCCAGGATTCCACTGTAGTAGCTATCATAAATGTATCCGAAATGTAAGCGAAAGAATGAATAATTGTTTAGGTTCAAGATAAAAGGATAGCATGACAAGGGTTATGACCATCAGCCTGGGAACCATCAGTCCCAAAGCTGTATTTAACTGTGCATGAAACAAAAAGCTCAACCCGCCGTCTACCAGCAAAGTAAAAAAAAGTAGAAAAACAGGTACTGTGATTTTCCTCCAGTTAGCCATTATTCTTCCCCGCTTTCCGCCACACGCTGAACGATCGTAACAAAGCGTATATTGTTGAAATCTGCCGAGGGGGTTATGTGAACCTGTTGTGCAAGTCCGTGTGCGTCCATTGAAACTTCATCCACCGTACCGATGACCAGACCCCGGGAATTGCCCCGCCCAGACCAGAGGTTGTGACCATGGGCTTCGTCATCGATTTCAATCGTTGATGTGATCTGAGACATAAGCAGCCGATTCGTTTCATTGCTGTAATCACTCACGACCCCATATACCGTCTCGTCTTCCATAATGATTTCAGAAGAAACCTGATTGGTCGTCTGTTCGATATTGGTCAGGAGCACCACCTTAGAACTTGTCGGATTTGTTTCGGAAATCCTTCCGATCAGACCGTTCCCTGACATGACCGGCATACCTGTTTCCACGCCGTCCTGACTTCCGCGGTCGACAACCAGCTGGTCGACCCAGCTGTCCGGATTACGTGAAATAACAGTCCCCGAAATAGTCCGGAAATCAGTTAAAGACTGTCTGAGTTCCAGCTCTTCTTCAAGTCGGTCGTTTTCATCTTCAAGTGTGCCCAATTCAGCCTGGCGTTCATAAATCTTGTCTATTTCAATTTTCAGCTCGCTGATTCTTCTTCACATGTGTCCTGCAGATCATCGATCGAATCAAATACACCGATGATAGCATTGGCTCGCTTGAATACACTGCTGAGCAGGGCAGCTGATGTCGTCGTTGCCTGCTGAATGAAAGGAATGTTCCTGTACTCCCCATCAAAAGAGAAATAAGCGAAACGAACAGGATAACACTGATGAGCAATGCGATTAATTTTTTGTTTGTGAAAAACTGATTCAAGTGTCGACACCTCTCATAATTTTACTTCGCTTATTTTACCATAGATCCTGACAGGTTCGTAGAGGCAGATGCAAAAAGACCGGGAACTGCAGATAATCAGAAAGCAGTATTCAGTAAACCAGCGGGAAGAATATCTTCCCGCTAGCCGCTGTATTCTATCTGGATTGTTTTCTGTAAATATCCAAGTGATTCAGTGCCTCACCGGTTCCTATCGCAACACAGTTCAAGGATTACTGGCAACAAAAACCGGGACATCGGTTGCTTCCGCTGATGACATCACTAAGATGTTTCAGCAGAGCGCCACCGCCAGTTAAGACGATCTCCGTCGATCACGTCCGCCGATATTTCCGGTGACGTATCTTCCAGGGTGCCTTTGACGGCAACAAGGATCCCCTCAATAACTTCTTTGATAGCTTCAGCTGCATCAATGGCCGGGATGGAGATCGTCTTCGGCAAGTCCGTCAACAAGTCTCGTACCGCGTATATCCATAGATCCCATTTCTTTTGCGGCTTCGATCGACGCACTGCCCAGTTCCATTTTGACGGCTTCAGCTGTCCGTTCGCCTATGAGCAGATTATACTTGTTCTTGATGAACTGGGTAATGGACTGATCCATCTGATCTCCGGCCATCTTGATCGTACGGCTGCTGACGATGCCGCCTAAAGAAATCGTCGCTACATCTGTCGTTCCGCCACCGATATCAACGACCATACTACCTGTTGGTTCGTTCACTGGCAGACCAGCACCGATTGCTGCCGCAAAGGGTTCTTCAATCAGATAGGCATCTTCTTGCACCAGCCATCTTAAGCTGCATCGATGATGGCTCTTCTTTTCAACTTCAGTTCCGCCGCCGGGAACACAGACGCACAACTTCAGGTTTTGATCCGCGTTTTCCTACTGCTTTCGTAATGAAATACTTCCAGCATTGCCGCTGGCTGGTATCGAAATCGG
>JAXHNF010000002.1:0-111456 GCA_034520745.1 Alkalibacterium sp.
CCTTAAAGTTACTGGTTCAGTTATGCTAACGGGCTGGGATGGTCCGGGACGGGAAAGCTTTTTGCCCGCATCGATTCACCGACTAAAACAGTGAAAAAATATGACTATGATGTAAAGACGAAGCAGGTTTCAAACGGAAGAATCCTGATCGACCTGACAGACGGCGGGACGCCGGATGGCTTGTGCGTGGATCCCTGTGATGACATCTGGGTGGCGGAATACCGGCGAGCGGTCGTGTCTGCAAGTGGGACTCCGAAACGGGCGAGAAGAATCTTCGAGATCCCGATGCCCGCGACGAATGTCACCTCCTGCTGCATCGGCGGCCAAGACAGCAACTATCTCTACATCACGACGGCACGCAGACCACGAAGATGATCGACCTGTCAGGCGGCCTTTTCAGAGCCAGGATCAGATAGAAAAAGAAGTGCACCGGGGGTACCCGACGGCACTACTAAAACGTATTCTGTTTAAAACAGCGGCTTTGACGGCTTTTGTCAGATCTGCTGGGCTTTGACGGCCGCAGCTTCATGGAGCGCCCGTCGTTTTGCCCACCATATCGATAAGCACGGTAGCTTTCAAACGCCGGCATAGACCGCATCTTCTTTTTCATAAACCACTACTTTGCGTGGCAGGAAGTAACCGACTTCAATCTGTTCCTCCAGGACTTCTTTCACCCGGTTAGGGTTACGGACGTAGGACTGTAAAATTAGTGGCGAAGTCAAAGCCTTTGCCTTCGATTTTATTCTTCAGATTCACCTCGTACAGCACCAAATGACTGGTCCGTGATCGCCTGTTTCAGATTATCCAGTGTCTCCTGATATGAGTGTGAACTCTTTTCTTCAAATGCATAATTCATGCTTGAATTCCTCCTATTGTTGAATAACTTACACTGTCGATTTTCTCGCATATCGGGATGAAAAGCAACCGTTTTGCTTACAAAAAGTAAGATTTTTTCTCTATGTGTAAAATCGGTCTCAGGTCCCTGGTGTTTCAGGGTGTTTCATGATTAAATGAAGGCATAATAAATAAATAAAGGAGACAAGATTATGGTAGCTGAAATCATGGATTATTTACCGATCATTATCCCGCTTCTGCTTTTGCAGCTGATACTGATGGTGACGGCACTGCTGCATCTGATCAGAAAACAAACAGCTAAATCAAACAATAATCTCATTATCGAGCACTGGTGATCATCTTTCTGGATCTGATCGGTACAATACTGCTATCCTGTAGAAGGAAAGAATGATGGCGGTCCTGGAAGTCCGGCATCTGAGAAAGGCGTTTGGCGATCAGGTTGTTCTGGATGATGTTTCCTTCTCGGTCGAGAAGGGGTCAGTCTTTGGCTTTATCGGAAAAAACGGAACCGGTAAAACCACAACAATGAATATCGCTTTGGGCTTGTTGAAGGCTGAATCAGGTGAAGTCAAGGTGAACGGGGAAGGGGTGACTTACGGCGACACGAAGACGAACCGGTATGTCGGTTACCTTCCTGATGTGCCGGAATTTTACCCTTTTCTGACTGCCCGCGAATACATGCAGCTGAGTCTGGACGTCAGCGGTACAAAAGTAAAGGATGGGCAGCAGAAAATCACTGACCTGCTGGCGATGGTCGGACTGGAAGATACGAATAAACGGATAAGCAACTATTCACGCGGCATGAAGCAGCGCCTGGGGATCGCTCAGGCTCTGATCAATGATCCTCTTTTACTTATATGCGACGAACCCACGTCCGCCCTCGACCCGATCGGACGGAAACAGCTCCTGACTGTTCTGGAAAAGGTCAAAGAAAACGACCGTGATCTTTTCGACCCATATACTCAGTGATGTGGAAGCAGTCTGTGATGAGGTCGCGATACTGGACAAAGGCAGGATTGTCAGGCAGGGAACGCTCCGTGAACTGAAAGGGCTGCTTTCCTCGCAGCGCTGGCGTGTCACACTTGAAACCCCGGAAGAAGCAGCCAGTGTCAAAGCCGCCTGTTTGGAAAGTGAGACGGTCTATAATGTCCTCCAGCGCGGCAGATCCGTCGAAGGCGAAACGACGGATGCCAGGCAGGCGATACGATCGATAATGAAAGTGGTCACCGAGTTGTCTATCGTGCCCGAAAAGATCGAGAGAAAAGAACCGACAATGGAAGAAGTTTTTCTGGAGGCGATCAAGTGAGAGGGACCCTGGCCTTTTTCAAAAAGGAAATCATTGAGCACGCTAGAAATTATAAACTGTTCATCTTTTTTATCGTTTTTGCGGTCATCGGCATCATCAGCCCCCTGAGTGCGAAATTCCTGCCCGAGCTGCTGGAAAGTCTGATGGATGAGAACATCACCATTATCATCCAGGAACCGACACATGTCGATTCGTGGATCCAGTTTTTCTCGAACATCAATCAGATCGGTCTGGTGGTCATGATCCTTGTTTTCAGTCCGGTGATGGCCCGAGAATATGAGAAAGGGACGCTGGTCCACATGGTCACGAAAGGGCTACCCAGGCTGTCCATTTATTCGGCCAAGCTGAGTGTCTTGTTTCTGAGCTGGACGGTTTTCTACTGGCTGAGTTTTGCTGTGACACTGGGTTACACGTTCTACTATTTTCCTGACAGCTCCACGGACGGACTATTCCTGTCGACCTTCAGTCTTTACTTCTTCGGATTGATGCTCATGGCGCTGCTCTTGCTGTTTGCTGTTCTCTTTGAAAGTACCTTTGCCCCACTGCTGGCTGTAGCCGGTTTTGTAGGTCTGCTGTTCATTGGGGAACTGATCCCGACAGTTCAGGAATGGAGCCCGCTGCAGTTGAATGGGCGCAACACCGAGTGGCTGATGGGCGCGGAGATGGACCGGGAAATCATCCAGAGTTTCGGCGTGACAGCCCTTCTGTTAGTCCTCTTTGTCGCTTTGGGCGGCATCTTGTTCAGGAAGAAAGCAATCAGCTAATAATTAATTAATGAGAAAAGAAGCGGGCATCTACGTTTGAAGTAGATACCCGCTTCTTTTCTTGTCCGGTGAATCAGGTGAACTGAATATATATGTCGAGCCCGAAAGGAACGTCGTCTTCCACAACTGCCTCTTTGTCAGGGTCATAAGCCATATAAGGACCGCCTGTCACGTAAACGAAAGCGGTGAGCAAGTACTTGTCCTGATAAGACTGGACCGTACGGGCAGTCTCTTCCGGGAGAAATCCCAGAGTGATCCCTTCGACTTTAACGAGGGTCTTCCCTTTGTCCTTGTTGATGAAATCGACATTGACCGTCGTGATGTCCGCGTATTTAAAGGTCTGTCTGGATAAAGGAGTGAAATCGTCCTTCGTCTTTCCTGAGTAGAAATTTTTGAACGGATCTTCCTCAACCATTTTCTCAACGATCCTGTCGACGGTTTCTTCATCTGCTTTTAAATCCTTGTCAGTGATCTGCATTTCATGTTTCAGTATGTGCTGATTCGTGTCTTCCGTTTTGCCCGGTTCTTTATCAGTGGAATCGGATTTCCTGCTTTTAAAAAAATCAAATAGTCCCATGGTCAGTCTCCTTCTGATTTTGATTGCCTAATATAAGAATACTGAAAGTGCTTTATTTAGTCAATCGGCTCCGAGGAATAATCGAAGCACATCTGCAGGTCTTATCAGTTGACCTTCCCTCAAAGCAGTGACAGACTGTTAGTGCAGACAAATCAAAAGGAGGAACAGGGAATGATCAAGACATACAGGATAAAGGAAAATCCCCCTTTCCCGAACAACCCGTTGCCGGTCATTTATTACGCGCATGCACTGGACGAGGTGCTTGAAACGTCTGATCCGGCTGGAAGCGTCAAAGACTTTTTCAGCGACAACGGCTACAGTAACAGTTGGGTGAACGGGATCCATGATTACCATCACTTCCATTCGAATACACATGAAGTGCTTGGATGCATAGCTGGAAGATCGACCGTGCAGCTAGGCGGTCCGGGAAAAGATGAATACCCATTGAATAAAGGGGATGTTGTTCCACTGCCGGCCGGTGTCGCCCACAAACTGACTGGATCCACCGATGACTTTAAGGTCGTCGGCGCTTATCCCAAAGGCACGGATTTTGATATGCAGCGGGGCGATGCAGACGACTATGAGACGATTCAGCAGAGAAGTTACGATGTTCTGATCCCGCCGACAGATCCAGTGACCAGGTCTGACGGACCCGTTCAAGAATACTGGAAATTGTAAAATAAGAAGATAATAGCTGGAGCTCAGGCTCCGGCTTTTTTGTTGCCGATTTATGGAACGGTTACATATAAGATTTCCTTATACATGATATAATAATAAACAGTTAGACATCCGGTGCATATGCCTATATTATTGACTTGTAAGCGATTACCGTAAGCGTTTTGAATTTTGCGGTTGTAGTGTTAGAAGTTAAATCAGATTATATATTATTATCGGAGGCGTACCATGAGAGAAGTAGTTATTGTTGAAGCGGCGCGGAACACCATTGGGTCTCACGGCGGAGCACTGAAAGACGTTTCTGCCGTCGATTTAGGCGTGGCTGTGGTCAAGGGAGCGATGGAACGAGCCAAACTGGATCCGGCTGGCATCAACGAGCTGGATGTCGGGAATATCCTAATGCAGGATTGGGGCAGAACGTGGCGAGACAAGTGGCGATCTATTCCGGCATACCCAAGGAAGTGCCTTCATTCGCATTGAATAAATTATGCGGTTCGGGCCTCGAAGCGGTGGCTCTTCCAGCTCAAGCCATTATGGTCGGAGATGCCGACGTCATCATTGCCGGTGGAACCGACATGAGCAATGCGGCACACGTCATGGAAGGCGCACGCTGGGGCAAGCGTATGGGAGACATGAAAGTCGTCGACACCATGCTCGAAGACGGTCTGATCGATGCCTTCAACGATTACCATATGGGCATCACTGCTGAAAATATCAACGACAAATATGGTTTCACCAGAGAAAAGAGCAGATAAATTCGCTGAAACAAGCCAGAACAGAGCAGAAGAAGCGATAAAAGCCGAAGAATTAGAGATCGAGTCAGGTACAACGAACATCCCTCAGCGCCGCGGAGAGCCAATCGTCGTCGATACTGAATACCCAAGGTTCGGGACGACCTTTGAAAAGCTGCAGCGTTGCGCCCGGCCTTTAAAAAAGATGGTTCCGTTACAGCGGGTAACGCATCAGGCATCAACGACGGTGCAGCTGCCTTGATCCTGATGAGCAGAGAGAAAGCGGAAGAACTGGGGATGACACCGCTCATCAGGCTGACAGCTTATGCAAGTGCAGGAGTCAGCCCTGAAATCATGGGTTGTGGACCGATCCCGGCAACGCAGAAAGTGCTGAAGAAAGCGGATCTGAAAGTCGAAGATCTGGACCTGATCGAAGCGAACAAAGCCTTTCCGCTCAGTCACTGAGTGTTGTGAAGGACTTGAACTTGAATACAGATATCGTGAACGTCAACGGTGGAGCAATCGCTTTGGGTCACCCGATTGGCGCAAGCGGCGCACGCATCCTGGTCACGCTGATTCATGAAATGATGAAACGGGATTCCAAAAAAGGTCTGGCAACATTATGTATAGGCGGCGGAATGGGTATCGCTGTCACAGTCGAACGATAGGAGGAAAGAGATGGACAAGGTAATAGGAATCGATGAAGCGATCAAGGACGTCAGAGACGGTGATACACTGATGATCGGCGGCTTTATGGCCAACGGTGCCCCTGAAAAACTGATCGATGCACTCATTGAAAAAGGCATCAAGGACATCACACTGATCAGTACAGATACAGGGCTGATCACAACGGGGTCAGGAAAGCTGATCGCGAAGAAACTGGTGAAGAAACTGTATGCTTCACATATCGGAACAAACAAGGAAACGGGTCGCCAGATGAATGAAGGGGAAACGGACGTTGAACTCGTTCCTCAGGCACGCTCGGTCGAACGCATCCGCGCCGGCGGTTATGGTCTCGGTGGTATCCTGACGAGTACTGGCTTAGGGCGCAGCTCGTTGAAGATGGCAAACAGAGAGTGACAGTAGATGGTGAAGATTATCTGCTGGAAAAACCACTGAAAGCTGATTTTGCGCTCATTCATGCGGCGAAAGCGGACCGCAACGGGAATCTGGTGTATAAAGGCTCGACCAATAATTTCAATAATGTCATGACGGCAGCCGCAGACGTGACGATCGTCGAAGCGGACGAAGTCGTCGAAAACGGCGAGATCGATCCGAACTTCGTGCACACACCTGGCGTATTCGTGAATCATGTCGTCGATGGAGGTGCTATCAATGGATCAACCTGGAAAGTGCAGGAATTTATTGCCAAACGTGTGGCGAAGGAACTGGAGCACGGCCTAGTTGTTAACCTGGGCATCGGCCTGCCGACAAAAGTGGCCAATTATGTACCCGAAGGCATTGAAGTGATTTTCCAGTCTGAGAACGGGTTCGTCGGTCTGGGACCGACACCGACTGAAGAAAATCTGGATCCCAACATCGTCAATGCGGGCGGGATACCGGTTTCGATCAAGCCGGGCGGGGCATTCTTCGATTCCTCAACATCCTTCGGCATCATCCGCGGCGGACACGTGGATTTGACCGTTCTGGGCGCTCTGCAGGTGGATGAAAAAGGAAACATCGCGAACTACATGATCCCTGGCAAACTCGTTCCAGGCATGGGCGGTGCGATGGACCTTCTGAACGGAGCAAAAAAAGTGATCGTCGCCATGCAGCATACAGCTAAAGGCAACCACAAGATACTGGAAGAATGTAACCTTCCGCTGACTGCTCAAGGCGCAGTGGACCGGATCATCACTGAGATGGGCGTTATCAAAGTGACGACTGAAGGACTGGTATTGACTGAAATCAACCCTGAGTACACGGTCGAAGAGGTGCAGGATGCGACCGGTGCCAAGCTTTATGTGGATAAAGAATTAAGAAAAATGGAAGTTTAAAAACTAAAAATTATAAATGGAGGAATCAGACATGGTAGAAGGAAAAGTTGTTTTCATTACAGGTGCAGCAAGCGGGATCGGACATGCAATCGGACTGGAGTTTCTGGAGAAGGGCGCGAAAGTTGTTTTCACTGACGTTAACGAAGAAAAACTGAACGAAGTTGTCAAAGGTCTGCAGGACGAGGGCAAAGACTGCATAGGCATCAAAGTGGATGTGACGAATGAAGAAGACATCAAGAAAGGTTTTGACAAAACGATCGAGAAATACGGTCGTCTGGATGTGTTACTTAACAATGCCGGCTTGCAGCATGTTTCACCGCTCGAAGACTTCCCGACAGAAAAATTCGAATTCATGATCAAAGTGATGCTGACTGCTCCGTTCATGGCAACCAAACATGCGATGCCGATCATGAAGAAACAGAAATTCGGACGTATCCTTAACATGGCTTCGATCAACGGCCTGATCGGTTTTGCCGGAAAATCAGCGTATAACAGTGCCAAACACGGTGTCATCGGCTTGACAAAAGTTACAGCACTGGAAGGTGCTCAGCACGGCATCACAGCCAATGCTATCTGTCCGGGCTACGTCGATACGCCGCTTGTTCGCGGACAACTGGGTGACTTGGCTAAAACACGCAATGTACCTCTGGAAAGTGTCCTGGAAGATGTCATTTATCCACTGGTTCCTCAGAAACGCCTGCTTGATGTATCTGAGATCGCCAACCTCGCATTGTTCCTTTCGAGCGACGAGGCAAAAGGCATAACAGGCCAGGCATCGTTCTTGACGGCGGCTACACTGTTCAGTAATTACTGATTTCAAAATCAGGGAAACGGCAGAAATGGTTCAAATCTGTTTCTGCCGATATTTCCTTGTTAAAAAAAGCAAAGATCAAAAGGTATAGGGAATGCCTACAGAATCAAATGTGTACTTATCAGATAAAAGGAGTGACAAAAAGTGGAAGTATTAGGTATTATAATCGGGTTAATTATATTGATGGGTCTGGCGTATCTGGGCTATTCGATCATCTGGGTCGCGCCGCTGGCTGCCGGGTTCGTCGCCTGGACAGGCGGTCTGGATCTGTTAGAAGCATATACAGGGGTTTACATGTCCGGGCTCGTCGGGTTCCTTCAGACATGGTTCCCGGTATTCATGCTCAGTTCCATCTTCGGTAAATTGATGGAAGATACAGGGATGGCACGTTCAGTCGCATTGACTCTTTCAAAAGTATTGGGAGAAAAAAGAGCGATTTTGGGTGTGTTCCTGTCTGCAGCCGTCCTGACTTATGGCGGAATCAGTCTGTTCGTTGTGGTATTTGCGGTTTATCCGCTGGCATTGTCCTTATTCAGACAGGCGAATCTGCCAAGACGTCTGATACCGGCAACCATTGCTTTGGGTGCGTTCACCTTTACAATGACAGCTCTGCCGGGAACACCTCAGATTCAGAACTTGATTCCTATGACTTATTTCTTCACAACACCAACAGCCGCACCGATCATGGGTATTGCCGCAGCGCTAGTAATGGCTTTCGGCGGTTATTTCTACTTGATGTGGAGACAGAAGCAGCTCGTAAATAAGGGCGAACTGTTTGATGAACCGAAAGACAATACCGTGGTTGAAGTAACAGACGAAACACCAAACGTGTTTCTTTCATTGATTCCGCTTCTTTCTGTACTCATTACGCTGAATTTACTAGAGTGGAACATTGTTGTGTCGTTATTGGCTGGTATCATTCTAATTCTTCTTTTAAGCCTGCCGAGAATCAGACATATTGGCGTAACGAGTTCGGTCAATGCCGGAGCTAAAGGTTCCGTGACAGCTATCTTGAATACCAGTGCCGCTGTTGGTTTCGGTACAACTGTTCAGGCAGTTCCAGGATTTGCGGTCCTGACGTCTGCTCTGATGTCTATCCCGGGCAATCCGCTTGTATCGCTCTCTGTTGCGATCAACCTGCTGGCCGGTGCCACTGGATCTGCTTCAGGTGGTATGGGGATCGCCTTGGAAGCACTGGGTGAACAGTACTACAACCTGTCACAGACTTCTGGGATCTCACCTGAAGCGTTCCATAGAGTCGCTTCGATCTCATCCGGCGGTTTGGATGTTCTGCCGCATAACGGTGCTGTATTGACGCTGCTGACGATCACCGGACTGACACACAAAGACAGTTACCTGGACATTGCAGTCGTAGCGATCGTCATTCCAGTACTTTCTGTCGTAGTAGCAATCATCCTGGCTTCAATGGGCTTGTATTAAAAAGCAGTTACTCAGGACGATACAATGTAATCTGTAACGAGAGGCGCATGCTTAAGCATGCATCTCTCGTTTTTTTTGCTGCTGTATAATCTTGGCGGGTGGCCGACTGAGTTCCTGGCTATCCTGTGAGTCGACCATTTGGTGATTGAAACGGTCGACCGGAGTCCTGCCGCTGTTTTGAGTCGACCATTTGGTGATTGAAACGGTCGACCGGAGTCCTGCCGCTGCTGTGAGTCGACCATTTGGCGCTGAAAACGGTCGACCGAGTTGCCGCTGCGGTGACGATTGCTGGCTGTAGTCGACCATTCGGCGCAGAAAATGGTTGACCGAGAGCCTGTCGTTGTCGTGAGTCGACCATTCGGCGCAGAAAATGGTTGACCGACCGGGGCTCTGTCGTTGTTGTGAGTCGACCATTCGGCGCAGAAAATGGTTGACCGAGAGCCTGTCGTTGTCGTGAGTTGACCGTTTGGTGCAGGAAATGGTCGACCGGGAACCTGCCGCTAGTGTGAATCGACCATTTCCAGCTTTGAAACTGATCAACTCAACGCATCCGTATATGGTGAGCTTAACAATACTCTGAATTAAGCGCCCTTCAGACTCCCAAACACTGACGAGAGGCACACAGCTTTAAAACACACATTAAAAACACCGGCCACAAGAAAATCAGAACGAATCAGATAAAAAGGAAAGGATAGGACCGCGGTCCTATCCTTACTCAAATGCTTTGTAGTAATCTTTCATGTAATTGAACACAAAATCCTCGATCCGTGAATACCGTTTCTGTTTTCTCCGGCATAAGACGACTTCCCAGTATATCGGCTGCGCAAATTCTTTCCTGATGACATCCGGAGAAGAATAGTAATGGTCGACAGGTGTGGGAAGGACTGTGATCAGATTGGAATTGCGCGTCGAATTCAGCAGGAGATCCCAGGATGCGGACTGCAGGTAGAGCTGGGGCTTCACCTGCAGGCTGGAGAATTTATTCAGCAGCTGGTGATGAATCATATAAGTCGAGTCGAAGATAGCCATGGGCTGGTTGTGCAGATCGGTCCACTGGAGGGTCTCCTTTTCAGCCAGAGGATTCTGTCTGCTCATAAATGCGGACAAAGTATCGTTTCTGATCACGACTTCGTCGACGGTATTCGGATCCAGTCCGGTGGGTCTCAACAGGACCACGATCGGGAGTTCCTGCAGGAGCAGGTCTTTTTTCAGCTCGACTGCCCCGGCCTCTTTGATCTCAAAACGTATCTCGGGATTCGTTGAAATCAGGGTAGGGAGGATCTCCGGAAACACAACGGAAATAACGACAGGTGGGATGCCTATTTTGATGTTTCCTTTCAGCTGTGTCGACTCCTGCTGCAGGTCTTCCATCATGGCATCATACTTTTCTACGATTTCTTTCGCGTACTGATAAAGGACTTCACCGGCAGGCGTCAGTGTCTGAAGTCTGCCGTGAGCCCGCTCGAATAATAGGATATTTTCGTTCTTCTCAAGCGTCGCGATGGTCTGACTCAAAGCCGGCTGTGAAATATGCAGGATCTTTGAAGCTTGTGACATGTTGAAATCCGTTTCAACGATCGATATGAAATAATGCATTTGCTTTATATCCATAGAGCGTCCTTTCTATACTAAAGGGATTGAACTTTTTTTAACGTTTATGAAACCAGAATAAGCACGTCTCTCGGATTGATGATCACGCGGTTGCCTTTAATGATCCCTAAAGACTGCAGGCCGGCCGCATGACGGTTGGCGATGATGGTCCATTCGTCAGGCAGCGGATAACTGCTTTTCAGTTCCACTTCTTCAGCCTCATGAGAGGTATTGACGATCACGGCCATCATTGACCAGTCGCTGTCGTCAAGCGCATTGGGTATGGTATAGGCCAGAATATTCTCTCTTAACTGAGAAAAAGTGACGGCATTTCCTGTTTTGTTCGAAGCGTCTGCGTAAAGGCGCATAGGCTTTGCGAATAGCGATCATACCCTTGTAGTACTCGAGCAGGTCCCTGTTTTCGTGAGCTTGAGCCCAGTTGAGACGGTTGATTGAAATCGATGATTTGAAACTGTTCTCATCGCCGAATTTGGTCCTGCCCCATTCTTCACCAGCCTGCAGAAAGATACCGCCCAGGGAGGTGAACAGGATAGCAGCACTGAGTTTGTTCAGCTGGATCGCTGTTTCGTCGCGGGTATAGTCCGGTGTCTCCTGAATCGATTTGAGCAGCTTGTCATATAAAGTCAGATTATCATGAGCGGAGGCATAAGTAATCACTTGGGACGGGTTCCTTGCCCATCTTTTTTCGTCAGGCAGCTTGAAGCGGCCGACGTCTGACTGGGTATTGGCGAGAATGCCGGCAATCAGATCCCCTGTGGCATATGTGCTCGTATCATAGCCGTTCGCGCCCTGAAGGAACCCTCCGGCTCGTTCGTCAAAGACAGGCCCTTTGACGGCATCTCTGAATTCGTCATTGAAAAGTGCGATCCCGTCAGCCAGATCTCCCACGTGAAACTTGTCAGCAGGCTTGTTGGGTTCAGAAAATTGCGACACTGCCGGCATTCCAGGGTTCACCGTACAAGAGGACATGGGCATGGCCTTTTTCGTTCAGGGTTTGCCTTAGTGCATTCATTGTTTCGACATCATGAAGCCCCATCAAGTCAAAACGGAAACCGTCGAGATGATACTCTTCCACCCAGTAAAGCACGGTATCGATGATATACTTGCGCATCATCCGGCGTTCACTGGCTGTTTCGTTCCCGCAGCCGGAACCGTTGGTGAAATTGCCCTCGTGGTCGTGGCGGTAGTAATAGTCAGGAACGGTGAGCTGAAACCAGGACTCGTCTGTAGAAAAAGTATGGTTGAAGACGACATCCAGGATCACTCCGATACCTTGTTGATGGAGACTTCGGACCAGCGTTTTAAACTCCCCGATACGACTTTTCGGATCGGCCGGATCAGAGGAATACTTGCCTTCCGGGGCCATATAGTTCTTAGGGTCATACCCCCAGTTGTAGGCAGGCGACTGTTCGTCGTTTTCAAAATCAAAGGCAGGCAGAAGATGGACATAATTGATTCCCAGCTCCTTCAGATATGACAGACCTGCCGGCTGATTCGGATCGGAATGGACCGAAACATTCTCTTCGGTGAACGCGAGATATTTCCGCGATTCTCCGGCGAGAAATCAGCCTGTTTGTCACTTGAGAAATCCTCTGTATGCACTTCCCAGATCATCGCTTCGGTAACGGCTGAAACGGCAGTAAAGGTATCCAGATCCCAGCTTTCGGGATTCGTTTCAGCCATGTCTATAATGGCAGAGCGGTTGCCGTTCAGTCCGACTGCTTTGGAATAAATGTCGGCAGATTCCACTTTGTCTTCATCGTGGACAAAACTGTAGGTATAAAAATGTCCTTTCAGGTCTTCGTTGACCGCCAGAGTCCAGCAGTTGTCCTTAAGCTTCATTTCTACGTTGAAACAGAGGGGAGGAAGCGTCTGCTGATTCATAAATATTTAAATAAGCGTGTTTAGCCAAAGGAGACCAGAACTTGAAAAGAGAGCGTTCCGGTGTGTAAGTAAGTTCCCAGATCACTTCCCTGTGTATTCGTGGTCTTCCAGATAAGGAATGCGTTCTTCGATAGGGTGCTCAGGAGTCATTATTCCAGTCCTTTCTTGTCATCGTGTATCTTCAGTATACCATGCTGAAATCATTTCAGGAAAAATTAAAAAAGCAGCCGGTCCTGATCGTCAGATGGAGCACATCGACGACCAGAACTGGCAGGCAGTTCTTGTTATAAACATTTATAAAATATCATCTTAAATTACTTCAAATCAGATTTTTATCACTTTTCAGACTTTCGTATCCATAGGTAAAAAGACTGCCATTCTGTATCTGTAATCAAGGGGACTGTAATCCACCAGTATTTTTAGTGCTGCCTTATGCCCGATGATCGTTTGGCTGCCGTCAGAACTTTTCAGCGTCAGGGGCCCCTCGAAAGGCTCCGCATCTTGCAGAAGAAAGCTGTCTCCCAGCTGGATGTTCTTTTCAAGCAGGTAATGAAGGAAGTCCTCTTCATCATCGACTTCTTTGATCTGGAAACTTTCTCCCACAGTCACTTCCAGTAAAGGAAAGGACGAGGTTTCAGGCATCGTGCCGTCTTTGGCAGGAATGACGCCGCCGTGGGGATCGAATTTGGGTGCGCCCAAAAACAGATTCAGCCGTTCGATGAGCGTATCGGAAGACACGTGTTCAAGCAGATCGGCATCGGCATGGACTTCGTTCCAGTCGTAACCCAGTTTTTCCGAAAGAAAAACCTCCCAGATACGGTGCTTGCGGATGAGCTGATGGGCGACCCGCTTGCCGGATTCAGTCAGTTTGACCCCCTGGTAGGGGACGTGATCGATCAGCTTTGCTCTAAGCAGACGGGTGTTCATTTCTGTCACGGAAGCTGCGGATATGGATAAAGCTCGCACCAGTTCTTTATTTGAGACCACCGCCTCGTCTCCGCCCAGCTCGTAGATCGCTTTTATAAAATTCTCTTTATTCGGTGTCATGAAAAGTCCGTCCTTTTTTTCTATATAGTTAAGTTTTACCATATTGTCTCAGCGATTGTCAAAAAGAGATCAAAACAGGGTATTCGTTTGACATAAAACCATTTTTAGGATAGACTAAAAATTGTAAAATAGCAAGCTGAATAACTTCAGAGAGAAGGGTAAATTTATGAAACATTTAAAATGGTTGATTCTGGCGGTGTTGGTCATCTTCTCAAGTGGATGCACTGCAGTCACGGATACACCGGAAACGGACACGGAAAAACTGTCTATCGTCACTACCACGTCTTTTTTGACCGATCTAGTCGAAACGATCGGCGGGGAACAGGTAGCGGTCACGGGTCTGATGGGACCGGGCGTCGATCCGCACGATTATCAGCCGTCAACATCCGATATCGTCGCGATGGGAGAGGCCGACGCTGTTATCTACAACGGGCTTTCGCTGGAAGAGCGATTCAGAGAAGTCTTTGAGCAGCTGGGAGAGCGGGACGTACTGACGCTTGTAGCTGCCGACGGATTAGACGACGGCAGCATCCTGCTCGATCAGGAAGAGGGTGACGCTCAGGCAGTCGATCCGCATATCTGGTTCAGTATCGAAAGGTGGAAACAGGTGACGCAGTATCTGGCTGACGAATTAAGCGAACATGATCCCGAGAATGCAGACTATTACAGGAACAACGCAGAAAATTATCTGGTTGAACTAAATGAGCTGTCTCAGTACGTTGAAGAGAGAGTTGCTGAAGTTGAGGAATCCTCCCGCTATCTGGTCACGGCCCATGATGCGTTTCAGTATTTCGGCGAGGCGTTCGGTTTTGAAGTCGTGGGACTTCAGGGACTGAATACTCAGACCGAAGCAGGGACAGGGGACATCAGTCAGATGGCTGATTTTATCGTCGAGAAAGACATCCGGGCGGTCTTTGTCGAAAGTTCTGTTTCCCCAAGGAGTATAGAAGCTCTGATCGAAGCGGCCGGCAGTCGCGGGCACCCGCTTGAAAATGCCGGGGAACTTTATTCGGACGCCTTAGGAAGCAGTGAAGATGATGCGGATACGTATATAACGATGTATCGATCGAACGTCGACACGATCGTTGATGCACTGAAAAATGACTGAATCACAGTAAAAAGAAAGAAGGATCGACATGAAAGATGATATCGCCATTTCTATTGATAAACTGACGGTGGCCTATGAGGCGCAGCCGGTTCTCTGGAATATTTCACTCGCATTTAAAAAAGGAAAAATGACAGCCATCGTCGGGCCGAACGGGGCAGGCAAATCCACCATGATCAAGGCCATGCTCGGCTTGGTCTCGCCCGTTACCGGCTCTGTTAAATATAAAGGGACTGATCAGGAAGCGGTCTCGTATAAAGAACTGAAGAACCGCATCGCGTATGTCCCGCAGAACACCTCTGTGGACTGGGATTTCCCGACAACTGTCCGTGATGTCGTGCTGATGGGAAGGTACGGGCATTTAGGCTGGTTCAAAAGACCGCGTAAAGGAGACCGGGACATCGCCAAGCAGATGCTCCTGAAAGTCGGGCTTCCGACCTTCGCCTCGCGTCAGATCAGCCAGCTGTCAGGCGGGCAGCGCCAGCGGGTGTTTCTTGCCCGTGCGCTTGCTCAGGAAGCAGACGTCTACATTATGGATGAACCGCTTGCCGGTGTCGATATGAAGACGGAACACATCATCATGAAACTGCTCAAGCAGCTGGTTAAAGAAGGCAAAACGGTCCTGGTCGTTCATCATGACCTGCAGACCGTCGAGAATTATTTCGATGAGATCGTCTTTATCAACAAGGAAGTCATTGCGGCAGGTCCTGTTGAAAAAACCTTTGACAGACCGACCATCGACCAGACGTATCACCGCGACCGAAATTTAGGGGAAGGTGAGTAAAGTGATCACTCAGATATCTTGCAGTCCTTTCTGATTACACCTTTCAGCTCGTTGCTTTAGGGACAGGGATCATTGGACTTCTCAGTGGCGTGATCGGCACATATGCCACCCTTCGCAAAGAAAGCTTGTTAGGGGATGCTTTGAGCCACGCGGCTTTGCCGGGGATCGGTCTGGCTTTCGTTTTCATTCAGCGAAAAGAACTGCTTTTCCTGATGCTGGGGGCGGTCATTTCAGGACTGATCGCGACTGCACTCATCCATCTGATGACCGGTAAAACCATGGTCAAGCTGGACAGTGCGCTGTCACTCGTTTTATCAAGCTTTTTCGGACTCGGACTCGTCGTATTGACGGCGATCCAGAACAATCCCAATGCGCAGCAGGCCGGGCTTGAAAGTTTTATCTTCGGCCAGGCGAGCGCGATGCTGCAGAGAGATGTACAGCTGATCGGCATAGTCGGTCTGGTCCTGATCGCACTTGTCCTATTATTCTGGAAAGAATTCAAATGCTATACCTTCGATCCGATGTTCAGTCGTTCTTTAGGCTTTTCCGGCAAAGTCATCGAAACGCTTCTGTCCACGATGATCGTTTTGACCATCATCATCGGGCTTGAATCGGTCGGTGTCATTCTGATCAGTGCCTTGCTCATTGGACCATCGATCGCAGCCAGACAATGGTCTCACCGATTGAGCAGCGTCATGATCATGGCCGGAGTCATCGGGGCGTCGTCCGGTTTCATCGGCACGCTCATCAGTTCTCTGGGACAGCGTATACCGACGGGACCGTCGATCGTTGTCGTCGTCAGTCTGTTCGTCTTTTTCAGCCTGCTGTTCGCTCCGAAGCAGGGGCTGGCAGCAAGATCTCATTTCAAAAAAGAAAAAGAGAAACAGTTTATGGCACGCTTGAGTGAAATGGAGGAGGGCAAACTATGAGCATGATAACGGAGATCACAATGATTGCAGTCGTCGTTGCAGTGGCGTGTGCTCTGCCAGGTGTTTTTCTGGTTCTTCGGGGAGTGACGATGGTATCAGATGCCATCACGCATACGGTCCTTTTGGGGATCGTCCTGGCCTTTTTCATCACTCAGGACCTGAATTCGCCGCTGCTCATGATAGGGGCCACCCTTGTCGGTGTAGCAACGGTCTGGCTGATCGAAACGATCCAGCGGTCGAAACTGGTGTCCAATGACGCCGCTATCGGTATCGTTTTTCCACTGTTCTTCAGTATCGCCATCATCATGATCACCCTCTACGCAGGCGACGTTCATTTGGATGAAGATGCGGTACTGATGGGCGAACTGGCCTTTGCCCCCTTCAGAAGACTCGACCTGTTCGGTTACGACCTGGGCCCGCAGTCGCTGTGGGTGATGCTGGTGATTCTGATGATCAATGCGCTTGTTTATTTTCTTTTCTATAAAGAACTGAAACTTACAACGTTCGATCCCGCATTCGCTGCGGCACTCGGTTTTTCACCTTTGCTTGTCCATTATGCTCTGATGACCCTGGTCTCGCTCACAGCGGTCTGGAGCTTACGACTCCGTCGGCTCTATCCTGATCGTAGGCTTTATGGTAGGACCGGCGCTTTCGGGTTATCTGCTGACGCATTCTCTGAAGAAGATGATCGCGATCACGGTTCTGATAGCAGTCGTGAACAGTGTCAGCGGGGTCAGGCTGGCGTTCCTTTTTGATACCACGATAGCCGGGATGATCGCCGTGATGACAGGTGTCACAGCTTTGCTGATACTCATCTTTTCGCCTGAAAAAGGCCTTTTCAAGAAGCAGCTGGCTCACAGACGTGCTCGCCAACAGCTGAATCAGGAATTAAAAAGTTTGTCATGATAAAGTGGAACAGCATATATCTGAAGAACGCGTCTAGAAATCAGTTTAGGAACGCGTTGGACAATCTTTCGGTTTTAGAACATGTTCCAAAAGGATATAGGAACCATGTTCAGCTCGATCAACTTAAAGGAACTTGATTCAAAAGAGATATAGAAACCAGTTCACAGGAACACCTACGGAGAACGTGTTCTAAAAACGATATTGAAACCAGTTCAAACTGATATCCAGATCAGAACGTGCTGCAATGGAGGGTTTAGCGACTAGTTCACAGCGGCTTTGCCGGAGGAACCGGTCGCAAAGAGACGTCAAGCAGCATGTTGACAAAACATTGAGTTTGAGAGCGCGTCACAAACCGATCAACTCAGTCAGACCATAGCCGCTGTGAACACAATTATTTTGGGAACAAAATAAAAAGGCCGGGATACGCATTTCTTTTGATGATAAAGAGATGCGTATCCCGGCCTTTTTCTGTCTGTCAGCTGGTTCTAGTCGTTTCGCGCTCAATGAGCCTGAAAGTCAGTGGTGTCAGTTCGCCGGAGAATTTTCCGAGCTGTTTAAGCAGGGAGCGGCAGGCGTTTCTGCCCTGTTCTTCGATATCGTAATCGACCGTCGTCATACCCATCACGTCGCTTACAAATAAATTATCAAAGCCTATGACGGAAATATCTTCCGGCACTTGGAAGCCGTTTTTCCTCAGCCTTGAGACAGCCAGTGCCGCGATATTATCTGAATGAGTGATCAGAGCATCGGGTTTTTCGGGCTGTTCTCTGATCCATTCAATGACGCGTTCCACATCCAGAGCATTGAAGATGCGCAGAAAGGGTTCTACAGGATATGGAGAGATTTTTCTGGAGTGACAGAAATCAGTGTAGGCCTCGATGCGGCGGGTCGTGTTCAGACCTGAGGCTGTGCCGTATAAGTTCAGGATCCTCCGGCAGCCGGTTTCCCAGGCGTAAGTTAGAGCCAGGCGGTTGCCTTGATAGTGATCGATGAACACAGAAGGAATCGGATGCGTATCGACATTATGTAAGGTCACGATCGGTCCGTCCTGCAGATAGCCCTCCAGCACATCCCAGTCATTGGCACGGTAGACAAGAAAAATGCCGTCGAGTTCCTTGGCCCTCAGTAGGTCGAAGGCTTCGCGTTCCCGCTTGCGGTCTCCGTTGGTGATGAACAGGGTCGTTGTGTACCCGGCAGAATGGGCGGCGGAAATGAATGAGTTGATCCGAGGGACTGCCGTTTCATTGAACTGCGTGCTGACGATCCCGAAGTTTTTGGTTTCTCCCGTCCGCAGGAGCTGCGCATGCTTGTTCGGCGCATAGTTCAGCTGTTTTATCGCTTTCTCTACCTTCAGGCGAGTTTCTTTGCCGACGTAGCCGCTTGCGTTGATGACCCTTGAAACCGTAGCGGAAGATACTCCCGCATGTTTTGCGATGTCTTGAATCGTTGCCATTACCTCACCCCTTTTATCAAGTATACCAGAGTATTTTTAGAATTAGATAATAAAAAAGGCAGACGCTGGCTGTTATGTTTCCCGAAAAAAGGAACGGGTCATAACCGGCTGTCGGTCTGCCTTGACTCAGAGAATCTTGCTTATAAAGTATCTGATTTGCTGTAAAAAATTACGCTCTCGTTCTGGCTGCTGAGTTCTCTCCAGGTTCATCAGTTCTTTCTGTGCATGAATAGGTTTCTGTCCGTATGGTTTCGTCTTTTCATACGTGGCCTCCGAATTCAGTATCCAGGCTTTGACATTATCGTACAGATACATCTTCAGGATGGAAATGATGTGTCGTTTCCACTTTTCATCGAGGATAGGAAATGCGATTTCCACACGCTTGATCATGTTGCGGGTCATCATGTCGGCAGAGGAGAGGTACAGGTTCTCTTCACCGTTGTGGTAGAAATAGTAGATACGGCTGTGCTCCAGAAAACGGCCGATGACGCTTCTGACCGTAATGTTCTCGCTCACCCCTGGAATACCGGGAACTAGGCAGCAGATGCCTCGCACGATCAGCTCGATCCTGACTCCCGCCTGACTCGCTTCATAAAGCTTCATCAGCATCATCTTGTCTGTCAGGGAGTTCATCTTGGCAATGACATGACCATTACCATGTCGTCTGTGCAGTCTGATCTCCTTTTCGATATTCTCGAGAAAGGCGTCACGGATATCAAAAGGTGAGACGTGGAGATAATGGTACGGCGGCTGTTCAGTATAGCCGCTTAAATAGTTGAAAAAGTCGAACACATCCTGAGTCATTTCCTCATTTGTCGTGATGAGCCCCATGTCTGTGTATAGTCGGGCTGTCTGTTCATTATAATTCCCCGTGCCCAGATGAGCGTACCTCCTGAATCCCTTTTTCTCTTTTTTAATAACAAGTGTGGCTTTGCTGTGGGTCTTCAGCCCTTTGACGCCGTAGAGGATATGCGCTCCGGCTTCTTCGAGTTTTCTGGCCCAGTGGACGTTGTTCGCTTCATCGAACCGGGCTTTCAGCTCAACGAGCACAGTGACCTGGATCCCTTTTTTTGCCGCTCTTTCAAGGGCCTTGACCAAAGGGGATTCCTGACTGACCCGGTACAGGGTCTGCTTGATGGCCACCGTCCGGTCGTCTTCCACAGCCTCTTCAATAAATTGAATGATCGGCTTGAAGGAATCGAACGGATGATGGAAAAGCAGATCCTCGTCGTGAGCGAGCGCATAGATGGACCGCTTCGAAAAACGTTCAGGGTAATCGGGTGTATACTCTTCGAACAGCAGATCGAGGCCGGCCGTCTCCAGAATATCCACGGCCTCAAACATGCAGGTCAGATCGATCGGGCCATCAAGGTAGTAAATGTCCCGCTGCTTGATGGAAAGGGCTTTTTTAAGATAATCGATATCTTTGACAACGGACTTGCTGGTCCGCCGGTTGTCGATCTCCAGTCTGACCGCCATGCCGTTCTTTCTTTTCTCCAGGTAGTCTTCGATGGCCGAAAGCAGATCTTCGGCTCCTTCCTCCTGGATCTCAAGATCGGCATTCCGTGTGATACGGAAAGTAAAGGAGTAAGTCACTTTATAGCCTTTGAAAAGTTCCGAGAGAAAAGAATAGATGATGTCCTCTGAGAACAGGAGCTGAATGGTCTTCCCGCTTATGATGGAGAAGAGACGGTTGAGCCGCTGCGGGACCGGAACAATAGCGATAAAGGGTGTACCTGATTTTTCAAGCCGGACGAACAGATGCAGCACACCGTCACTCAAATGAGGAAAGGGACGGTAGGCATCGATCCCATAAGGTGTGATGGCCGGTTCGATCTCGTACTTGAAAAGCTTTCTGGCCTGTTTAAGGTCTTCTTCAGACAAATCATCGACGCTCTTGAAATAGACTGAATGGTGTTTCAACTCTGTTTTCTTCTTCTCATAAAGGGCATAGTGACGCTTGACGATATCCTGGTTCTTTACCGTGATTTCCTGCAGCTGTTTCTTCGGTGACCACTGTTTCTTCGTATCGGGTTCGCTGACGCCCATTTTCAGCTGGTCCTGAAGACCCGCAACACGTACCTTATAGAATTCGTCCAGGTTTGAACTGCCGATTGCCAGGAATCTCAGCTGTTCCAGGAGTGGATTGACTGGATCATCGGCTTCCTCGATCACTCGGGCGTTGAAGTCCAGCCAGGATAGTTCTCTGTTCTGATAATAATCGGGATTTTCCAGTGAAATGTCTTTCCCCTGCATAATTATACCTCCGTTTGGGGTGTTTCATTTAATTCGTTATCAAAAGTAATCGTAAGTGATTTTCCAAGGACACGCTCGAAATGATTCTTGTGTCTGTTTGCCCGGTATTCTTCTGCAATGGCATCTCCGCTGTAGGTGACACGCAGCTCATAGCTGTCATCGTCCTTTTCAACGAGATCCATTTCCTGAACAAAGTTGACATGAGAATCGCTCAGTGCCTCGGCAAACTTGATGATGCTGCCCAGATACAGCAGCAGATCGCGCTCGTCATCGTCATACCAGTCTTTCACATTGCTCGTGTACTGCTTGTATAGCGAGCGGTTTTTATAGCTTGCCAGAAGAGCCAGACGGACACGGTCGCTGTGGCTGAAACCGTGAAGATTCGTATTCGAAATAATGTAAAACGTGTGCTGGGACTTTGAATCATCTTCGATGTAGCTGCCCAGGTAATACAGAGTGGCCCCGTAATGCAGCAGATAGAGATGTTCGTCATTGACATTCAATATCCCCTTCTCCTTGATCAGCTCGATGAGCCGGTCGGCCAGGATGATGCGCTGGTGGGCGCTGATCGGACGGATGTCATACTGCTTGAACATGCGCTGGACAGTCTGGCGTTTGATGCCGAACAGGTCATAGGCGTCCTCATACTGCTCATTCAAGCGTTCAAGGATGATGCCTTCACGCAGACCACGGTTGCTGATCGCGAAGGTATCCGAGTCCATGACATCGAGGAGTTCGGTAAAGACGATCCCTGCTGGAATGATGATATCCCGGCGGTCTTCACTCAGCCCGTCCAGATCGGCCAGATCCTCCATGGAGCTCTCTTCCAGGAGATCGAATGTTTTATCCAGATCTTTTTTGTCATGCGGTATTCGTGAATGCCGGCAATAGGGTAGTTGTTCTGGCGCTGGTAGACTTCCGCGTAGTTTCGTGCCGAGCCGCCGATCCCTACTAGAGGAACGGCCACGTCTTCCAGCCAGTCCAGGGTTTTCAGCTGTTCTTTCACCCATTTACGGGCTTTTTTGATCGCTTTTTTATCGTTGTGATCTTTCCCGTCAAAGAACTGTTTCTGGAGGGAGACCGTCCCGAAAGGAAAACTGTAGGCTTCCTTGACTTCCTTGTTTTCAAAAAAGTAAGCTCAGTACTACCACCGCCGATATCTATGCTGACGCCATCGAGGATATCCATGGTGTACCTGACTGCGTAATTTCCGTAGTAGGCCTCTTTTCTTCAGGCAGGATGCCCAGGTTTAGATCCACTTCCTTTTTGACCCGTTCAATGATCTCGTCTCTGTTCGTGGACTGCCTGATCGCTGCTGTGGCAATTGAGATCAGATCTTTGATGTTATAGCGCTCAGCTATGTCAGTGAAGCTTTCCAGTACGGTGACAAGTACCTGGATGCCTTCTTCAGACATCTTGTTCTCACTGTCAAGATACTGGACAAGCCGGGCGGGGGTCTTGATATTCTGCAGTTCGGTGATTCCTTCATATTCATCTTTTTCGAAAATCACTAGGCGTATGGTATTTGAACCGACATCCAGTAAGCCGAAACGTTCTGTTGACATATGCTGTCACTCCTATTTTAGTTATCACTTTCATCGATACGAGGGTTTCTTCTCTTCATCATACTATTTTTGGCTGAAAAGTCTAAAAAAGCACACTTTTTTACAATCATATTACAAAAGAAAGGTAAACGCTATCATTCTTACACCTTTTACATAAAAGACTGAATATTGCTATAAAACGTCTAGATTATTCAGAGTTTTGTAACAAATTGTAAGACAATAGAAATATACTTTATTCGTTTTATCGGTATAATGACTGGGCATTGAACACGGATCTATTAATCAAACCCTCAATTCAGAAAGGTTGTCCTGTAAATCATGAAAAAAACTATCGCGAGTATTGCTGTCATCGGTTTAGCATTCATACAATTGAATATGTCGCAGCCGGCAGCAGCCGAATCTTTAGATACCATCAAAGATCAGCAGGAACAGACGAAACAGGAATTACAGTCGCTTCAGGAAAATGTCAGTGTCGTCATCGAAGACGTCAATGCATTGAATGAGACACTGTCAGATATTGAAGAAACGATTATTGATAAAGAAACAGATATAGAAAAAACAGAAAAAGAAATAACGGAACAGGAAAAAGTGGTCGAAGCGAGAATGGAACAGGCCCGTGATCGTCTACAATCTTTACAGATCAATGAAGTTTCACAGAACATCGTCCTGACCATCCTCGAATCCGAGAGCATCTCTGACATGTTCAATCGCGCACTCGTCATCATGCGTCTGACCGATGCAGGTAATGAACAGATCGAAGCTGCTGAAACAGAAGCCCAGGAACTGGTCGACCTGAAAAATGAGCTGGCCGACACGCGTCAGGAGCTTGAAGAAAAACAGGAAGAGGCCCTGGCTAACAAAGAAGAGCTAAACGATAAAGTTGCTTCCCTGCAGGCACTGATTCAGGAAAATCAGTCGGAGCTGTCTTCCCTTGCTGAAAGAGAAGCTAAAGAAGTGGCACGTATCGAAGAAGCCCGTCGCGCTGCCAGAGAAGAAGCTGCACGTGCGTCAGCTGACCAGGAAGCATCAACGTCTTCAAGCAGGCAGTCAAGTTCTAAAGCAGCTGCCCCTCAAACAACTCAAACATCTGCACCGAAAAAAGCTGAATCAAAACCAGCCGTTAAGAAAGAGTCCAAGCCGGCTCAATCGTCCGGCCGTACACTGAAAGTTGAAGCAACCGGGTATTCAACCAAACAGCCCGGACTGAGCACGCACACATTCATGGGTATCGACCTGCGAGTGAATTCACGTGTGATCGCAGTAGACCCTTCAGTTATTCCGCTGGGCTCCATGGTCGAAGTGGAAGGCATGGGTGTCTACATTGCCGGAGATACAGGCGGCGCGATCAATGGCAACATCATCGACATTCACTTCAATACCGTTGCAGAAGCTCTGCAGTGGGGAAGACGCCACGTGACGGTCCGTATTTTAGACTAAGCAATTGATACCATATAATAGTGAAGACCGGCGAATGAGATCTTAAGAGATTTCATTCGCCGGTCTTTTTGTTACAATAAGAGTGCCTGATTAAACTGTAATAATGAATTCCGGTTGCATTTCATTGTGCCATCCTGTTTAATCGATACTATAGATCAAAATAAAAGAGGGAAAGACATGCATACAAATGAATCACTTCTCAAAGATCTGAAAAAACTGAATATCGACCCTAAGGGTACACTGCTGGTTCACTCGTCCTATAAAAGTATCGGCCAAGTGGACGGCGGACCAGATGCTGTTCTGGACAGTTTGAGCACTTTTATGGAGCAGGGCCTGCTGGTACTTCCCACCCATACCTGGGAATACATCAATGAAGAAAATCCTGTTTTCAACGTCAGAGAGTCGCCGTCAAATGTCGGTATGCTGACAGAGAGGTTCAGGCACAGAAAAGACGTGCACCGGTCCGAACATCCCACGCATTCAGTGGCGGCACTGGGTAGCGACGCCCTGGCGTTTACGGCCGGTGAGTATAGACATGAGACGCCATGTGCCCGAGAGTCTGTCTGGGGCAAACTATTGGACCGAAAAGCTCAAATTCTATTGATTGGTGTGGATCTGACAAAAAACACCTTTATCCACGGCATCGAAGAGTGGGCGGACGTTCCCGGGCGGATCATGGATACCTATCAAAACCTGTACAGCGTCCTGAATACCGGCGAAAAAGTGCCAGTTCCTTCCCGCAGACATTATCCGGGGTCGTCTTCAAAACACTACTGGAAAGTGGAAAACATCCTTCTTGAGGAGGGGGCGATGACAAAGGGAACCTTCGGGGATGCGCAGGCCCGCGTGGTGGATGCCCGGAAAACAACGGAACTGCTGACCAGACTTCTGGAAGCAAATCCTGAAATTTTCTCGGATGACGAACCCCTTTCGGAAGAATGGCGTTTTTTCTTTTCTAACGAGGGCCGACAACAATGAGATCAGGAGGTGAACAGGTTGAAACTGACGATACGCAAAAGAACCCTGGGGACCATCCCGCTGCTGGAAGTCGTTCAGGAAGATAAACGGAACGATGTGCTGCCGCTGATCGTTTACTATCATGGCTGGCAGTCCTCAAAGGAGCTGGTCCTGACTCAGGGACGATTTCTGGCTGAAGCGGGTTTCCGCGTACTGCTCCCGGATGCCGAGAATCACGGTGAACGCTTCAGACCGATCACCCGGATCCCGTCTCTGACTTTCTGGCAGAGTATTCAGACCAATCTGTTCGAGTTTGGTTTCATTGTCAATCACTTTAAAAAACTGGGCGTGGTCGATCACCGCATAGCGGTCGGCGGCGTATCCATGGGCGGGATCACGACCTGTGCGCTGCTTACCCATCATCCGGAGATCCAAGTGGCAGCCTGCATCATGGGGTCCCCTCAGCCTGTAAAATACCGGACCCGTCTGATCCGTTATGCTGAAAAACTGGACCGCTTTTTCCCGCATGATTACGAGACACTTTTATCCTGGGTGCCGGAATATGATCTGTCCCGTCAACCTGAAACGCTGAAAGACAGACCGCTGCTCTTCTGGCACGGGATCCATGACATCATCGTTCCTTATGATCACGTTGTGGAGTTTATAAAGGAAAATCCGTCGGCCAATCTGACATTTATTGAAGAAGATGAAGAACATCTGGTCAAAGTACCGACTATGAAGCAGATCACTGATTTTTTCAGAAAAGAGATCATTGAATAGAAAATAAGATGAAGCGCATGATAAATTATTACGTTCGCCTTTTGTTAATATGTCTATTCAGGCTATTATTTTTCAGTGATTTTAGTTGTAATATCTATCATTTGGTAAAAAGGAATATTTAGTTTATGGGGATTATTTTGTTGTATTGCTATAGGGGATAGCACCAGCCAGGTTCAGCAGTTACAGGATGAATATATGCTTTAAAGTACCGAACAAGAGTGTATTCGGTACGTAGGAGAGACTGCCAGTATAGAAAAGACCGTAGTAAGCTATGGTTCAACAGCTAGAGAATTGAAATGCTGCTCTAATTACCGAATGACGGCCTATTCGGTAATTAGAATCAATCGATAGTATTGAAAAGACCGAAGTTGGGTCAAGTTCGACAGTTACAATTTAAGTATACCTGTACATCTTACCGAACTACTGTGAATTCGGCTATTATATAAAGCTTTGATATCTAAAAGTGTCGAAGATGCCTGATTGACCAGCTTTTAAGAGCGATAAAAGAGAATGAGTCACAATAATATATTCTGAAAATGAAAAATACCCGGGAAATCAGCTTTGAGCTGATTTCCCGGGTATTTCTTTAAATCAATTAATTAAAAGGCCATCAGTTCCCAGATGACGGTATCGCCGTCTTCCGGTACGAAGTCTTCGGCCGACTCATTGACCATTTCTTCGTTGGCCTCAAAGACCCAGTACAGATTGTTTTCCACGCTTTGCTCGGCACCTTCGATGGATTCGACAAAGCCTTCGTCAGAGACGGCCATTTCATAATTGTCTTCCATGATTTCGAGTAAAGTCATGTCTTCAGCGACTTCAAGCGTGTCGTTCGCCAGTTCTTCATCCTCGGCATAGATCATGACGGTCACTTCTTTCATGTCTTCGGCGGAAGAGCCAGAAGGTGAGTCCTGATTTGAAACCCATAGGATAATGGCAAGAGCCAGCAGCGCGATCACGACAGACATTACAATATTACTTTTCTTTTTCATAAAATGATTCCCCTTGATAGTTAATTCAGCCACTGCTGATCAGATGACCGGTGATCCGTACGGTCAAAGACACGCATGACGATAGGGTACAGGAGGGCGAAGAAAATGACGTTTCCGCCGGCATGCATGATATCGTAAACGAGTCCGGATAAATAGTACGGTATGAAGATGTTCCATCCGAAAAATGGGGCCTGGACGAGCGAGATGATCAGACCATAAAGCATTCCGAGAAAGGCGACATAAACCTGCAGGACAGGTGTCGGCAGGGCTTCATAGCGTCCTTCAAGCAGATGCGTCAGTCCGATCAAGACGGCGTAAGCCATGAACTGAGCGATTGTCCAGGGGCCCATGCCCAGATAAAAGTTCGTCAGCAGAACGGAAAGGAGAGAAACGGCCAGGCCGTTTCGCCATCCGTAATACAGTGTGATACATACGATCAAAACAGTCATCGGCTGGACATTGGGAAGAAAGGAAAAGCTCAATCTTCCCACGGACACCAGTGTGGTAAGCAGGGCTATGCGCGTCAGCGAATAGGTCCGTCCTCTTGTAAAGGATGATTGTTTGTCTAGTGGTGCGGATCTCACTTTTCATTCTCCTTTCTGTCAGTTTGATGGATTATCTGATCGGGCAGACACCTGACGAACAGGATTCCATTGTTTCCAGATCAGCTTCTGTTTCGCTTTTTTCAAAGGCATGGAGCAGACCTGCATCAAACGGTCGCATTGAAGCCTTGAGCTCCTCATAGGCTTCTCTCGAGCAGGCTTCATAAGGGGCGAGCGTGTACGTGCCGCCGTCATGACTCAGGAAGGAGACACCGACGAAATCATTCCAGCCGTCCCAGACGCGCTGTTCCGCCTGAGCCCATTCGCCCGGTTTCACATCGATCGTATTGGAGGCGTTGTGCTCGACGTATTCTTTCTGGAAACGGAAATACGTGTCGAACTGTTCATCCACTGAGGTATCTTCTTTGGTGCGTTTCGAACCGCTGGCGACAGGGAAGTCGATGACGACTGTTCTGGCCAGAGCAATGATTTCTTCTTTTGCTAGTTCATTCTGATCGTAGACATTGTTCGTGCCGATTTCAGCGTGGATTTTCCAGCCAAGTTCTTTCGCCACTTTGACCAGTGGATCCGTTGCATTGATACGGACACGGCGGATGTAGTACGGGCTGTGACTCATGTGCACACCGGGAGAAACACCGCCGGCCACCTGTGACAGGGTGCCTTCAGGTTTAACCGTTGTCGCTAAGAGCGGTGCATTGACACGCAGGGTCTTGGCATATTCATCAGCGGCATGTCTGGATGCATCACGCAGTTCGTTCATCCATTTCACTTCGTCTTCTTCACTGGCATCAACAAGCGCCAGCGCATCTTTCCAGCCGGTCACTGAGGTACCGATGAGGCGGTCACGCTGCTGGATCTCATTCCATGAATCGATCTCCAGAGGTGTCAGCGTCATGCGCAGACCGATGCGGGCAGAAAGTTCCTGCGCGCGTTTCAGACCGTCTATGTCCAGACTGCGGGTGCCGTCTTCGTTCTCCTGGACGAAGGCTTTCACGTTGATCGTCGTCAGGTTGCAGACCCCTTTGGAATCCAGAATAATTTCTCCGCAGGGATTGACGCCTTCTGCATTCGGACGGCGGCGACGCGCTTCTTCCATATTGAAGAAACCGGGCTCGCCTTCCAGCTGCATCATTTCAAAAACGAGATGCAAAAAGTCACGGGACGGTTTTTTCTCGAATGCGATGGAGTTGTTGCTCATGCGGCGGTGATCCAGTCCTTCACGGCGGTCACCGACAGCTTTCAGATTGTCGAACCAGCCTGGTTTGATCCCGGCCTCTTCCAGGAGTTGACCGATTTTTTTATGCTGTTCAAGCTGCGCTTCTGTCCAGATGCCGTTCATGCCGTATTTAGCGAACATGGATTCATGATCATCGGCATCGAACAGGAATATTTCTGCAGTTCGGCGAACCATTACTATTAGGTTCCTATACCTTATATTGCTATAAGGATTAGACTATATCTTCACTCAAAGGCGTTACTCTTTGATGCTCCCTGTTTCCACCTTGTCAGGTGTACTCTACTCGCTTCTTCACTCGTGCCCCCAAAGCAGGAGTTATGCTTTCGATAGTCGTTACAGGTTCCCTGCGCCGGCAGGGCTTCCCTCGGTATTGTCTTCTGATAAAAGAGTTCCACCGATAAAAAGGAGTGTTTTTTAATGTTGGAGGCATTCGCCGTTTGTTAACCACCAACAACGACATTCGCGCCGATCAGGTTACCGATATCCAGAATGTGTACCGGACGGACCTTGCCGTAGCCTTTGTCGTCTGTTTCGATCGGAGCCAGATACGGATCGACTTCGTTTTTAAGCACCTTGTCGATGCCTTCGAACATTTCTTTCAGTGGGGAAGGTCCGGAAGCCGTCCCGCCGAACGTTTTCAGGCGCTCACCTTCAGGCCGGACACTGTTGTAGCTGACCTTAATGGTATGGATCTCTTCGTTCTCTTTTTTCGTCAGCAAGCTCAAATATTCATTAAGTGATTCGACCCAGCCTTCCTTGGAATCACCGACATAGATTTTTGCGTAGCCGTTCTCCATTTTGACCACTTTTGTATTTTCAAGCCTTTTTTCTACTGGAACGGGCTTGTATTCAGAGTGAAGCAGTGTTGTATTCGTTCTGATTTCAGCCATGTTTTTTACTGTTTTTTTCGTTGCTTTAAATCCTACGCCAGTCAAGCGTATACTTGGACTATATCTTACCTATGAACGTTACGTCATAAGTCCTTGCGCTTGGCGCCACGATTTTCACGTGATCGCTACTCTACTCAGTTTTCATACGATGTCCTCTCGACAATGTATGACCTTTTCGATAGTCTCTACACCTTCAGTATGCTTGCCCGATAATTTCTTAGTGAGACAAGATACAGCTTGGCACGATATTGGCTTAACAGCTTTCATCGTTAGCACACGTAATTGTGCACACCCTGTTTTTACAGGTTCACAAGGTTTAAGGTCGGCACTGGGCTATATTACCTTACCGACCATGAGGAGATAGAAGAGTTCGCCTAAATCTTCCCATGTTTCAATAGACAAGAACGAACAGTTGAAGTTGCCCAAAGCAAAATCTTTATTCACTTTCTCGTTAGCGTTACCGAGCCAGAGCGTGCGGCCGGAAGTGAACTGTTTCGTGTTATAGATATTTTCAAATAGTTCTTTGGCTTCTTCGCGCATCTGTTTCAGATGGATAGAGTAGCCGATTTTCTTCAGATGCTTGTATTCCAGTGCCATGTTGTATTCAATGGCGCGTTTGACCGTTTCATGCCAGTATTCTCTGCGGCCTTTATCTTCAAGCCAGCGTGAATAAGTACGACTGTAGACAAATTCTCCAAGTTCATTGAGTGGATTGGGACGCTTGGCTACGTAGTCTTCTACGTAGGAAGTGGGTAAAAATTCCATAGGTGTAACTTCCTCTCCTTTGTATTATTACACTATATATGGTATCAGATACCCGATCGATACACAACATATATTGTTTTGTTAAATTTTTGTGACAATCGCTTTATCCTATTGACATGGCTCAACAGCAAAGAAAAAAGCCCTTAACCCGAAAAAGCGGGATAAGAGCTTTTAAAATTTCTCTGGTTTTTAGTATGGACCGCGAATGTGATCGTGCACGTTTTCCCAGTAAAAATCATTGATGCGTTTCAGTTCATCCTGACTGAAGTCTCTGACTTCGAGTGACTTCAGGTTGTCGAGCACCTGTTTTTCATTTTTGAAGCCTGGGATGACACTGGTCACGGCTTCCTGCTGCATGACCCATTTCAATGCGGCACGCACGAGACTGCTGCGGTCATCTGCCATCCAGGAGATCTGATCACTCAATTCCACACCTTTTTCGAACGGCAGTCCGCCGAAGGTTTCGCCGACATTGAAGGCCTGGCCGTCTTTGTTGAAGTTACGGTGATCGTCTTCTTCGAATGTGTGGTTTTTCGAGAACTTCCCGGTAAGCAGGCCGCTGGCTAACGGTACACGGGCGAGGATGCCGACATTTTTTTCCTGAGCCTTCGGAAACAGTTCCTTCAAAGGTTTCTGTCTCAAAGCATTGAAAATGACCTGCAGCGCGCTGGCATTGGTGTTGTTGAGGACGTAAAGTCCTTCTTCATCCGTTTCGACACTGACACCGTAGCTCCTGATCTTGCCTTCTTTTTTCAGTTTTTCCAGTATCGGGAAGACATCTGTTTCCTTGAGCATCTTGAGCGGGGCACAGTGGATCTGGTAAAGATCGATCGTTTCCCTGTTCAGGCGACGCAGACTGTTTTCAAGGTAAGTACGGATCTGCTCTTCCGTATAATTGGCCGGATCGTCGATATCGCCCATACGCGTGAATTTCGTTGCGATATGGATGGAATCCTCTTTCCCTTTTGTAGCTTTCGCCAGCAGCTCTTCACTGTGGCCCCCGCCGTAAACGTCAGCGGTATCGAAAAAGTTCACGCCTGCTTCGATGGCGCGGTTCAGACCTTTTAAGGCTTCCTCGTCGTCGTGCTGACCCCAGCTGCCGCCGATGGCCCATGTCCCGAAGCCGAGTTCGCTGATTTCAAGACCCGAATCTCCCAATTGATTATACTTCATTTAATCTACTCCTTTTTGTTGTTCTAGAAATAGTATACCACACAATAAGTAAGCGGTTTAAATAAATGTTCTTTTTTCTGAAATCGATTAGTCAGTTTTTCATGAGAAAATGACCGTCACGGAAAACTGACAAATGTTCCCGTTTTTGGTAAAATAACCAGGACTATTAATATTAGGAAAAACGGAGGCGGGAACATGGAAGAAATCATGATCGAATTTTATAAAGGCAAAGACGAGCAGGTATTTCTTGAAGCCTGGCAGGGAAATACGGAACGCTGAACGACGACGAGATCGATGATCTGTATGCCGATATCGCTGATGCCATTGATGAAGCTGTAAAAAAAGGCGAGCATGAACTGGGAGAGCCTTTCGACTATAAAGGTGTGCGCGTCGGGAAGTCCGACTATAATGCGTTCCATTCCCTGTACCTGTTCGAGGACGCAGGGGACTGAACGTGAAGGAGGTGTTTTTTGGCGAACGAACTGATCGAAAATAAACTGAAGCTGCTTCCGGATCTGCCGGGGTGCTACATCATGAAAAACGAGAATGACGAGATCATTTATATCGGTAAAGCCAAGAACCTGAAAAACCGAGTGCGGTCTTATTTCCGCGGCGAGCATGAAGGCAAGACAAAGCGTCTGGTCGAAGATATCGTGGATTACGAAACGATCGTCACGGGTTCGGACAAAGAAGCCCTCCTGCTGGAAGTCACATTGATCCAGAAACACCAGCCGAAGTACAATATCCGCTTGAAGCGCGGCACGAGTTACCCGTATCTGAAGATCACGAATGAACGCGATCCGCAGCTGGTGATCACGTCGGAAGTGGAGCAGGACGGGGCCTACTATTTTGGCCCGTATCCGGATGTCTGGGCAGCCTCGGAGACAAAGCAGCTGATCCAGAAGATATACCCGCTGCGAAAATGCAACGGCTACCAGAAACGTGCCTGCCTGTACTATCACATCGGTCAGTGCATCGGTCCGTGCGATCACGAGGTGCCGGTCGAGGAATACGAGGCCCAGATCAGACGCATCAAATCCTTTTTGAACGGGAACGTGTCGGATATCAAACGCGATTTGAAGCAGAAGATGCAGGAAGCGGCTGAAGAGATGAATTATGAGCGCGCAGCCGAATTTCGGGACCAGATCTCCTACATCGAACGAACAGTCGAAAAACAGTCCATCATTTCAGGCAATTTTACAGCCAGAGACTTCTTCAATTATTATATGGACAAGGGCTGGATCTCGATTCAGGTCTTTTTTGTTCGTCAGGCAACGCTGATCAAGCGCGAAGCCACGATGTTCCCCATCATCGATACGCCGGAGGAAGAACTGATGAGCTTTATCCTTCAGTATTATGATGACAAGAACAATCAGAAACCCAAAGAAGTCTATGTGCCGGCTACCGTCGACACGCAGCTCCTGGAAGAGGCGCTGGAAACGAAAGTCTTCAGTCCCAAGCGCGGACGGAAGAAGGAACTGCTTGATCTGACGGGAAAAAACAGCGAGATCGCTCTGAAGCAGAAGTTCAGACTGATCGAGATGAGGGAACAGAAGACCACCGGGGCCATCGAAGAACTTTCAGAAGTGATGGGGCTCCCTTACATCGAACGGATCGAGGCTTTCGACCATTCGAACATTCAGGGGACGAACCCCGTATCGGCCATGGTGTCTTTCAAGGACGGCGTGCCGGATAAAAACAATTACCGTAAATACAAGATCAGGACAGTGATCGGCAGCAATGAGTTCGCCACGACCCAGGAAGTGATCAGGCGACGTTACTCGCGCCTGCTGAAAGAAAAGAAAGAGATGCCGGATCTGATCCTCATGGATGGCGGGAAAGTTCAGGTCAATGCGGCGATCGACGTGCTGGAAAACGAATTCGGACTGGATATTCCCGTAGCCGGAATGGTGAAAGACAAGAAGCACCGCACGGCCGGT
This sequence comes from Alkalibacterium sp., assembly GCA_034520745.1. Taxonomy (GTDB): domain Bacteria; phylum Bacillota; class Bacilli; order Lactobacillales; family Carnobacteriaceae_A; genus Alkalibacterium. Next base: position 33,431 of record JAXHNF010000002.1, read on the forward strand.
CTGATCTTCGGGGACGAACTGGAACCGGTCATTCTGAATCCGAGGAGTCAGGCCTTTCACCTGGTGCAGCGCATCCAGGAGGAAGTCCACCGGTTTGCCATCACTTTCCACCGCAACGTCCGGGGAAGAACAGCTTCACGAGTCAGCTGGATGACATTGAAGGAGTAGGGCCGAAGACACGGACCAAAGTGCCTGCGTCACTTCAAGTCGATGAACAAGCTTAAAAACGCGGACATAAAGGAACTCACTGCTCTGGGTATCCCGGAAAAAGTCGCCGAACGGATCAAATCGGCAGTGAAAGAAAGGGTTCAGTCAGGAGAGACGGATGATTAGAGAGGCACGCAGAGAAGATGCAGAAGAGATCATGGAATTATTCAAGATCATTCTGGAGGACATGGAACTGCCGATCATGGAAAAAGTCAGCTGGGCCAAGTTGAAGCCCGCCCTGGTCGAGGCTGCCAGACGGGATGATTTCCGTCAGAGTTTCAGGAATGCGATCGTCAAGGAAGCTGGCGGCAAGGTGGCAGGATTCTGTTTCGGCTATAAAGGTGAACTGAGCGATGAGGTGGATGAATCGCTGGCAGTGATTTTGAAGGCGCATGATCTTCCCTTGTTTGAAACGTTTGATGATTCGGAGACATTCAAAGGGGAATGGTATCTGGATTCGCTGGTCACCCATCCTGATCACAGAGGTCAGGGAATCGGCAAGGAACTGATGGCAGCGGCCTTTACCCGAGCACGCAGAGAGGGGATGACGGTCGTTAGGTCTGAACGTGGACCATGGTAACCCGCGGGCAAGAGCTCTATATGAACGCCAGGGTTTCAAAAAGACAGGCGAAATCGTCCTGGCCGGTCACCGGTATGATCACATGCAGAAGCATTTAGAAGTATAAAAAACTCATGGGTCAAGTGAGAGCGGAAGGCTCTTTAACTTGACTCATGAGTTTTTTTGATTAATCGAATTTCTCTTTTCTGAACAATCGGCGCTTGATCTTCATCCACACGGGATGCATGAAGCCCAGGCTGTACTTTTCCTGCCGGTATTTCTTCCAGACAGGTTCTCTGTTTTCAGCATAATGATCTAAAAGTACCGCGACTGCACAGGCTATGGGAGCATCCTGCTCATTAATAAAATCGATGCTGTAGAATTCTCCCATGTAGCTGATGTTCTTATCGATCGTGCCTATTTTTTTGCCGAAGCGCCTTACGGTAAACTGTTTCTTTTCAAAATCGCCGGTGATGATCCAGTTCAGTCGTGTAAGAGTGAAAAACGGATTTTTGATTCCCTTGAGTCCCGGCCGTTTTTTAAGGCTGCCGATTTTATGGCCGTCTTTATACAGACGGAATTTTGGAAAAAGGGACAGGATCACCTGCCTGACATCAAGGACGCGCGTGCCGTCCAGTCTGAAGACAGAAAGCTTGTCTCCGACGCGTCCCCATTTGCCGACGATGAGATACACTTCCCGTCCGGTGATATCCTTTACGATCATACGGTCTTGTTTGGACATAAACTCCTGATTGATAAAGTAACGAACCATTTCCATTCACCTCTAGTCCGTGTCTGATGGTCAACTTTTCTTTTATTATATCACTAGTCCCTGCAAAAACAAAAAAGAGTGCAGAGAATAAATCCGCACCCCTGTTTTGTTTAACCCTTGTGGCTGTGTGACATGACGGTTGTCAGATCTTTTAGAGCTAGAACGACCGCATCGATTTTGTTTTCCATTCGGTGCAGCAGAAAAAGCGAAATGAAGATGGGAAAGCCGACATTCGCGATCATATCTAAAGCCGATGTGAAAAGTGTCAGTTGCGTATCCATAGTCTTCCTCCTCTCTACCTACAATAACGGGAGAAAGAGAGGAAGTGTAACATAAGGTTAAATGGACTCCTGTCTGTTCAGGCGGTAGCCGCTGTGAAAGACTGGACCGACGAATGCGTTGTACTTGAATCCAGCTTCGATGGCTTCAGTCACAAAAACTTTTGCTTTTCTGATTGCTTCAACGGGTTCTAGCCCCTGCGCGATCCCCGCAGTGATGGCTGCGGCGAATGTGCAGCCCGCCCCGTGGTTGTTCGCGTTTTCGATTTTCTTAGAGGACATGGTGATGTACTCATTTCCGTCGTAGACCAGATCGATGGCTTCATCGCCGGTGAGGGATTTCCCGCCTTTGACGACCACGACTTTTGCCCCTTTTTCATGAATGATCTTTGCTGCTTTTTTCATATCATCCAGCGTGAACAGCAGACCGAGCTCTGCCAGCTGGCCGGCTTCGAAGAGATTCGGTGTCGCCACCGCTGCCAGCGGGATCAGACGGTTTTTGATGGCTTCCACGTTTTCCGGATTCAAGACTTCATCCTCTCCTTTGCAGACCATCACGGGATCGACGACCAGAGGCGTTTCGGGATGCTGCTCTATTTTGTCGGCGATGACTTCGACAACGTCCGCATTGGGGAGCATGCCTGTTTTGGCGGCACCGATACCTGGTCCGGCAAAAGCTGTGACCAGCTGATCCTTCACGACCTGGGCACTGATGGCTGTGACGCCGTGGCTCCAGTCGTTTTCGGGGTCCATGGTCGCAATCGTTGTCAGAGCGGCGATGCCGTATGTTCCGTATTCGGCGAATGTTTTCAGATCGGCGGCGATCCCGGCTCCGCCGCTCGCATCATTTCCGGCAATCGTCAGTGTCAGTTTTGGCTGTGTCATTGTTATAACCTCCATGATTTTACTTAACGTGTTAAAATACAGTTTATAGAGAAAGAAACAGTATTCTTTCATCCTGTCACCAGTATAATGGTTACCGGGATGATCCGCAAAGGAATAGGACACATGAGACTGATTAAGAGGAGGATAACATGACTTCAGTGAAAAGTGTGGCAGCGTGGCTTGACAGGCCTCAGAAAATCGCTGTGATAACAGGCGCCGGCATGTCTACGGAAAGTGGTATCCCGGATTTCAGGTCGGCAGAAGGTCTCTACAGTGAAGAGACGGGTCGAGGTATTTCTATGGAAGATGTGTTGAGTCACTCGTTCTTCAAAGCCCATCCTCAAAAATTTTACCGCTTATACTATGAAAAACTGCTGTTTCCGGATGCCCGGCCGAATCCGGGGCATTATTTTCTGAAAGAACTGGAAGTCCAGGGACACACGGTGACGATCATCACTCAGAACATCGACGGTCTCCATCAGAAAGCGGGGAGCCAGCACGTTCTGGAACTGCACGGCAATGCGGGGCGAGTGGTCACGGCAAGCGGAATGCGAGCGGACATCAAAGAAGCGGCCCTGACTGAAAAAGGACTGGAAGTTAACGGAGAATGGGCGCGACCGGCCATCACGCTTTACGGCGAGGCTCTGGACAGAACGGTTCTGGAGCAAAGCATTCAGGCAGTCAGAGAGGCAGATATCCTGCTGGTCATGGGGACGAGCCTGAATGTCTATCCGGCTGCCGCATTGATCTATGACTACAGTGGACAGAAAAGTGCGCTCGTCAACAAAGGGAAGACACCGTCGGACAGGTTGTTTACGCTCTGGTCTTTGACAGTCCGATCAGTGAGTGGGTAGCAGAATTAAAATCATACCTGTAAAATGATGCAAGAGAAGGCTTCTAAAAAAGTAATCAAAAAAACATTACGAGCTGACAGACGATTCAGCACGGGAAACACTAATCAGGCAGGTGGATAAAATGATTGAAAGAATAAACAAAATGATGAATGGACATCAGGCGGAGCCCATCACGCAGCAGAAGCAGTATGCCGTACTGATTCCGCTGGTCAACGTCGACGGAGAGATGCACATGCTTTATGAAGTGAGAAGTCACCGGGTGTCTCAGCCCGGAGAGACCTCCTTTCCAGGCGGCGCTCTGGAAGCAGGCGAGACGTTTCTCGAAGCAGCTGTCAGAGAAACGGAAGAAGAACTCAGGATCGACAGGTCAGACATCCATATACTGGGGGAGATGGATTACATCGTCAAGCAGAGCCATATCATCAAGTGCTTTGTGGGCTGGCTGCCGGACACTGATATCGCTCAGCTGAAACCGAACGGGGAAGTAGAAGAGATCTTTACTCTTCCGCTCGAGTATTTTCTGACCCATGACCCCAGGTACTACGATGTCAAGCTGAATATGGAACGGGACGAAAACTTCCCGTTTGAACTGATATCCGGCGGCGAAAAATACAAGTGGCGCAGTGTCCGTCAGCAGATCCCCTTTTATCATTTATCAGAACACTATCTCTGGGGATACACTGCCCATTTCACGCACCGGTTCAGTGAAGTGGTGCGGGAGGAAGCCAAGCCAGTCCGGACCGCCGGGAGAAGGGGAATAGAAAAAAGGCAGCTTATGAGCATACAAAAAACCACCGGCATAGAACCAGTGGTTGGACAAACGGCATCACGTTTTCAGCTTGTATAAATACTTTCCACCCAGGACACGCGAGATCGCTTCGGCCACGCCGTTTTCTCGATTGCTCGAAGTCTCGAATCGGGCGACGTCTTTCACTTCGGGCTCGGCATTCGCCATGGCGACCGAGTATTTGGCCCATTTCATCATGGACAGATCGTTGATATTGTCCCCCAGAACCATCACTTCATCCGCTTTGATCCCGAGCTGCTTGGCCAGCTGAGACACGGCGATCCCTTTCTGGGCATTCTGGTGATTGATTTCCAGATTGCGTTTGCTGGAAGCCGTGATCGACAAGTCAGGCACTGCCTGGTGGAGCTCGTCTTTCAGCGGATCAAGGATCTCGTGCCCCTTTTTGGAGTGAACGGAGACTTTCAGGATAATGGCACTCTCGTCCTTGATGATCTCCTCGTAGTTATCGACAAAGGTGATCTGGAGTTTGTCTAAATGCCGTTTTGCACTTTCCAGAGCTTCTTCATAGGAGGTGTCGGGACTCATGTCATAGATCATGGAAGCCACCATTTCAAAACGTTTTTCCTTGTTGTCCGAAAAAATGCCTTTGTTCGTCATCAGTTCTTCATGTATGTCCGAGTGCCCGGCAAAAATGGACAGCATCTTTCTTACGGTGCTTTTTTCCAGTCCACGGTTGTAAATGTTTTTGCCGGTTTCGTCAAAATACTGGGCCCCGTTCTGGGCGATCAGCGGACACTTGATACCGTTCTCCTCGAGCATGGGAAAGGCCAGCGGGTAGTCACGTCCTGTGGCGATGGCAAAGTGATAGCCTTCGCTTTGCGCCCGTTTGACGGCAGAAACGTTGGCCGGACTGATTTCCATATTTTCGTTCAGTAACGTCCCGTCCATATCGGAAACGATCATTTTTATCATGTGCAGGTCTACTCCTTTTTCTGTCAGAATCATCTGACCCTAGCATACCAAAAAAATATAGAAAACACAGCAGGAATGCTGCTGAATCATTTTAATTTAGAAAGGACGTATCCAATGACCATCCCTGTAGAAAACGACTGGCAGCCCATCCTGAAAAAAGCGGCTGAGAACGACTCATACACTGACCTGAAAAAGTTCCTGAAAGAAGAGTATGAAACGCAGACTGTCTTTCCGGACAAAGAGAATGTCTGGCAGGCGTTTGAGTGGACGCCCTATCACAAGGTGAAAGTAGTGCTGTTGGGGCAGGATCCCTATCATGGCGAAAACCAGGCACACGGTCTCAGCTTCTCCGTTGCCCCAAGCGTCCCCGTTCCACCGTCTCTGCGTAATATGTACAAGGAACTGGAGGCAGACCTGGGTATTTCACCGGTGTCTCACGGCTACTTGAAAAAATGGGCAGAAGAAGGTGTTCTGCTGTTGAACACTGTACTGACAGTCAGGAAAGGCGAGGCGCATTCGCATCAGAAAAAAGGCTGGGAAGAACTGACCGACGATGTCATCAAAGCGCTCAACAGGCGCGAAAAGCCCGTCGTCTTTCTGCTTTTCGGAAATGCCGCTAAATCTAAACAGAAAATGATCGATGAATCGAAGCACACCATCATTACGGCTGCACACCCCAGTCCGTTATCGGCTTACAGAGGATTTTTCGGTTCCAGGCCGTTCTCGCAGGCCAATGAAGCGCTGAAAGAGATGGGGGAATCCCCCGTCGACTGGCGGCTTCCTGAAAACCCGGTGCAGGAATAAGGGAATCGGGGAAGTCTACTGTAATTTTTAAAATGAAAGTGGTAAGATGGAGAGTGTATAAAAACAACGATGGAGGGAAAATCTGTGGAATTATTTGAAAGTCTGAAAGGTAAAATCAAAGGGAAAGATCTGAAGATCGTTTTTCCGGAAGCAACGGATGAGCGTATTTTAGGAGCCGTCGTGCGCCTGTACCATGATGAGCTGCTGACACCAATCCTGATCGGTGACAAGGACGAAGTGCTGAATGTGGCTAGAGAGCACGGCTTCGACTTGACCGGGATCGACATCGTCAACCCCAATGCCTATGACAAATACGACGAAATGGTCAACGCTTTTGTTGAACGCCGCAAGGGCAAAGCAACAGAAGAGCAGGCCAGAGAACAGCTTAGAGACGTGAACTACTTCGGTACGATGCTTGTCTACATGGATAAAGCGGACGGCCTCGTCAGTGGTGCGATCCACTCTACCGGTGAAACGGTCAGACCTGCGCTGCAGATCATCAAAACGCGTCCGGGTGTCAGCCGCACATCCGGTGCATTCATCATGCTGCGCGGACGTGGGCAGGAGAAATATGTCTTCTCTGATTGTGCCATCAACCCGAATCCGGATGCTCAGGTACTGGCGGAAATTGCTGTGGAAAGTGCCCGTACAGCTAAAATGTTCGATATCGAACCTAATGTGGCACTGTTGAGCTTCTCGACCAAAGGCTCAGCTCAGTCACCTGAAGTCGAAAAAGTCAGAGAAGCCACACGCATTGCAAAAGAAATGGCTCCAGAGTTTAATATCGATGGTGAAATGCAGTTCGATGCGGCTTTCGTTCCCTCAGTAGCCAAGCAGAAAGCACCGGAATCGGATGTTGCCGGAGAAGCAACGGTATTTGTCTTCCCGGAACTGCAGTCAGGAAACATCGGCTATAAAATCGCTCAGCGTTTCGGAAACTTCGAAGCCGTCGGACCGATCCTGCAGGGGCTGAACAAGCCGATTTCCGACTTGTCCCGCGGATCTGTGGAAGAAGATGTCTACAAGACAGCGATCATCACAGCCAACCAGGCAATCATGAACGACTGACTTATAATTGCAGGAACAGGCGGCTTAAATGCTGCCTGTTTTTTTAATTTTCTGAACGGATGCAGCTGCCTGCCGACAGGGAATATCTGCACTTGGATGTGTTACTTTTGATTTGAACAGGCAGGCTATATAAAATCAATAGTATAAGTAATCAGTTTTGAGTGTCATATTATTACCGCACTGGAGGATATCTGGTGTGATCAGGATATAAGGAGAGGATTCACAGTGGAGAAAAAGTTAGTCGGCGGGGTATTTTCAAATATAGACAATGCAGAAAGAGCAATCAGAGAATTACGGGATAAAGGTTACACAAAGGATGAAATCACAATTTTTGCCAAGGATAACAGCCAGATCGATGCGCTGAAGGATGATACACAGGCTCACGTGGATACAGATAATGGTGGGCGAGGCAAGAATGCCGGTAAGGGTGCAGGGATAGGCGCTCTTTCAGGCGGAGTCCTGGGTGGAATAACCGGACTCATTGCCGAAATCGGTCTGCTTGCTGTCCCGGGAATCGGTCCCGTCGCTGCCGCCGGTCCCATTGCCGCGACCTTAGCCGGTATCGGGATCGGTGCCGGCGGGGGCGGCATCGTCGGAGCGCTGGTGGGTGCGGGCATGCCGGAAGAGGAAGCCAAGGAGTATGAAGAACACCTGAAAGCCGGCAAGATCATCATCATGGTCGAAGCCGAACCTGATGATCAGGGCAATGTATACAGTATCTTCAAGACTCACGATACAGAAAATGCGGCGATGTACCGCTGACAAAGGGACAAAGCAGATGGATGATCTGCTGGTTCTTTGAAATAAATAAAGAAACCGGAGGAAAGAAACAGTCTGAATCTGCTCTTTCCTTTTTCATTCGGCCTGTCCTGGAGTATTCTTGATCTAAAGATCTAAAACAACCTAAAGTAGTTTACAGGCTGTAATCTATAGAGAATGTTATACTAAGTCTACAATAAACGATACTCAAGATGTCAAAGGAGCTGGACAGCAAGTGGCACATTACATTATGGCAATAGATCAGGGGACAACGAGTACACGGGCGATTATTTTTGACAGAGAAGGCGAACCCAGATGGTCTTCTCAAAAAGAGATCGAACAGCATTTTCCAGAACCGGGCTGGGTCGAGCACGATGCGAACGAAATCTGGCTGAAAACGCTGCAGGTCATCGCCAGCGTGATGATCGAAGCGGGCATCGAAGCCGATGAACTGGACAGTATAGGTATTACCAATCAGCGTGAGACTACGGTCATCTGGGACAAGGAAACAGGCGAACCGATTTATCCCGCCGTTGTCTGGCAGTCCAAGCAGACCTCAGGTATTGCCGATCAATTGATCAGAGACGGCCATAAAGAGATGATCCACGAAAAAACGGGTCTGATCGTCGACTTCTTATTTTTCAGCTACAAAAATCAAGTGGATCCTGGACAAGGTGGAAGGATCCAGAGAACGAGCGGAAAAAGGGGAGCTGCTGTTCGGGACGATCGACACCTGGCTGCTGTGGAAACTGACCGGTGGGAAGGCTCATGCCACAGATTACTCGAACGCCAGCCGGACCATGCTGTATAACATATATGAGATGCAGTGGGACAAGGATATACTGAAACTGCTCGATATACCCGAAAAAATGCTGCCTGAAGTAAAGGAATCGTCCGGCATATTCGGTGAAACGATGGATGCCATCTTCAAAGGTTTCAAGGTTCCTATTGCGGGCATTGCCGGTGACCAGCAGGCCGCGCTCTTCGGTCAGACTGCCTTCGATAAAGGCATGGTGAAAAATACTTATGGTACCGGTGCATTTATTATCATGAACACAGGAAAGGAACCGATCCAGTCCGAGAACGGCCTGCTGACGACTTTGGCATACGGTCTGGACGGGGAAGTCTGTTACGCGCTTGAAGGAGCGATTTTTGTGGCAGGATCCGCCATCCAGTGGCTGAGGGACGGCTTGCGGCTGTTCAGAAATGCATCAAAATCAGAAGCTTATGCCACTCGGGTGGATTCGACCGACAATGTTTACGTCGTTCCGGCATTCACCGGACTTGGGGCGCCGCACTGGGATCAGGAGGCGAGAGGTGCGGTCTTCGGGCTGACTCGCGGAACGGAAAAAGAACACTTTGTCCGTGCCACGCTGGAATCGCTGGCATATCAGACCCGCGATGTCGTGGATGCGATGAATGAGGATGCCGGACTGAAAACTGAAACGATGCGAGTCGACGGCGGTGCCAGCATGAACGATTTCCTGATGCAGTTTCAGTCGGATATCCTGAACGTCACCATTGAACGCTCGAAAATCATGGAGACGACAGCGCTGGGTGCCATTTATCTGGCCGGTCTGGCGACGGGTTTCTTCAAGGATCTGGATGAGATCAAGGCGAAATGGGAGAAATCAGCGACTTTTGAACCGCAGATGCCAGAAGAAAAACGGGAAGACCTGTATGAAGGCTGGCAGGCTGCTGTACAGGCTACGCGAGCCTTCAAATTCAAACCTGAAAAGCTGTGAAGGTGCTATAAATGAAAAAATCAGAGAAAGGGCTGGTAGCAGGATGACATTTTCAGCTCAGACAAGAAACGATGCAATAGAAGAACTGAAAAGAAGAGACTCTGGATCTCCTGATCATCGGAGGCGGGATCACAGGCGCCGGCATCGCCCTGCATGGGGCCGCGCGAGGCAGCAAGGTGGGCCTTGTCGAGATGCAGGACTTTGCCGGAGGGACGAGCAGCCGTTCCACTAAACTTGTTCACGGCGGGCTGCGTTATCTGAAGCAGTTCGATGTGGAGCTGGTCGCCGATGTAGCCAAAGAACGGAAAATCATCGGGAAAAATGCCCCGCACATCGTACAGCCGGCTTTCATGCTCATGCCCGTCTATGATGAACCCGGGCATCGTTCAACACATTTACTGCGGAAGTTGCCCTGCATCTGTATGATTATCTCGCTGAGGTGGACCAGGGCTTTGCCCATTATTTTGCAGACAAGGCAGAAGTTTTGGAAGATGAACCGGTACTGAAGGAGGAAAATCTTTCAGGCGGCGGTTACTATCTGGATTATACGAATGATGATGCCAGACTGACGATCGAAACGATCAAAAAAGCCCATGAACTGGGCGCTCTGCCAGTGAATTATGTGAAAGCGGTGGACTTCCTTTATGACGACGCCCGGCAGATAAGAGGCATACGGGCGATGGATACCTTGAGCGATGAACAGTTTGAAATAGAAGCAAAAGTGGTGGTGAACGCCACCGGTCCCTGGTCGGACAAAGTCAGTCAAAAGCGCCGCTCCTTTTCAGAAAAGAAACTGTATCCGACGAAAGGGGTGCACTTTGTCGTTGCTCACGAAAAGCTGCCGGTCAATCGGACGATCTATACCGATACGGGTCTCAAGGACAACCGTATGATATTTGTGATCCCCCGAGGCAATAAGACATATTTCGGAACGACAGACACCCCTTTTGAAGGGCCCTACGAAGACCCCGATATCACACAGGAAGATATCGACTATTTACTTAAAGCGGTCAATCACCGGTTTGAAACAGCTGATCTGAACATTTCGGATATCGAGTCCAGCTGGGCAGGTCTGCGTCCGCTGATTCAGGACGAAGAGAACAGTGACCCATCCGGCATCTCAAGGGGGCACGAAGTCTTTGTTTCAGAAGACGGCCTCGTCACTATCGCCGGCGGAAAACTGACGGACTACCGGGGGATGGCCGCAGATACCTTCAAAGTGATCGATGAAAAATGGGAAACGTTCGGACTGTCTTACCCGACTGTAGATACAAAAAAAATTCCGCTATCCGGCGGAAAGATATCGGGCAATATGGAAGACTTCATCCGAAAAAATCGTGACCGTGGTGTCGGATTGGGACTGGATCCCAAAGAAGCGGACTACCTTGCCGACTGGTACGGGTCGAATGTTACCGACGTGTACAGTCTGGCAGACAAAGCAGTGAAAATGAACATGCCTCTGGCCGATGCCCTTCAGCTGGGCTATGGTCTTGAAGCGGAAATGGTCATGACTCCGGAAGATTTCTTCGGAAGGCGTACCGACTCGCTGTTGTTCAACATCGAAAAACTGGAGTATCTCCAGGAGGAAGTCCTCGCTGTCATGGCGAAAGAACTGGACTGGAGCAGCGAAGAAAAAGAGAACTGGTCGAAGCATTTGAGAGAAGAAGTGGCTTCCAGAAAACTGGACGGGTTTAAGCAAGATTCACAGACCCATTAAATTGAAAAAAACGGCAGGCCCTTTGAAGGGACTGCCGTTTCTGAATGTGAATTAATAAGAGATGCTGTCAAAAAGAAGTGCAACAAGTGCGATGCCGACTGCTGTGATACTCATGCGTCTGATGTCTGCTTTCAAGAAGAAACCAATAATACCTAAAGCTACAGCCACGATCGCCATGATTGTTGTCTGCCAGAAAAAGCCGACGATTGCTGCTAAAATGGCTACCCATCCAATGATCATTCCCAATTTATCCATTCTGTTTTATCCTCCTTGCCTTCTGATAGTGATAAGTTACACAAATCGATGTCAGTATAAATTTTACCATAAAAGACCTGGCTTGTGCTACACTAGTATACAATAATATATTAAATTTGGAGGATAATCGATGAAGCCGTATAATCACAAAATTCATTACTATGAAACAGATCAAATGCAGATCGTCCATCATTCCAATTACATCAGGTGGTTTGAAGAAGCACGTACATATCTGATGGACGAAATAGGTTTCAGCTATCAGCGCATGGAAGACGAAGGGATCGTTATTCCCGTACTAGCTGTCCATGCCGAATACAAGACCATGTCACGGTACGGTGAAACTGTGGAGATTGAAGCGGCGGTAAAACAGTTCACCGGAGTGAAAATGATCGTGGAATACATCGTTCGGGACAAAGAGACGCAGACGATCCGCAGCATCGGTGAATCCAAGCATGCCTTCTTAGACAAGGAATCCTACCGCCCAGTCTCACTGAAACGCAAGCACAAAGGCCTTTACGACCTGTTCAGTGGACTGCTGGAGAGCGAAAGGAGTACGAACCATGGACCTGATCTTGATCGTGGGACCACAGGCTGTCGGTAAAATGACTGTCGGTCTTGAACTTGAGAAACATATCGATGCGAAACTGTTATATAATCACGAAACGATCGATTTGTTTGCCCGTTTTTTGAATTATACACCTGAGACGTTCAGACTGTCTGAAAATACGCGTCATGCTTTATTTGAAGCCTTTACGGCAAATGAAGAAACGAATGCAACGAAAGGAATCATTTTTACCGTTGTTGCGGGATTCGATCTTGAGAACGATTGGAAGATCATGGCGTCATGGGTTGAGAAGTTCATAAAAGCCAACGGACGCGTTTATTTTATTGAACTAGAGGCAGACCTGGATGAACGATTAAAACGAAATATTCACGAGAACAGATTAATAGCTAAACCTTCCAAACGAGATATTGATTTTTCCAGACAGGAGCTCCTGACGAGTGCCAGTAGACACCGATTGAATTCGCACGCTGGAGAAGTAAAAGAACGGTTACCTTCAGTAAAATACCTAAAAATCAATAATACTTCAGTGAAAGCGGACGAAGTGGCTGAACAGATTTTCCGATTCATGCAATCAACAGGGTACTAGATTTTTAGTTATTCTGTTCATTCATAAGGCAGGATTTACTCCTTTATACGGCTGAATAACAGGCTCATTAGAAACTTAAGTATGAGTTGACCTTTAAGAAGCGGAAATGGTCGACTCACCGGAGAGGAATGTTCGGGTCGACCGTTTTGACCGGAAAATGGTCAACTCGCCAGAAAGGAAATGCCTGGTTGACCATTTTGAAGCGGAAAATGGCCAGCTCGCCGGAAAGGAAATGCACGGGTCGACCATTTTGAACGGAAAAATGGCCAGCTCGCCAGAAAGGAAATGCATGAGTCGACCATTTTGAACGGAAAATGGCCAGCTCGCCAGAAAGGAAATGCATGAGTCGACCATTTTGAACGCAAAATGGCCAGCTCGCCGGATAAGGAAAATTCATGAGTCGACCATTTTGACAGCGAAAATGGTCGACTCGCCAGAGAGGACACGTCCGACTTAAACATCCTAGACAAAAAGTAGCCGGCTCACCGAAGCAAAGAAGTAGTGAGTCAGCCATCTCAAAGCGAAAAAGGTCCACTGACTAAGTAGATAGACCGCGAGTCGGCAGTCAGATAAATTATAGCTTGCTATAATTTTCATATCAGAAGTTTTAAAGTGCTTTAAAAGATCATAGGATGAAAAAACCGGAAGACCCCTTGAAAATATAGGTGTCTTCCGGTTTTACCTTTCTCCTTTTCTATTCTTTAATGATCAGATCATTAAGCTCTTTTTTGATATCTTCGATAGAAACGTCGGCCTCAAGCAGAGAAGCAGCGGTATAGGCGCTTTCTACAAAAGCGGTATCCAAGCAGGATCAAATCTTTGTCAGAAGATTCGATTGCCAGTTCAAGATTCATTTTTGCACTGCCAAGGTCATAAAAGCATAAGATGGTCTTTTCGTCGAACTGATCGATGACGGAAGAAATACGCTCGAAACTCGTTCCGGCTTCACCGTCTTCTGTTCCGCCGGCCGCTTTGACAGTTACATCTTCGGCAACCTGTCCGAGAAGAGTGACCAGTCCGTCAGCGAGATCTTTGATATGTGAAACGAGAAGGATTCCTGTTGGTTTACTCATCTGAAACACCTGCCTCGATCAGTGCAGAAAAGAGATAAGCACTCGACTGAGCACCGGGGTCCATATGACCGATGGAGCGTTTTTTAAAGTGAGAGGCATCTCCTTTGGTCGCTTCCATCTCTTTTATATTATCCAAAGCCTTATCGATCACGTCTTTTGACAAACTTCCGTCTTCTGCAGCATCGACTGCCGGTGACCAGATGTCGACCATCGTTTTTTCACCGGGCTCTCCTTTGCCGCGCTTTTTGATGCCTTCCAGACCGGCAGATAAAAGAACAGCCGGCTCACTGGAGTCTTCGGCAGCTTTGGCCATTTCAAGGAAGGCCGAACCGTACAGAGGACCGCTCGCCCCACCGATTTCGTTGACAAGTGTCATCCCCGCTTCTTTGAAGAGCGAAGACAAATCCTCATATCCTTCAGATTCGATTTTTGCCTTCAGCGCCTGTGTCCCGCGTTCCAGATTATCTCCGTGATCACCGTCTCCCAAGTCATCATCCAGTTCATTTAGATAGTCTTTATTAGCGGTGATTTTCTCGCTGAATAAACTGAGCCATCTTTTTGTATTCTCAACAGTTAACATAGTAATGAACCATCCTTTCAAATAAATATGAATCAATCCGTTTTTTTAAAGCAGATGAACGTTTTCCGGCTTGCTGAAGGACTGCAGGAAAACATATGCATCTTTCAAAATAGATTGAAGAAAGTGACTTCAGCGCCGTTGGGTATACTTTAATTGTACTCGTTTTGAATGGCAACTTCTAATTATTCACTTTCTTCCGTCAGATTTGCTATAATTAGAGTGCCAAAGAAAAGAACATGTAAAGACAAGGAGACAGACGTTGAAAACACTGATCATTTTATCGCATCCGACTGTTGACGAATCAGGCAGTCAGCAGTTTCTGATCCATTCACTGCCTGAAGATGAAGACATTACCCTCCACGTGCTGGAGAAGACGTACCCCGACGGCCTGATCGATGTGGAGAAAGAACAGGCACTGCTCCTGGAGCACGACCGGATTTTGTTTCAGTTTCCTTTTTACTGGTATTCCTCACCGCCGCTGCTGAAAAAATGGCAGGATGAGGTGCTGACGGATCATTTCGCTTTCGGTTACCGCGGAAACAGACTTCACGGAAAGGAATTCGGTCTGGTATTAGTTATCGGTCTGCCGGAAAAAGACTATCAGTCAGGTGGTCAGGAGGGATTCAGCATCAGCGAGCTGACCAAGCCCTTATCAGGCGATGGCAAGGAAGACAGGCATGACCTACTTGAAGCCGCTGACGATTTTCCAGTTTCCGTATCTGTCGGAACAGGAAAAAAAGAGGCTGCTTATCCATTACCAGCAGTATCTGACACTAAAGCAGCCTATATCGTTAAAACGAAGAGAAGAATGGCTGCTCGATCAGCTCGAAAAGACGTCGCAGGAGACGTTGGAGTCAGAGGAAGCTGCATTCATTCTTGAAGCGGTCAAGGATGCTGTCGAAGACAACCGGATGGAACTCGATGAACTGCGTTTTCATATCGACAACTATGATGTATAGAGAAAGACGAGGAGAAGGATGGAAGATAATCAGTGGTTGATGGATCAGCTGGAAAAGCTGACCGTTAAAAGTCAGGATTACAAGCAGAAAGCACTGCTTCAGGCGGCCAGGGAGCTGCTTGAAGAACAGGAAAAACGCCGGGAACAGCTTCCAGGGTGAACTGGACGGAACGCTTTGGAGCCCCGGAAATGGAATGACTAAACATATAGATAATCAATATCAAAAATCAGTCCTAAGACCGTTACCAGATGTCGCTTTCTTTTATATACTAGTATCAAGAGAAAAAATGGAGGATGCACATATGAAAAAAAGCTGGCTGAGCGGAGTACTGTTGGGACTGCTGTTTTTTACCGCAGGCATGCAGGAGGTACACGCTGACGATAATGAGATGATTGAAATGACCGTCTCTATGGAACTGCTTGAAAACGGGACAGGCCTCATTACAGAAGAGAGAAGAGTCGATCTGGAAAGCGGAACGGAACTCTACATCGTCTTGAATGAAGAGGATGGTCTTGAGCTCCTTGATTTTCAGGTGACCGGCCTGCTGGAAGAAGAGGAGTGGGACTCGGACCTGTCCCGGGAAGAAAAAGCCGGGAAGTACGGGGTCATAGAAACCCGTGACGGGGTCGAACTGGTCTGGGGCATTGAAGAATACGGGGAGCAGTCGTACACGCTGACTTATACTGTTGCCAATGTCGTCAGGCAGTTGAATGACGGGCAGGCCTTGTTCTGGGACTTCAATACTTTCGGCGAGCTGGAACCTGAAAGCTTGTCCATAGAGATAAGAGGCCCTCAGCCTTTCACGACTGAGGACACGAGCCTTTATGGTTTCGGCTATGAAGGAGAAGTCGAGCTGGAAAACGGTGTGCTGCGGTCTTATTCACAAGACGGCGTCGAAGCGGACCGTCCGGTAGCTATACTGATGCAGTTTGTCAATGAACCGTTCATCCCTTCTTACTATGAAGATCAGACTTTAGCTGAACAGCTTGAACGCGCGGAAGCTGAAACGGGCCGCGGGGGAGAGGAGGACTTCGACAGTTCCCTCCTGATCGGTTTGCTTGGAGCACTGGCGGCTGGATTTGGCGCCTTCATCTTCATGTTGTTCAAAATAGATGCCCGGAAGAAAGAACAGGGGAAAGTCCCGACGGCCGGCGAACAGCGCAGACGGAACAAAGGACTGATGTACACCGCTATTCCGTATAAAAACGGTGAAATAACGGATATCGCCTACTTCCTTCAGCAGCTGCAGAAAGGCACGTACGAGCAGTATATTTTTGCCTATCTGCTGAAGTGGGCGAAAGAACAAACTTGTTTCGATCGATACTTCAGAAGATGCAGATGGGAAAAATCAGAAGACTGTCCTGACTTTTTCTCCTGCAGCCTTTCTTAAAAAAGAGAAAACAGTCTGAACGTCTCGGAGTTTGAACAGGAGCTGTGGGATCTTTTCCAGAATGCGTCCGGTGCCGATCATCAGTTAACAGAGTGAAGATATGACCGAGTGGGCTGAAAAGAACGGCCAGAAGCTTCAGTCACTGCAGAAACGTCTGCTGGATGAATCCGAAGCGGTCCTGATAAAAGAAGGTTATCTGACTCAAAAGACACTGAATTTCATGAAAATGAAACTGCCTTTTATGAGCGTGACAAAAAAAGGTCAGAAGCTGTTCGATCAGCTGACGCAGTTTGAAAATCACATCAATGCTCTGAAAAAGGATCCGTCCCTATCCTACCGTCAGCTGATGGAAAAGAAAGATTTCCTCATCTGGGCAAGCCTTTACGGCAAGGAGGAAGAGGTGATCGAACAGCTGGAAGAAGTCGTTCCGAAGTGGTCAACTCAAAACGTTGAAGGCATCCCGTATTTTTACTCAGGTTACTATGGTCTCCATATGATGACCACGAGTATGCATACAGGGCTGTCCAATGGCGGATACACCCAAACTGGCGGGACAGGCGGACCGACCTCAATCGGAGGCGGTGGCGGTGCGATCGGAGGCGGCGGTGGCGGCGTCCGGTAACAGGAATAACAGATGAATAAACAGCTGTTTATAAAGCAGAAAGAGATTCGGGCATTCATACCCGGGTCTCTTTCTGCTTTTAGAAAAAAACTGTTCCATTTTCACTCGTATTTTCTAACCTTAATGATGATGAAATAATATGTTATTTATGGTATGTTTTTAGATATTAGTATACAAGTTAGCGATTACATTGAAAGTCAAAGGAAGGTTAAAAATGCAGAATATAACACTACAGGACCAGACGTATGAAAAGCTTCGTGCAAATGATCATAAAAACAGATCTTTATCCGGGACAGAAAATATCCTGAATCCAGTTCGATGGAACTGCTTAGCGTGGGTTGTACGCCGTATTCGAGAATCATTAAAGCAACTGAAAAAACAAGGTCTGATTTATACGTTCCCTCAATCCTGTACATATGTCTCGAAGATAGATATGGAAAAACACGTGTTACATTCCAGGTTTGTCAGAGAATGTGTAGAAAAAGAAGTGATGGTTGAATTATGCGCCAATATGAATGAAAAGTCAGTCGAGCAACTGCAGAATATTTTAGACAAACAGAAAACAGAATTTGAAAAAGGAAACATATCCAGCTATCACGATTTAGATAACGACTTTCATCGCACGTGTTATGATATCGTCGGAAAAGGTCAAATCTGGAACTGGATCAGAGAGTTCAGTGTACACTTGGATCGATTCAGGTGGCTTTATTTTTAAAAACATCACATTTGACTATGATCAGATATTAGAAGAACACAAAGAACTGCTGGCGGCTCTAAAGAATAAAAAAGCAGAAGAAGTGGAGTATCTTGTGGTCAATCATATACACTTCATGATTCGTTCCCAAACAACTATTATAGATAAATATCCAGATTTTTTTATGGAAGAAACGGTTTTAAACGTACAGGATAAAATATGAGAGGCTAACGTTATAAGAACGGGTCACTTATAATGGTAATTTCTTTAAAAATCTTTGAGTTGAAATAAATATTTTGTTGAAGACATACTAGTATACTTGGAAAGGTTTTTTAATTCTCTACACTGATGTACCTATGTAACTACGTCAACGAGCAGGTAAACCTTAAAGGCTGAAGTAGCTGTTGAGCTAACATAGAGAAAGCGTTATACTAGTATATGAGTTGAAAGCAAATAGGAGGATATTATGACTAAAAAACATGAGATTTTATCTCAATTAAAAGAAAACTATTTATTCGCGGTGATCCGTGGACAGTCAGCTGACGATGCTACTAAAATATCAGAAGCTGTTTATGAAGGCGGGATCAAAAATATCGAAGTGACCTTTACGACTCCCCAGGCGGATGAATCGATCAAAGTGTTGGCTAAAAAAGTATGCAGGCACAGATATGGTCGCTTGGTGCCGGCACAGTGATGGATGCCATTACAGCAAGACTGGCTATCATAGCTGGGGCAGAATTCATTGTCAGCCCAAACTTTGTTCCGGAAATCTCAACAATCTGCAACACCTATGCGGTTCCTTACCTTCCAGGCTGCGGGACTGTGACAGAGGTTGTGAACGCCATGGCGACAGGTGTGGAAGTGACTAAAGTGTTTCCGGGCGGCATTTTAGGCCCTGCGTTCATTAAAAATGTTCATGGTCCTATCCCGCACGTGGAAATGATGCCATCAGGCGGGGTAAGTCTGGATAACATGGATCAGTGGATGGCAAACGGTGCCTGGGCAGTCGGGATCGGCAGTGCGCTGACAAAAGAAATGGAAGGCGACGATTACAGTAAAGCAACTGAGAATGCCAAGGCCTTTGTCGATAAATACACTGAATTAAAATAAGGAGTGATCAACTTGCCGAAGTCATACTTGTAAGGAGAACCTATGGGCCTGTTCAGTGCCACTCAGGAGGGCTCTTTGAAAGAGGGCCATGAATTTCAGCAAATCGATTGCCGGAGCTGAATTAAATGTCTGTATCGGTCTGCCGACTAGGTCATAACGTCGAAGATGTTTCCAAGTTAGGTAAGGATCCAATAGGGGAATATATTTTAGAGGGTATAGAAAGAGAAAACATCGGGGAATCAGTAATGTATCGATATTCAAAAACCCATTAGACGGGTCTGATGCTGAAAAATGAAGTGACTGTTGGAGATCCCGCAACAGCTTATTACAGGAAATGCAGTGCCTTTACGACGCTTCTCCGAAATGATGTTGAAGGTATCGATTTGACAGAGGTCAAAACTCCTGCATGTGACCGGGATACCGCCGGCCGTCAGCGCTACTGTAAGAGAGGCCGTCATCTTACTTATGAAAAAAGCTAAAAAAGCAGGAACATATATTACTTTCGATCCGAATGTGCGACCTGCTCTGTGGGAAACAGAAGAAGAAATGATCCGTGCCTCAATGATCTGGCATCGCTTGCTGATGTTGTCCTGCCTGGAATCGCTGAAAGGAAACAACTGCATGGGATCGGAGAATGTTGAAGACATTGCTGAGTTTTATATTAAGAACGGTGCGAGAGGTAGTGATCACCAAGAGCGGTGAATACGGCGCTTATATCACCGAAAGGAAAACAGTGAATATAAAAGGTTTCAAAGTAGACAAGGGTTGTCGATACAGTTGGGGCCGGGGACGGTTTTGCTGTGGGCATCATTCACGCTTACCTGAGCGGATATGACTGGTATAAAGCCGGGATTTATGCCAATGCCATTGGGGCTCTGCAGGTACAGCATTCAGGTGATAATGAAGGTCTGCCTACCCGGGAAGAGTTAAACCGTTATATCCTGTCAAAACCGTAAATTGACTTTCAAATGATGAAGTGTAGAGTGCTTACTGCTTTGAAGATAGATATCTTTAAGCTGTCTTTCCTGTATCTAGTCAGGCGTCATTTTGGTTATCCTGCCTTCTTTTTGTTATGGTTATAGTAGAGTTAAAAATGAAGGAGCGATATTATGAATGTATTGATTGTTGGAGCAAACGGTCAGATCGGTCAGCATTTAGTCGATGAGTTGAAGAATGAAGGCAAACATACACCCATCGCTTTTGTCAGAAAAGAAGAGCAGGTAGAAAAGTTCAAGGAACAAGGTGTCGAAGCACGTTTAGGTAATCTGGAAGACTCCGTTGCTGAAATCAAGGCACGTATGGACGGCATCGATGCCGTTGTCTTCACAGCGGGATCAGGCGGCAGTACAGGATACGACAAGACACTGCTGATCGACCTGGACGGTGCTGTCAAAGTCATCGAAGCAACGAAGGCCGCGGGCATCAACCGTTTTGTCATGGTCAGTGCCTTCGGAGCCGACGACCGTGACAGACTGGAATACCGACATGAAGCCCTATTTCATTGCCAAGCACTTTGCAGACATGTGGTCTGATGGATTCCAGTCTGAACTACACTGTTGTAAGACCGGGCATGCTTGAGAACGAAGAATCGATCGGGAAAGTGAAGCTCGATGATGTCATTTTAGACAGTGACGTATTCAGTATTCCAAGAGCTGATGTCGCAAAAGTACTGGCAGCCTCTCTTGAGAATGTAAATACCTATCATAAGTCATTCGATCTGGTAACAGGTGAAGATGCTGTAGAGGAAGCACTGAATAAACTGTAATCTTTTTTGGTTGTCAGATAACATTTTTCAAATAGCAGGGCACTGTCAGAGAAAATCGACAGTGCCTTCTTTTGGCTGTCGGATTATTTGCATTAAATTTAGTAAGCGTTTACAATAATGGTGAGAACAATTTCACAAGAGGAGGGTCGATGGAAAGCGTGTAAGTCAAAAATCTGATAAAGGCGGGTTATAAATGACAAAACGTTTAGAAGGTAAAGTAGCGGTCATAACAGGCGGAGCAGCAGGGATCGGAAAGGAAACAGCCAAGCTTTTCCTCAAGGAAGGCGCTAAAGTCACCATTGTTGATATCAATAAAGAAGACTTGTCCACTGCTGAAAAAGAACTCGGTGAATTCGGTGAAGTACTGAGCGTTCAGGCCGATGTGTCTGATGAAGAAGCAGTGAAAAACTACGTGGATGATGACGGTCGGTCAGTTCGGGACCATCGATGTCTTTTTCAACAACGCGGGGATCGAAGGAAAAGTGGCGCCGATCGTCGACCATGACGTGAAAGATTTGGATAAAGTCCTGGCTGTCAATGTCCGCGGGGTCTTTTTGGGAATGAAACATGTCCTGCCGGTGATGCTGGAGAATAAAAAAGGCAGCGTCATCAATATGTCCTCAGTGGCCGGTTTCATCGGATCGCCGGGCGTATCGCCTTATGTGGCCAGCAAGCATGCCGTGATCGGGTTGACCAAATCAGTGGCTCTGGAAACAGCTGCCCAAGGGATCCGCGTCAATTCAGTGCATCCTTCGCCTGTCAATACACGCATGATGCGTTCACTGGAGCAGGGATTCGATCCTGAAAATGCAGAAGCAGTCAAGGAATCGCTGGAAAAAGACATTCCGATGCAGCGCTGACGGTGAATCCAGATGACATAGCCAAACTTACGTTGTTCTGTAGCCTCGGACGATTCAGCCTTTATTACGGGATCACAGTACCGTGTTGACGGACGGTACGGCGGTGAGAAATAACTGGACGAGTTAGACGAGTAGTGGGAAAAACGCTCAGCTCCCGTATCTTCGATTTCTGAACGCTCACCCTATCTGATAGTAAACTCTGAGCGAGCAAGCGTACAATTCGTAGATTATCGCGCATTATTGTGTTGCACTGTGGGTGACGCCCAGCTACGGATACAGCTGTAAATGGCTAGAGCCATAACAGCTACGAAAAAATGGATGACGGGGCTGCTTTCTGGATTAGGTTTAAGAAAAAAATAGTCATAAGCACCGAAGAGGCTGGGGACTGCATCTGTCTGAGCCTCTTCGTTTTAACAGACTCTTCTAATTCGGTTTTCAGTATATTTCGGTTGTCTTCAAAACAGCATGGCATACTACCTGCCTGCTTTTTCTGCATCAATGCCGCAAGTTCGTGCTTGCGTTCGGTATGGTCAGAGTGGGGCGGTATCTGTTAAAGATCAAAAATTCAGTAGTTATTTATCTTTCAATGAAATAATGACTGTTAATTAAGTAAGCTTCGGTACTTAGGGAACAGATTTTTGGTGGAACTTACCGAAATTAAGGAACTTCGGTAAGTTCCGCGATCAAGATCGACTGCTTAACTGTCGAAGATGACTATGGGTTCGACACTTAGAAAATGACATATTGTTTTTAACTACCGAAGAAAGCCGAATTCGGTAGCTTAGGACGGTGATCGTCTTTAAGTGCTCGAACCTAGCCAAACTTAGACAGTCAAGGAGACACCGACGCCTTCCTCAAAAGTGTCGAACATGTTCCCAATTCGGTAGATTTAAACGTCGTAAGCCCTGCAAACTGCCTAACGCCCTAAATCATCACCCGATTGAAACTAGAACTTTTTTCCCAGACTCGTCACTTTTGAATGAATAGTCAATAATGAAGGCATGATGGCAATACTGTAGGTGCATTTGAATCCGCAGAGATGCACTGAATTTTTAAAGGAGAGAATACAAAATGCATCAGACAATTTAAAAGGTAAAACTGAGTCATATAGCAGCCTTAAGCGCCTTGACGCTTGTTCCCGATTTCCACAGTGTAGCGCTTCTCGAAGGGGATCGATACCAGCGTGGTCCCATGAAGCCTGGGGACTACCCACATTCGTATACGGCGGAGGACTGGATGACGCACAAATCGACGAAACCGCTGATCCTGGCTGGGTATCGATGACAGGGAAAACGTGGCGAGTGTCGATGTGACGGGTGAAGACCTGCAGAATTATCTGGGGACCGGATCGGGAAACACCGCCAGCATGATTTCTTCCGTTTTAGTTCAGCGTGAAGATGAAGGCGACGGCGTTGACGTTTTAATTGAAACACCGGATGCCATTACAGAAATCACTGCAGAGCAGTATGCGAACGCGGCCATCACAGCCGGTGTGGAAGACGTCACGATCATGGTCGCGAGCATCCGTCCGGTGACAGGTGAAAGTGCTTTGACCGGTATTTATAAAGCCTTTGACGTTAATGGCGAAGACCTGGATCAGGACCGCATGGAAGTCGCACAGGAGGAACTGGAAACGACCAATGACATCGCTCGAGGAGAATGCGGGCGAAGAAGGGTTTGACACATCTCGTGTTCGACCAGGCTATCGTAGAGATCAAGCAGCAGCTGGCTGAGCTTCGTGATCAGCAGGGCGAACTGGCGACCCGCGAAGACATCGAGCGCATAATCAATGAGGCACTGGAAAATAACGATCTGCAGAATATCATCAGTCAGGAACAGATCAACCGTCTACTGGCCTTCTTTGAACGGTACCAGCAGACTGGCGCGATCGATTCGGCTCAAGTCAGAGAGCAGCTGGAAAACCTTTCTGATAACATCCGTGACCGTTTCGGCGACGTCTGGCAGGATGCGGAAGACAGTGGGTCTGATCGATCAGATCGGCAATTTCTTCCAGCGGATCTGGGAAGCAATCAGGAACTTCTTCAACTAAAACTGAAAAAGACAGGATCACAGTTTTAGCGTGATCCTGTCTTTTGCTTACTGTGAAAATCCAGTCAAAGTTCACAGATAATAAAAAACTATTCCACCCTGATGCGTCGAGCAGCAGAAGGTGGAATAGTTTTTTATGTTTCGCTTTAAATCAGGTGGACCAGGAAGTATTTCTTCTTGCCTTTTCTTACGATAACGAAACGGCCTTCGAAACTGTCTTTTTCAGTAATGACGTAATCGACATCTTTGACCTGAACACCTTTGATGCGGATCGCGCCGTTTTTGATGTCTTCGCGTGCCTGACGGCGTGAAGGTTCGATTTTTGTGATATCCACTAAAAATTCCACCAGGTTCTGCTCGCCGGCGGGTGCTTCCTGACGACGGCACGTCTTTGAAGGTCAGCTCGATCTGCTTGGCGGTCAGCTCCTGAATGTCACCGGAGAACAGGGCCTGAGAAATTTTGACGGCTTCATCCAAAGCGTCCTGACCGTGGACGAAACGTGTCATTTCTTCAGCCAAGGCTTTTTGGGCAGCACGCTTATGCGGTTCAGTCTCGACCTGCTTTTCAAGCTCTTCGATGTCCTCTTTTGACAGGAACGTGAAGTATTTCAGGTATTTCACGACGTCGCGGTCATCCTGGTTGAACCAGAACTGGTAAAACTCGGTAAGGGGTCGTTTTTTCAGGATCAAGCCAGATGGCGCCTTCGGCTGATTTCCCGAATTTTGTCCCGTCAGCTTTAAGGAGAAGCGGAATAGTCAAACCGAATGCTTTCGCTTCCGCGCCTTCTTTCTTACGGATCAAGTCCAGGCCGGCCGTGATATTGCCCCACTGGTCCGAACCGCCGATCTGCAGCTGGACGTCTTCGTTCTGGTATAAGTGGAGAAAGTCGACGGACTGAATGATCTGATAACTGAATTCAGTAAATGAGATGCCGGTATCCAGACGACTGGAGACAACGTCTTTTGCCAGCATGGTGTTGATGTTGAATTCTTTCCCGAAATCACGCAGGAAGTCTAAAAAGGACAATTCACTCAGCCAGTCGTAGTTGTTCACCAGCTTGATGCCCGACTGTTCAGAGCCCGCTTCGAACAGCTGGCGCATCTGACCACTCAGTTTTTCGGCATTCTTTTCGATCTGATCCATCGACTGAAGAAGGCGTTCAGATTTGCGTCCGCTCGGATCACCGATAAAGCCGGTCCCGCCGCCGATCAGGATGACCGGTTTATGACCGGCCAGCTGGAACCTTTTCAATATCATGAAAGGGATCAAGTGGCCCACGTGCATGCTGTCGCCGGAAGGGTCGATGCCGCAGTATAGTGAGACAGCTTTTTCACTGGTCAATTCCCGCAGCCCTTCTTCGTCTGTCTGCTGATTGATGGCTCCGCGCCATTCTAGTTCGTCTAAAATAGTCATGTTACGCTCCTTTAAGTGTTAGTTGTGTTTGATTTTCCAGTCACCAAAAACAGATTTATCCAGTATGTTTTGAAGTATTATTCCATTCATCGATGACCTTTAAAATAAGGGGTGAGGCATTCGTTTCGTCTAATTCTGCGAAAGACAGCCAGTGTATGCCGTCCGAGTCGTTTTTTCCGTCGATCACTTCTTCAGGAATGCTTTCAGGTCTGTCGTTTAAGGTAACAGTATATAAAGCAAACACATGATGGGTGATTAAGTAACTGTCTGCCGGTTTGATAAACGTATCGTATATTCTTGGTTCCCGGTAATCTGACACACTGTATCCCGTTTCTTCAAAAACTTCTCTGACAAGTGTATCGGTCAGACCTTCGCCGCGTTCCTGGCTTCCTCCAGGGAGATCGTAGCGGTTTTTATAAGGACCGGAATTTTTAGAAATACACAGCAGTTTGTCCCTGGTGATGGCTACCCCATAGACGCCAAAGTGCAGTTTATACTCACTTTCTTTCAATAGAACTCCCCTTTGAAAATGAAGGCATAAAAAAAACCTCACAAAAAGTCATTGCTTTTTGTCAGGACGAACAGAGCCGTGGTACCACCTGGTTTAAACAGCTCATAATAAAGACTGCTTTCACTCGTTCCCGTAACGCCGGGTCGCGTCTCAAAAGAGAACCGCTCCAAGGTGTAATTCGTATCGTCTGTCTCTGCGGATTTTCACCAGCCATCCACTCTCTTTTAAGATCCAGACAACCTACTGTGCCTTTTCATTGCTTTACCTATTTATAATCGTCAGTATAAGGGAATAGAGCCGGCAAGTCAACCTCAAACTGGTCGGGTTGGGTTTGTGTACATTCCGATCTGATGCAGATATTTTTTTCGATATCGTCATATTTCATAGTTTTTAAGTGGCGTTATATCCGGTGTGTGCTAAAATATAATTAAGAGCTAGTGTGAAAGGATGATGACGCTTGGTAACAAACAGAAAAGAAGTATTCACTATCGATAGCGAACCAGAAGCGCCAGCAGCATCTCAAGTGATCTGCGAGCATTACGAAAACTACCGGTTTACCGTTTTGACTGCCGCACTCATTCGGGTGGAGTACAGTCCTAATGGTGAATTTGAAGACCATGCAACCCAGACGGTCCTGAACCGAAATTTTAACACACCGGAATTCAATAGAAAAGAAAATGACGAATATCTGGAAATCATCACGTCTAAAGTCCATCTGATCTTTCATAAAGAAAAAGGCGGATTTACCAAAAACAATCTGCGGATCGAAGCGATCGGTAACTACAGTCTCTACCACAGTACCTGGTACTTTGGGGTTACACCGAAAACGCTGAAAGGTACGGCACGAACACTGGACTTCTCAGATGGGGCTGTCGAACTGGAAGAAGGCCTGATGAACAAGGACGGTTATTCCGTGTTCAGTGACAGCAAATCCATGAGACTGACTGATGACGGCTGGGTTAAAAAACGACCAAAAGGTATCACGGATATCTATTTCTTCGGTTACGGTCGGGATTATCTGGGAACGCTGAAGGATTACCATCACCTGACCGGAAAGACACCGATGCTGCCGCGTTACGCCATGGGAAACTGGTGGAGCCGATACTACCCTTATTCACAGGAAGGGTATAAAAAACTGATCACTGAATTCGAATCCAGGAACATCCCGTTTTCTGTTGCCGTCATAGATATGGACTGGCACCTGACGAACGTCCCGCCGGAATACGGATCAGGATGGACCGGGTACACCTGGGATACGGACTTGTTCCCGGATCCTGAAGAATTCCTCGGCTGGCTTCAGAAACACGGCCTGCGCACGACTTTGAACCTGCATCCGGCCAACGGCGTCCAGCCTTATGAAGAAATGTATGAACCGATGGCCAAAGAAATGGGCATAGACATCGAAGAGAAGAAACCCATCAATTTTGACATTGCCAACCATGAGTTTCTGGATGCCTACTTTAAATATCTCCATCACCCGCACGAAGAGTTGGGCGTGGACTTCTGGTGGATCGACTGGCAGCAGGGGAGTGTCACAAAAGTGGAAGGGCTGGATCCGCTCTGGATGCTGAACCATTTCCACTTCCTGGACAACGGCAGAAATGAGAGCCGGCCGCTTGTCTTCTCCAGATATGCCGGACTGGGATCACACAGATACCCGATCGGTTTTTCCGGAGATACCGCAGCCACCTGGAATTCACTTGATTTCCAGCCTTACTTTACGGCGACCGCTTCCAATGTCGGCTACAGCTGGTGGAGCCATGATATCGGCGGACACTACGGTGGAAAAAAGACAATGAGCTTTTTGTAAGATGGGTACAGTTCGGTGTCTTTTCTCCGATCAATCGCCTGCACAGTCAGGACGGAGAATTCAGCGGCAAAGAGCCGTGGCGTTACGGACGGACAGCCGAAGGAATCGTTTCAAGGTTCATGCGCCTGAGACATTCGACTGATCCCCTACCTCTATACAATGAATGTGATCAATCACTTTGACGATTTTCCGCTCATCCGGCCGATGTACTATCATTATCCGTGGAAAGATGAAGCCTATGACGTGCCGAATCAGTACTATTTTGGGACACAGATGATCGTTGCGCCGGTCACGACTCCCATGAGTGATGACCTGCGTCTCGGGAAAGTGAAAGTCTGGCTTCCGGAAGGCAGATGGTATGATTTCTTCATCAATCGTTCCTATGAAGGGGACCGTGTCATTGACATGTACCGCTCTCTGTCGGCGTATCCAGTCTTTGTGAAAGCCGGAGGGATCATACCGATGGATCAGAGTTACAGCAACCATACGGATAATCCAAAAAACATGGAGCTGAGAGTTTATGCCGGAGAAAATGGCAGCTTTTCACTTTATGAGGACGACGGACTGGGTCAGGGCATAGAAGAAGTCACCACCAAAATGTCACTTGTGTGGAAAGATAATGACAAGGACTGGGCCATTTTTCAGATCAATAAACCTGAAGGCAATCTTGAGGTTCTTCCAGAAGAGCGTCAGTTCACGCTTTCTCTTATCGGCTTTGCCTGCCAAACGATGCCTGAGGTCCATGTGAATGACGAGCCCGTCGAGGTCGACGTATACCGTAAAGGCAAAGTGACTACAGTAGTGATTCCCGAGCAGCCGGTGGATTCAAGCTATACGATTTTATTCAAGGAAGTGCAGCTCAAGAAAAATGACATGCACGGTGAGCTGTTCCGATTCCTGGACCGTTCACAGCTGCCTGCAAGCCTTAAGGAGAAAATCTATAACACGATCATCAGAGGAAAAACAAGTGCACGTGTGATCAGTGCACTCCTGGCATTGGATCTGGGTGAAGACCTGATCGATGCCATCAGTGAAATCGTCTGGGCCATGCCTGACGACGTCGACTGATCCAACGGCGCAACAGCTGAAAAAGGAAGACAGCAAATGAGTCAAAAGTCTGAAGACTTTATGACGCTGTCTTCCTTTTTTCTGAATTTTGTGTGTGCACTTTCATATACATGATACAATGGAAAAGAAGTCTTAAAGAAAGTGAGCATCCAATATGACAAAAATAGTCTTTTTAGATATCGATGGAACGCTGGTCACAAAATATAACAGCATTCCTAAATCAACGAAACGAGCAATCAGACAGTTAAAGGAAAACGGGGTCCTTCCCGTCATAGCGACCGGACGCGCACCGCTGCTCATCGAAGAAGTGCGGCGTGAACTGGAAATCGACAGTTATATCGCGATGAATGGCCAGCTGGTGGTGCATGAAGGGGAAATCGTCTTTCATAATCCGATT
Organism: Alkalibacterium sp.; assembly: GCA_034520745.1. Classification (GTDB taxonomy): domain Bacteria; phylum Bacillota; class Bacilli; order Lactobacillales; family Carnobacteriaceae_A; genus Alkalibacterium. The sequence continues at coordinate 62,507 of JAXHNF010000002.1, forward strand.
GAAAAGGAAAAAGTCGATCGTCTGATCAGTCGTGCCGTGGAGAAAAACGACGGCATCATCTTATGCGGTGCCAAGGATATTTTCAGTAACGCCATTGTGTCTTTAGCGAAACGCAGTTCTGTCCTGACCCTGCTGAAGGGCCTGGTGAAAATGATACCGGGGTCGATCCAGGTATCCTTCTTCAGCCGTCTGATCAAAAAGCCGCCAAAACCGAAGGATTATGAAGGCAAGCCAATCTATCAGGTGATCATTGAAACATCGGAGGAAGAAGAAGAGCAGTATAGAAAAGATTTCAGCACGCTGAATTTTGCCCGCTCCAACCATTATACGGTAGATATCATTTCCAAGGGGATATCGAAAGCGACGGGGATCGAACACTACCTGAAACACGTTGGTGCAGACAAAGAAGACACGTATGCCTTTGGTGACAGCCCCAACGACCTGGAGATGCTTGATTACGTTCATACGAGTATCGCGATGGGAAACGGCTGGGACAACGTCAAAGCTGTTGCCGACTACGTGACGGACGCTGCGGGTAAAGACGGCATCGAAAAAGCGCTGAAACATTTCAAACTAATTTAAATACAGGTCAGGCCTGTCTTTTTCAGTGAACGTGCCTATGCTATACTAGTGAGGAAACGTTTGTTGATGACACGAACAACTAAATTACAGTTTAAATCAAAGGAGGACATTAAGTTGTCTGAAAGAAAGTCATTTTATATCACCACCCCTATTTACTACCCGAGCGGAAAACTCCACATCGGGAATGCCTATACAACGATTGCCTGTGATGTACTGGCACGCTATAAACGTTTAAAAGGTTTCGATTCCTTCTACCTAACCGGCACAGATGAGCACGGTCAGAAAATCGAAACAAAAGCAAAAGAACTGGGTCAGACGCCGCAGGAATACGTTGATGCGATGGCTGAAGGCATCCAGTCACTCTGGGAAACGCTTGAGATCTCAAACGATGACTTTATTCGCACGAACCAAACCTCAGCATAAAGCCGTTGTAGGAAAAATCTTTGAAAAACTGCTCGAACAGGGCGATATTTATCTGGGCGATTATGCCGGATGGTATTCTGTTTCGGACGAAGAGTTTTTCACAGAAACGCAGCTGGCCGAAGTATTTAAAGATGCAGAAGGAAACGTGACTGGCGGCATTGCACCGAGCGGACACGAAGTCCAGTGGGTCAAGGAAGAATCTTATTTCTTCAAAATGGGCAAGTATGCCGACCGTTTGCTGGAGTACTACGACACGCACCCGGAATTTATTCAGCCGGAATCCCGAAAAAAAGAAATGATCAACAATTTCATCAAACCGGGTCTTGAAGATCTGGCTGTGTCCAGGACGACTTTCGACTGGGGCGTAGAAGTACCGTCCAATCCTAAACACGTCGTTTATGTCTGGATCGATGCACTGACGAACTATATCACAGCTCTCGGCTATGACCCGGACCTGGGGGGCTTTGACCAGCAGCCGGAAGCTTTCAGGAAATACTGGCCGGCGGATGTCCACATGGTCGGCAAAGAGATCGTGCGTTTCCATACGATTTACTGGCCGATCCTTTTGATGGCGCTGGATCTTCCGCTTCCAAAGCAGGTTTTCGGACACGGCTGGCTGTTGATGAAAGACGGCAAGATGTCCAAATCCAAAGGCAACGTCGTCTATCCCGAGAAACTCGTTGAACGCTACGGCGTGGATGCTGTCCGTTATTATCTCATGCGCGAAGTGACTTTCGGCAGTGACGGTGTGTTCACACCCGAGGACTTTATTTCACGGATCAACTACGATCTGGCCAATGATCTGGGCAACCTGGTCAACCGTACCGTGGCTATGATCAACAAGTATTTCGGCGGTCAGATCCCGGCTTATCAGGGAGACGTGACGTCCTTTGACGGCGCTCTGCGCCTGCAGTCACTGGAAACGGTGAATGATTATGAAACAAACATGTCGGAGATGCAGTTCAGCTCCGCGCTGCAGTCTGTCTGGAAACTGATTTCACGTACAAATAAATACATCGATGAAACAGAACCATGGGTATTGGCGAAAGATGAGACGAAGCGGGAAGAACTGGGCAGTGTCATGGCCCACCTGGCTGAAAGTCTGCGCATCACCGCTGTCCTGCTGCAGCCGATCCTGCTGCATACGTCAGAAGCGATCACGGAACAACTGGGTTTCACTGCTTCAGATGTCCAGTTTGAAAATGTGGCATTCATGAAACATGCCGACGTGAAACAGGTCGTGAAAAAAGGTACGCCGATCTTCCCGCGTCTGGATGTGGAAGAAGAGGCTGAGGTCATCCAGAGCTGGATGAGCGGTCCGTCGGAAACAGAAGAGGAGACAGAAGAAATGGAAGAATTTGATCCTGAAGAAACAGTATTGAGTTCTGTGAAAGACAAAGACATCAAATATGAGGTCTTTGACCGTATGGAGCTCAAGGTGGCAGAAGTCGTGGCTGTCGACAAAGTTGAAAATGCCGACAAACTGCTCAATTTCAGACTGGATGCCGGGGATGAAGGCGGACATCGCCAGATCCTCTCGGGTATAGCCGAGTTCTATCCTGAACCGGAAAAACTCGTGGGCAAAAAAGTCGTGATCGTTGCCAATCTGAAGCCGCGTAAAATGCGGGGACAGGTCAGTCAGGGCATGATCCTTTCAGCTGAAGATACTGAAGGAAACCTGACACTGATCGAAGCACCGGCCCACATGCCGAATGGCTCGATCGTTGCTTAAAATGAAAATCATTTGAATCATAAATTCCAGCGAAGAGAAAAGCGGTGTCTTTTGACTTTGTTGGAATTTTTCTGCTTGAGATGTATGCTGAATAAAATGAAAGACACTTCAAAGGAGACTAATCATGCTTTTTGATACACATACGCACCTCAATGTCGAACAGTTTAAAGGAGAAGAAGCCGAAGCCGTGCAGCGTGCCCGGGAAAATCAGGTCACCCGCATGGCTGTGGTCGGCTTCGATACAGAAACAATCAAAAAATCGCTCGAACTGAGCCGTGATTTTGACGACGTGTACTCGATCATCGGGTGGCACCCGACTGAGTCAGCAACCTACACGGATGATGTTGAAAATCAGCTGATCGAACAGTTAAAAGGAGAAAAAATCGTGGCCATGGGGGAGATGGGCTTGGATTATTACTGGGACACGGCCCCTAAACCGGTCCAGCAGGATGCCTTCAGACGTCAGATCCGTGTGGCGAAAGAACTGGACCTGCCGATAAGCATCCATAACCGGGATGCCACGGAAGATACGTTCAACATATTGAAAGAGGAACACGCAGGAGACACAGGCGGAATCATGCATAGCTTCAATCTGGACACATACTGGATGGAGAAGTTTCTGGACATCGGCATGCATATTTCCCTGAACGGTATCGTGACGTTCAAGAATGCGCCGGAAGTGAAGGAAGTCGCAAAGCATGTGCCTTTTGACAAGCTGCTGGTCGAAACGGACGCGCCGTATCTGGCCCCGATGCCACACAGAGGAAAGCGCAATGAGCCTGCTTATGTCAGATATGTGGCCGAAGAAGTCGCGAAACAGCGCGGCCTTCCTTTTGAAGAGGTGGCACAGCAGACCACTCAAAACGCCATGCGTCTCTTCAGGCTGAAAGAGTAAAGGTGACCCGGATGGACAAAATCAAAGAAATCATAGTGGTCGAAGGCAAAGACGATACGAAACGGCTGGCTCTGGCAGTCGATGCCGATACGATCGAAACGAACGGCTCGGCAATCAACAAAGCTACACTCGAACAGATTGCTTTGGCTCAGGAAACAAGAGGGGTCATCGTCTTTACCGATCCGGACGGGCCGGGAGAAAAAATCAGGAAAATCATCTCTGAATATATCCCGGGTGTGAAGCATGCTTTTATTACAAGGGATCAGGGGAGACGACGAAGTGAAACAAAGGAGAGCATCGGCATCGAACATGCCTCTGTCGCTTCGATCAGAGAGGCTCTGAACGACGTCGTTGAAGAACGCATTGATGCAGAAGAGACAGTGAGCAAAGTGTTTCTGATGCAGTCTGGACTGATCGGGTCGGCCCATTCCCGCCAGTTGAGAGAAGCACTGGGGGAAGAACTTCGCATCGGCTATACGAACGGCAAGCAGCTGAAAAAACGGCTGACCATGTTCGGGATCTCGGAAGATGAAGTGACGGCTGCTCTAGAAAAGATACGAAAGGAACAAGTTGACGATGAATCATAAAGATATAGCCACACCTAACCGCACGAAAGAAATACTGGAGACATACGGGCTATCGGCGAAAAAAAGTCTGGGTCAGAACTTTATCGTGGATACGAACATACTCAGAAATATCGTGGAAGCCGGAGAAGTGACTGAAAAGACGACTGTGATCGAAGTCGGACCAGGTATCGGTGCCTTGACGGAACAGCTGGCCAAAAAGGCAGGCAAGGTCGTTGCCTTTGAAATAGACGACCGACTGCTGCCGGTGCTGTCAGATACGCTTTCTCCGTATTCCAATATCGAGATCATACATGACGATATACTGAACGTGGATCTGAATGCGTTTTATGCCTCGCATCTGAAAGACGCTGAGGAAATCGTCGTGGTCGCCAATCTTCCGTATTACATTACCACGCCGATCATTTTACGGTTTCTGGAGTCCGACCTGCCCATCGACCGCATGGTGCTGATGATGCAGAAGGAAGTCGCCAGCCGCTTGTCTGCTCGTCCGAGCACCAAGGCCTACGGGTCGCTTTCCATTGCCGTTCAGTATTATATGAAGGCTGAGGTGGCCTTCACAGTCCCCAAAACGGTTTTCATGCCGCAGCCGAATGTCGATTCTGCCATTATCAGACTGAGCAGGAAGGAAGGGCAGGCACTGGATGTCAAAGATGAGGAGCTGTTTTTCATGCTTGCGCGTGCGGCGTTCGTTCAGCGTCGTAAAACATTATGGAATAATCTACAGGTGGCTTTCGGCAAGAACGAAGAAGTCAAAGAGAAGATGAAAGCAGCTTTAGAGACTGCTGGAATAGACCCGGGTAGACGCGGAGAAACCTTGTCGATCGATGAATTTGCCGTTCTGTCCAATGCGTTTGGTCAGGCCGGTCTGTCGAAAAAAGATGCCTCCGTCTAGAAAATCGGAAAAATATAGTCAGTAAACACGAACGATAGCTTGATGTCGTTCGTGTTGTATTATTAAAAGCGAGTGGCAGCGTGTGTTTTTATCGTTACTGTAACGGGAATATGACAGCTCATTATAATTTAATCTTCACAGAATATCCTATCTTTATTCATAAATAAGCTTTTAATTTTCGGTTTTTCGTGTTATAATAGACTTACTACTTTGTGAGGTGAGTCGAAATATGCCAACTACTTTAGCGAGCATTAAGAAATCACTGGATGGTCAAATCGGGAGAGAAATCAAACTGATTGCCCAAGCCGGAAGAAAAAAGACGACAGAACGCAAAGGTATTTTATCAGAAACATATCCTGCTGTTTTCGTCGTAGAACTCGACCAGGAAGAAAATGCAGTGGAACGTGTATCCTACAGTTACACAGATGTGCTGACACATTCTGTGGAAGTTGAATTTTCTGAAGAAGCAGAACCTGTTTTAAGCTAAAAGAATCTCAGTAAAAAGAATACGTTAGATCAGTAGTATAATTTACTATAAATTATGCTACTTTTTTTATGTCTGAAATTAAATACAGGAAAGATGACCCTTTCTTTTCCAAAAAATCGTCAACTGATTTACAATAAAGTTAGACTATTTTACGGCGAGAGGAGGAAACGGCTTGCCTTTATATGAAAAAGCCCCAGCCAAGATCAATCTCTGCCTGAATGTCCTGCGAAAAAGAGATGACGGCTTTCACGAAATGGAAATGCTCATGACCCCTGTGGATCTGGCAGACAGACTGACCTTCGACCTGCATGAAAATGATATCGTTTTGGATTCGAGTAGTTCATTCATGCCGCTTGATGAACGTAACATTGTATACAAGGCGGCACAGCTTTTGAAAGAGACTTTTCAAGTGTCCCAGGGTGTGGAAATATTCATTGAAAAAAATATCCCCATCGCAGCTGGATTAGGTGGCGGAAGCAGCGATGCCGCAGCGGCGCTTCGGGGACTGAACAATTTGTGGCAGCTGGATCTCACTCTTGATGAGCTGGCTCATCTGGGTGAGCAGATCGGTTCAGACGTCCCGTTCTGTGTCTATAATCAGACTGCTTTTGTGTCAGGGAGGGGAGAAATTGTAAACCCGATTGCCTCATTCCCTAAAGCCTGGGTCATTCTCGTCAAGCCTCCTAAAGGAATCTCAAGCTGGACTGTTTTCAAAGATCTGAAAATAAAGGATTTACCCCACTATGACATCACGTCGATGAAAAGCAAGATAGAAGAGCATGCTTTTCAGGAGGCAGTGAAGTATGCCGGCAACGCACTGGAAGTGCAGGCGTCGAGGCAGAACCCGCTGATTCTCGAAGTGAAGAAAAAAATGCTTCAGTTCGGTGCCGAGACTGCTCTGATGAGCGGAACAGGACCGACCGTGTTTGGTCTGACTCAGAATCAGAAAAAGGCCACACGGATCGTTAATGGACTCAAAGGTTTCTGCCGGGAAGTGTATCTGGTGAGGACTTTATAATTGGTGAAATTTTAGCTTGACATGAAGACAGATCGGAAAGTGATATTCTTTAAATCGTAACGATTACGATTTATAATTTTGGAGGATATCATAAATGAAAACAATCAATAAAGTACTTATGTCACTTTTATCACTGACGGCTCTTGCGGCTTGTTCAGCCGAGACACCGGACAATACCGAAACGAATGAAACTGGAGAAATGGACAGCACTGCCGATACCGGTGACACGAACGGAACGAGCGACCCCGCTTCAGAAGAGGAAGACAAGCTGTCCGTGGTCACAACCTTCTACCCTGTTTACGAATTCACGCAGCAGGTCGCGGGTGATCAGGCTGATATCGAGATGATGATTTCCGGGAGTACGGATGTCCATCACTACGAACCGAGCGCACGCGACATGGCTCTGATCAATGATGCCGACATGTTTGTCTACAGCAGTAACGAGATGGAAACATGGGTTGAAAGCATGCTGGCTTCGCTGGATAACGATGATCTGATCGTGGTGGAGCAGGCTGAGGCTATCGAACTTCTGGAACCGGCTGAAGATGATCACGGTCATGAAGAGGACGAACACGGTCATGAAGAAGATGAGCATGGTCATGAAGAGGAAGAAGATGCACATGATCACGGTCTGGATCCACACGTCTGGTTAGACCCGGTGATCGTCCAGGATCAGGTCCAAACGATGCAGGAAGCATTTATCGAAGCCGATCCCGATAATTCAGAAGCATATATTCAGCGTGCCGAAGAGTTTCAAAATGAACTGCAGGCGCTGCATGAAGAGTTTGAAGCTGCTTTTGACGGCGCCTCGAACAGACGCTTTGTGACTCAGCACGAAGCATTCGGTTATCTGGCCCGCCGTTATGATTTGATTCAAATGGCTGTCGGAGGGTTGTCGACTGAGATTGAAGTCAGTCCATCACGTATTGCTGAAATCAATCACCTGGTCGAAGACTATGACATACCGGTGATTTATTATCAGGAAGGGGCCCAGTCAGCCATTGCGGAAACAGTAGCAAATGAAACCGGGACCGAAATTGCTGAGCTTTACAGCCTGGAATCACTCCCCAGTGATGTCGAGGCTGAGGGTCAGGGTTACATCGAAGCTATGAGAAAAAATCTGGAAGCTCTAAAGCAGAGCATCCGATAAGATCAGCGAGTAACGAATTTAAGAAAGCAGGGAACCTTATGCAATATATAAAGGTGGAAGATCTGGCCTTTCACTATGAAGATGAACCCGTACTGGAGAATATTTGTTTTGAAGTCAATACCGGCGATTTCGCGATGCTTACAGGTGAAAACGGGGCAGCCAAGACGACGCTTTTGCGCAATATTCTGGGACTGCTCAAACCGACAAAAGGATCGGTGGAACTGGCTGCAAAGAACAGTCAGGGTCAAAGACTCATTGTCGGGTATATCCCCCAGCAGGTGGCTTCATTCAATGCCGGGTTTCCAAGCACTGTGATGGAACTCGTGAACTCCGGCCGTTATCCGAGAGGAAAATGGTTCAGGAAACTGGATGCCGAAGATAAAGAACACGTCAGGAAATCACTGGAATCTGTCGGTATGTGGGATCAGCGACATAAAAAAATAGGCGAATTATCCGGCGGGCAGAAGCAGCGCATATCGATTGCCCGTGTATTTGCCATGGATCCGGATCTGTTCATTCTGGATGAACCAACGACCGGAATGGATGTCAACTCCAGAGATGAGTTCTATAAGCTGCTTCAGCATGCGAGCGAATACCACAATAAAGGCATTCTGATGGTCACACATGATCACGAAGAAATCAGACAGTATGCCAATAAACACATTGAACTTATCAGGAAGGAGGATTCGCCGTGGAGATGTTTTTCTATGGATTCATGCAAAGAGCTTTCCAAGCATCCATCCTCATTTCACTGATCGCGCCGATACTGGGACTGTTTCTGATACTCAGGCGCCAGTCTCTGATGGCAGATACGCTGTCTCACGTGTCCCTGGCAGGCGTTGCTTTGGGGCTTCTGATCGGTACTGACCCGACATGGACAAATATCTTTGTCGTCGTCATAGTGGCAGGGATACTGGAATATCTGCGCAAGGTGTACCGGACCTATTCTGAAATATCGATCGCCATCCTGATGTCGGGAGGCATGGCTGTCGCTCTGGTCCTGATGGGCTTGAATGACAGCGGAGCTACGGTCAGTATCCAGCAGTTCCTGTTTGGTTCCATCGTGACCATTTCCGTTCAGCAGGTCTGGATGCTGCTCTTTCTGACCGTCCTTATCATAGTTTTGTACGGTGTATTCCGAAAACCCATGTACACACTGACGTTTGACGAAGAGACGGCCTATACAGCGGGGCTGCCGATCCAGTGGATGTCTGTCATGTTCAACATCCTGACGGGAGTCACCATCGCTCTGATCATGCCTATTGTAGGCGCCTTGCTTGTTTCCGCGATACTTATCCTGCCGGCAGCCATTTCGATACGTTTAAGCAAAAGCTTCAACGGCGTCATTTTCATCGGTATAGGTGTAGCGATGGCAGGAATGATTCTTGGACTTGTCGGTTCATATTACTTCGGGACTCCGCCAGGCGCATCCATCACGATCATTTATATAGTGATTTTTTCACTGACCGCGGTTCTGAAAAAATAACAGCTCAGAGATTTAAGGCCGGGAGAACGATCCTGGCCTTTTTTTAGTACGCAAAAAAGTAAAGTGGTGAACGCCTATTTTATGGGATATTCCAGATGGAAAACAGGTAAACGAATGAAACTGTTTTTGTATAGGTTTGGTTTACATGATACAATTCAGTAAGACCTGCAGTGCCGTTAACAATGAAAAGAGCTTGAGCCTGCAAAAAAAGTCAAAAGGGGTTAGCAATGGTTCCTGATTTATTTGTCAATTTTTCAATTCTTATTTCAATGATTTTTATTTATATGCAGTTCAGGTGGAAAAGTCACAGAAAATCCTCTGTACCCGGACTGTCAGTGCTGATCGACGGACTGAGCGGGGGTGTGATGGGATATTTGCTGATGTATTTTTCCATACGTGTAACGTCAGAAACGATCCTGGATTTCAGGTATGTCCCGATCATGCTGCTGGTGCTTTTTGTGGGCAGACGTCCTGCCGCTCTGAGCAGTCTGTTTATCATCCTGAGCCGGTTCTTGATCGGCATCAGCTCGTCCTCAGTCTATGCCGTCTATATGGTCTGCATCCTTCTGGGCGGGTATCTTCTACTGAACAAGCTGCTGAAAAACGAAGAAAGGATGCTGCGAAAGGGTCTTTTCTTTACTTTGTATTCGAATGTTATTGTCACTGTTTTCCTTGTGATCATGGTGGATGATCTGAATCTGCTTCCTCTGATCGTCTTTTACTGGCTGATTTCCACTATGGGTGGAATGACTGCGGTCTATCTGGTCAACTACATAAGAAATTCTGAATATCTTTTCAACAAGTATCAGATCGAATCGTCGACAGACTTTCTTACAGGCCTCAGTAATGTCAGACGGTTTGAGGCTTACTGGAGCAAACTGACGCGAGAGGTGAAGGTCAGGCAGCAGTCATGTGCTGTTTTGATGCTGGATATCGATCAGTTCAAGCTGACCAATGACACGTATGGGCATGCAGCCGGCGATTATGTCCTGGTCGAGCTGGGGCGGATCATGGAAGCGGTCGTAAACAGCAAAGGGGCCGTCTTTAGAAAAGGCGGAGAAGAGTTTGTGGTCGTGCTGCCTGAGAGTGATAAAAACGAAGCGGCAGAAATAGCTGAGACGCTTAGAGCTACTGTGGAAGAGCATGACTTTATAACGAACAACAGGTTACATGTGCCTGTCACTGTTTCGATCGGGTTAACGGTTTACCCGGAGACGATCAACCAGCTGTCAGAGATGATCGAGATGGCAGATGTGCTGCTCTATAAATCTAAAAGTGAGGGAAGAAACCGGGTCAGTCTATAACTGGAATAACAGAGTATGTGAAAAGAGTGCCCGTCAGCACTCTTTTTTATAAATAATATGATTCTAAAATAGTTTTTCTTTAAAGGCGAAACTCTGGTAAAATAGGAAGTGAGCTTAAAAACTGATGATAAAACAGTCAGTTAACTAAGGATGAGGTGAAAGATTGATGAAAAAAGTATTAGTCGCCAATAGAGGCGAAATCGCGATCCGGATATTCAGGGCATTAGCTGAGCTGGACATCAATACTGTAGGGATCTATGCACAGGAAGATGAAGCCAGTGTCCACCGCTTCAAAGCAGATGAAGCCTATCTTGTCGGAGAAGGCAAGAAGCCGATCGATGCTTATCTGGACATAGAAAGCATTATTCAAGTGGCCAAAGAGGCGGGAGCCGAGGCTATTCACCCAGGCTACGGCTTTCTGTCAGAGAACCTGACTTTTGCTCAGCGCTGTGAAGAAGAAGGTCTGATTTTTATCGGTCCCGATACGTATCATCTGGATATTTTCGGAGACAAGATCAAAGCCAAGACCGTAGCCAGAGAAGCAGGCATACCCACCGTCCCGGGTACGGATGGTCCTGTGGCTGAAGTGAAAGACGTGCTTGCATTCGGCGAGGCTTACGGCTACCCAATCATGATGAAAGCCGCTATGGGCGGCGGCGGACGAGGTATGCGTGTTGCGCATAACGCAACTGAAGCGGCGGAAGGTTTTGTCCGGGCCAAGAGCGAAGCAAAAGCAGCCTTCGGTCAGGACGATATCTACATTGAGAAGTACATTGCCAATCCTAAACATATCGAAGTACAGATCTTAGGTGACAGTCACGGGAATATCGTGCATCTGTACGAGCGGGACTGTTCCGTCCAGAGACGTCACCAGAAAGTCGTCGAAGTGGCGCCTTGTGTGGATCTGGATCCGGCACTTAGAGAAGAACTCTGTCAGACCGCCGCCAGACTGATGGAGCATGTGGGCTATGTGAATGCGGGAACTGTCGAGTTCCTGCTGGAAGATGATGAATTTTACTTCATTGAAGTCAACCCACGTGTGCAGGTGGAACATACCATCACTGAAATGGTCACAGGGATCGATATCGTGCAGACCCAGATCCTGATTGCTCAGGGGCAGGACTTGCATGCGGAAATCGGCATCCCGAAACAGCAGGACATTGAGCTGAAAGGGGCCGCTATCCAGTGCCGTATCACGACTGAAGATCCGGTCAACGGCTTTCTTCCGGATACCGGCAAGATCAATACGTACCGCTCGCCGGGCGGTTTCGGCATACGCCTGGATGCCGGTAATGGCTTCCAGGGCTCTGTCGTGACGCCATTTTTCGATTCGCTGCTCGTTAAGCTGTCGACGGAAGGTCTGAACTACGACAAGGCCGTTCAGAAGATGACTCGGGCGCTGATCGAATTCCGTATCCGCGGGGTGGTCACTAATATTCCTTTCCTGATCAATGTACTGAAACACCCGACTTTCCGAAGCGGAAAAGTCACGACGCGCTTCATTGACGAGACGCCCGAACTGTTTGAATACCCGAAAATTAGAGACCGCGGCAATAAATCACTGAAGTACATCGGAAACGTCACCGTCAACGGCTTCCCGGGAATCGGCAAGCTTGAAAAACGTGCCTTTCATGAACCGAGAAAACCGAAAAATCTCATTTTACCTTCAAAAGAGATCGTCTATCCCAAGCACATCCTTGATTCAGAAGGACCGGAAAAAGTGGCAGAGTGGGTAAAAGCACAGGATTCTGTCCTGATGACGGATACAACCTTCCGTGATGCCCATCAGAGTCTTCTGGCTACGCGTATGCGTACGCACGACATGCTGGCTATTGCGGAAGAAACGGAAAAGGCGATCCCCGAGCTGTTTTCTGTGGAGATGTGGGGAGGCGCCACGTTCGATGTCGCCTACCGTTTTCTGACAGAGGATCCTTGGGTAAGGCTGAAGAAACTGCGCGAGAAAATGCCCAACACGCTCTTTCAGATGCTGTTCCGCGGGTCAAACGCAGTGGGGTATGACAATTATCCGGATAACGTCCTGGAAGAATTCATCCGTCTCGCTGCGAAAAACGGGATCGATGTGTTCCGGATCTTTGACAGCCTGAACTGGATGCCTCAGATGGAAAAAAGTATCCAGTATGTCAGGGACAACAACAAGATCGCGGAAGTGGCGATCTGCTACACCGGAGACTTGAACGATGCGTCTCAGACCAAATATACCATGGATTACTATAAACGTATGGCTAAGGAAGTCGAAGCTGCAGGGCGCATATCCTGGCCATCAAAGATATGGCGGGGCTTTTAAAACCCCACGCTGCCTACCGTCTGATCGGTGAGCTGAAAAATACGGTATCGATTCCGGTGCATCTGCATATGCATGACACGAGCGGTAACGGGATCTATACTTACGGTGCCGCGATCCGTGCCGGCGTGGATATCGTCGATGTGGCCCAGAGTGCGCTGAGCGGTAAAACGAGTCAGCCGAGCATGGCCAGCTCTGTATTATGCACTGGAAGGCACCTCTCATGCACCGAAGTACAACATCAAAAATGTGGAACAGCTGAACCATTACTGGGAAGATACCCGCAAGTTCTATGCGGACTTTGAAGAGGGCATGCCGGCTGCGTCCACAGAAGTCTACACGCACCAGATGCCGGGCGGACAGTACACCAACCTGAAGCAGCAGGCAAAAGGACTGGGACTGGAAGACCGCTGGGACGATATCAAAGATATGTATGCCGTCGTCAACCGCATGTTCGGTGATGTAGTCAAAGTCACGCCTTCTTCGAAAGTTGTCGGCGACATGGCGCTTTACATGATCCAGAATGATCTGACCGAAGAGGAAGTATACGAAAAAGGCGAAGACCTGGACTTCCCGACGTCTGTCGTGCGTTTTTTCAAAGGCGAACTCGGACAGCCTGAAGGTGGATTTCCAGAAAAACTGCAGAAACTGGTCCTGAACGGCGAAAAACCTCTGGAGAAAAGACCGGGGGCATACAAGGAGCCGCTTGATTTCGAAGAAGTGAGAAAAGAACTGAGCGAGCATCTGGACCGTGAACCGACTGAAGAAGATGTACTAGGCTACATCATGTATCCGCAGGTATTCCTTGACTACACGTTCTTCTATAACATGTACGGAGAAGTGACGAAGTTCGACACACCGACCTTCTTCTACGGCATGCGCATGGGCGAACAGGTGGAAGTGACGCTGGAAAAAGGCAAAACACTGATCATCAAGCTGAATCAGATCGGTGATCCGGACCTCGAAGGTAACCGTGTCCTCTACTTCGAACTGAACGGACAGGGACGACAGATCGAGATCAAGGACAAGAATGTCACGAATACGAAAGCCGTCCGCAAGAAGGCAGAACCGAGCAACAAAGGACACATCGGCGCGACCATGCCCGGTTCGGTCCTTCAGGTACTGGTCAACCGTGGAGACAAAGTCGAAAAAGGCGATCCAATCGTGATAACGGAAGCCATGAAGATGGAGACCACGATCCGTTCTGCGATCGCCGGAAAAGTTGAGCGGCTGTTTGTCAAAGAAGGCGATACCATCCAGACGAACGACCTGCTTGTCGAAATAGAAACAAAATAAAAATAAAATAGAAACGAAATAAAACGAGAGCCTGCGCGGATAAGCGCAGGCTTTTTTGGTCAGATACGAACATTGTCGCATAATTTAGAAATAATTACTGTCAATTGACGAATAAAACCGGTAAAATAAAGAACACAGAGTCAAAAGTTTTACAGAAGAGGTGTTAGTGTTGAAAACCAAAAGAAGTGAACGACTGATCGATATGACGCATTATTTACTTGAACATCCGCATACCCTTATTCCCTTGACCTTGTTTTCAAAGAAGTATGAATCTGCGAAATCCAGCATCAGCGAGGACCTGACGATCGTGAAAAATACGTTTGCCGAAAGAGGTATCGGATTTCTGGAAACCGTTCCGGGAGCCGCCGGCGGGGTGAAATACATTCCAAAAATGAGCAAAGATGACATTGAACTATTCGTGCATGACCTGGTCGAAGAGCTGAATCATTCCAAACGCCTTCTGCCGGGAGGGTACGTTTACTTGTCTGATATGCTCGGGGATCCGAAATGGCTGAGGCGTATCGGACGGGCGATTGCTTCTCAGTACATGGACAAAGAGGTCAACAGTGTAATGACCGTGGCGACCAAAGGTGTCCCCATTGCCCAGTCGGTTGCTTTTTACCTGAACGTACCATTTGTGATCGTAAGGCGGGATTCGAAAGTGACAGAAGGCTCGACGGTGAGCATCAACTATGTTTCCGGCTCGTCATTCGACCGTGTTGAAAAGATGGAGCTGTCGCGACGCAGTCTGGATATGGGCTCAAAAGTCGTGATCGTGGATGATTTCCTCAAAGGCGGAGGAACGATCAACGGCATGATCAGTCTGATCGAAGAATTCAATTCTGAAGTCGTCGGTGCGACTGTGATCGCTGAGAACATTTTCAAAGGCGAACGTTCCGTCAAGGATTACACATCGCTTCTGAAAGTAGATAAAGTCAATGCCGAAGACCGGACCATTGAAGTTTCATCGGGGAACTTCCTGTCCCGGTCTGTCCTGAATAAAGTGAAAAAAGCGGAGCGACTCGATCAAGTACGAGTCGCTCCGCTTTTTCATTATGCATTTAGTCGGACAAATCTTCTTTCCGTGTCTGTCTCAGACGATCTTCAGTCGCTTCGCTTTCATCCGCTGCCGCTGCTGTATCCTCCAGCTCAGGAGGTGTGCCGTCTTCGGAGCGGGAATCGGCAGGCGGCTGTCCGCCGTCACCCATGCCCTGGACGGATCCTTCGTTAGGGAAACCGGCTGTTGTTCCAAGTGTCTCCAGTGGCGGAGTCGGTGTGTGATCAGTCTCTTTGTCAGTCGCTGTTTTCTGTTCAGCGAGGTGATCCTCTTTTTCATCTACCATGACGACATAACGACCGTTTTTTAGTTCTTCTCTATAAGGATGAAGAAGATCGTCGCCGTCTGCTTTGTCACCTTGATCAAATTCGTGATCTTCTCTTACTTTGAAAGCATCCCGGATCGATTCCCAGAAGTTCTTGTCGTCTTCCGCTGTCTCTGGCTCCTTATGATCGGATGGCTCTGCAACCTGGACATTTTCGACACCTTTGAAGAGGTGACTCTTTTCTTCATTTGTATAGATGGTCAGCTGCTCTTTTCGGTAACCCTGATCCATCAAATGACGGATCACGCGTTTTGTTTCTTTTTCGTCCGCATAACTCCCGATAATTCTCTGATCCTGATTATTCATAATTGACCTCCTGTAGTATTTAAATAGGGTCGATCCTAATAAGCAAAAAAAGTATGTCTTAATTATATCCATTATATGAAAGGTACAGGAATAGCTCAAACAATAAACCTTATATATCTTGAAAACAGTAGGTTCATACAGTATGATGAAAGAAGAATTTTGTACAAAATGAATGATGAATCATGAAGAAACCGCGATTAACAGTTATCGGAAAACAGGTAAGGAGACAAACTAATGACAAAACGATTTGCAGTTGTATTAGCTGCGGGACAAGGCACGCGTATGAAATCAAAATTATATAAGGTGATGCACCCTGTCATGGGTAAACCCATGGTCGGACACGTGGTCGATCAGGCTCTGGAAGCCGACATAGATAACATCGTTACCGTGACCGGTGTAGGTGCGGAAACGGTTCAGGATTACTTAGGTGCCAAGAGCAAGTATGTGCTGCAGGAAGAACAGCTTGGGACAGCTCACGCGGTCCAGCAGGCTGAACCGCTGATTGGAGATCAGGAAGGTACCACTGTTGTCATCTGCGGCGATACCCCGCTTCTCACCAGAGAAACGCTGGAAGGTCTGATGAAACACCATGAAGAAGCAGGAGCAAAAGCGACTGTACTGACGGCACATGCGGATGACCCTTTCGGTTACGGCCGTGTGATCCGTCTGGAAGATGGGTCTGTTTCAAAGATCGTCGAACAGAAAGACGCAACAGACGAGGAACAGGCAGTGAAGGAAATCAACACAGGCACCTACTGTTTTGACAATCAGGCTTTGTTTCAGGCCTTGAAGAAAGTCGACAACAATAATGTGCAGGGAGAATATTACCTTCCTGATGTTATGGAGATTCTTAAAAATCAGAAGGAACTGATTTCAGCCTATCAGCTGGATAATAAAGATGAAGCGCTTGGTGTAAATGACCGCGTGGCCTTGGCTCAGGCCAATAAACGAATGAAACAGCGCATCAATGAACGTCACATGCGAAACGGCGTGACCATGGTGGACCCCGATCAGACCTATATCGAAAGCGATGTAAAGATCGGTCAGGATACACTGATCGAACCAAGTGTTTATCTGAAAGGAAAGACCGTGATCGGTGAAGACTGTATCATCGGGGCACACTCGATCATTGAAAACAGTACGATCCATTCTGATGTCAAAGTGAAAAGCTCGCTGATCGAGGAATCCGTTATGGAGAGTCGGCAGTGACATCGGCCCGAACAGCCATCTGAGACCTCAGTCCGTCGTTAAAGAACAGGCCCACATCGGGAACTATGTGGAGATCAAAAAAGCGACATAGGTAAAAATACCAAGGTCGGCCATCTGACGTATGTCGGCGATGCGACTTTGGGCGAGAATATCAATCTGGGCTGCGGGACGGTATTCGTCAACTATGACGGCAAACAGAAGCATCACATCAGGGTCGGAGACAACTCGTTCATCGGCTGCAATACCAATCTGATTGCCCCGGTAGATGTTGAGGCCAACACGTACATTGCTGCAGGGTCGACCATTACAGACAACGTACCGGCTGAATCACTGGCGATCGCACGCGCCCGTCAGGTCAATAAAGAAGGCTACTTTAAAAAAATGCCTCACAAAGATTAAAATTCTCTCTATAATAGGGCTTACAATGAGTTCAGTAGTTGATTTATTTAATCCTTAGGAATAAACTGTTAGTAGATAAATAAAAGAATAAAAATAATGGAGGCCGACATGTCCGAACAATATTCTGATCCAAAATTGAAGATTTTTGCGTTGAGTTCCAATAAACCGCTTGCCGAGAAGATAGCAAACGATATAGGTGTAGAACTTGGGAGACGTTTCTGTAACGAAATTCAGTGATGGCGAAATCCGCATCAACATCGAAGAAAGTATACGTGGTGACCACGTATACGTCGTTCAGTCGACATCCTCACCGACGAATGATAATCTGATGGAAGTGCTGATCATGATCGACGCGTTGAAACGTGCGAGTGCAAAAACGATCAATATCGTAATGCCGTATTACGGCTATGCCAGACAGGACAGAAAAGCCCGTTCCAGAGAACCGATCACAGCTAAACTGGTTGCCAACATGATCACTATGGCCGGCGCTGACCGCATGCTGGCATTGGACCTGCATGCTTCTCAGATCCAAGGGCTTCTTCGATATTCCAGTGGATCACTTATTAGGTGCGTCACTTTTGGCCAACTGGTTCCTGGACAAAGGGCTTGGCGGAGAAGATACCGTTGTTGTTTCACCAGACCACGGCGGAGTGACTCGTGCCCGTAAACTGGCAGAATTCCTGAAATCTCCGATCGCGATCATCGACAAGCGACGTCCGAAAGCGAATGTTGCACAAGTGATGAATATTGTCGGTAATGTGGAAGGCAAGACGGCTGTTCTGATCGACGACCTGATCGATACAGCCGGGACGATCACTCTGGCTGCCGATGCTTTGATCGAAAAAGGAGCGAAAGATGTCTATGCCTGCGGTACGCATCCTGTCTTTTCCGGTCCGGCAATCGAACGCATCGAAGCTTCACCGATCAAAAAAATGATCGTGACCGGATTCGATCATGCTGCCTGATGAAAAACGCAGTGACAAGATCGTTCAGGTCAGTGTCGGTGAGTTGATGGGACATGCCATCAAACGTATCCACGAGAACCGTTCGGTTTCACCATTATTTGAAAAACAATTCAAAGGCTATATCAAAGACGACGAATAAGGATGTAAAAGACGCCCTTGACGCAGATGCATCAGCACAGAATTCTTAGTATTGTCAATGATGTCTGTTGACGTCGGTGTCTTTTGATTGAGAGGGAGAGCTTGAAGGATGCTTGAAAAGATAAAATACCATTTGCGGCACATGAAACGTATGGATGTTGTCATCATCGTCGTCCTCCTTATGGGCTCTTTCATTCCACATGTGGTCTACGGCATGCAGCTTAGCCAGGTAGATGAAAATGCGCAGATCATTGCTACTGTCAAGATTTCCGGTGAAGAAGTATACAGAGTCGAGCTCAGCGAAGAGACCCCTCATGAAGAATTCACGCTGGAACCGGCTGAAGGACAGTACAATATCATCGAAGTGGATGGGACTCGTATAAGAAACAAGGAAGATAACAGTCCCGACCAGCTCGGTGTCAGAAGGGGCTGGATCAGTCAGCCTGGAGAAACGGCTGTTGTGCTGCCGCATCAGCTGATCATTGAAATCCAGGCGGTCTCTCCGGATGGAGAAATCTACGAAGAAGAAGACGTCATCATACCGATGTAATAACAAAAAAGAGCAGCTGTCAGGATCATGATCCTGACAGCTGCTCGTTTTTGTTTCGATGAACTTAGTCAATAGTGAACCCTATATCAGGATTTTTTTCCAGGACATCCTTCAAGTGATTGCGAATGGTATTGACCGAATGATTCATTTTTTCTTTTTCAGAATCATTCAAGGGTATCTCGACAATTTTTTTGACACCTTCATTACTGATTATCGCAGGCGAACCAATGTAGATGTCATGCTGATCGTACTCCCCTTCAAGATAAACTGACAGAGGGAAAACAGCGTGCTCGTTGCTTAAGACAGCTCGGGTGATACGGGCGAGCGAAGCGCCGATACCGTAGAAAGTTGCGCCCTTACGCTTGATGATCTCATAAGCCGCGTCACGAACAGAGAAGAAAATTTCTACAAGAGCTTGTTCGTCTGTGCTGGGATTGTTGTTCACCCATTCATTGATACTTAAACCGGCAACGTTTGCATGAGACCAGACCGGGAACTCAGTATCTCCGTGTTCACCAATAATATAGCCGTGAACATTTCTTACATCGACATCCAATAAGTCAGCTATTGCATGACGAAAACGAGCGCTGTCGAGGGATGTACCTGTACCGATAACTTTGTGTGAAGGGAGTCCGGAAAGCTTGTAAACGGCATAAGTCAGGATGTCCACAGGGTTGGTAGCGACCAGAAAGATGCCGTCGAAGCCGCTCTTCATGACATTTTCAACAACTGTTTTAGTGATGCGCAGATTTTTTTCTGTGAGGTCCAGTCGCGTCTCTCCGGGTTTCTGGGAAGCGCCTGCTGTATAGACCACTAAATCTGCGTCGTGACAGTCTTCATAGTCGGCCACATAGATTTTTTTAGGTGCTGTAAAAGCCAAAGCACTGTTAAGGTCCATGACGTCGCCTTCAGCCTTTTCTTTATCGATGTCGATGATGCCTAACTCCTGTCCGATATTCTGATTGATCAGTGCGTAGGCATAACTCGAACCGACGGCACCGTCACCGATCAGTATGATTTTCTGTTGTTTTTCACTACTTTCCATATAATCATTCCTTTCCTGTTTTTTAGATAAGTATAACATAAATGTATCGTTTTTCATTTCTACAGCATCAAATAATGAACAGATCAGAAAACATTGGTTATTGACGCTGACTGGCTTTAATGAGAAAATAGTAATGTTGTTTTAACGCTTTATTAATTCATAATAGGAGATGTAAAATTGAAACCGATCACAAGTAAAAGCTTATTTGAACTGAAAAATGTTTCGCAGCCGCTGGCTTATGAAGACCGCCTGTTTTATCTGGAAACACGCACAGATAGAAGGAGAACAAGTACCTGACTTCTGTCTGGAGCATACATAAAAAGACACGGGAGCGAGTGGAATGGATCAGTGAAAAACTGAATCCTTCACAGATGGAGATCAGCCCGAACAAGAAATGGCTGAGCTTTTTATCCTCTTCAAAAGATGAAAAACCGCAGATCCATATCATGCCTTTGAATGGTGGCGGCCCGACGGCACTGACGGACGAAGAAGAAGGCGTGACTGCCTATGAGTGGACGAGCAATGGCGCGTCAGTCTATTATCAGACATCGGTGAAACCCGAAGAAAATGATAAAGAAGAAAAAGTGGAATCATTGAAAGTCAAAGCCCAGACCATTACGAAGCTGCAGTATAAGATGGATGGTCAGGGCGTCACGGATGTCGAAAAACCCACCAGATCAGAGAAACTGGATGTCACGGCGAAAGAGCCTTCAGTCATTCTGGAAAAAGACCGTCCGTTCAGGCTTCAGTATGTTTCAAAAGATGAAAGCTTCCTGCTTTATGCAGACAAGCTCGATCCTGAAAACGAGTGGGTCTACGGGGCAAGTGTGTATGAACTTGACCTTGCTTCAAAAGACTCACAGCTCATAACAGAAGATTTTCCGAAAGGCAGTTTCTCGTTTGAAGCTGTAAACGACAAAGAGGAGATTTTCCTCTTTACGGGCAATGATTTCTCCCATGCTTTCGTGACATTGGACCAAGTATGCGCTGGGACCGCAAAGAGCGTACTTTCACAACTATTGTCAAAAGCTGACAAGCATGTCGGCGATGTCATCATGGGGATTTCCAGCAGAAACCAGCGGCTTCCCTGTCCTTTGGCTGGATAATGAGTCTTACGTTTACCCGGTCACTGAAGAAGGCAAGCTGCTGCTTTATAAGGGAGACTTGGAAGGGAACAGTGAGCTGGTCGTCGATAAACTGCTTCATATTACAGATGGCGCCTTGATCGAAGGTGACGACTGTGTGGTGACGCTATTCGGACTTGAACACACCAAGTGTGCTGGCGACACTGAACTTGAACAACGGACAGTTGGACGTTCTTTATGATCCAGAACAAGACCTATTCAAGTGAACACGCCTATGCGGACATCGAACGCTTCTGGTACAAGGGAGCAGACGACTGGGACATCCAGGGCTGGTATGTCGCTCCGACGACTGACAAGCAGAGTCATCCGGCGATCCTCTATATTCACGGCGGACCGCAAGTGTGCTACGGGCGAAACCTTTTTCCATGAGGTTCAGCAGCTTGCCAGCGAAGGCTACGGTGTGATCATGCTGAATCCGCGCGGCGGGAACGGTTATGGCCAGGCATTGCGTCGCCTCTATCCTGGGCGATTACGGCAACAAGGATTATGAAGACCTGATCCTGGGAACTGACCATGTCCTCAAAGAGCACCCGGAAATCGACAATGAGCGTGTGTTTGTGGCTGGAGGCAGTTACGGTGGCTTCATGACGAACTGGATCGTTGGTCACACGGACCGCTTCAAAGCCGGCGTGACCCAGCGCTGCATTTCCAACTGGATCAGTTTTTACGGCACGAGCGATGTCGGCGCCTTCTTTGTGGAATTCCAGCTTGGAAAAACGGTTCAGGAGTCGGAAGACTTATGGAAAATGTCCCCGTTGGCCTATGCGCATAACGTCAAGACACCGCTGCTGGTCATTCACGGTGAAGAAGATCTGCGTTGTCCCAAAGAACAGGGCGAACAGATGTATACGGCGATGAAAAAACAGGGTGTGGATACTAAAATGGTGCTTTATCCGAAATCCAGTCACGGCTTGTCCCGTGCCGGACTGCCTCATCTGCGAATAGACCGAATGAATGAAATCAAGGCATGGTTCAAGAAACACGATTAAGTAAAGTGAGAAGGCTCTGAAATTTGGAGCCTTCTTTTTTTATCTTTAAATCATATAACAATTAAATGAGAATAAGTCTAAAACTCTGATCTAGTCTGAGGTCCATATAACTTTGATTTGACAGGGGTATTTGTTATACTCACTAACGGTCAGCAAAGTACCTGAACAACTTGTCAGCAATCAAATAAGATTAAGGAACTCAAAAAACAATAGGAGTGGAACCTTGAAACAAAACTTAGAAAGTTTAAGCCCGTTTGAATTAAATTTATACCTTGAAGGAAGAATGGTCCATGAAGAAACAAACAAAGAATGGCTCAACGCCGGACGAGGGAATCCGAACTGGACGGCCCCCATCCCACGAGAAGCCTACTTCCTGCTGGGCGAATTTGCAACAAAAGAAACCATGCGCAAGGAAAAAGAATCGATCGGAACGATGATCAAGGCTAAAGAAGGCCAGGCAGTGCGCTTTGAAGCCTTTATTGAACAGAAAGATTCACCCGGGGCAGAACTTCTACAGAATATCTGGAAAAACGGTTCACACTTATTAGGCATGCCGAGAGAACAATGGCTGAAAGAGATGCTGGATCACAGTATAGGGGATAACTATCCTTATCCTGAACGGATCCTCACAGCCTGCGAACAGCCGGTCAAACAGTATCTGCATCACGAACTGTTCAGTGCCGCGACCGTTCCTTTTGACATTTTTGCCGTTGAAGGCGGAACAGCCGGCATCGTCTACACGTTCAAGTCACTGGTGAATAATCACCTGCTGGAACGTCATGACAAGATAGCCCTGATGATCCCGACCTTTGCACCTTATATGGAAATTCCTGAACTGCCGGAATACGGCTTTGACGTCGAGTATATCCGGTCCGAACTGATGGAGATCGACGGTCAGCGAAGCTACCAGTTTTCAGAAAAGGAACTGGACCGTTTGAGAGATGATGAAATCAAGGCCGTCTTTGTCGTGAACCCAAGTAATCCGACAGCGAACGCGATTTATGAAGACTCGATCGATCAGATGAAAGACATCGTCAAAAAGGATAATCCTGACTTGATGATCTTGTCGGATGATGTCTACGGGACGTTCCTGAAAGACTTCACGTCACTGTTCACTGCGATTCCTTACAATACCGCCTGTATTTATTCTTACTCCAAGTACTTCGGAGCCACAGGCTGGCGTGTCGGAACGATCGCGCTGGCGAAGGACAACGTCTTTGACAGACGCCTCCGAGAACTGCCGGAAGCCAAGAAAGAAGCACTGGATGAGCGGTACGGAACACTGACCTCTGATCCGAGAGCCCTGTCATTCATTGACCGCCTGGTAGCGGACAGCCGCTCGGTGGCTTTGAATCACGCCGCCGGTCTGTCTGCTCCGCAGCAGGTTATGATGACACTGTTCAGTTTATATGCATTGATGGACGAGGAAGATGAATACAAAAAAGAAGTCATGGATATCTGTCAGACAAGAGGCCAGCTGCTTTACGATTCTCTGGAAATGTCTATTCCGTATAAAAGCTTGAACACGGCTTATTACTGCGAAATCGACTTTGACTGGTGGATGGAAAAACGGTTCGGTCTGCCTTTCAAAACATACGTGGAGGAAAACTGGACCATGACAGACATCGTCGCCAGACTCGCGGAAGAAGAGCGGCTGATGCTCCTGAAAGCTGAAGCATTCGGCTCAAGCAAGTGGACCGTCCGCGTCTCTCTGGCGAACCTGGAAACAAAATCCTATAAAGAAATCGGCCAGCGTGTTTCGAGCATGATGGACCGCTTGTATCATAACTGGAAAAACAGCTGAATTAGATAGAAACAGCCGGACAGATAGGGCGTTTATCTGTCTGGCTGTTTTTTCTTTTTCGGAAAAACAGAAGCAGAAATTTGAAATCAGCTATATGCGCCTTTCGCTGTGAGAAAAAGGGCGAAAGGCGCATAAAGTGCAGATATAGACCCTTCAGGTTGAAGAACAGAAGCTGAAGGACGTATAAAGAGCAGATGTGCGACCTTCAGTGAAGAAAACAGAGCGCGAAAGGTGTATAAATTACGGTTATACGCCTTTCAAGCAGAAGAATCGAGGGGGAAAGTCGTATAAAGTACCGATATGCGACCTTCAGCACGAATCACATGCCACGAACGTCTTATAAAGCAATGATATACGCCTTTTAACTAGAGAACAGAACGCGAAAGTCAATAAACTGTCATTTTCACTAAATGACCCAGGAAAACAGAAGCTGTCAGAAATCGAGTCCCGATTTCTTACCTTATAAACAGAAAGAAGCCTGCAGCATCCGTCGAGACGGATACTGCAGCTTCTTCAATTAATTTATTCAACAGTTACGGATTTTGCGAGGTTACGCGGTTTGTCTACGTCGTTTCCGCGGTGCAGGCTGCAATAGTATGAAAGCAGCTGTGTCGGTAAAACACTGACGAGCGGAGACAGGATCGGATTGACCTGTGGAATCACGATGTGATCGTCCGGGACGGCTGAGTCCATCCATGGAAATGACCATCGTATGTGCTCCACGGGCTTTTGTTTCCTGCAGGTTGCCTCTCGTATGTCCGGGCAACGGATTTTTCTGTGACGATGGCAATGACCGGTGTGCCTTCTTCGATCAGTGCGATGGTTCCGTGTTTCAAGTTCGCCGGCTGCGAAACCTTCCGTCTGGATATAGGAAATTTCTTTCAATTTCAGTGCCGCTTCCAGAGCAACATGGTAATCCATTCCGCGTCCGATATAGAAGGCGTTGCGTGAAACACTCAGATATTCAGCTGCAAGCTCTTCGATTTTTTCCTTGTCATCAACGATTGCCTGCATGGCATTGGCAACGATCCCGATATCATGCAGCATTCGGTCTTTTTTCAGGATGCCCTTTTTCAGGCCGATGACTTCACTCAAGATGGCTAACACAGCAATCTGAGCTGTATAGGCTTTTGTTGAGGCGACAGCGATCTCGGGTCCGGCATGTAACAGCAGCGTAAAGTTGGACTCGCGTGACAGGGTCGAACCGGCCACATTCGTCACTGTCAGTGATGGATGCCCAAGTGCGTTCGTCTTCACAAGAACCTGACGACTGTCTGCTGTTTCTCCGCTTTGAGAGATAAAGATAAAGAACGGTTTTTCCGACAGGATCGGTGTATGGTAGCCGAATTCACTGGATACATGCACTTCGGTAGGGATGTGAGTCATCTTTTCAATCAGTTCCTTACCTACTAAACCGGCATGATAGCTGGTTCCGGCAGCAATGACGTAAATACGGTCAGCATCCAGCATTTCATCAACGATAGCCTGATCGACAGACAAATGGCCCTTGTCGTCCTGATATTTAAGTAAAATCTTGCGCATCACAGCAGGCTGTTCGTCGATTTCTTTCAGCATGTAATAAGGGTAAGTGCCTTTTTCCAGATCATCTGAATCGATTTCAGCAGTGTAAGAGTCACGCTCGATGACGTCTCCGCTGTAGTTTTCGATGATCAGGGATTCACGTGTGACTGTTGCAACTTCCTTGTCCATCAGTTCCACAAACTGATTGGTTTCCTTGATCATAGCCATGGCATCACTGCAGATGACGTTGAAGCCATCGCCTTTGCCGAGCAGAAGCGGGCTCTTGTTTTTCGCAGCAAGAATGACATCCGGGTTTTCGCTGTCCATTAGGGCGATCGCATAAGAGCCTTCCAGAGCAACGATGGCTTTCTTGAAGGCATCGACAGGTGTCAGCTCGTCATTTTCCACGAACCAGGCAATCAGCTGAACAATGATTTCGGTATCTGTATCACTCTTAAGTTCAACATCCGGCAAGTAAGCGTCTTTGACTTCCTGATAGTTTTCAATGACGCCGTTATGAACGATCGTGAAGCGTTCGCTCTGATGACTGATGCGGGTGGGCATTGCGGACGCTTGGAGCGCCATGTGTAGCCCAGCGTGTATGACCGATTCCGGCAGTCGCTTCAACGTTTCCGTCGACTTTTTCACGTAAAGCGGCGATCCGGCCTTTTTCCTTGAATAAATGCCCGTCGTGCGCTTTATTCATAACGTATATACCAGCTGAGTCGTACCCGCGGTATTCCAGTTTTTCCAGTCCATGAAGCAGAATATCTTTAGCATCTTTTCTTCCAATGTATCCTACGATTCCACACATTATTTTTTCCACCTTCCAGAGAACGAATTATATTATATTGGTATAGACCTGAACTGTCGGTTTACAGACAGAACTTAGTGACAAGCATTACTATAATAAAAGTATTAACAGTTAAAGTCAATACAATTGAGCAATCATGGATGATACGGGTGGTATAGTTGCCATATTTAGTTTGAAAAGTAAAAGATCATCCAGATTATAAACCACGCAGTCTCCTTATGATATAAGTGAAAGAGGACTTAGTCAAGCAAATGGAATTGACGAAAGCGGATGTATGTACAACGCTGTAAATAGTGTCATACCGCGTTAAAATAATTGTACTCCGATTTTTTATATGGTATTATTACCTCGAATCAAAACTGTCTGAGTTGCTGCACAGGTGTAGTGATTCAGATACAAGAATCTGGGAGGAATGAATAATAATGGATTACAAGAAATTAGTAAGTCTGCTGGCGATCTCATCTTTCGCTTTAGCCGCATGCGAGACCGATGAAACGCAAGATACAGAAGATGCAGTTGAAGAAACTGTGGATGAGACAGAAGATACTGCTGAAGATACAGGTGAAGAAACTGAAGAAGCTGCTGAAGATACAGAAGAAAGCGCCCATGACATCATCGACGGTATCGGTGAAGATCTGGACTATACCTCTTCTATCGGACTGACCGTAAGTGGCGGATCATGGTCACAGGACGGGTATGTCTTTACTCCTGAAAATGGTGAAGCGACCGTGAACGGATTAGCCGAATCAGGCGAAGATGTTGAAGAAGTCTTTGCTTTCGTCATTCAGGACGGCGAAGTCATTGAAAAGCCGGAAGTCGCGGAAGGCGAATTCACATACACGGCGAGTGCCTCTGATGAAGACCAGCAATATCAGGTCGGTGTATCGGAAGAAGATCTCTGGGAAGTCGGCGACGAAGCCGATGCCGAAGAGCTGACAAGATATGAAGACGTCATTATTTCAGCCAACTAGCCGTATCAGCAAAAATACAGGCAGCCGCAAGATTCTTTCAGAGGATCTTGCGGCTTTTTGTGTTCTTCATTGTTTCTTTATAAATATCCTGTATACTGGCGTATGTAAACTGTACAGCAATCCACAAGAAACTCTACAAAGGAATGAATATGATGCAATGGATCAGCAAAGTGCTTTTTTATATGAAAGGCCGCTATGGCTACGATGAATTTTCAAAGACCCTGATAATAGCCGGACTGATATTAGGGGTGTTCAGCAACTTTTCTCAAGGGATGCTGCTGAGCGTATTGGGACTCGCTTCAATCGCTTTCGGTGCGCTGCGTATTGTTTCCAAAGAAAAAGCGAACCGTCGCAAAGAACTGCAGCAGTATATCAAAGTCAAACAGTCTGTTTTGTCCAGTTATAGAAAATACAGAAACCGCTGGATACAAAGGAAAACCTTTAAAATAACTAAATGTCCGAACTGCAGACAGAAGATCAGAGTTCCAAGGGGAAGAAAGAAAATTCGTGTGACCTGTCCCTCCTGCCGGCAGAAATTCATCAAAAAAACCTGACTGCTATCAAGTGGGTCAATGATTAAAATTATGTTATAATAGTAGAATAATAAAAAAGACTGGACGTCACCGTTCAGCTTTTTTGTGTGTTCAAGACTATTTTATACCAGAATCAGACAGAACGGCAGGACAGAAAAGGGATTCCCTTCAACTGCCGGCTAATGTATGTATAAGGAGACAATGTATGAAACTAATAATCGGACTGGGCAACCCCGGTGGGAAATACGCAAAAACAAAACACAATATCGGCTTTATCACGCTGGACGAGATCGCTTATCAGAAAGGCTGGATTTTCAACCGTTCCAACTTTGAATCGGTTTATGCTGAAGGCATGATAGAGCTCGGAAAAAGTGATACTGGTAAAACCGCAGACCTATATGAATGATTCCGGACGTTCCGTCAGACAGTGGCTGGACTACTACGATTTGTCGGCTGAAGACATCGTGGTAGTCTATGACGATATGGATCTGCCTGTAGGGAAAATCCGTTTGAGGCAAAAAGGCGGCGCAGGTGGACATAACGGCATCAAGGACATCATCGATCACATAGGCACGAAAAACTTCAATCGTCTGCGTGTAGGTGTGGGCCGTCCGTTTGAAAACCAGTCGGTCGTGTCGCATGTCCTCAGTCCTTTCCATAAATCCGATCATGAAAATATGCTGTTTGCTGTTAAAAAAGCGGCTGATGCAGCAGTGTACTGGACAGAAGGCCATACTTACATGGATACGATGACGCAATTCAATTGAGAAAAAAGGAGTTAATCAGCGTGTCACAATTACACACATTTCTAAGCAGCAAGCCTTCATTTCAGGATGTTTTTGATACGATCTCAAAACAGAGCCGTCAGCTGCTGACAGGGATCGCCGGTTCGGCACGAACACTGATGCTTCAGGCGCTGCTTGAAGAAAAGCAGAAGCCTGTCATCGTGTTCACTCAGAATCTGTACTATGCGAATCAGATGATCGCTGACTTGACCGGTCTAATACCTGAAGATCAGCTCTTTCTGTTCTCCGCTGACGACATGCTCCATGCAGAAATGGCTGTGGCCTCGCCCGAAGCGAGAGCGGACCGGGTAAAAGCCTTGGATTTCCTGCTGAAGGAAGAACCGGGGATCGTGGTGGTCCCGCTCGCCGGGGCACGCAAGATTCTGCCCAGTCCCGAGGAGTTCCGTGAGGCGGAGTTATCCTTTACTTTAGGGGGCGACGTGGATCTGGAACAAGTAACGCTCAGACTGACAGAAATGGGGTATCGCCGTGAACAGAAGGTGACGACTCCGGGTGAATACAGTATCCGCGGGGGAATTATCGATATTTACCCGCTGACGGAAGAAAGTCCCGTCCGGATCGAGCTCTTCGACGTTGAAGTGGATTCGCTGCGTTACTTTGATGCGGATACACAGCGTTCCAGTCACAATGTAAAGCAGGTAAAAGTTATACCCGCTACGGATGCCCTGCTGAACGTGGACGAGAAAGAGGAGATACTCAAACGCTTTGACAAAGCACTCTCACGCTCGCTGAAGAAGGTAAAGGAAGAAGAGCGCAGGGAGCAGCTGACCGAGAATACCAATGCTGTCATGGAGGCCATCAGAGAAGAAACGTATACAGAGGAACTGGCGAAGTATACGGACCTTCTATATAAAGACAAGGCTACGGTCATAGACTATGCCTCCAAAGAAGCCGTTCTGGTCATGGATGAATACCCGCGGATCCTGGAAAATGAGGCCCGGCTGGATGAAGAAGAAGCTCAGTGGATGACCAGCCAGCTTTCCGATGGCAATATCCTTTATGATCAGTCCTTTTCGCTGTCCTTCAGAGAATCTCTCAAGCGGGCCTCTCAGTCACAGCTTCATTTCGCCTTGTTTCAAAAAGGCATGCAGGGACTTAAGCTGGATGCTATCCATCCTTTTCAGTACCGGACCATGCAGAAGTTTTTCGGTCAGATGCCGCTGGTGAAAACCGAAATGGAACGATGGAAAAAACAGGAGTACACCGTCGTAGTGATGACTGAAAGTGAAGAGCGGGCGGAGAAGGTGCATCAGACCCTTTTGAATTTCGAAATAAAAAGTATCCTGTCCAAAGACGGCACGCTAAGACCGGGACTGACTCAGGTCATCACGTCAAGCGTGCAGACAGGCTTTGAACTGCCTCAGGAGAAACTCGCCGTGCTGACAGAAAAGGAACTGTTCAACCGGATACCGAAGAAAAAACCGCGGCGTCAGACGATCACCAATGCGGAAAGGCTCAAGAGCTATTCGGAACTGGAAAAAGGCGATTATGTGGTTCATGTGAATCACGGGATCGGTCAGTTCACAGGCATGGAGACGATGGAGATCGGCGGGGTCCATCAGGATTACCTTTCCGTGGTCTACAGCGATACCTCCCGGTTGTTTATTCCAGTGACCCAGCTGAACCTGCTTCAAAAGTATGTTTCCTCTGAAGGGAAAACACCGAAGCTGAACAAACTCGGAGGCACATCCTGGGCGAAGACGAAAAATAAAGTCGCGGCTCAGGTGGAAGATATCGCGGACGATCTGATCAAGCTCTACGCCGCTCGGGAAGAGAAGGTCGGTTATGCCTTCACCGAAGATGACTCTTTTCAGGATGATTTCGACGAAGCTTTCCCCTATACAGAAACGGAAGATCAGATGCGTTCGATCAGAGAAGTGAAGCGGGACATGGAAAAACCGAAACCTATGGATCGTCTGCTTGTGGGAGACGTCGGATACGGGAAAACGGAAGTAGCCATGCGGGCAGCCTTTAAAGCGGTCCAGGACGGAAAGCAGGTCGCCTTTTTGGTCCCGACCACTGTCCTGGCGCAGCAGCATTATGAAACGATGCTCGAACGCTTCGTTGACTTTCCTGTGGAAATCGGTCTTTTGAGCCGTTTCAGAACGGGCAAGCAGCTGAATGAGACCGTCGAAAAGCTCAGAAAGGGAAAAGTAGATATCGTCGTGGGCACACACCGTGTCTTGTCCAAGGATATTGTCTTTCAGGATCTGGGTCTCTTGATCGTCGATGAAGAACAGCGCTTCGGGGTCGAGCATAAAGAACGACTCAAGCAGCTGAAGAACGAGGTGGACGTTCTGACGCTGACAGCCACACCGATCCCGCGGACGCTGCACATGTCCATGCTGGGGGTCAGAGACTTGTCTGTCATTGAAACGCCTCCGGCCAACCGGTATCCGGTGCAGACGTATGTGATGGAAATGAATTCGCCTGTGGTGCAGGAATCCATCCAGAGAGAAATGGCACGCGGGGGTCAGGTGTTTTATCTGCATAACCGCGTAAGTACGATCGAACAGCGGGCGGATGAACTGCAGAAACTCGTTCCTGAGGCTCGCATCGCCCATGCTCATGGTCAGATGAGCGAGAATCAGCTGGAGAATGTCCTCTATCAGTTCGTCCAAGGCGAGTTCGACTTGCTCGTGACCACAACGATCATTGAAACCGGTGTGGACATTCCGAATGTAAATACTCTCATCGTAGAAGATGCTGACCGGATGGGATTGTCTCAGCTCTATCAGCTGAGAGGACGTGTCGGGCGGAGCAGCCGGATCGCTTATGCTTATTTCATGCATCAGCCCAATAAAGTACTGACAGAAGTGAGTGAAAAGCGGCTCCAGGCCATTAAGGACTTCACGGAACTGGGCTCCGGCTTCAAGATCGCGATGCGGGACCTGGCCATCCGCGGAGCTGGGAACCTGCTCGGCCAGCAGCAGCACGGGTTCATCGACAGTGTCGGGTTTGATCTTTACTCTCAGATGCTTTCTGAAGCAGTGGCCAGAAAACGTGGGGACAAGACGCAGGTCAAGACGAATGTGGAAATGGACCTGTCGGTGGATGCTTATCTTCCGGGGACGTATGTCGAAGATGAGAGACAAAAGATCGAATTGTACAAACGCATACGTCAGTTCTCTTCGGAGGATGACTTCGTTGAACTGCAGGACGAGCTGATCGACCGCTTCGGAGACTACCCTCAGGCAGTGTCGGACCTCCTGACTGTCGGCCTGCTCAAAATGTACAGTGAAACGGCTCTGATCGCTAACATCAAGCGAGAAAATAACAAAATCACAGTAACATTTTCTCCAGAAGGCAAGCGCCAATATCCGCTGTCGGAGATATTCAGGGCGCTGAAAGACATTCCGATGAAAACGGACATGCAGGCGGAGGAAAAACTCGCTATCGACTTCAAAGTGCCGAAAACCATGGAGGATAACGAATGGCTGGACGCCCTTGTCCACTTCGCAAAAATCTGCGCAGCATACCGACTGGAAAATGAAAAGAAAAAAGATGACCAGGCGGAGCAGGATCAGCAGACTCAAGAAAAATAAAAGATCAGGGAGGAAACCATGCATAGCATTCATGTCGTCGGACTCGGTCCGGGAGATAAAGATCAGATGCCTGTCAAAATAGAAAAGATCCTCAAAGAAACAGATACTGTTTACTTGAGGACTGAAGATCATCCCGCTGTCAGTGAACTTAAAGCGGATGGTGTAAGATTTGAATCATTTGATTATTTATATGAGGAGAACAATAAAGATTTCGAGAAAGTATATTCAGCCATCGTCAAAAAGCTGATCGAGCTGGCCGAAGGAAGAGACATCGTCTATGCGGTGCCCGGTCACCCGATGGTTGCGGAAAAATCTGTGAAAGATCTATTGAAATCATATGACAGCGTCAAGATCATAGGCGGGAAAAGTTTCATCGATGATCTCTTCCAGTCTGTCACGGTCGACCCCGTGGAAGGCTTTCAGCTGCTGGATTCATTTGAATTGAATCCGGACACCCTCAATACCGGCCAGCATGTCATCGTCATGCAGGTCTTCAATGCCCTGATGGCCGGCGAAGTGAAGCTGACGCTGATGGAAAAATATCCGGATGATCACGAGGTCGCTGTTATCGATGCGGCCGGCAGCAGGCAGGAAACCATACAGTGGATGCCTTTATATGAAATCGACCGCTTTGAAGGCATCTATAACTTAAGGTCCTTATACATTCCACCCTTGGAACTGGACGAACAGGTCACGTCACTTTCAACGCTGCAGTACTACATTGATAGAGTGACTGATGCTGAGCAGGGTGATGTGTGGATCAATGAACAGTCAGCTCAGTCACTTATACGCTACCTAAGAGAAGAAACAGAAGAACTGGTAGACGCTATCGAAAAAGATGACAGCGAGAACTGGATGGAAGAGCTCGGGGACGTTCTGGTCCAGCTCTTATATCAGTCCAGCATAGCTGAAAAGGAAGGGCTGTTCACGTTTGAAGACGTACTTGAAACGGTGAACCGTAAAATCAGACGACGGCATCCGCATGTATTTGACGGTGTGAAAGCTGATACACCAAAAGAGGTGGATGCATTGTGGCAGAAGATAAAAGCAGAAGAAAAGAGGCAGAAAGATGAGACTTGATAAATTTCTGAAAATATCACGCATAATCAAAAGACGCTCTGTGGCGAAAGAGATTGCTGACAAAGACCGGATCCTGATCAATGGAAAGACGGCTAAATCCTCCAGCAAGGTAGCTGTGGGTGATGAACTGACGATCCGTTTCGGTAACAAAACCCTGAAGGTATCGATCGACGACATCAGGGACACGACCAAAAAAGACGAAGCAAAGAATCTCTACACGATCATCGAAGAAACACACGACCAGTCTTTTGAGTAAAACAGTAATAAAGGTTGAAGGGACGTCCTATGTGATGGTTCCGGCAACCTGAAAGAATAGTGTTCGGCAGGCTTGCCGGTATTCAGACGAGTCCTGGGAACACTATTTTTTTACGTTTAGGGAAATGATAGTTGTAAGATCTGATTTTGGATGATCACCATAATTCCAGTCCTCAAAATATTGTTTAATAACCATAGAGTGGGGAAACAGTCTCGATTCGGCTGATTATTAAAAGAGCGTTAATTAAGGTGAGCCGGCTTGGGCAGTATTTTTTTGATTGTGAGGACAGGTTCTTTCCATTGAAGCGGTTTACTGATATACTTTAAACAATTCATCAGTATGAAGGAATCCATTTAGGGGGTTATGATATGGATAAGAAAAAACCGGGCGTTACACGCATGGATAATCCATACATACAGAACAAGACGCTCGAAAGTATCAGAGAGTTCAAATACAGAAGAAAACTGAAAAGACGGATGCAGCTGATCATCGCCGCAGGCCTGCTGCTTATTCTGCTGGTCGGCAGTGGTCTGGTCAGGAACTACTATCAGCTCCAGCAGCTGGAAGAACAAAAAGCAGTGGCCCAGGCAGAACTGGAATCACTTGATCTGCGTCAGGACGAGCTGGAATATTATATCGGTCTGCTGGAAGACGAGGAATATGTAGCCAAGCTGGCACGCAGCGAATATTATCTGACAAAAGATAATGAGATCGTCTTCAGTTTCCCGGACGACAGAAATCCCGATCATACCGAAGTGACCGAAGAAGGATCAGTCATCTTTGAAAATGAGCAGGATGAGGAAGAAGCTGACTGAAACACGAACGATATTAAAAAAAGATTCACAAACATTTATATTTGTCTTTATTCTCGTTTTTTAACATGGTATAATTAACCCAAATTATTTAGGAGGCAACATAGAAAACATGGCGATTGAAGTTGGAAGCAAAGTAGAAGGTAAAGTTACGGGTATTGCTAATTTTGGTGCATTTATTGACCTGGGCAATAATAAGACAGGGTTAGTGCACATTAGTGAGGTATCAGACAGTTACGTTGAGAACATCAACGAAGAGTTGGAAGTCGGTCAGACCATTACAGTGAAAGTATTGTCGATTGCTGATGATGGAAAGATCGGATTATCTATACGTAAGGCTCAAGAGAAACCTGCAGCTGAGGCTTCCAAGCCAAAACCATCCAGCAGAGGACGCCAGAGTACTCCGAATAAACGTCCTGCAGCGAAAAAAGACGATTTTGATTCACTGATGAGTTCATTCCTGAAAGACAGTGAAGATCGCCTGACTTCTCTCAAACGTCACACAGAAAACAAACGCGGCGGGCGTGGCGGCCGCAAAGGTTGATCAGTTCAATCTAATAAATAGAACAAAGGGTTTAGGGGCATCCCTGAATCCTTTTTACTTATTATTAAATAACGCTCGATATCAGTGCAGGAACGGAAGGTGAGACATGGTGAATTTAGCTGACAGCTTTTTGGATCAGATAAAAACAGAACGCTACTGGCACGCCGGAGAAACAGTCGTCATAGGTGTTTCCGGTGGAGTGGACTCGATGGTTCTCTTCGAACTGCTCAATCATCTTCCTGCTGAATATAAACCTCATACTGCAGTTGCTTACGTGAACCATCATTTAAGAAAAGAATCCGATGAAGAAGAAAACTTTATAAAAGCATGGATGAAAAAATATGATGTGCCCGTTTATACACATCAATGGCCGGAGTCCGCGCACCCTGATTCGGGTGTGGAAGAGGCGGCCAGAAAAGTACGGTATCAGTTCTTCCACAAGGTTGCCGAAAAAACGGACAGTCACATCATCCTGACTGCCCATCATCAGGATGATCAGGTTGAAACAGTCCTGATGCGGCTTGTCCGCGGAAGTTCATTAGAGGAACTAACAGGCATCCCGACTGTAAGAAGGGAAAAGGAGAAACGGATCATCCGCCTTCTCCTTCCTTATTCGAAAACGCAGATTCTGAACTACGCCAAGGTGAATGAGATCCCCTGGAAAGAAGACGAAAGCAACCGCTCCCTGGTTTACACCCGCAACCGCTACCGCAATGACATTATTCCTGCACTGAAAAAGGAGAATACTTCAGTGGAGCGACATATCCGCGAATTCTCGAATGATATCAGAGATTTACTTGAAGTCGCCGACCCCCTGATCAGTAAGGAGCTGAGCCGTTCTTTTCGGGTCACTGACAGAGGGATGCAGATCGATCTTTCCTCCCTGTTAAATCAGGAAGCCGCCTTGCAGAAAATAATGCTGCGGCGTGCATTCAAGAAACTCAGCGGTCAAAAAGCCTACCTGGTCACCCGAAAACATATCGACCTGCTCCTTGAATGGTTTGTCACTGGCGGTCCGAATACTGTATTTGAATTACCCGGCAGGTACATTGCCAGAAAAGAATACGCGGTATGCCGTATCGAAAAAGAGGATAAAGATCAAGCAGCAAATCTACAGCGGAAGAACAGCGTTATCAACCTGGCAGTCGATCAGTGGAAAGAACTGGATAAGGATGAGCAGATTGGTCTGTTTTCCCTTGAGAATTTTAAAACTTTGGACAGCAGAACGTGTAAAATGATTTATTTGAATAAAAAGCAGATCAGTCTGCCTTTGATCGTGAGACACCGTAAACCCGGAGATAAAATGAAAGTGAAAGGCCTCGGAGGCTCGAAGAAACTCAAAGATATGTTTATCGATCAGAAAGTACCGCAGAAAAAACGCGATGAAGCATGGATCATTGCGGACAGCAGCGGGGAGATCATCTGGGTGCCCGGTTATAAAGAATCGCCGTTGTCACTCGACCATTTAACTGATACAATAAGCTACGTGCTTGTCTATCAGCAGGCAAATAACGATTAAATAATCATACTCAAAAAGGAGATAAGATCATGAAAAAAGATATGGAAAGCATTCTGATCACTGAAGAAGAAATCCAGGATAAAGTAAAAGAACTCGGGGCAATTCTTTCAAAAGAATACGCCGGTAAGAATCCTTTACTCGTGGGTGTATTAAAAGGCGGACTGCCTTTCATGGCTGACTTGATCAAACAGATGGATATCTATCTGGAAATCGATTTTATGGACGTTTCGAGTTACGGAAACGAAATGGTCTCTTCCGGTGAAGTGAAAATTTTGAAAGACCTGGATACGAATGTGGAAGGACGCCACGTCCTGTTTGTGGAAGATATCATCGATACAGGCGGTACGCTAGCTTATCTGAAAGATATGTTCAAGTACCGTAAAGCGGCTTCGGTTAAGATCGTGACGATCCTGGACAAGCCAACGGGACGAAAGATCGACATACATGCAGACTGGGTCGGCTTCAATGTGCCACATGAGTTTGTTGTCGGTTATGGACTGGACTATGCTGAAAATTACCGTAATCTGCCGTTTATCGGGATACTGAAACCTGAAATTTATCAGTAAGCTGACAGCTGCCGTGCTGCGGTATGCTTATATCATAAAGCTGTTGCACAATCATCAAACAAAATTCATAGTCAAAAATGGTCAAGTGTGTTAACATAGTTAAGACTAATATTTTAAGTCACGCTAAAATAATAAAAAATACTAGTGATAAATGGAGGATGACATGAAGAAAGGATTTTTCAAAAGTGGCCTCTTCTACGTCATCGTGTTTCTTGCGGTAATTGGAATTGCAAGTTGGGCGACGAGTGGCGGACAAGATCAGGTTTCAGAGAGTGTAAGTTCGACTGAATTCATTGATTATTTAGAAGAAGATCGTGTAGAAGAATTTCAGGTACAGCCTACCGCAGGTGTATATGAGATCACTGGTCAGTTTCGCGAAGGCCAGGAAGTAGAAATTGAACAGGAACAGGATGTAAATATTTTCGGTGGACTGCAAGAGGAAGATGCGACCCAGTTTACAACCTTCATTCTGCAAAACGATAATATAGTGGAAGAAATGTATCAGCTCGCCAGAGAAAACGAAGTCAATCTCGTTTCCGTTGAAGAACCGACGACAGGCATCTGGACAAGTCTTCTCTTTTCATTCCTGCCCCTATTGCTGTTTGTCGGATTCATCTATTTCATGATGGGTCAGGCTGGACAAGGCGGCGGTGGCGGCGGCGGCGGTCGCGGTGTCATGAACTTTGGGAAATCCAAAGCGAAAGAAAGCGACGCTAAAACCAGTAAAGTACGTTTCTCGGATGTCGCGGGTGCGGATGAAGAGAAAGAAGAATTAGTTGAAATCGTTGAATTCCTGAAAGATCCAAGGCGCTTCGCAAACCTGGGTGCACGTATTCCCGCAGGTGTTCTTTTAGAAGGACCTCCCGGAACAGGTAAAACCCTCCTTGCTAAAGCAGTCGCGGGTGAAGCCGGTGTACCGTTCTTCTCGATTTCAGGTTCTGAATTCGTTGAGATGTTCGTCGGTGTCGGAGCAAGTCGTGTAAGAGACTTGTTTGAGAATGCCAAGAAGACAGCGCCGGCCATTATCTTTATCGATGAGATCGATGCCGTCGGTCGTCAGCGTGGCGCCGGTATGGGCGGCGGACACGATGAACGTGAACAGACACTTAACCAGCTCCTGGTTGAGATGGACGGGTTTACAGGGAACGAAGGGGTCATCGTCATTGCGGCTACAAACCGCCAGGATGTCCTTGACCCTGCTCTGCTCCGTCCGGGACGCTTTGACAGACGGATCATGGTCGGCAGACCGGACGTCAAAGGCCGTGAAGCGATTCTGAAAGTGCATGCTAAGAACAAACCTCTGGCTTCAAATGTTGATTTGAAAGTAATTGCCAGACGAACACCCTGGGTTTTCAGGTGCCGATCTGGAAAATCTGCTGAACGAGTCAGCGCTGGTTGCCGCACGACGTGACAGCAAGCAGATCGAAGCGGTCGATGTCGACGAAGCGCATGACCGGGTCATTGCAGGTCCGGCCAAGAAAGACCGAGTCATTTCTGCTACCGAACGTTCGATGGTCGCTTATCATGAAGCAGGTCATACGATCGTCGGCCTTGTCCTGAGTGATGCGCGCATCGTCCATAAAGTGACGATCGTGCCCCGCGGTAGAGCCGGTGGCTATGCCATCATGCTACCAAAAGAAGACCGCTTCCTGATGACAAAGAAAGAATTGTTCGAACAGATCGTCGGTCTCTTAGGTGGACGTGTGGCTGAAGAACTCATCTTCGATTCTCAGTCAAGTGGTGCATCCAATGACTTCCAGCAGGCGACTCAAATCGCCAGAAGCATGGTCACGGAATACGGAATGAGCGATCTGCTCGGCCCGGTTCAGTATGAAGGCGGCGGTCAGGTATTCTTAGGCAGAGACTATTCTCAGTCTAAAGCTTATTCTGAACAGTTTGCCTATCAGATAGACCAGGAAGTCCTGCGTATATTGAATGAAGCGCACACTGAAGCAAGACGCATTCTTGAAGAACATAAAGATGCGCATGACCTGATCGCGCAGAAGCTGCTTGAAGTGGAAACACTGGACGAGAAACAGATCAAATCTTTATTCGAACAGGGCGAAATGCCTTCTAAAAATGTGGATGTCCCGACAGAATTCCCTCGTGAAAGCGAAGAGGCGGATCGTGATCCTGCTGAAGAGGAAATCGGTACATCTTTTGAAGAAGTCAAAGCAGCACGTGAGAAAAAAGAAAGAGAACGTGAAAAACTGTTTGAAGAAAAAACAGAAGATTCGAAAGACAGCTCAGATGATGAGACAGAAGAAGAGTCAGACGAAGAACCGAAAGTTTAAGAAATGAAGAAGAGGACGGCGGATCATTCGCCTCCTATTCTTCCATGTAAACAAGAGAATCTTTTAAAAAGGAATGTGAAAAAATGCCAGACAAACTAATCAAGGCCTTGGGCTATGGTGATCAGATACGTGTGTACGTCCTGGATGCAACTGAAATGGTCAGAACGGCTCAGGATAAACATCAGACATGGAGTGCCGCCACTGCCGCTTTAGGCCGTGCGATGGTCGGTACGACACTGCTCGGAACAACTCTTAAAGGTGATGAGAAGCTTACGGTACGGATCGACGGACAAGGCCCTGTCGGATATATCCTGGTGGACAGCAACGGTAAAGGCGAAACCAAAGGCTATATCAAGAATCCTCAGGTAAGTCTGCCGTTGAATGAGCAGGGAAAGATTGATGTCAGAGGTGCGGTCGGGACGGGCGGCATGCTGACCGTCAGCAAAGATTTGAATATGAAAAAACCCTTTGTGGGCCAGGTCCCGCTGGTGAGCGGTGAACTTGGTGAAGACTTCACGTATTACATGGCAAACAGTGAACAGGTTCCTTCTGCCGTGGGTCTGTCAGTACTAGTCAATCCTGATGAAACGGTGAAAGTTGCCGGCGGATTCATGATTCAGGTACTGCCCGATGCAGAAGAGGAAACCATTGCTAAAATCGAAGAAGCTATTGCTGACCTGCCGCAGATTTCCAAGTTGATGGATGAGGGGGAAACACCCGAACAGATACTTGAGCGTCTGGTGACGAATCAGTCAGCCCGTATTATCGAAACAATGCCGGTAGCCTTTAAGTGCAATTGTTCCAAAGAGCGGTTCAAGGATGCTATCGTATCTTTAGGCGAAAAAGAAATCCAGGCTATGATCGATGAAGATCATGGCGCAGAAGCCGAATGTCACTTTTGCCGTACGACATATCACTACAGTGAAGAAGAACTGCGTAACTTGATGACGGAAACAGACAAGCCGTAACCTTTTCAATGTTTTTCTTTATGACCACGGCTAGTTATGGTACGATAATCCAGTATGAAATGTGAAAGAACTGTTCGGTGACTATGAAATAAATGCAGACAGAAAAAAGCAAGAGAGCATTAACATTTTAAGTATGAAATCAAAGCAAAGAATGGAGTGTCTGGAGTGTCTCAAGAGAATCAAACACAAGAAAATTTGACCGATCAATTAGTCGTGCGTCGTGAAAAAATGAATGAACTGAAAGAACGCGGTATCGACCCGTTTGGGTCCCGTTACGAGCGTACCCATTATTCATCGGAACTGCATGAAACCTTTGATGAAAAATCCAAAGATGAACTGCATGATGCCGGAATCACAGTTAAGGTAGCCGGGCGTCTGATGACTAAACGTGGGAAAGGTAAAGCGGGATTTGCCCATTTGAAAGACAAGAATGGTCTGATCCAGTTATACGTCCGCAAAGATGCCGTTGGAGACGAGCAGTATGAAAGCTTTAAACAGGCCGATCTGGGTGACTTCTTCGGAATCGAAGGAACGGTCATGAAGACA
The DNA here is from genome assembly GCA_034520745.1 of Alkalibacterium sp. GTDB lineage: Bacteria > Bacillota > Bacilli > Lactobacillales > Carnobacteriaceae_A > Alkalibacterium. Next base: position 103,368 of record JAXHNF010000002.1, read on the forward strand.
AATACGGGTGAAGTGACTGTCCGCGCCCAGGAGCTGACGTATCTGTCCAAAGCTCTGCGTCCGTTGCCTGATAAATATCATGGTCTGACGAATGTCGAGCAGAAATACCGTCAGCGTTATCTTGATCTGATAGCGAATGAGGAAAGCTTTGAACGGTTCACTAAACGCAGTCAGATCATCCAGGAAATCAGAAACCATCTGAACAATCTGGACTATCTGGAAGTTGAGACTCCACTGCTTCACAATATCGCAGGTGGTGCGGCGGCAAGACCATTCGATACCCATCACAACGCTCTGGATATGGAGCTTTACATGCGTATCGCAATCGAGCTGCACCTGAAGCGTCTCATTGTCGGAGGACTGGAAAAAGTATACGAAATCGGCCGTGTTTTCCGTAACGAAGGCATAGATACAACGCATAATCCGGAATTTACGATGCTGGAACTGTATACGGCTTTTCATGATATGGAAGACGTGATGGATCTTACCGAAAACTTGATCCAGTCTGTTGCTCAGAAAGTGCTGGGGACAATGGAAATCTCATATGGTGAAGAAACGATCCAGCTGGGCGGCAAATGGGCCCGTCGACATATGGTCGAATTGATCAAAGAAGAAACGGGTATCGACTTCTTCAAGCCTTATACAGATGAACAAGCGCGCCAATTGGCTGAAGAACATAACGTGGAAATCGATGATTATGCGACATTCGGGCATGTTGTCAATGAATTCTTTGAAACCTTTGTTGAAGACAAACTTGTCCAGCCTACATTCGTCTATGGCCATCCTCTGGAGATCTCTCCTCTGGCTAAGAAAAATCCTGAAGATGGACGCTTCACTGATCGCTTCGAGCTGTTCATTGCGAAACACGAATACGCGAATGCGTTCAGCGAACTGAACGATCCGATCGATCAGCGCGAACGTTTCGAAGCACAAATGAAAGAAAAAGCTCAAGGGAACGAAGAAGCTCAGGAAATCGATGAAGATTTCATTGAAGCTCTGGAATACGGTATGCCGCCAACAGGTGGTCTGGGCATCGGCATCGATCGGTTAGTGATGCTGCTTACCGATGCACACACGATCAGAGATGTGCTGCTCTTCCCGACGATGAAAAACATCGACAACAAATAAATGATTGCAACTTTTCAGGTCAAAAAGCGGCAGGTGTCAGAAGGGGAAGCTCCCCTGACACCTGCCGCTTTTTATTACATATTGCATGAATGAACGTTTTCTCTCGTATTATCACGCAAATTTCTATAATATAGTTACTATAGACAGATTTAATAGAAAGAAGGAATCGAAATGAAAAAAACCAGATGGATCAACTTCCTGGGTGGGCTTGATCTAGTGTATACGTTAAGTGTCATCATACTCTTAGGCATTGTTTTTTTCCTGTTCAACCAGGTGAGTTATATCTTCACGCCGATATTAGTTCTCGTTTCCAACATACTGATACCGTTTGTGATTGCGCTGCTGCTCTATTATTTGTTCAGTCCGCTGATAGATTTTCTGGAAAACCATAAAGTCAAGCGGATATATGGCGTCTCGCTGCTCTTTTTGCTGCTGGTAGGTTTAATGATTCTAGGTATTGTCCTGCTGTTCCCTTTATTACAAAATCAGGTCACCAGTTTTATTGACCGTTTCCCCAGCTTTATTGATTCTCTTATTGGATCAGTGACGGGATGGATTCAAAATCTCCCGTTTGGAGAAGAAATAGACTCATTCATACAAGAGGGTGAAACCTTTATTTCAGGCATTCCTGATAACATCAATCAGTATTTGACTGAAGGCTTCAGCGGCCTTTCCAGCGTTATGTCGAGCATAACCAATATTGTCGTGGTCGTTGTTACGTTCCCTATCATTCTCTTTTTCCTGCTTAAAGACGAACAGCGCTTCTTTCATGCTGTGATGGCAGTTGCCCCTCCGAAGTGGAGAGAAGACCTGGTCCGTGTATCTTCCGAAGTGAATTCACAAGTCGGTGCTTACGTTAAGGGGCAGCTTATTATTGCTTCCTCCATCGGTGTCATGATGTTTATCGGTTTTACGATCATAGGTCTTCAGTATAACGGTATACTGGCTATTATTGCCGGGTTCACATCGATCATTCCCTACATAGGGCCGACACTGGCGTTTCTGCCAGCCTTGATCATTGCCCTGATCGACTCGTGGTGGATGGTCCTTCAGCTTGTACTGGTGTGGATGGCGGTTCAGTTTATTGACGGAAATCTGATCGAACCGAACGTCATGGGCAAACAGCTGAATGTTCACCCGCTGACTATCATCATAGTGCTCCTGGTCATGGGGGATCTTCTTGGTTTGTTTGGACTGATTTTTGGTGTTCCGATTTATGCAATCGTGAAAGTCATCGTTACGCACATTTTCGAGCTGTTCAAAAAACGCTATAATAAATACTATGGCGACGTTTCAGGAGACTATGACGTGAAGCCGATCGAAGCAGCTGTGAGTGGGGATAGAGAAACAAATTCCAAACTGATGCGTACGATCGAAATCGCAAAATTGAAACGAAACAAGGAAAAAGAAAAGATTGAAGAGGAAGAGTCAGAAACAGAAGATACTGACACTGAAAATGAAAACAGCGATTAACTTCTGCTGCTTATTTATACAGATATCAGAGAGCGTTTCAGATGAAGGGGAGCCCCCTTTGTCGGGGACGCTCTTTCCGTTAGAATAAGATCCGAACAGCGGCTTGATATAGCGGACTAACAGAAAGAAATAAATAATCGGTAAAATATTCTGTAACCCTTGACGGTTTTTGGATAATCTGGTATTATTAATCTCGTTGCTGCAAAACATATTGAAGTTTTCCAGTAATGAGATTTAATATTTAATGGTTGACATTTTAAAACCAACAGGTTATACTTAAATAGTTGTCGTAGAGGCAAAGGTAACGCTTACAATTTTTGGAATCGACGAAAATTAATTTCAAAAAGTTCTTGACAACCAAACTGAAAGCCTGTAATATTATATGAGTTGACACAACACTGTGTCGGCGTCTGAATGACTTGGATCTTTGAAAACTGAACAAAGTAGAAACAACCAAATGTGCAGGGGTCTTCGGTTCAATTTATTGAACGGAGACAACACAAACGAGTTAACATGTTTAACTCACAATTTTTATCATGAGCACTTTCAAACTTAAATTGAGAGTTTGATCCTGGCTCAGGACGAACGCTGGCGGCATGCCTAATACATGCAAGTCGAACGATGAAGCACTCTGCTTGCAGAGTGCGGAAGAGTGGCGAACGGGTGAGTAACACGTGGGGAACCTGCCCATAAGAGGGGGATAACATCCGGAAACGGGTGCTAATACCGCATAGGTGATCTTAGCGCATGCTTTGATCATTAAAGACGGCTTCGGCTGTCGCTTATGGATGGCCCCGCGGCGTATTAGCTAGTTGGTAAGGTAATGGCTTACCAAGGCAATGATACGTAGCCGACCTGAGAGGGTGATCGGCCACACTGGGACTGAGACACGGCCCAGACTCCTACGGGAGGCAGCAGTAGGGAATCTTCCACAATGGGCGAAAGCCTGATGGAGCAATGCCGCGTGAGTGAAGAAGGTCTTCGGATCGTAAAGCTCTGTTGTTAGAGAAGAACAAGAGGTGCAGTAACTGGCGCCTCCTTGACGGTATCTAACCAGAAAGTCACGGCTAACTACGTGCCAGCAGCCGCGGTAATACGTAGGTGACAAGCGTTGTCCGGATTTATTGGGCGTAAAGCGAGCGCAGGCGGTCTTTTAAGTCTGATGTGAAAGCCCACGGCTCAACCGTGGAGGGTCATTGGAAACTGGAAGACTTGAATGCAGAAGAGGAAAGTGGAATTCCATGTGTAGCGGTGAAATGCGTAGATATATGGAGGAACACCAGTGGCGAAGGCGACTTTCTGGTCTGTAATTGACGCTGAGGCTCGAAAGCGTGGGGAGCGAACAGGATTAGATACCCTGGTAGTCCACGCCGTAAACGATGAGTGCTAAGTGTTGGAGGGTTTCCGCCCTTCAGTGCTGGAGCTAACGCATTAAGCACTCCGCCTGGGGAGTACGGCCGCAAGGCTGAAACTCAAAGGAATTGACGGGGACCCGCACAAGCGGTGGAGCATGTGGTTTAATTCGAAGCAACGCGAAGAACCTTACCAGATCTTGACATCCTCTGACCACCCAGGAAACTGGGCTTTCCCTTCGGGGACAGAGTGACAGGTGGTGCATGGTTGTCGTCAGCTCGTGTCGTGAGATGTTGGGTTAAGTCCCGTAACGAGCGCAACCCCTATTGTTAGTTGCCAGCATTCAGTTGGGCACTCTAGCGAGACTGCCGGTGATAAACCGGAGGAAGGCGGGGATGACGTCAAATCATCATGCCCCTTATGATCTGGGCTACACACGTGCTACAATGGATGGTACAACGAGTTGCGAGACCGCGAGGTTTAGCTAATCTCCTAAAGCCATTCTCAGTTCGGATTGCAGGCTGCAACTCGCCTGCATGAAGCTGGAATCGCTAGTAATCGCGAATCAGAACGTCGCGGTGAATACGTTCCCGGGTCTTGTACACACCGCCCGTCACACCACGAGAGTTTGTAACACCCGAAGTCGGTAGGGTAACCCTTTACTGGGAGCCAGCCGCCGAAGGTGGGATGGATGATTGGGGTGAAGTCGTAACAAGGTAGCCGTATCGGAAGGTGCGGCTGGATCACCTCCTTTCTAAGGATATTGCCATTAGGGCAAACGGAACCCTGTACACGTTGTTTTTACTTTGTTTAGTTTTGAGGGATGTATGTCCTTCGGACTTTGTTCTTTGAAAACTGGATAGTTGATTTATAACAAACACAAATGTTAAGAAACAACACCGAGAAATAGAAATTGAGAACAGTTTTGTTTTACAACGAAACTCTCATCGCTATAAATACCCTTGACCGTCAGGTTAAGTGAATAAGGGCGCACGGTGGATGCCTTGGCACTAGGAGCCGATGAAGGACGGGACGAACACCGATATGCTTCGGGGAGCTGTAAGTAAGCTTTGATCCGGAGATTTCCGAATGGGGAAACCCATCACTTTTCATCAAGTGATATACCCGCAGTGAATACATAGCTGCGGGTAAGGTAGACGTGGGGAACTGAAACATCTCAGTACCTGCAGGAAGAGAAAGCAAAATGCGATTCCCCGAGTAGCGGCGAGCGAAACGGGAAGAGGCCAAACCTGAAGGCTTGCCTTCAGGGGTTGTAGGACTGGCGACATGGACAAGCGAGGATAGCAGAAATGACTGGAAAGTCATGCGAGACAGGGTGAAAGCCCCGTATGCGACATCCAACCTTGCCTAGCCGGGATCCTGAGTACGGCGGAACACGAGAAATTCCGTCGGAATCCGGGAGGACCATCTCCCAAGCCTAAATACTCCCTAGTGACCGATAGTGAACCAGTACCGTGAGGGAAAGGTGAAAAGAACCCCGGAAGGGGAGTGAAACAGCACCTGAAACCGTGTGCTTACAAGTAGTCAGAGCCCGTTAAGGGGTGATGGCGTACCTTTTGTAGAATGGACCGGCGAGTGACGATGTCATGCAAGGTTAAACCGAAGAGGTGGAGCCGCAGCGAAAGCGAGTCTGAATAGGGCGTAGAGTATGCCGTCGTCGACCCGAAACCAAGTGACCTACCCATGTCCAGGGTGAAGGTGCAGTGAAATGCACTGGAGGCCCGAACCCAAGTATGTTGAAAAATGCTGGGATGAGGTGTGGGTAGCGGAGAAATTCCAATCGAACTTGGAGATAGCTGGTTCTCTCCGAAATAGCTTTAGGGCTAGCCTCGGATAATATGCATCGTGGAGGTAGAGCGACTGTTTGGACTAGGGGCCCTTATCGGGTTACCGAATCCTGATAAACTCCGAATGCCACAGATGTAGATCCGGGAGTCACACTGCGAGTGATAAGATCCGTAGTGGAAAGGGAAACAGCCCAGACCGTCGGCTAAGGTCCCCAAATTCTTGTTAAGTGGAAAAGGATGTGGGGCTGCTTAGACAACTAGGATGTTGGCTTAGAAGCAGCCATCATTTAAAGAGTGCGTAATAGCTCACTAGTCGAGTGGCCCTGCGCCGAAAATGTACCGGGGCTAAACAAGATACCGAAGCCACGGATAGAACCAATGGTTCTATGGTAGGAGAGCGTTCTAAGGGCGTTGAAGCAAGATCGTGAGGACTTGTGGAGCGCTTAGAAGTGAGAATGCCGGTATGAGTAGCGAAAGACGGGTGAGAATCCCGTCCACCGAATGACTAAGGTTTCCTGGGGAAGGCTCGTCCGCCCAGGGTTAGTCGGGACCTAAGCTGAGGCCGAAAGGCGTAGGCGATGGACAACAGGTTGATATTCCTGTACCAGTCTGCTTTGTTTGAGCAATGGAGGGACGCAGGAGGCTAAGATGTGCACGCTGCTGGAATAGCGTGTCCAAGCAACAAGTCTGAGAAAGAGTCAAATGCTTTTTCTCTTAAGGACAAGTTGTGATGGGGAGGGAAATTAAGTACCGAAGTATCCGATGTCACACTGCCGAGAAAAGCTTCTAGTGAGAAGTAGGCTGCCCGTACCGCAAACCGACACAGGTAGTCGAGGAGAGAATCCTAAGGTGATCGAGAGAACTCTCGTTAAGGAACTCGGCAAAATGACCCCGTAACTTCGGGAGAAGGGGTGCTGACCAATTGGTCAGCCGCAGTGAATAGGCCCAAGCGACTGTTTACCAAAAACACAGGTCTCTGCTAATTCGAAAGAAGATGTATAGGGGCTGACACCTGCCCGGTGCTGGAAGGTTAAGAGGAAGGGTTAGCTTCGGCGAAGCTCTGAATTGAAGCCCCAGTAAACGGCGGCCGTAACTATAACGGTCCTAAGGTAGCGAAATTCCTTGTCGGGTAAGTTCCGACCCGCACGAAAGGTGTAACGATTTGGGCACTGTCTCAACGAGAGACTCGGTGAAATTATAGTACCTGTGAAAATGCAGGTTACCCGCGACAGGACGGAAAGACCCCATGGAGCTTTACTGTAGTTTGATATTGAGTGTCTGTACAGCTTGTACAGGATAGGTAGGAGCCAATGAAGCCAGGACGCCAGTCTTGGTGGAGGCAATGGTGGGATACTACCCTCGCTGTATGGCCACTCTAACCCACGACCGTTAGCCGGTCGGGAGACAGTGTCAGATGGGCAGTTTGACTGGGGCGGTCGCCTCCTAAAATGTAACGGAGGCGCCCAAAGGTTCCCTCAGAATGGTTGGAAATCATTCGTAGAGTGTAAAGGCAGAAGGGAGCTTGACTGCGAGACCTACAAGTCGAGCAGGGACGAAAGTCGGGCTTAGTGATCCGGTGGTACCATATGGAAGGGCCATCGCTCAACGGATAAAAGCTACCCTGGGGATAACAGGCTTATCTCCCCCAAGAGTTCACATCGACGGGGAGGTTTGGCACCTCGATGTCGGCTCATCGCATCCTGGGGCTGTAGTCGGTCCCAAGGGTTGGGCTGTTCGCCCATTAAAGCGGTACGCGAGCTGGGTTCAGAACGTCGTGAGACAGTTCGGTCCCTATCCGTCGCGGGCGTTGGAGATTTGAGAAGAGCTATCCTTAGTACGAGAGGACCGGGATGGACACACCGCTGGTGTACCAGTTGTCAAGCCATTGGCATCGCTGGGTAGCTATGTGTGGACGGGATAAACGCTGAAAGCATCTAAGCGTGAAGCCCCCTTCAAGATGAGATCTCCCATTCCTTTAAGGAAGTAAGACCCCTGAAAGATGATCAGGTAGATAGGCTGGAAGTGGAAGCACAGTGATGTGTGGAGCGGACCAGTACTAATCGGTCGAGGACTTAACCACGCAAGGTGGTTCAAGGGTATAAGATGTCGGTGTTGTTTCAACCATTTGTGTAACGATTAAATCAGCTGTCCAGTTTTGAGAGAACAGCGTTCTCCAATAATATAAAGAAGAGTCACTGTGCGGTGACGATGGCGGGAAGGACCCACCTGTTCCCATTTCGAACACAGCCGTTAAGCTTCCCAGCGCCGAGGATAGTGAAGGGTTTCCCTTTGTGAAAGCAGGACGTTGCCGTGCAGCTCTTTTTTTA
>JAXHNF010000003.1:0-399415 GCA_034520745.1 Alkalibacterium sp.
CGAAATTAAGTTTGAAGCTTCTAATATCAAAATTTGCCGTCCCGACGGAAAGGAGTTCTTCATCTATAACAATGGTTTTAGAATGTAGGAAGCCGCTGTCATAGATATAAACTTCGGCTCCATAGTCGATCAGTTCCGTTGCGTAACTGAGCGTTGCTCTGTATATAAACGGGTGGTCAGGCTTGTTGGGGATCATCACCTTCACATCTATACCGGACAGTATGGCGATCTTGATCGTCTCCATCAATGCCTCATTAGGAATAAAATATGGCGTCTGAATATAAACGGATTCTTTTGCCATACTGATCAGTTTGATGAAGCCTTTTTCTATCGCATGCATTTCATTGTCCGGACCGCTTGATACGATCTCGCATCCGTCGACCCTTTTAACCCTGAAAAAGGAAAATACACCTCATCATAGCTGATCGTTCTGCCTTTTGTAGAGGCATTCCAGTCCATAAGAAAACGGGTCTGCAGAGAAAGCACGCCGTTCCCCTCTATCCTGAGATGCGTATCACGCCAGTAGCCCATTTCTTCATAGAGACCCAGATAATCATCCCCGACATTGAACCCGCCAGTATAACCGATTTTCCCGTCTATCACTACTATTTTCCTGTGATTTCTATAGTTCAGTCTTAAGTTGATCAGAAAAACGTGAACCGAAGAAAGGTTCAGCCTGGCCACCGAAATTTCTTAAACCATCAAAGAAATGTTTCCCTAATACTCTTGCACCGACGGGATCATACAGCACTTTAACTTTAACACCCTGTTTCGCTTTTTCCTCCAGTGCCCTGACAAGTTTCGTGCCTATATTGTCGCCTCTGAAAATGTAGTAGGTCACATGGATATGATGCTCTGCCTGACTGATATCCTTCAGCAGCTGATCGAACTTATCATCGCCGTCACTGATGAGCCTCACATTATTTCCTTTCGTCAGCACAGCCTCATTGCTGTTCAAAAAAAGCTGAATGAGTTCGAACGTTTTATCCTGGTATTTTGATTCAGGAACATCAAGATTTTCTGATTCGATCAGTTTCTTCTGAGATTCGACCAGCTGAGCCATACCGATGCGCTCCTGGGAACGGATGTCGAATATCTTTTCTTTGGAAATCTTGCGCCCTAAAAACAGATAGATGACAAACCCGACACCCGGCAGCATAGTGATGACCAGCAGCCAGGCCCAGATCGCGGCGATATCTCTTTCTTTTCCCGAAAGACAGTAAATACAGCAAGGGCGGAGTTGAGCAGTATCGCCAGCGCAGAATAGTGTAGAAATAATATCCATATATGACTCCTTTTATATACCTTCATTTACTCCAGTTTACATTAGCTCTACTCTATCTGTCTAGAAATAAAAGGGAGTCAGGCTCGAATATTATTTTTTAGGATGAAAGATGACCGGAGAATTTCTGTACAGGATCAGCATGACGATCGCCGTAACCAGTGCGGTGACTATCATACTTAAACCGTTCATGACCAGCGAAAACAGAATAGCGCTGAATCCCCAGAGAGCATAATCACCCCAGAAAATCCACCCTGCGATGAAATGCCAGAAGTAGCGTCCCACAGCCCCTGCGAATACTGCAAGCAGATACTAGAACTGGACCGTTTTTTGCTTGTCCAGTGAAATATTTTTCAGAATTTCTTTGCTGTAAAAACCGGCAAGTCCTACAAAAGCATAAGCAAGTGTATATTCGATCACTACCTGATAGATGTTCAGCATCCACACGGATCCTGTGACAAAGTGCAGCAGCCCCCACAGAAAGCCGGCATAAAGGCCAGGAAGCAGACCTCGCCTGATTGCATAAAAGGTCAAGGGGATCATCCCCAGTGAGACACTGAATGATGAACCGATGCCCGTTGGAATAAACGACAGGACCATAGCGATAGCCGCAAACAGGGTCCCTTCCAGATAAATACGTAATTTTCTATTTTGCATAAAAAAATCTCCTCCCAAGTTTTTACTGAACCAGGGAGGAGATTTTTCGAGACAGGACAAGTCTTTCTGTCTGAACGATTTTCTCAAAAGAGTACTCTTCCTGCGCACGCATGAACGTACAGGTTCAAAGGGTCTGAACTATCAGTTCACTCTCAGTCAATCGCATTGACTCCCCCAGTACAGTAATATTCATTAAATTTTACGTTTTTTTAATACTATCTTCTAAAGCGTCGGTTCTGATTGACTTCCATGATCACAGGCAGAATGATCGGACGTCTTTTCGTTTTCTTGAATAAATGACTGTTCAGGGCTTCGCGAATATCGTGCTTGATCGAGCCCCAGTCAAAATCATTATGTTTAAGATTCTTTTTAACGATATTCTTCACGATCTCTGATGATTCATTGATCAGATCCTGACTTTCTTTAACGAAAACAAATCCTCTGGTCACGATATGCGGATCAGAAACGATTTTCTGTTTCTTGCGGTCGATCGTAATGACAGCGACAAATATGCCATCTTCAGACAGCAGGCGTCTGTCACGTAAGACGATATTACCGATGTCTCCGATACCGATACCGTCGATCAGCGTGTTCTCAGCAGAAACCTGACCGCTTTGAGTCATCTTGTTTTTCGAATAACTGACCACGTCACCGTTGCTCAAAATAAAGATATTCTGATACGGGATACCTGTTTCATGTGCTAAATCGGCATGTGCGGCAAGCATCCTGTATTCACCCTGTATAGGTATGAAATACTTTGGTTTCAGCAGATTGATCATCAGCTGGAGATCGTTCGGTGTTGCGTGTCCGGACGCTTTCATATTGTCCGAAATATGCTTGACCGTAGCTCCTGCACGATAAAACCATGTTTTCAGTTTCAGCAACCATGACTTCCATCGCTGTAGAAGGACTGGTTGCTATGAAGATCAGATCGCCTTCTTTGATATTCACCTGTGGATGGTTGCCGGTAGCCATGCGGTTCAGCGTCTTGATCGGCTCACCTCGCAGCTCCCGTTTCGAGAATAAGGACTTTGTCATCATCGTACTGATCGATCTTATCTACCGGAACGATCAGATTATCATCAGGCAGGGTCAGTTTATTCAGCTTCATGGCTGTTTCAAGTATCGCTTCCAGATTTTTGCCCGTAATGAATACCTTACGGTTGGAACGGTGGGCGGCATTAAGCACCTGCTGGATACGCAGGATATTACTTGCGACCGCTGCCACGATTATCCGGCTGCTGGTATTCAAGAAGGTATCCAGGACTTCCTCCTGAACCTTTTTCTCGGATACATTTTCATAAGGACTTTCAGCTTCTCCAGAATCACTCAGCAGAGCAAGAACACCTGCTTTACCTAAATCCGAAATTTGAGACAAATCACTCCTGTACATATCCTGGGCGCTTTGGTCAAATTTAAAGTTCCCTGTATAGACGATACTGCCTTCCTCTGTCTCGACAACGATCCCCATTGAATCAGGAATCGTGTGGGTCGTACGGAAAAACTTGACAAGTTTCCCGTTAAAGTCGATCTCTGTCTTTTCATCGATCACATGATAGTCATCAAAAGAAGGTTTCAGATTAGACTGATTGACAAAAAGTTTGGCCAGTTCTATCGTCAGTTCTGATCCGAAGACCGGAACGTCAAACAAATCCAGGAAATATGGTAAGGCGCCGATAGCATCTTCATGACCATGTGTCAGGAAGACACCAATGATCCTGTCTTTGTTTTCTTCCAGATAGCTGAAATCCGGAATAACCGCATCGATTCCGAAAAGTTCGTCTTCGGGATAAATAAGCCCGCAGTCGAGAACAAAAATATCCTCTCCTGATTCCACAACGTATAAATTCTTGCCGTTTTCTCTTACTCCTCCAAGAGGAATAATTTTTATATTACTCACTATTTTCCACCTCAAAATAAGCTTATTCAGCTTTTATTATTTTTTATAGTATTTTTCACCTATGTAGAGCCCGTTCGTATACACTCGTATATAAAGTATAGCACAGATGTAGGCAAATTCCTACTTATCCGGTATACTGAGCACTAGAAGATTCATTCCATTATAAAGGAGCCCGTTATGACTGACAAAGAGACTCTTATCAATCAACTGAAATCCCACTATCCTGAAGGTGTCAGCCTAGCTTCTCTTGCGCATCTGACCAGGCAGTCGCAACAAACCTGTTCAGCCTGGATAGCCGGATCTGCAAAAAGCCGGTTATCCGCTTCAGACAGTCAATGACACTGTAACTCTCGAACTTCCTCCGATTTATCCGCCTGCAATTCTTGAAAGACTAGAGGACGGCACACCAAAAATGACGATTCATTTTGAACAATCTCTGCCGTCTACAAACACTGCAGCCCTGTCCAGTCTGGACCAGTCTGATTCAAATACCCTGGTACTGACTGATCATCAGACCGAAGGCAAAGGAAGGCTCGGTCGAAGATGGCAGGATGTTTCAGGAAAATCAGTCGCTTTTTCACTGATACTGAAACCTGCACTCGACTATAGCAAGATCCCACTCTTCACCCAGCTGGCCGCTGCCTCCCTTTATCAAACGCTATGGACTTATGGTGATGTAAAAATCAAATGGCCGAACAACTCTCATATTAAACGGAAAAAAAGTGGCCGGCATCCTGACCGAGTCACAGTTCAGCGGTTCACGATTATCCGGGATCGTGATCGGTATCGGGATAAATTCAAATAAAAGCATAGAAGATTTTGATACTTCTTTAAGAAACAAAGCCACCTCTTTAACGTGATCGAAACGGATGAAATAACGGATCCGAATACTTCTTGTGGGCACGTTTTTAAATCATTTTTACACACTCTATTCTGACTGGCTGGCGTCAGATGACCCTTCAGCTTTTCTCAACATCTGCCGCTCCCATTCGCTTCTCATCGGCCGGGAAATAAGAGTCCTGACCGAATCGGGTCATCAACGGACAGCGATCGTCAGAGATATCAATATGCTTGGGGAACTCGTCGTTCAATACTCGGGAGAAGCTGCTCTCGAATCGCTGCGGTCATTGAACTACTCAGTCAGAGGAATCGATGGGTATATTTCAAAAAAGACCGGCTGAAAGAATAAAAGATTTTCATCTTTTATCCCTTTCAGCCGGTCTTTTTATTAACCGATTAGTATTATTTGCTGTCTTCTTTAACGTTTTCAGACATGATGGCTTTACGTGACAGATTTACTCTGCCTCTATTATCGATTTCAGTGACTTTGACATCGAGTTTGTCCCCGACTGAAAATTCATCAGAAACATTTTTGATGTATTTATCAGACAATTCTGATACGTGAACTAAACCATCTGTTCCTTTGATGATTTCAACGAAAGCACCGAAGTTTTCGATTCGTTTGATCGTACCATGATAGACTTTACCGACTTCCACTTCTTCTGTCAGTTCTTCAATGATTTCGATCGCGCGTTTGATCCCATCTGCATCCTGACCGTAGATAGATACATTGCCTTCTTCATCGATATCGATTTTAACATTCGTTTCATCGATGATGCTGTTGATTGTTTCTCCACCTTTACCGATGACAACTTTGATTTGAGCAGGCTTGATTTTGATCGATTCGATCTTAGGTGCATATTTGCTCAGCTCGGAACGAGGTGCATCAATAGCAGCTTCCAGATTATCAAGGATCTCAAATCTTGCTTTTTTGGCTTGAACCAGCGCTTCTTCAAGGATCTCTTTGGTTATGCCTTCGATTTTGATGTCCATCTGCAGGGCTGTAATCCCTTTACGTGTACCGGCAACTTTAAAGTCCATATCTCCAAGGTGGTCTTCCAGTCCCTGAATATCTGTCAAAACAGTATAGTTGTCACCTTCCATTACAAGTCCCATGGCAATCCCGCCGACAGGGGCCTTTATCGGTACACTGGCATCCATCAGGGCCAATTGATCCGGCGCTGATACTTGCCTGTGAAGACGAGCCGTTTGATTCCAGTACCTCAGCAACCAGGCGAATCGTGTACGGGAAGTCTTCTTCACTTGGAATAATAGGCAGTAAGGCACGTTCACCTAAAGCACCGTGACCGATTTCACGTCGGCCGGGTCCTCTGACTGGTCCGGTTTCACCAACAGAATAATTAGGGAAATTATAGTGATGCATGAAACGCTTGCTGTCTTCACTGCTCAACCCGTCGATATGCTGAAGCTCGTTCAACGGTCCAAGAGTGGCAACTGAAAGGGCCTGTGTCTGACCGCGAGTAAACAGTCCGGACCCGTGTACACGTGGCAGGATCGTCACTTCGGAATCCAGCGGTCTGATTTCATCCACTTTACGCCCGTCTGGACGGACATTTTCCTCAGTGATCAGACGGCGGACTTCGTCTTTTTCCATCCCTTCAAAGATTGCTTTCACATCTTTGATGACGGAATCATAATCCGGTGCATCCATGTATTCACTTTCGTATTTTTCCACGACCGCTTTTTTAAGAGCCTCGATTTTTTCAGCACGTTCCTGCTTGTCAAATGTCTGAATCGCTTCTTTCATCTGATCATTATAGGCTGAAACAACTTCCTTCTTCAGTTCCGGATCAGGGAGAAGCAGGGTAACGTCCATTTTTTCCTTGCCGACAGCTTCAGCAACTTCTTGCTGGAAAGCGACTAAGTCTTTGATCGCTTCGTGTCCGAAAAGCAGGGCTTCAAGCATGTCTGCTTCTGCTACCTGATCAGCACCACTTTCAACCATGTTGATCGCGTCTTTAGTCCCTGCAACAGTCAGCTGTATATCCGACTGTTTCATTTCTTCTTCTGATGGATTGATGATGAATTCACCGTCAATACGTCCGACGTTTACGCCTAGCGATCGGACCGTTGAATGGAATGTCAGAAACACATAAAGATAATGAAGAGCCGAACATAGCCGTCATCTCCGGTGAGTTGTCCGGATCCACTGACATCACTGTATTCATGATCTGAACCTCGTTACGGAAACCTTCTGCAAACATTGGTCGGATCGGTCTGTCGATCAGACGTGCAGTCAATGTTGCATTTTCAGAGGGTCTCCCTTCACGTTTAATGAAGCCTCCAGGTATTTTCCCTACAGAGTACATTTTTTCTTCATAATTGACCATTAACGGGAAGAACGGTAAAGTACTCGCTTTTTTGCTTGCAACAGCAGCAGTTAAAACGACCGTATCCTCGTAGCGAACCAGCACGGCGCCATTGGCCTGTTTAGCCATCTGCCCGACTTCTACGGTCAGCTTGCGTCCGCCGATCTCAGTTGTGAATGTTTTTTTATCAGTCATTCATTTCTCTCCTTATTTTGACAGGAAGCCTTCCCTACTAAACAAACGTCATTGTTCCGATCCATCAGACTAATCACGTTTGGTTAGTAGAATGTCAGGCATCCTGTGATTTTATTTTATAAATAAAGCGAGATTCCAGGGAATCCCGCTTCTGTATTTATCATGATAATTGAATACCGCCGTCCAGTACCTGTAAAGATACCACAGCTGAAGGTGTTCAAATAATCGATTAACGACGTAAACCAAGTCTTTTGATCAATTCACGGTAACGTGTGATGTCTTTGTTACGTAAATAAGCTAACAAGTTACGACGGTGACCGATTTTTTTCATTAATCCGCGCATTGAATGAAAATCTTTTTTATGTGTTTTTGCGTGTTCATTCAGTTCGTTGATTTCTGCAGTTAAAACTGCGATCTGAACTTCCGGAGAACCAGTGTCTCCTTCATGACGGGCATATTCTTTAATGATTTCATTTTTTTCTTCTTTTGAAACTGCCATTTTTTCCACCTCTTTCCGTAATATGAATCCTGTTACTGAGTAAGCGCTGGTGATGCGACGAACCAAGTAAAGGTCAGTGCTTTATGCACACTCTAAAGGGTACACTAGTCTTGGATAAAAATCAAGGGATTGAGCTATTAAAATCGTTGAAACATACTCTCTTGTCACTTCATGTATTTCGTCTTCAGTTCCATGACCACATCTCTTAAATCTGCCGCTTTTTCGAAGTTAAGATCCTTGGCTGCTTCTTTCATTTCCAGTTCGATGGTCTCAATGAGTTCCATTCTTTCACGTCTGGACAAGTTCTTGATGGTTTCTTCAGACAATTCCTGTTCTTCTTCATCCACAGCTGTGGAGATCTTGATAAGATCTCTGACTTCTTTTTTGATCGTTGTCGGTGTGATTCCGTGTTCTTCGTTATATTCCTGCTGTATGGCACGGCGGCGCTCCGTTTCATCTATCGCAAAACGCATGGAATCCGTGATGCGGTCCGCGTACATGATGACCTTGCCGTTTTCATTTCTGGCAGCCCGACCGATCGTCTGTATAAGCGCCCGAGAGCTTCTGAGAAATCCTTCCTTATCAGCGTCAAGGATCGTGACCAATGAGACTTCAGGCACATCCAGACCTTCCCGCAGCAGGTTGATACCGATCAGCACGTCGAATTTGCCGACTCTGAGCTCACGGATGATCTGTGTCCGTTCCAGCGTCTTGATATCGCTGTGGAGGTACTGGACTTTTATCCCAACTTCCTTGAGATAATCTAGTCAGATCCTCCGACATTTTCTTGGTCAGGGTCGTGATAAAGACCCGCTCATTCTTCTCAATACGCTTGTTGATTTCTTCGATGATATCATCGATCTGCCCTTTGATGGGTCTGACTTCAACAACAGGATCCAGCAGCCCCGTCGGACGAATGATCTGCTCGACGATTTGGCTCGACCGGCTCATTTCGTATTCTGCGGGTGTGGCAGAGATATAATTGATCTGAGGTACTCTTTCTTCGAACTCTTCCAGACGCAGCGGGCGGTTATCCAGAGCACTCGGCAGTCTGAACCCGTGATCGATCAGCTGCTGCTTGCGAGCTCTGTCTCCATTGTACATTCCTCTGATCTGAGGCATCGTCATATGGGATTCGTCGATGATGAAAAGCGAATCCTTCGGGAAGAAGTCCAGCAATGTATAGGGTGCTTCGCCCGGTTTACGGCCATCCATGTGTCTCGAGTAGTTCTCGATACCCGAACAGTAGCCCATTTCCATCAGCATTTCGATATCATAATTTGTACGCTGTTCCAGACGCTGTGCTTCAAGCATCTTGTTCTCTTTATGCAGTTCTTCAAGCCTGTCCTTGAGCTCAGCCTGTATTGCTTCGATGGCAGAACGGGTCTGTTCGTCATTGGATACAAAGTGAGTGGCGGGGAAAATAGCCGCATGGGCCAGGTCAGCTTTGACTTCCCCTGTCAGTACATCCACTTCACGGATCCGATCGATCTCGTCCCCGAAGAATTCGACCCTTACCGCTTCACTTTCTCTTGAGGCCAGAAAGATCTCCACGATATCTCCTCGGACTCTGAAACGTCCCCTCTGAAAATCAATATCATTGCGTTCAAACTGCATATCCACGAGTTTTCTCAGTAGATCTTCTCTGCTGATCTCCATGCCCGAACGCAAAGACAGCACATGTTCACGGTAGTCTTCAGGATTGACCAGGCCATAGATACATGAAACAGAAGAGCACAACGATGACGTCCCGTCTTTCGAGCAGGGAACTGGTCGCCGAGTGTCTGCAAGCTTATCGATCTCGTCATTGATGCTGGCATCTTTTTCAATAAACGTGTCTGTCGAAGGCACATAGGCTTCAGGCTGATAGTAGTCATAATAACTGACAAAATATTCCACTGCATTATCAGGAAAGAACTCTTTGAACTCTGTATACAGCTGCCCGGCCAGAGTCTTGTTGTGCGCCATGACCAGTGTGGGTTTATTGACCTGCTGGATGACGTTCGACATCGTAAATGTTTTTCCTGTCCCCGTAGCTCCTAAAAGAACCTGTTCTTTCTGATTCTCATTGATCCCTTTCACCAGTTTCTTGATCGCCTCCGGCTGGTCGCCGCTTGGCTCAAATAATGATTTCAGGTTAAAGCTCTGTTCGGCCATATCAACACTCCCTTTAAACTCTTCGCTCACAGTTTATCATAAAAAAAGTATTCTCGAAGACATAATGTCTGCTGAGAATACTTTTAAAATTATTTAGCGATTTTTTTGCTTAAACGTGATTTGTCACGTGCCGCTTTGTTTTCGTGAATCAGACCTTTAGCTGCAGCTTTGTCGATTGCTTTAACAGCATCTACATACAACTCGTTTGCGTTGTCTGCATTATTATCAGCAGCTTCCAGGAATTTTTTCTTGGCTGATTTCATTGATGTTCTCTGGCTTACGTTGGTCGCTCTTTTTTTCACGTCTTGTCTTTGACGTTTTTCAGTTTGTTCCATGTTTGGCATTGTAAAACACTCCTTATTTAGTAAACATATAGTTGGAATTAAATGGTTACTGTTATTAACAGTACTATCTAGACCATGTGAGTTGATTTATTCAACATTCTCCATTTTACATCACTAGACTTATATTATCAATGAAAACTTTTAATCATTTTCCATTCAGTCACCCATTGACGAAAACTTCCATATAAAAAGTTCGATCTGCATTTCAGGATCGACTTTCCCACTTTTGATCTCGTAATCAGCTGTGATCAGATACCGATGGGCCTGAGACAGGATTTCCTGCCTGAATGCTTTTTCCATCTGAAGAGCCAGCTTTACCCGGTACGGATGCACTTTCAGGATGCCTGCAATATCAGCCTGCTGATACCCTTTCTTCTCAGGATCTTGACTTGAAGAAGCAGTCTGAACTGACCGATCATCAGTGCAAGGATCTTGATAGGATCTTCTTTCTGATGAAGCAGATCCTGATACAGTTCGATCGACTGTCTGACATTTTTTTTCAGTACTTTTTCGTTTAATTCGAAAATATTCTGTTCCAGTGATTTCGGTACGAGTTTATTGACTGCATCCATGGTGATCATCTTATCCTCTGCACTGATAGACCATCAGTTTATCCAGTTCATTCTTCGCCTTAGATAAATTCCTGTCAGTGAGCTGCAGCAGACGCTCGAAGGCTTCACGGGACATATCGTAGTCACGGCTTCTGAAATAAGTTCTGCAGGTAGTCTGCCGTCTCCTTGTCCGAGGCTGGAGAAACGTCGATGACTTCGGCCGTTTTCAATAACGTTTTCGTTATTTTTTTTCTTTTATCCAGCTTATCATAGGGAGCAATAAATACCAGGATCGAAAAATCAGATGGATCATTCAAATAATTCTCCAGCAGTTCAGTAGAATGCTTCACAGTCGAGGATACTTTTTTACCCGTAAATATGTAACTGGAATGTACAAATATCAGTTTCTGGCCTCCGAAGAACGGAAAACTCTCAGCTTCAAACACCACATCGTCCACGCTTGTCTCGTTCAGATCGAAGTGCAGGATGTTCATATCATCTTGCTGTTTCCCTTTTATTGTTTCAGTCAAAGATTCAGTGACTTCTTCGATCAGCATCTGTTCCGTTCCGGTTATGGCGTATACAGATTTAAATTGCCCTTTTTTTATTTTATCTATTTGTTTTAATACGGTTTTCATCTCATTCTCCTCTTCGTTCTCTTTTTTGTTCAAAAGAAAACATCTGGCTTTCCACTTCATTATTCAGTAACTTATTCCTGAATCTATATCTCACTGCCCCTTGACTGTCTGTTCTATAAAGAACGGTATCCTGCCGGGTCAGCTTATCGATGACATCATCATGCGGGTGGCCGTATCTGTTAGACTTTCCGCAGGAGATCCACGCGACGTGCGGATCCAACTGGTCCAGAAAAGCATCATGTGTTGAAGTCTGGCTGCCGTGATGGCCAACTTTAAGGACATCAGCCGTCAGCCCGGGATACCTTTCGAGCAGTTCTTTCTCACCATCGATTTCCAGATCCCCAGTAAACAGCCATGTCCTGTCACCTATCCAGCCAAAGAGAACCAGCGAACTGTTGTTTTTGCTCGTATTCGCTGATCTGCTCCTTGCCAGCAAGGCAAACGTATTCGCAGGAAGGCCTGTATTTGAACCTTCCACTGCTTCTGTAATTATTGTGCCATATTTTGCTATAGAAGGAAACAGAAGCTGAAAGTTTGTCTGAAAATATGTCGCTTCAGCAGATACTACCTGCCGGGTATTTATCTCACTGATTATATCGATCAGCGAGCCATAATGATCGATATCCGGATGCGTGATGATGATCGATTCCAGTTCATGAATACCTTCAGATTTCAGTACGGGGACCATGATGTTTTCGCCGATACTGAATTTTCTGCTCCTTGCTCTCCAGTCATCGACCTGAAATGCGTGCTCCCCTCCCGTATCGATGAGGTAGTTCCCTCTCCCCCACGGTTCCCGGATCAGTATGGCTTCCCCCTGCCCCACATCTATCATAAGGACTTCACCGTAGGGGGAATATCTGACAGAAATCAGACATAGAAAAATACCGGTCAAGGGAAGAGCGATACGGATTTTCGTACTGTTTTTTTCAATAAAAAGAAGCAGCACCAGTATCAGGCACGTCATCAGAACGTAGCTGAATAGAGAAAGTCTTCCGGAGATAAACGTAAACGATACATTTGAAGCGATAGTACTGGCAAAAGATTCCATCATAACAGTCACCTTGTCAGTTACCAGATGGCTGACTGTAAAAAGAAGTGACTCGGGTATGAGGATCGACAAGACCAGATTCACGATCAATAGCGGCAGCAGCAGCACTGCAATAAACGGTATGAAAAGACTGTTCAAAGCAAGGACACCCCACGAGAATTCGTAGAAATGGTAGGTCAGGATGGGAACTGATGCGATCAGCACGTATCAGGTTCAGTCCAAAATACTGCCTGATCCTCGACCATGTCCTGAAGTAGTCCTGGCTTGTTGTCATAATGATGATAAAACTGATCAGGTAGCTCAGTTGAAAGCCGACAGCAGTCACACTGTATGGCTGAAGGACCATGGCAATGATCAGCATCATACACCAGCTGTTCAGGGTCGTGACCGTTACAGTCAGTTTTCCCCCTGCCAGTTTGATCCAGGTCTGGCCTAACGCTCGAAATACACTTACGCCTAATCCGGTCGTCAAACCGTAAAAAGGTAAGAACAGCATCAGAAAACCGGCCGTGGTTTCTTTGCTGACCTTTAGTCTGATCAGTGAGGACTGAAGCAGACGGATCACCAGCACAACATGCAGACCGGATATACTCAGTAAATGCAGTAGCCCCAGTTCTCTGAATGTCTGCATAGTTTCATTTGAAAAAGACCGCTTATCGGCAAACAAGAGGGTTTTAGTATAGGCAGCCGACTGCTCGTTCATCGTATGGTCAACATGAGTCAGTATTTTCTGTCTCAGTGAATCCGGGAAATAGCGATACGGACGTCTGATTGCGTCATCTTTCAGGACAATCAGATCACTAGCCGTCAGAACACTGAAAACCCCTTTAGTTTTCAAGTGATCTTTCTAAGTTGAACTGATGAAAATTAGAGGGCTCACCGGGTGTGGACAATCGCCCCCTGACAGCCGCCGTCCTGACCGGACTTTCAATCAGTATTTCTTTTTCACTTTCTTCCTTGATATAATACGTTACCATCACCTTTTCACTTCTTCTCATCCTGATAAACGAGCCCTTCAAAAGACAACTTGTCGCCGTCGATCCTGACGCTGGTCTCTTTGACCTGCACAAGGACCGTCTGATTATCCGCCAGTGACAGGAAGGAGGACCTCAGGATAAAAATAGCTGGTCCTGACATAGAGAAGCAAACTGATCAGCAGTGTTCCAAACAGCAGAGAATGATTTTTCAATGACAGAACTCTGACTCCAATGACCATCATGACCGTAACCGTCAGATACAGAGAACTCGTTCACCAGACTGATAACAAAGGACAGGGTAAAAAGCGCAATAAAAATCATGTCAGCAGCCAATGACGTGTCGCCATGGACCTGATCTGAATCTCATGACGCCCATCATCAAGACGGACAGAAACGTCTGATATACGTATAATAAGACTTCTGACAATCACACAATAGATATAGTTGAACATTTAATCGACCTCGATAGACTCATGTATTCCTTCAATGTTTTTTCACCAATACCCGATACATTCATTATGTCTTCAATGGCTTCGAACGGGCCGTTTTCTTCTCTATACTTGATTACCGCACTTGCTTTGCTTGGGCCAATACCCGTCAGCTTCAGCAGCTCGCTTTCATCGGCTCTGTTGATATTCACTTTAGCTTCTTTTGACGTCAGCTCTTTAAGCCCGTCATGACCCGCCGGATCCTCGCCTTCCAGCGGAATATAAATGTACATTTCATCCTCCAGCAGCTGGGCAAAGTTGATGTGTTTGGTGTCCGCTTTATCAGCGAGTCCACCGGCTGCTGACAACTGCATCGACAACGCGCTGATCAGCCTCGAGTGAAAAAACTCCCGGATGCTTCACCGCTCCCTTGACACTCCACAACAACCGTTTTATCCACCCCTGGTTCTGAAAGAGCCGCTTTGTTCCCATTCATGACTTCCCGCTCAGGTTCGTCAGTCTCGCTGAGTATAGATTCCAGCGTCACGCCCTCCTCTCTATTGGCATTCAGGTCAGAAGGGCACCTCATGACAATGAAAAATGTTATGACAAGCACCACGATCACTGCCGCAGCAATGAGCAATTCTTTTATATATTTATTCCATTCCATTATTCTATTCGATGCCTCCCTGAATCTTGTTATATATAATACTGACAAAATATAAAAAAACTCATTTTTTTAAAAGCCGGACTCAAGAAAATGAGTCCGGCTTTTATCAAAATAAGTTTCAGTCAATAGTATTCAGGTAATCGATAGCATCTGTTATATTCCTGACAGGGACGATTTCCATATCCGAGTCAATAGCTTCGGCAGTCTCCAGAGCCGTTTCGTAGTTTGTTCTGGAAACCAGCGGCTTCTTCCATTATCCTGCTGTTTGTCTCATCATCCGGGGCGAAAGAAAACAGAAGCACCCGCTTCGTCAGCAGCCACTACTTTCTTGTCGATTCCGCCTATCCGACCTACGTCGCCGTTTTCAGCAATCGTACCAGTACCTGCAACTTCGATCTCGCTGTCAAAATCCTCAATGAGCATTTTATACACTTGAAGCGAAAACATGAGTCCGGCAGACGGTCCGCCGATATTCCCGGCATCAATGCTCACTTCCGGTGATGTCGAGATAGAGGACTGGGTCACAAGCGTGATCCCGATACCCGGATTGCCGGTTTCCTCGATTAGAATCAGCTCACCGTCAACTTCAAATGTTTGTCCGTTTCTTGTTACGGCAAGGGTCACAGTATCTCCGACATACTGATCACTGATATATTCGATGAATCCATCAGTATTGTCGAAGGACTGTCCATTGATTTCTGAAATACTGTCTCCCATATTCAACTCATCAGAGAAATTTGAATCCGGCGAGACTGACATCACATAGACACCTTCATAGTCTATTTCGTAGGGCAATTCAGCAGCATTAAAAGCCGCAGCTTTAGCCGTATCGATCGAATAATCCATATAGTAGCTCTGGAGCATTCTATACTCGCTGTAATCGTCATAATTTCCGAGCAGCTGTGCTTCACTTACGCCAGAATGATACGGCAGAAACTGGAACAGCGAAGAGAATGGGGTCGCCCTGAACATTTCAACAGTCGTCAGCATGTACTGGCTGTCTGAAACATCTGTCTGCCCGTTGACCTCGACTCTGTCATTGATAACTACAGCACTGCCTGGTCTTTCTATAAAATAGGGTATCGGCAGAAAAAACAGAAGATACGCAGCCAGTCCCAGAAGAAAAGCTTTAATTACTGTCTTTTTTTTATTCACTCTACTTTTCCACCTTTTGAGAAGCCTTTTTCACTCTGTCATCGACATGAGCAGGGACAAGTTCCTGTAATTCGCCCCCATAGTAGGCAATTTCCTTGACCATGGTCGAGCTGACAGACTGATACTTTGAATCAGCAATCAGAAAGACCGTTTCGATGGCTTCGCTCTGCATTGCATTGAGCTCTGCGATATCTCTTTCATATTCAAAATCCTTGACTGAACGGATTCCGCGTATGAGGACATTGATATCATTGTCTTCGGCAAACTTTGCAGTCAGTCCATCATAAGCAAATACCCGGCAATTTTTAACGTCGATCTCCTTTAAACTGGTTTCCACCATTTTCAAGACGCTCTTCAGTTGAAAATAAGTAACGTTTGGCTGTACTCGCACTTACGATAACGATCAGCTCATCCACTAGTCCGGCTGCTCTGTTCAAAATATCCAAATGGCCATACGTCAGCGGATCGAAACTCCCCGCATAAAGTGCTCTTTTCATTGATTTTCCACCCATTCATAAATAGATATTTTCGTTGTTCCATATATTTTTTCCTTGATAAAATGTACTGAGGGATCATCAAAGTCCAGAGAAACATCACTGTCAGTTTCACAGACAATAATAGCCTGATTGTTTAAAGACTTATTCGCGGTCAGACGGTTCACGACCGATTCCAGTTCCTGCGCCGCATACGGCGGATCAAGAAGTATCAGATCGAACGTCTCCTCAGTCTGCTTGAAATAATCAATTGCCTGTAAATCTTTTTTCTTTAAGATATTGAACTTTTCCGGTTCCTTTGTGATCTCTACATTCTCTCTGATCGTTTTTACTGCCGAATAATCGTGGTCCACTAAAGTTGCCTTGTCCATCCCTCTGGAAACAGCTTCGATTCCCAGCGCTCCGCTTCCGGCATAAAGATCAAGTGCCTGGCCGCCATCAAAATAAGGGCCGATCATATGAAACAAAGACTCCTTGACCTTATCCGTAGTCGGTCGGGTCGATTTCCCACTGACCGACTTCAGCTTTCTTCCACCGTATTCTCCTGAGATTATCCTCATCCAGTTTCATCCTTTTTGTTTAATTAAAGATGCTTTTTACAAAACTTTCCTCTTCATCTTTTTTAGAGAGTGCCGCTACTTCATCAAGTATCCCGTCAAATGTTTTGGGTATTTCACACTGATAAGAATCCTCGACTTTTCTGACAAAATGCTGCTTCGTGATTGCGGCTGCGGTAGACTCCTTATCTTCACGGTCGACATAGATGATCGCGTAGTTCATGTTTTTAGAAATGTAGTGGATCAAACCGTAACGTTTTAATTTATTTACATATTTCGTTGTATATAACCAGACAACCAATCCGACTCTTGAACTTTTTTCCTGATCCAAAGTATTCACCTTCTTCTGTTTTTTTTATTATACCAAAAAAGTCCCTCTACACGAGAGGGACTTTTAAACTATTCAGTCACATTATTTGGAATTAAAAGCGTCTGTGTATAAATCATTTAAATGTTTTTCCAGTGTGCTCAACATCAAATGGCCTTCTTCATCTTCCATCATGCCCATAGCGACTGCGAACTCAACTTTTTTTGAAAAACCAAACATCTGAGTATCAATAACTTCTTCAAAAGCCGGACAAGACACACATAAATGCTGCTGGTTTTCAATCAGAGAAGCTATTTTTTTAGCATCTTCATTTAAAACATCTTTAGCAAGAGCGATCTGTAGCTGATCCATAAGCATATCCTTCCCCAAACTATTTTCATAGCTTTCTTTTTACAAGTATATCATAACTGACGGCATTTGGATATAAAAGAAATGAAGTACGAGCCTGTTCTAATTCAACTGTTTATAGTGAACGTTTTGCTGCTTTTTCACGTTCATTTTTATTCAATACTTTCTTTCTTAATCGAATGGATTCCGGAGTCACTTCACAGTACTCGTCATCAGCCAGGAATTCAAGCGATTCTTCAAGTGTCATGATACGCGGACGTTTAATGACGTTTGTCTGGTCTTTATTAGCTGAACGGACATTTGTTTTCTGTTTCTCTTTCGTCACGTTGACTGCGATATCAGAATCTCTGTTGTGCTGACCAACGATCATACCCTCGTAGACTTCTGTACCAGGCTCGACAAAGATGACTCCGCGGTCTTCCAGATTCATGATGCTGTAAGTGGTAGCTGCGCCATTTTCCATCGAAACAAGCGCACCGTAACGGCGTTCGCCTGTCTTACCCTGAATAAGTGGCAGGTACTGATCGAACGTATGGTTCATGATACCATAGCCGCGAGTTAGAGATAAGAAATCATTTGTAAAACCAATGAGTCCGCGAGCTGGAGCCAGGAAGATAAGACGGACCTGGCCGTTGCCAGTGTGGATCATGTCCTGCATTTCACCTTTACGCTGACTCAGGTTCTCGATGACGGATCCCATGTACTCTTCAGGTGTATCGATTTGAACACGTTCAAACGGCTCATACTTCTTACCGTCAATTTCTTTAACGATAACTTCCGGTTTGGAAACCTGCAGTTCATATCCTTCACGGCGTAAGTTTTCGATCAGGATAGATAAGTGAAGCTCACCACGTCCTGAAACGATCCAGGCATCCGGAGATTCAGTCTGTTCCACTCGAAGCGACACATCAGTTTGAAGCTGCATCATCAGACGTTCTTCGATTTTTCTTGATGTGACCCATTTGCCTTCTCTACCTGCAAAAGGCGAGTTGTTGACTAGGAAAGTCATCTGCAATGTCGGTTCATCGATATGCAGGATCGGCAGTGGATCAACGTGATCGACTGGAGTGACTGTTTCACCGACGAAGATATCTTCAAATCCTGAAACAGCAATCAAGTCCCCCGCTTGTGCTTCTTGGATTTCCACACGGTCCAAACCGAAGAATCCGAATAATTTGGTTACGCGGAAATTCTTCGTTGATCCGTCCAGTTTACTCAAAGTAACGTTATCTCCAACTTTGATTTTACCTCTGAACACACGACCAATACCGATTCTACCGACATAATCATTGTAATCAAGCAGTGAAACCTGGAACTGCAAAGGCTCGTCGCTGATTGTCGTACAGGAGCAGGTACTTCTTTCAAGATACTTTCAAAAACAGGTTCCATTGTATCCAGCTGATCTTCGAGTTTGTCTGAAAGACTGCTCGTACCGTTGATCGCTGATGCGTAGATTACCGGGAATTCCAGCTGATCTTCATCTGCATCCAGTTCGATCAGCAGATCGACAACTTCGTCTACAACTTCTGCCGGTCGGGCAGTATCTTTATCGATTTTGTTTACAACCACGATGGGTCTTAATTTCATTTCCAGTGCTTTTTTCAGAACAAAACGTGTCTGAGGCATTGTGCCTTCATAGGCATCCACGACAAGAATAACACCGTCTACCATTTTCATGATACGTTCAACTTCTCCTCCGAAGTCAGCATGTCCAGGTGTATCCAGGATATTGATGTGGTGGTCATTGTATCTTACAGCTGTATTTTTAGCCAGTATCGTTATGCCACGTTCTTTTTCGATATCATTAGAGTCCATTGCTCTTTCATTCAGTTCACTGTGAGCATCCAATGTGTCTGATTGTTTCAGCATCTCATCGACCAGTGTCGTTTTACCGTGGTCAACGTGTGCTATTATTGCGATATTTCTTATGTCATCTCTTTTTTTCATAATATTCCTCCAAATTCCATACCTTGAATCTAAATTGTTTTATCGTTTTCATACAGTTTTCTTTTCCAGTCATTATAAAAGCACTTATTCTTGACAGATTCACATTCAAGAATAAATGCTTTCCAGTTATCATACTTTGTTGCCCAAAACATTATAACAGTAAAGCCGACTGAAACACAAGCCATTACGACTTATTAATTAATTAATTTGATTATTTCGTCATGCGCCTTATTGGTCGCAAAGATTATATTGTTGTTTTCCAGCAGATTTAACGGTTCATTATTGAACTGTGTGGCCTTGAACCCCAGCTCGGTCATGAATAAAAGACCGGGAGCTACATCCCATGGCTTTAAGTTGGTCGCAACATAAGCGACTATACTGCCTTTCGCCACTTCCACACTTTCAAGTCCAGCAGAACCAACTAAACGCAGACCCAGACTTCTCCGGGCTACCTTTCTGATATGATCGTATCTGTCCTCGATCATAATGCTTGAATTTGTTGCAAGCATCCCTTCGCCGAGAGAAGCATCTCTAGGGGCAGGGATACGTTGGCCGTTACAACTGACTCCATCACCTTTAATTGCTGTATACAATCGGTTTAAAGGGACATCATATATATAGCTCTGTACCGGTATACCATCTTCATAAACAGCCAGCATCAAGGCAAAATTTTCATTCTGCAGAATGAAGTTCAGCGTCCCGTCGATAGGGTCCAGAAACCAGACTGTCCCTTCTAAGCTGCTGACATCATCTCCAAAGCCTTCTTCTCCCAATATCCGATCTTTGGGATAGGTTGTACGGATACGTTCAACAAGTTCCTTTTCTACCCATTTATCCATGTTTGTCACTAAGTCATTGGTAGCTGTCTTTTGCTCGATTTCCAGCTTGGAATCTTTCTCTTTGATTATTTCTCTGCCTATCTCATCGATCCATTTTGTGATCGTCTTGTCTCTGTCTCTGATATTTACTGACATAGATTAGCCCCATTTCATTCACGTTTATCCTTAGTTTAAATGAGGTAGAAGTAAAAAGCAAAAACAAAGAGATTCCCAGCACTCTGGCTGAGAATCTCTCGTCAATCAATTATCTGAATATTACATGTGGATCGGCATGCCTAAGGCAGCTTCAGCAGCATCCATGACCACTTCACCCAATGAAGGATGTCCGTGGATCGTCAACGCGATATCCTCCGCATTCATGCCACTTTCAATGGCCAGACCAAGTTCAGCTATGATATCTGAAGCGCTGATTCCGGCTACCTGAGCACCGACAATGACATTGTCTTCCTTGGTTGTAACTAAACGAACGAATCCTTCAGTTGCATCCAGAGACAATGCACGACCATTACCGCCCAGAGGGAATTTAGTTGTATTGACGTCCATTCCTTTTTCTTTTGCTTCACTCGCAGTGTAACCTACAGATGCGATTTCCGGATCTGTAAAGGCCACGGCAGGAAGGGCACGGTAATCGACAGCTACTTTCTTGCCTGAGATTGCTTCAGCAGCAATTTTAGCTTCATAACTGGCTTTGTGAGCCAAGGCAGGTCCTGGAACGATGTCGCCAATAGCGTAAATGCTGTCGATGTTGGTTCGGCCTTGTTCATTGACTTCGATCAGACCACGGTCACCGACTTTTACGCCTGCTTGTTCAAGACCAAGTTCATCAGTATTAGGCTTACGTCCGACAGTTACCAGTAAGTAATCCACGTCCAGAGATTTTTCTTCTCCGTTTGCTTCATACTTCACAGTTACGCCATTGTCTGTGACTGTTGACTCTTTAGCCATGGCATTCGTGATGATATCTACGCCTTTTGCCTTGAAGTTTTTCTCGACAAGTTTGACCATGTCTTTGTCAAAACCGTTCAGGATTGAAGGGAGACCTTCTAAAATAGTGATTTCCGTGCCTAAGTTGGCATATACTCCAGCTAATTCAGAACCGATGTATCCTCCACCAACGATAGCCATTGATTTTGGAATCTCAGTTAGACTCAATGCGCCTGTAGAATCAAGGACACGGTCACTGAATTTGAATCCAGGTATTTCGATCGGACGGCTGCCGGTCGCGACGATTGCATTATTGAATGAATACGTCTGTGCACTTTCATCTTTCATAACACGCATGGTGTTCTTCATCAACGAAAATGCTTCTCCACGAAGGATCTCCACTTTGTTCTTTTTAAGGAGGCCTTCAACGCCTTTAGTCAGTTTATCAACGACTTGGGTCTGTTTCCATTCCTGCGTTTTTGAAAAATCGATTTTCACGTTTTCAGAAGTTACACCAAACGTTGTTGAATCCAGTGATTCCTGATACTTGTGACCAGCGGAAATCAATGCTTTAGAAGGGATACATCCAACGTTCAAGCATACCCCACCGATAAATTCTTTCTCGACAATAGCGACTTTCTGTCCCATTTGCGCTGCGCGAATAGCTGCAACATATCCACCAGGACCAGTCTCGACTACTACTGTATCTAATTCAATTGCGAAATCTCCTACTACCATTTATGATTCACCTTATCCTTCCATTAATAATAATTCAGGATCTGCTAACAGACGTTTTAATTCATTCATTGCTTTTTGACCAGTAGCACCGTCGATCACACGATGATCGAATACTAATGACAATGCCAGCATAGGAGCAGCAACAACTTCTCCTTCTTCATTGACGATAGCTTTTTTAGCGATACGTCCAACACCTAAAATAGCCACCTCAGGATGATTGATGATTGGAGTGAACCAGCCACCACCGACTGAACCGATATTTGAGATCGAGATCGAACCGTCTGCCATATCACTGGATTTCAGTTTTCCTTCGTGTGCTTTAGCGCCTAATTCAGAGATTTCAGAAGCGACGTCGAACATTGATTTTTTATCGGCGTCAGATACAACAGGAACATATAAGCCTTGTTCTGTATCTGCAGCAATACCAATGTTGAAGTAATTTTTGTAGACAACTTCATCAGTCGTATCATCGATCGATGAGTTGAATTCAGGGAATTTCTTCATGACAGCAATGATTGCTTTAACGACATATGGCAGGAATGTCAGTTTGACATCTTGTTCAGCCGCGATCACTTTGAATTTCGTACGGTGTGCCATCAGTTTTGTCACGTCTACTTCGTCAAATAACGAAACAGATGGAATCGTCAGAGTGCTGTTAACCATTGCTTTAGAGATAGCTTTACGTGTCGTTGACATTTTTTCTCCGGTTTCTTCGTCGGAACGACCAGATTTCGAAATGGTTTCACGTCAGTAGAAACAGCCGAAGTCGTAGTTTTGGCTTCACTGACTGTTGTTTCTTCCGTTGATGTTTCTTCAGCTGCAGCTGTTTCTCCGCCGCCCTGCAGGAAGTTGTCGATATCTTCGCGGGTCGTACGTCCGCCTTTGCCAGTTGCTTCTACGCGGCTAATGTCCACGTCTTTTTCACGAGCATATTGTCTGACAGAAGGCATTGCCAGAACGCGTTTGTCTGGATCAGAAGTCTTCACGACGTCGTCTGATACCTTTTCTTCACTTTGAGCAGTGTCTTTTTTGCCTTCACCTGCTTTTGCTTCTTCTGAGGATACTTCAGATTTTGAAGCTGTCTCTTCTACTTTTTCTTCAGTTCTTTCTTCTGCAGCTTCCTCTGAATCTTCGCTGTCACCTTCGGTGACCTTCAGCGTCGATCTCAACGATAGGATCTCCGACAGATGCTACAGTACCTGGTTCCACTAAAAATTTCTTGATCGTTCCGTCAACTGGAGAAGCCAGTTCCTCAACTGATTTATCATTTTGAATTTTCAGCAATCGAATCGCCTTCTTCAATGGTGTCTCCTTCAGAAACTAACCAGCTGACGATCTCGCCTTCAGCCATGCCTTCCCCAACATCAGGGAGTTTAAATGTAAAAGCCATTATATTTTTCTTCCCTTCTATAAATGATTTCACTTTAGATTTCTTTTGATTCTTATTCAATAAGGAACAGACTCCTATCGGAATAATCCGAACAGAGAATGTTCCTCAATGCTTTTTTAATTGATATTAAAATTCAACTGTTTCTTTGATCGCTGCAGTGATATCTTTAGCACCTGGAAGCCAGATGTTTTCGATTTGACCAAATGGGTAAACAGTATCTGGTGCTGAAACGAATCCGATCGGTGCTTCCAGTGAAAGAATAGCACGCTGAGAAACTTCAGAAATAACTGTATTCCCGACGCCAGCTTGACGCTGAGCTTCCTGAACCATGACCATACGGCCAGTTTTCTCAACAGACTTGACGACTGTTTCGTGAATCAACTGGTGATACTGTACGTAAATCGACAACTTCAACAGAAACGTTGTCTTTTTCTAATTCTTCCGCTCGCTTTAAGTGCTTCACGTACCATGTAGCCGTAAGCGACAACAGTAACGTCTGAACCTTCTTTAGAAACAGCAGCTTTGCCTAGAGGAACAGTATACTGTTCTTCAGGAACCTCATCACGGAATGAACGATACAGTTTCATATGTTCGAGGAATACGACAGGATCTTCATCGCGAATAGCTGATGTCAATAATCCTTTTGCATCGTATGGGTTTGAAGGGATAACGACTTTAAGTCCAGGTGACTGAGCCATTAATCCTTCCAGACTGTCCGCATGCATTTCAGGAGTGTGAACGCCGCCGCCGAATGGAGAACGTACAACTGCAGGTAAATTCAATTTACCGCCTGTACGGTAGCGCGTACGTGCCATTTGACCGACAATGGAATCCATGACTTCGAATACGAATCCGAAGAACTGGATCTCCATTACTGGACGAAAACCTTGAACGGCTAAACCGAAAGCCATTCCGCCGATACCAGACTCAGCAAGCGGAGTATCACTGACACGATCTTCACCATATTTATCAAAAAGACCTTGAGTCGCACGGAATACACCGCCGTTTTTACCTACGTCTTCACCGAATACGAGGACTTTTTCATCACGTGCCATTTCTTGATCAAGGGCTTCAGTGATTGCTTGAATCATTGTAAGATTCGCCATGATTATTTACTCTCCTTTGCTTCGTATTTCTCAATCTGCTCAACGATATTCTGACCAGGCTCACCGTGCATGTTTTTCAGGAAGTCTGAAACTTTCATTTTCGGAGCTTGATCTGCTTCTTTGGCAGCTTGTTTGATTTCTTCTTTTGTTTTTTCGATCAGTTCTTCTTCTTTTTCCTCAGACCATAAACCTTTTTCAGTCAGGAATTTACGGAAACGGATCAGTGGATCTCTTTGTTCCCAGTAATCGAAGGATTCCTGTTCACGGTAACGGGTTGGATCGTCACCTGATGTTGAGTGAGGTCCGAAACGTGATGTGATCGTTTCGATCAGTACGGGACCATTTCCTGAAGCAGCCCATTCACGAGCCTGCTTGGTCACTGCGTAAACTGCCAATGGATCCATACCATCTACTTGAACGCCCGGGATACCTACAGCAGCAGCTTTTTGAGCTAAGGTTACAGCAGCCGTCTGTTTTTCTCGAGGGGTACTGATAGCATAGCCGTTGTTTTGAATGAAGAAAACGATAGGTGCCTTGTAACGGCTGGCAAAGTTCATACCTTCATAAACGTCGCCCTGAGAAGATCCGCCGTCACCTGTATATGTGAAGGTCACTTCGTCTTCTTTCCCTGCCATTTTCTGACCTACTGCATTACCCATTGCCTGGATGTACTGGGCACCGATAATGATCTGCGGGCCCATTGCATGTAGATCTTCAGGATAATTATTACCTTCTACATGTCCTCTCGACCATAAGAATGCTTGAGATACTGATAAACCATGCTGGATCAACTGTGGAATATCACGGTACCCTGGATATAACCAGTCCTGTTTTTTGAATGCGAAATGACTGGCCAACTGTGAAGCTTCCTGACCCATAGTCGGCGCATAGAAACCTAATCTTCCTTGACGGGCCAATGCCATTGAACGGTCATGAAGAACACGCGACCACACCATTCTCGTCATTAATTCTACTAATTCATCATCAGATAAATCCGGCATAATGTCTTCATTAACAATATTCCCATCTTTATCTAATACTTGAACCATCGGAAACGAAGCTTCAAGTGAACTTAATAATGCTTCGTAATCAACTGGTTGCTTTGCCATAGATTACCCATTCCTCTCTATTTGTGTGATTAAATGTAACAGACATTTTCAACTGTTACAATTTTCTCTACTCCTTTTCCAATTTATCATGATTTACAAATAAATGCAAGTGATAACCACCTGTTATAGCCTTTAAAAATACCGGTATTAAAGGATTACTCGTTCTTTGTGACTCTAAACACAAGAAGGCTGTTATACTCCGACGCTAAGCTTATTTTTAAAAAAACAGTTTATAAAGTAATACAGGCAAATAAACTGTTATATAAAAGAGAATAAAAAGTCAATTTGTACTACTCTGTTTTTTTTGAAAAAAATCATGTGAATTTAATCACTTCTATTATAAGAAAATCTTCATTTTCAAAGATGAGTACTCCAGAATAGTAATGCACAAAGCGGAAAAACCTGTTAGAATAGGGCATGTAGATGAACAAGGAGGATAATCAAATGTTAACGATGAAAGATGTTATCCGTGAAGGGCATCCGACGTTACGTAATGTAGCAGAGGAACTGACAGTGCCTTTGACCGATGAAGAAAAGAAGCTTGCAGAAAGAATGCTGGAGTTTTTGATAAACAGTCAAGATCCTGAACTGGCAGAAAAACATGAACTGAGACCCGGTGTAGGCATAGCCGCTCCACAAATCGATGTTTCAAAACGAATGATCGCCGTCCATGTCCCCTCCTGATGATCTCGTGAAGATCCTGAACCCGTTTTGAGTACGGTCATGGTCAATCCTAAGCTGGTCAGTCATTCTGTACAGCAGACTTGTCTAGCGGAAGGCGAAGGCTGTCTGTCTGTCGACCGTGAGATTCCCGGTTACGTACCAAGACACAAGCGTATCAGGGTAGAGTACTTTGATGTCGAAGGTCAAAAACAGAAAAAACGTCTGAAAGATTTTCCTGCAATCGTCGTCCAGCACGAAATCGATCACCTTAACGGCGTCAACGTTTTTCGACCGTATTGATCCTGATAACCCTCTGGCTTTACCGGATGATCTGGAAGTTCTTGGTGCCGAACAGTAGTAACAAAAAAACATGTGCAACGTTCAGCTCTCGAACGTTGCACATGTTTTTTCGATTTAATGTTCCACTTCGATTTCTTCCTGTGGATCCACTGGTTCTCTTAATTGACGGTTCTTCTCTTTCTGATACTGAACTGCTTCTAATAATGGATATCATTATAGCCGCCACGAATCCACCGGCAAATCCATTGTTATACAGACACTTGATCCCACCATGCAGATACCCTGTATTACTTACAACACTCAAATGGAGTGCTCCAGCCAGGATGCCGATCAGTGTGCCGTAACGTCCGGCTATTGGAGCAATCGTGGTCCCGAATAATCCGGCAATGATCACGCCTGTTGCGCTCATATCATAATCATTCAGATAACCCATCAATGAAACACCAATCAGGATGGGAAGGACGTTTCTTATATGTTTACCGAAAGCTCCAAAACCAACAACAGTTAAAATCCCACCGATGACCGGACCATTTATTTCCCCACCGTGGAACAGGACATAAAATACAGTGATAAACCCAAGCAGAGCCATATTGATCAGCGTAATGCTGAATCCGTTCGTTTCCAGATAATCTGTTCGACAGCTGGCCGGAATGTTTCAATAAAGAAGCATACCCCTTCAATGTCCAGTCATTAAAATACAAGCCTGCAATCAGCATGAAAGTAAATAATGTCAGAAAAACTGATCGTAAAAGGCTGATTATTCCCCGACGACAGCATGCTTACAGGTTCAATCTGTTCGCTGTGCTGCGAAGCAGCGCTGTGAATATCGTCCCGACTACGCCACAGGTAAATCCTATGTTGTAAACACTGAATCCTTTTGTAAATCCGACAAAATGTTTTGCTAAAGAAGGAATGACAAAACCGGCAATGACCCCCGCAATATAGCCAAAGAATATACCCTCCGGCAACGACAGACCTATGTTGAATGAGATCTCGCTTACCAATGGTCCAAGGGCCGTACCGAACAAGGCAGCGAGCAGCGACCGTTCAGCCGGTACTTCTGTGACTTTCGCATAGGCAAATGCACCTAAGACGATCGGCGTGGAGTTGAAAAGATTCTTTCCGAAAAAAGAAAAAGCGGCAACTGTTAAAACAGCAGCAATGACTGGTCCATTCACTTTTGCTCTAGTCATCTTGATGAGCATTATCGAGTGAGCCGTCATAATCGCTGAATTAAGAAGGGTCGCCCCTACATTAGCCAGAGCAAAATAATCAGTCGTCAAGTTGGCCGGTGAAAACAGGATCTTCATTTGACCGTTTATGATTTCTGAAGGGCTGTTGAACAGAAAAGCCAATACAGCGAAAAAGATTGCAATACTCCATAAAAATCTGTATTTGACTTCCTGTGAGATCGTTGTGTAATCCGATCTGTATAATTCATTTTCTAAAACCATTTCTTGTCCTCATTCCGTTTATTTAGTTTTTTTATTTATTCCAATGCAATATAAAAAAGTGGAGATAGGCAGGTTTATCTACGCTTCATTCCACTTTGCAAAATTTAGTACATATAAAGTAATAAAGCCAGTCAGGTGTATGACAGTTTCTTACTCTGAACACAGTTTTCATATTCATTAAAAGCAAATACATTTTACCACAGGGCCGGAAAGTATTAAACACTATCATACAAACAAAACAGTTTTTTTGTTGGTTAGTCAAATTTCAGACAAGTTGACTGATAACGAGCTTGAAAAGGAAAGCAGCGGTAATGGACGAGACCCTCCTGCAGCCTCGTCCGCTTTTTCATTCACTCGTTAATCGCACTTTATGTTGTCGGCTCTTTTTATCGACTGGATAGATCAGATTAGTTACTTCGGCGATTCGAAGCGACCGATCACTTTGCTTATGATTTTTAAGGAGCATTTCCAGTTCTCTGATCTGTTCATCTGTCAGCATCTCTTCGCCTCCATCCTTGATTTGGTTTTCTTACAAGGACTGAGTATACAGCAAAAATGTAAGCGTTTCAATACCTTGACCTGAATTTTTTCGCGTTTCATTACTTCCGTTATTTTTTTAATTCGGCTGAGACTAGTCAAAAAAAGACCTGTAGAGAATGACTGCTTACTGTCATCCTCTACAGGTCTTTTTTTATGGAGATAAGCGGGCTCGAACCGCTGACCTCTTCGCTGCCAGCGAAGCGCTCTCCCAACTGAGCTATACCCCCAAGCAAATAATCCTTTTATATCATCACACATTCTCACGTATTTGTCTAGACTTAAATTTGAAATGCCGAAAAAAAATGACGACATTTCAAATTTCAGACACATTTAATCAGTCAATATACATCAGTCTGCGTAAAGCATTGGAAATGCCATTCTGTTCATTTGACTCCGTTACGCTGTCTGCAACTTCTTTCACTACGTCTTCTGCATTCCCCATAGCTATGCCCATACCGACATTTTTGATCATTTCGATATCGTTCATGCCGTCCCCAAATGCCACGACATCCTTTAAATTTATCCCAAGGTGGTTTGCCAGGACCTTAATGGTCATGAATTTAGATCCGTCTACAGGCAGGATATCTACCCCATGTTTGTACCAGCGGACAAAGCGGAAATGAGTGAACTGGTCATTATAGAGTTCCATCTCTTCTTCTGAAACAAAAAGCAGACATTGTACCAGTGACTGATTTTTATAAAAATCCTTATCGTGATCTGGTACAGGAAAACCTACGTACTCCATTCCATCTACCATGCGGGTATTCGGTGTTTCGCTTCTGCGCCTTAGGTCATTGATCGTTTCATAGACGATCTGGTGATTGTTTTCATCCGCCATCCTTATTATTTTCTGCAGCTCGTTTTCATCTAAAAAGTTAGTATAGATCGGCTGATGGTCATAATAAGCTGCTGCCCCGTTGCAGACGATGTAATTGGAAATACCCAGCTCCTTGATGACTTCTTCCGCCATCGAACGGTTTCGGCCGGTCGCTATCGCCACTTCATGCGATTGGCTCAACTCGCTGATTGCCTGACTGGTTTCAGGTGAGATTTTTTTGCTGTCATTTAACACCGTTCCATCGATATCGAATATAAATAATTTCTTGTTTTCCAATCATGACACTCCTTTTGTTCAATACTCTCTAACTATATATAATATAAATGAAAACTACAAATAATTTTTCAACCCTTAAAAACATGGATTTCCTTCTTCTATACTTATTAAATTTAGTATGGTAGAATAATTATAACAGTGGTTTCTTACACCACGCACCGAGCGGAGATTATCAGTATAGTCCAATGTATCGATTTTAAACATAGAGTTTTGCAAAGTAAGATTTATTATTTGTCATCAATTATTAAAACAAGGGAGTTATACAATGAAACCAAATATAAAGAACAACGAAACGGCCATGTTTGCCTTAGGCGGTTTAAACGAAATAGGTAAAAACACCTACGCCATACAATTTCAGGATGAGATCATACTGATCGATGCAGGTATCAAATTTCCTGATGATGATCTTTTGGGTATCGATTATGTTATCCCCGATTACTCTTATCTGATCGAAAATAAAGAAAAGATACAAGGTCTGTTCATTACACACGGGCACGAAGATCACGTGGGC
Source organism: Alkalibacterium sp. (assembly GCA_034520745.1). Lineage (GTDB taxonomy): Bacteria > Bacillota > Bacilli > Lactobacillales > Carnobacteriaceae_A > Alkalibacterium. Next base: position 30,037 of record JAXHNF010000003.1, read on the forward strand.
GGTACACCTTACCTGCTGAAGCAACTGAATATACCAATCTATGCCGGCAAACTTGCTTTGGCCCTTATCAGAAACAAACTGAACGAGCATAACCTGCTGCGTTCAGCTACTCTAAATGAAGTAAACGAAGATTCAGTGATCAAGTTCAGAAAAACGACCGTTTCTTTTTTCAGAACGACACACAGTGTTCCTGAAGCCTATGGAATCGTAGTCAAAACGCCAAATGGAAATATCGTTGAAACGGGAGACTTCAAATTCGACTTCACTCCTGTAGGCGAACCCGCCAACCTGCATAAAATGGCCAAGATCGGTGAAGAAGGTGTCCTCGCTTTGCTTTCAGACAGTACGAATGCCGAGATTCCTGATTTTACGAAATCTGAGCAATTGGTCGGCGAAACGATCAGAAATTTATTCAATAAGATCGATGGACGTATCATCTTCGCGACGTTTGCCTCTAACATTACGAGAGTACAGCAGGCTATTGAAGCAGCTGTCAAAACCGGACGAAAAATTGCTGTGTTTGGACGAAGCATGGTCAACAACCTGGAAACTGGTAAAGAATTAGGATACATTCAGGCAGAAGAAGGAACATTTATTCATCCGAATGAAGTGAAAAAATATAAAGCAAATGAAATCATGATATTATGTACCGGATCACAAGGTGAACCAATGGCTGCCTTGAGCAGGATCGCCAATGGCACACACAGACAGATATCTATTCAGCCTGGCGATTCCGTTGTCTTTTCCAGTTCTGCGATACCCGGTAATACGATGAGCATCAATCATGTCATCAATCAGCTCATGGAAGCTGGCGCAAATGTTATCCACGGCAAAGTCAATAACATCCACTCATCAGGGCATGGTGGTCAGGAAGAACAGAAACTGATGCTTCAGCTGATGAAACCTAAATACTTTGTTCCTATCCATGGCGAGCACCGTATGCAGCGCATCCATGCAGAGCTCGCGCAACAGACAGGCGTCCCTAAAGAAAACTGCTTTATATTGGACAACGGGGACATCATTGCCTTTACTGAGGACTCCGCAAGACGTGCCGGCGAAATCGATGCAAGAGATGTTTATGTCGACGGCAGCGGTATCGGAGATATCGGCAATGTCGTATTAAGAGACCGCAAGATCCTTTCTGATAACGGTCTGGTTGTTGTTGTCGCAACGATCGATGCAAACAAGAAAAAAGTTCTGGCCGGCCCGGACATCATTTCTCGAGGATTCATCTATATGAGGGAATCTGAAGAACTAATCCAGAATGCCCAAAAAGTCGCTTTTGACAGTATTCAGCGTTCATTCAGACAACCTCAATTGAACGAACACAAAATGAGAAACGAACTGATCGACGATATCAAAGAGTTCCTCTTTGCGGAAACAGAACGTCGTCCAATCATCCTGCCAGTTATTTTAACTAACTGATTAATTTAAAAATCCCCGATCAGGAAAATCATCCTGACCGGGGATTTTTCTATTCTTTTTCTACAATATCATGCCGGAATGCGTAAATGGCTACCTGTGTACGATCTTCGACTTCAAGTTTTGATAATATATTGGATACGTGCGTTTTCACTGTTTTAAGGGTAATGAACAGTTCATCTGCTATATCCTGATTGGTATATCCCTTAGAGATCAGCTGGACCACTTCATTTTCTCTGCTGGTCAGTCTGTCATGGAGCTGTTTTTTCCCGGCTTCATGTTTTTTCTCTTCGAGTATCGTAGAGACTTCATCTTCAATATAATTATTCCCATTATGCGTTTCTCTTATCGCCTGAGCTATTTCTGAAGCTGAAGATGTTTTTAATATGTAGCCGCTTGCTCCTGCTTCCATAGCCGGATAAACTTTTTCATCATCAATAAAACTGGTCAATATGATTATTTTAGCTTTTGGCCACTGATTCAGTATTTCAATGGTCGCCTCTGTCCCATCCATTCCTTCCATAACCAGATCCATTAGTATGATATCAGGTTTTTTATCTAAAGCCAGTTCAACCCCGGCCTGACCGTCTGCCGCTTCCCCCACTACTTCAAAATCACTTTGAATGGAAAAAAACGAAGATAAGCCCATTCGCACCATTTCATGATCATCTACTAGCATTAACCTTATCACATTATCACTCTCCTAAAACAAAAGGTACATTAATTTCAATACGCGTTCCATACGTCGGAAGCGAAACGATTTTCACGCTTCCTCCCATTCCCTCAATACGTTCCCTGATATTGTGGAGGCCATAACTGCCCGCCTTCCCATTATTCACATCAAATCCTACGCCGTCATCATTGACTCGGAGTTGAATGCTTCTGCCGTTTTGAGTCAAATAAACTTCTAAAACTCCTGCATCTGCATGTCTCAGCACATTGGACAGCAGCTCCTGAAGTATCCTGAAAAAATGATCCTCCATGATCGCAGGCATAGCTATTTTGTCAATTTTATAATGGATATCGACTTCGATTTTAGAAGACAGTTCTTTCAGTAACTGCTCTATCCCCTCTTTTAAAGATTTGCCGTCCAGCTGTACAGGTCTGAGGTGTAAAAGCAGCGCTCGCATTTCGGTCTGAGAAGCATTGATCGTCTGTTCCACCATCTTCAGCTGCCTGATCACAGGCTCAGGACAATTCGACGCCTGCTGATTCGCTGCGGAAAGCATCATTGATGCGGCAAACAGCTGCTGCGAGACTGAATCATGAAGTTCACGCGCAATGCGCTTGCGTTCATTCTCCAGAATGTCGTCTCTGGTTTCATTATCCAGCGTTTTTGATTCCTGAGCATTTTTCAGCGCCTCATCTGCCATGAACATCAGCTTCTCGTGCAGTTTCAGAAATTGTCTGTCGATATCTTCGTTGATCTGAAGCGGGGTGTCCAGAGAGTACATATTCAGAAAAATCGAAGCTGAGTAGTGACCCTGGCTCATCATTCTCAGCCCCTCTTCAACTTTTCTCAGTTTCTTTTTCTCGAACGCTCTTAGATATGACAATGTAACAACTGCCAGTACAAACGAAAACAGCAGAAGAAAGAATATCAGAGAGACTCCCACAATATTCGCCCTGTAAAGTGCCGTCAGCCACTCATATTCAGATAAGGATAAAAAGATAAATACTGTGATGAACAAGAGGACAAAAAAGAACAGAAAGAAATATTTAACCAGATGTGATAAGGTCCTTTTCATAAATAAACAACCTCAACTTCACCGATCATCGTGCTCGTAACGATTTTAATTTTCCTGAGCGACGAGTCATAATTTTCCGACTGCCATTTGACTGTCTCGTTTCTCATATCAAAGACCTTATCTTCAATGATCAGTTTACCAAGCATGACGCTGACATCAAGTGTCAGGGCAACATCTTTTGGAATAAACAGCTTGGTATCACCGAAACCTTTTCTTATCATCAAAACATTTTCCTTGATAGGCAGAATGGTGTTGCCCAGATCGAAAAAGCTGTCTCCCATAATTTTCTGAACATTATAATCTTCCCACTGCAAAATCTCTTTTCCTACTGTATCATCGCCTATCCATTTATTCCGGTACAATTTCATCTCATTGCTCTTTTTTTCATTCCACTGTACTGATATAAACTCCTTGTCTCGCCAGTACTGCTTTTTCCTGAAGAGGGGATCCCTGAGGGTATTCAGCAGTTTTTCGTCAGTAGACAGCTGGAAAAGTAGAAACAGTGTCAACAGGACCCAGAAAGCTGATGTGAATACAAAAGAAGCGAGAAAGAGGACAACACTGGTCCATAAAAGCTTCGTATGTTTATCGGTTCCTTTAGAAGATGATCTATACAGTATAAAAAACAGAACGGCTAAAATAAATAATATCAGAAAAGCAAAATTATGAACGATCTGATACAGAAGCCATACAAACAGCAATATCAGGGTCGCTTTATATACGTAGACATTCATCCTCTCACTCCTTCACTTGATATATAGCAAGTATAGCGAATCTAATCTGAAATAGCATCAGTTTCCAGCTAAAATAGGTCTTAAGTCTGATAAAAAAAGCTAAAGACGTGTATGGATCACACAGTCTCTAGCTTTTCTCAATTTAAAATACTTTAATGATTTCCACTGACATCGTACCGCCAGGAGTTTCGATTTGGACTTTATCCCCGACACTTTTACCGATCAAAGCTTGAGCAATGGGCGATTCATTGGATATTTTACCTGAAAACGGATCTGCCTCTGCTTTGCCTACGATCGTGTATTCCTCTTCGATGCCATCCGGCAATTCTTTGAATATAACCGAACGACCCAAAGTCACTTCGCCTTCTTTGGAGTTGGAGCTATCAATGATCTGTGCATTCTGCAGCATATTTTCCACAGTACTGATTCTACCTTCAATGAAAGCCTGTTCATCTTTGGCTGACTCATATTCGGAGTTTTCGGATAAATCTCCGAACCCACGGGCAATCTTGATTCGTTCGACAACTTCTTTTCTCTTTACTGATTTCAGTTCATTAAGTTCGTTTTCTAATTTTTCTTTACCCTGAGCAGTCATAGGGTATACTTTTTCTGTCATCATTATTATCCACCTCATCATATACTTTTTATCTGTTAAGCTGTATATCTAAAAAATTTAATGTCAACTAAATTCTCAATGCAACTAAGATACCATGAACGATTTAGCTTGTAAAGCGTTTTTCTAAATAAAACGCCCCTCTTTACAAGGAACGTTTTTCAAATATGGTATGTATCTTCGTCGTCATCAGATCGATAGCTACTTGATTTCTACCACCTTCTGGTATGATGATATCAGCATGTTTTTTTGTCGGTTCGATAAACTGTGTGTGCATGGGTTTGACAACCGTCAAATACTGCTCGATGACATTATCGAGGGTTCTTCCGCGTTCCTCGATATCACGTTTAATCCGGCGAATGATACGAATATCGTCATCGGTATCGACATATACCTTGATATCCATCAAATCCCTCAGGCGGTCATCTTCGAGGATCAGAATACCTTCCAGAATGATCACTTCTTTCGGCTCCTGATGGATAACTTCATCGCTTCTGGTGTGTTTCGTGTAATCATATACCGGTTTATCAATGCTTTTATAATCCAGCAGATCATGCAGGTGAGAAATGAGCAGATCCGTATCAAAAGCAAAGGGATGGTCATAGTTCGTTTTCAATCGCTCTTCAAAGCTCAAATGATCCTGATTCTTGTAATAGGAATCCTGTTCCAGCATCATGATCGATTTTCCCGGAAAATAATTATATATAGCCTGACTGACACTTGTCTTGCCACTGCCGGATCCCCCGGTAACACCTATAACGATAGGCTTGTCTTTCTTTTTCTTATTCATCATATAATTCCTTTCTTCAGACAAATGATACCGTTGTCTGAACAAAAGCACTGAGTCAGCTTTGACTCAATGCTTTTTCAGTTAGATTCTATCGTAAATATTCGTCTCTGTACTCCAGATGCTGCTCATATGTTTCTGAAAAATATACCTCTCTTGTCGAAAGATCCGCAAGAAAATACATGTAGTCCGTATCTGCAGGATAAAGACTCGCTTGTATGGATTCATCGGAAGGATTGTTGACAGGGCCAGGTCCTAAGCCTTTATACGCGTATAGATTATATGGCGAATCGACTTCGAGATCGTCATAAGTTATACGCTCCTGATGTTCTCCCAAAGCATAAGTGACACTGACATCAGTCTGCAGAGGCATTCCCATATCCAGGCGATTATAAAAGACGCCAGAGATCAATTCACGGTCTTCATAGGTTATACCTTCTCTTTCCACAAAGGACGCAATCGTTAGGATGTTATGCACAGACGTATCCTGATCGTCTATTTCCTCGTAATACTCCTGAAACACCTGATCCATCCGGCTGATCATTTGAGTGACCAATTCCTCCAGAGTCGTGTCATCGAGAAATTCGTAAGTCGCCGGGTACAGATAACCTTCTAGCGTGTAGAGTGTTTCTTCCTGTACATCCATAGCGCCGTTCAGCAAGTCCGGAAACTCTTCCGCTTTATCACTCAAGAAATCATCGCTTTCGATCAGTTCAAAAAAATCATCGACGGAATTTTCCGTCTGCTGATCGATAACGATCGCGATCTGCTCGACAGTGAATCCTTCCGGGATCGTAATACTACCTGAAGCTTCTTCTAAAATCGGCGCACCACCTTCCTGGAGATGGGTGACGATCTCATCAGTCGCCATTGAAGGAGAAAACAGGTAATATCCTGCCTGGAACCCTTCTTCCCCAGTGAATCTAAGGTGATAGTTAAAGACAAACGCGCTGCGTATGATATCATTTTCTTCCAGTATCCGTGCGATATCTGTCCGGGATGAGCCAATGGGTATCTCTATAGGTACATCCTGATTGCTCTCTGGGTCCAGAGGTTCAAGAGAAGATGTGTAATACTGGTATCCCGAAACAACGAGCACGATGATCAGCATGAATAAAATAAATACAATACTTAATACAATTTTTCTAACCGTCCTGGTTGATTTTCTATCAGGCATGAACCGTCCATCCTTTACTTTAAGATAGTTATCTTAATCATTATACACAATACACACAGCATATAAAAGATATTTTTCTTCACATATATGATCTGGCCCACTCGGTTTTGCCCGATGCAGCCGATAATCGACGGCAAAAAAAGAAGGATAGCTTCAGGGGCTCTCATAGTATGTAACTATATGAAAGCGGCCCATTCATACTATCCATCTTGCTTTTACCTCTAATTTTTACTCTTCTTCTTCTTCACTGATAAACGTATTCAGTACTTCTTCGATCATTTCCCACTCTTCATCTGTATCGATCGAACTCAACGTTCCTTCGAGACCGCCTTCAGATTCCTTATATGAGAAAGCTGATAATTCGATTTCTTCTCCTTCACTGGTTCCGGCAGGATAAACAAGGACATATGATTTATCGAAATCTTCTGATTCAAAAGTGAACAGGATCTCGTAAAGTTCCTCGTTTCCTTCTTCATCTACAATCGTTATATGGTCATGGTCGTGTTCATGTTCATGATCATGGTTATGGTTATTTGACATTTTATTCCTCCTTCAGCTTTTAGACTGCTGATCCAAATAATTCTGCAGGATCATAACAGCAGCTAATTTATCGATAACTTTTTTTCTTTTTTTTCTTGATGTATTGCCTTCTTCGATCAGCATCCTGTTAGCCTGCATTGTCGTCAGACGTTCATCGACATAAACAACTGGCAGGTCGAACCGTTTTCTCGATTCTTTCGCCGTATTCCATCGAGATCTCGGCGCGTTCACCGATCGACCCATCCATGTTTTTCGGCAGACCGACAACAAAGGACTCGACCTCGTACTCCTCGACCAGGTCTTTGAGACGATCAAGACCAAACTCCTCTTTTGATTCGTTGATTTTTATCGTCTCGATCCCTTGGGCCGTCCAGCCAAAATAATCACTGACAGCAACACCGACTGTTTTCGAACCGACATCAAGACCCATTATACGCATCTTATTTTTTATTCTCGATATAGCGGGTGACCAATTCTTCCAGGACTTCATCTCTTTCGTGGCGTTTGATCAAATTTCTTGCATCATTGTGACGCGGTATATAGGCAGGATCCCCAGAGAGCAAATAACCGACGATCTGGTTAATTGGATTATACCCTTTTTCTTCCAGTGCTTTATAAACCAGTCTTAATGTTTCCTCGACACTGTGCTCATCTGCATTATCCACACTGAACCGAACTGTATGATCATTTGAAGTCATCTTTTGTTCCCTCCGTCTTTTCATTAACGAATATAAGCCGTTTCTCTTTATATCCTTGCTGAAATTTTCTAATAAGTTCATTTTACTAGAAATCGATTCAAAGTACAATGGAATCTGCAGGTATAGATTTTAAATCGAAAGTCCAGCATGGATCGAGCACAGTGTTCAGCTGTTTGTTTCGATCCACAGAGAAACAGCCTGGAGTGCTTCCGGAAGTCCATCCGGGTTTTTGCCTCCGGCCTGAGCAAAGTCATCACGGCCGCCACCGCCGCCTTTGACATACGGTGAGATCGTTTTGATCAGATTTCCTGCCTTAAGCCCCTTATCTATAGCTTTATCATTCAAGGAAGCAATCAGATTGACTTTTCCTTCGTTTATCAGCCCCAGAACAAGAATGTCTGAGTAATCGTTCTGTTTCCATTTATCCGCCAGGTTTCTCAGCTGATTCATATCTTTGGCTTTGATTTCTTCTGCGATGAACGTTAAGTCTCCAGTTGTTTTCACCTGGGTAAAGATATCTTCTGCCTGAGCATTCGCCAGTTTGGCATGCAGGGATTCGTTGACCTGACCGACCTCTTTTAATTCCTTCTGCAGTCCTTCGATCCTCACAGGAAGGTCAGTATGAGTCTGAAGTTTCATGAGTTTAGATACCTGCTTCAGGATCGTCAGCTGTTCTTCTATGAAGCGGTAAGCCCCTTCGCTGGTCTGTGCAATGATCCGGCGCGTTCCGGCTCCGATGCCGCTTTCGGTGATGATTTTGAACAGTCCAATTTCAGAAGTCCTCTTCACATGTGTTCCACCACATAATTCTTTGGAATAATCTCCGAATCATTAACGCAGGCTGCGGCACGTTTTGTCATCTTCTCTCCGAACAAGGCCATTGCGCCGCAGCGGTCCTTGGCCGTATCGATATCTGTTTCCACAGTTTCTACGATAATGTTTTCCTGAATTTTCTGATTGACGATTTCTTCCATCTCTTTCAGTTCATCTTCAGTTACTTGTCCGAAATGGGTGAAGTCGAACCGCAGCTGTTCATCTTCGACCAGTGAACCAGCCTGGTTTGCATGCTCTCCCAGTACATCTTTCAATGCCTGGTGCAGAAGATGCGTAGCGGTGTGATTGCGCTCGATGAGTCTTCTGCGTCGTTTGTCTATGACCAGATGGTAGGTTTCATTTGTCTGGAGCATATGACTGACTTCTGCTTCATGAATCGGCTGACCTTCTGGCCCTGATTTCACGTTAGACACAACTGCCATGACAGTCTGTTCACTGTTGAGGATCAGGCCACTGTCCCCCACCTGACCGCCTTTTTCAGGATAATGAACGGACTCTCTTGAAAATCAAGTCTTACTGTGTCTCCTGGCTGTGCAGTCTGTACAAACGACTCTTCTCTGATGATTTTAACCAGCTCACTCGTCACTTCGTCATTACTGTACCCCGTAAAGTCGCTGGACACTGACAGCTCATTCAGCAGCGAGGACTGCACGGACATCGATCCCTCGGCTTGACGGGCTGAGCGCGCTCTTTCTCTCTGTTTCTCCATTTCGATTTCGAATTCCTCGTAATTGATCTTCATGTCTTCTTCAAGAACGACTTCTTCGGTCAGTTCGATTGGAAAGCCATAGGTATCATAAAGCTGGAAAACATCTTTCCCAGAGATCACCATCTGTCCTTCTTCTTTCAGCTGATCGACGATTTCTTTCACTTTGTCCAGACCTGCAGACAGCGTTTCAAGGAATCTCTCTTCTTCATTTATGATCACTTTTTCAATGAGGACGATATTTTCGCTGACTTCAGGGTAATGCTCGTGCATGATTTCTGCAACAACAGGGACAAGCTTTGTCAGGAACGGTTTCTCGATCGATAATCTTCTCCCGTGCATGACACTTCTTCTAAGCAGGCGTCTCAGTACATAACCGCGTCCTTCGTTGGAAGGAAGCGCGCCATCACTTATTGCAAAAGCAAGCGTACGGATGTGATCTGCAATCACTTTGAAGCTGACTTTGTTTTTAGCATCTCCGTTGTAATCGTAACCTGAGATCTCCTCCACCTTATTGATGATCGGCATGAACAAATCGGTTTCGAAATTCGTCGGTGCATTTTGAACAACTGAAACGATACGTTCCAGACCCATGCCTGTATCAATGTTTTTATTCGGTAAGGGTGTATAGGTATCGTCTGACTGATGGTTGAATTCCGAAAACACCAGGTTCCATATTTCCAGCCAGCGCTCATTCTCTCCGCCGGGATAATTTTCTTCATGACCTTCAGGCAGATCAGAAAAAGCTTCACCTCTGTCGTAGAATATCTCGGAATCCGGTCCGCACGGGCCTTCACCGATGTCCCAGAAATTTCCCTCTTCTTCTATCAATGAGATGAGATTCAGCGATGCCTATTTTATCTTTCCAGATCGAATACGTTTCAGTGTCTTGCGGATACACAGTAATGTATAGTTTCTCAGGGTCCAGTGCCAGCCACTCACTGCCGGTCAGAGAATTCCAGGCCCATTTGATTGCGTCTTCTTTGAAGTAATCCCCGAATCGAAAAATTACCCAGCATTTCAAACAACGTATGATGTCTGGCCGTAACTCCGACGTTTTCGATATCATTCGTTCGAATGCTTTTCTGCGAACTTGCGATCCTGGGATTATCCGGTTTTACCGTCCCGTCAAAATATTTTTTCATAGTCGCTACGCCGGAGTTTATCCACAACAGTGTGGGATCTTCTACTGGGACCAGTGAAGCACTCTTTTCAACTTTATGACCTTTTTCTTTGAAAAAATCTAAAAAGAGCTGTCTCAACTCTGAACTTGATAATTCTTTCATCATTTATTTCTCCTTTGAACAAAATAGTGTTTTTTGACAATAAAAAAACTGAATAACCTACTACAGACAGGGACGAATGTTCGCGGTACCACCCTGTTTGCAATAACTTATTCAGTCAGCCATTACCTCTTGAGACTTGTTAACGCCAAGTTACGTCATACTTTCATATGATCATTGAAAAAGGGAGCACTGATGTCCTTGATATTCTTTCACCTGACGAATATCTCTCTATAGTTTTGCATCAGCATATCCTTTTGTGAATGTTAAAAGTATAGCGCAGATCAGACGAATAGTCAATATGCTCTCCCGAGCTGATCAGCGAAAATTGGAGTAGCCTATTTCTGGGCTATTCAACATCATTCCACTCGGTTTCGTGTGCCCGGAAAGTATTTATGCATGAAAAGCCGCGTCCAGCACTTCGCTTGCCGGCATTGCGACGACAAAGGCATCGGCGTCTGCTTTTAACACAGCTTCTTTGAGAGCGTCAAATTCTCTTCCTGAATAACAGCCATCAGCATGTCTTTATCCGTGTTACCGTACCCGCCGCGTATACCCAGGTTCGTCACGCCACGTTCCATAGAATGCAGAATCTCCTGCCTGATATCTTCAGGATTATCCGAAATGATGAAGACATTCTTGTTCCGGTTGAATCCAAGCTGTACCATGTCGATCGTTCTGGAGACAATGTACAAAGCGATCAGTGAAAACATCACTGTTTCAACGTTAAAAGCCAGTAAAGCGATAAGGATAACGACACCGTCAACTAGAATAGTGCTCAAACCCAGCTGAAGATGAAGGAACTGATACAGGATCTGAACGATGATACTTGTTCCCCCGTCGAAGATTTTGCACGGAAAACGATGCCTATCCCTAAACCGGTGATCCCTCCGCCAAACAGAGCGGCCAGCAGGGGTTCTCGGGTGACAGGATCCCAGTCACCTATGAACATCAGAAAAGAAGGGAATAAGCAGGCTGCCTCAGGATCGTCTTGTATCCCGCTTCTTTCCCCAAGCAGAAGGCACAGAGCCAGCAGGGGGATATTAAGGGCATACTGAAACATGGCAGGATCCCAGCCGAACATGGCGTTGGCTGCAATCAACAGTCCGGATACGCCGCCCGAAACGATATTATTGGGTAATAAAACACCTGAAAGAAACGGCCGCTAAAAACGAACCAAAGATTATATAAGCATAATCCACCGCACTTAATGTATATTTTTTTGCTACACGTAACATGTAATATCCTCCTTATGAACTTGTTTGTTGTCAACTCGAGACATTCTAACACTTAACATACACTGGATTAAAGAGCTACTTGTTTTAAATGTTAATCTTATCTTTCTTTATATTATTTTCACGTATACTAAGCTTATAAAACAAGAATTGGTGATAATATGACTGAAAGACGTTTGATCTTTATCGTTAACGAATTTTCAACTAAAGGGAAAAAATCATCTCATGAAATCCGGCAGACCATGCAGCGCTACAGTAATGATTATGAAATCCACCTGACGCGGTATAAGCGGCATGCGACATCTCTGGCTGAACAGCTTGCAGCCGGAATTCAAAAAAACTCGCTCATTGTAGCCGTCGGAGGTGACGGGACATTGAACGAAGTGGTCAAAGGATTAGTCAATGGCAATCATTCCCTGCCTCTGGCCTATGTGCCCACTGGGTCAGGCAATGACTTTGCCCGTTCAATGAACCTGCCTTTAACTATTGAAGGTTCTATCAGAAATATAATGGAAACAGGAACAGCCGAGAGCACTGGATGTGCTGGCTTGGAAGGTGCTCGAATCTATCAGATGTCGTGGCTGTCAACAGTATCGGATTCGGTCTGGACGGCACGGTCATTCACAGAATCGATCAGACAAAAAACAAGCAGACGATCGGCAAATTTTCTTATTTAGCTTTCTGTTCTCTCAGCGTACTTTTATCAGAAATCGTTTCCGCTGAAACTGGTCACGCAGGACAGGCAGACATTCACCGTATAAAGATGCCATACTCTGATCGTGTGTGCCGATGACCAGTTCTTCGGCGGCAGGCATGCCTACTCCATCCGCAGGCCGTTCCCACTGACGGGATGATCGATTTGGTGATTGCCGAAGAAGTGACGTTCAGAGAATTGCTGAGACCTTGCTCTCAAGTCCTTGACGACACAAGACCATTTAAATCCGTCCCAAGCTGCACGCGCCACCAGGCTGCTCTACAGTTTTACGCTCTACACCCCGCAGTATGGACAGCGGGACGGGAACTCGTCGAGAAGAACGTTCGGCGTCGTGTCCGTCCCGTTGGATCAGGCAACTCTTCTGGAATGTAAGTTCAAACAAGCGATCATCACTGCGTGAGGTCGCTTTTTTACGGTCGGACGCCTTGCATCCCGATCATCGGATGGACCGAATGCGTTTCGACATCCGACGGGTGTACGGCGCATCACCTGTTCTGCGGCTTCAGCGGATCGATCTTTTCCAACTTATCCTGACCGACAGAGACGGCATTCATTAGAGAAGTTGCGCAATGCGTTCAGCCAGCGAGGTCAGCCTCTCCGTTGTGTTTTCCGAAACACTCCGCAGAAAAGCTGCCTTGCTCGCCGCATATGAGCAGTGTCTGTGCGGCACGGGTAATGGCGGTATAAACGATGTCTTTTTTCAGCATTCTGCCGTAGCCGAATACCAGAGGCAAGAATGACCATCGGGTATTCACTCCCCTTGGGACTTATGGATGGAGCAGCGGTAGAGGCACAGTGTGATTTTATTCCATTCGTTTCTGAGATAATTGACCTCATTCCCGTCAAAGTCGATCACCAGTTCCTCCGCATTGTTCTGCAGATTCCTTTGAGGTGATGATGCCTGTGATGATGCCCATATCCCCATTGAAAACATTTCTCCCGGGTTCATTGATCAGCTGCAGGACCTTGTCTCCTATGCGGTTAGACTTTATCCATGAACACAACTTCTTTTTGTATTCTCCTTTAGGGTTGAACAGATCCTGGAGACTCTTGTTCAGCCGGTCTATACCGGCGTTCCCTTTGTGAGATAGGGCGCAAGAGAACCTGGATCTGCTGAGTCGTTTGTGTGACCCTTTTCGATTGCTTTTGAAACCAGCAGTGACACCACATCCACGAACCTGGTTCGTCCCGCACGGGAAAAAATTCCGGTCGTTTTTCTTCAGCTGTAAAATCCTGTGGAATTTTACCTTTTTTATCTCATCGTGCCAGTGAAACGATGGATGAGCCGTCGTTAATCCTGACGGTAGATCTCTGTCAGCTCTTTTTTTCGAGATCATTTTCTTCGCTATCAGAATCCCGCAGGACTTGTCCCGGGCCCGACAGAGGGCAGCTGGTCTTTATCTCCGACCATGATGACCTTCATCTGTGGGACGGCTTTCAGTAACTGATAAGCCAGCCAGGTATCAACCATGGACATTTCATCGATGATCAGTATCGAGCCTTTCGGCGTACGGTCTGTTTCCTGAAGCGGATCATCATCCGAGCCTGTCCAGTCCGAGCAGGCGATGGATCGTGCTCGATGGCAGACCGGTCGTTTCTTTCATACGTTTCGCTGCCCGTCCTGTCGGTGCGGCCAGAAGAATGGGAAAAGGTTCATTGGGGTGATCTGCCGGGATCCAGACTTACCTCTTCCAGCTCAGCATGAATAGAAACGATCACTTCCCAGAACGAGTTGTCTTCCCTGTACCGGGTCCGCCTGTCAGCAGAAATACAGGAGAAGTCAGAGCCTTTCTGACGGCTTCTTTTTGAGAAACGCCGAACGTGATCCCGGCGTTTCTCGAACTTCTTTATTTTCCTGTCAATGGCTGATACTTTATATTCATCTTCATCCGACTCTGACATCAGGCGCTCCAGCGCACCCGCGATGCCACTCCGAAGACGATAGGACGGCAGATGGAAACTGTTTCTTCCTGGACGATATGCTGGAGTCTCGGACCAGCTGAATAGTATTCTCAGCGATCAGATGCAGGATCGATGACGAAGGGCCGGCTTTTTTCCGTACAGATACGCTGTTATTCAGCGGAAAATCCCGACTGGACATACGTGTCACCCGATTTCATCGTCTGTTCTTCAAGGGTATAAACGATACCCTGCTTCGATTCGGTCAGGTACGTCCCTTTGATGCCAATTCTTCAGCAACAGCATCTGCCCGGGTGAATCCGATACCTTCGATCTCTTCGATCAGACGATAGGGATTTGACTGTATCACCGACAGTTTTCTGCCTTCAAACCTTTGATAGATCTTGTAAGCAAGTTTGTTGGATATGCCGTAATTATTCAATGCAATAATGACTTTCTGCATCCCTTGTTCTTTTTCCAGAACAGACAGGGATCATGCCTTTTTTCACTTCATTCAAGCCGGTGTGGTCTCGAGTATCGTTTCATCTTCCAAAATCCTGTCAATGGTGTGTAGTCCAGACATGCGACTATTTTCTCAGCCGTCTTCTTTCGATCCCCCGAAAGCGCGGACTGGACAGATAAGTAATGATGGCTTCTTCCGTCGAAGGTTTTTCTTTCATATATTTTGTTGACTGAAACTCTAGGCCGTCTTTCGGATGAGTCTGTCCATTTGCCGAAGAATTTATAATGATCTCCTCTTGAATCTGACCGAAATTACCTGTAACGACAGTCTGAGTTTCACTGACTTCTGTATTTGTATCATCTATTTTTACAGAATGACTTTATAATAGTTGGAGGGACTGGAAAAGTACGATCGACAGTATTTCACCGCTGATATAGTCTTCTGATCCGTTTCGTTTTAAAATCAAGTTGCTGCAAGGCAGATCCTCCTTCCCTGAATAGTTTATCTAATCCATAGTTATTAATCTAGCAATTTAAACAATTATTTTTATTTTTTCCTCTGAAAACTGTTGATGAAGCACCTTTCAGATCTTCTGAAATTTCGATTGACTGTAAAGCACAGCTTTTTGAGCTGAGACAGTCGGAAAGTTCAAATTAGTCAACGATACAAAATTGAATAGTTTTTCCCTTCGATGCGAACGGCTCAAACGAACACACCGGTCAGCCCTCTGGAATCACTAATAGTGTCTACTAGTATACTACAAAATGCATAGAATAAATATCCTCTATCATTATAGGGAGTATAAACCGCCAAAGAGAAAACCAGACTGGATGGAACGATGCCATGAAGCAAAGAATGGTTTTGAAAGGTGCAAAAAAAAACAGAGTAGATTATTCTACTCTGGAAAAATCTAACTTTTCAGGGTCACTATCATCCATTCTGCATGGATGATGTGCGCTTTATCAGACATACTGTAATTGTTCAGATTCTTTATATGCTCGGTCGATCGTACCGCCGCCCAAGCATTCTTCATCGTCGTATAACACGATGGCCTGTCCGGGAGTGATCGCACGTGCCGGTTCGTCAAATTTCACAACGGCCGTATTGTCATCATTGTTCAGATGAACGGTCACGCCAACATCTTTCTGTCTGTATCTGAACTTCGCCGTACACTTGAATGTTTCTGGAAACTTTTTATCTGTCGTAAACGAGAATTGACTCGCTTCCAGGTGTGTGGCGTAGAGATGCGGATGCGTAAATCCCTGTCCGACGATCAGTTCATTTTTTTCAAGATTTTTACCGATAACAAACCAGGGTTCGTTCGACTCGCCCGTGCCGCCGATACCCAGTCCTTTTCTCTGCCCGATGGTATAGTACATCAGTCCATCGTGACGTCTACATGACGTCACCGTCTTCAGTCACCATGTTGCCCAGTTCGGGCCGGCAGAAAATTCATCAGAAACTCTTTGAAGTCTTTCACCAATGAAGCAGATCCCGGTCGAATCCTTTTTCTTAGCTGTACCAGTCCAGTTCTTCCGCTATTTTCCTTACTTCACTTTTGTCCATTTCACCCAGTGGGAACATGACCTTTTCAAGCTGTTCCTGAGAAAGCTGATTGAGGAAATAGGTCTGATCCTTATTTGAATCGATCCCACGCAGCATGTGTGCTGTCCATCCCGTCCCGTCTTACACGTGCATAATGTCCAGTCGCCACATATTCAGCTCCGAGACTCATTGCATAATCAAGAAAGGCCTTGAATTTAATTTCTTTGTTACACATTACATCAGGGTTCGGCGTACGGCCTTTTTTATATTCATCCAAAAAATACTGAAATACTTTGTCCCAGTATTCTTTTTCAAAATTTATTGAATAATAAGGATGCCTATTTTATTGGCTACCAGGGCCACGTCTTTATAATCCTCGGCTGCGGTACAGACTCCGTTCTCGTCTGTATCGTCCCAGTTCTTCATAAAAACGCCAATCACATCATACCCCTGTTCTTTGAGGAGGAGTGCAGTAACGGATGAATCGACCCCACCGCTCATACCCACGACCACTCTCGGTTTTGTTTCTGACATTTTTTCACCATCATTTCTGTAAATATTCTGTACTCACAACGAATTGAAGGTTCGCAAGTTTCCAGTCTGTTATATTACAATACTGTCTGAATCAAATAAATCAAGGGATAGAAGGAATTGTTAAAAGAAAAGACACACAATTTCCTTGTGTGCCTTTTCTCTCGGTCTAGGTTAAGATGTCTTCTTGCAGGTCGATCTAGATTTTTTTAAGAACTTTTGCCTCTACCAGCATATCCAGTATGCCTTCTGCAAATTGTCTTTCTTACTTCCAGCTCGACCTGACTCTGTAGAGATCGACTTTTTTCAGTAACCGTTGGAAGTGACTGCTGATAATTTAAGTTCATCGATGTCAGGTGAGAGAATGATTTTCAGTTACAGGGACTTCCTGTGTCTCGACCGTTTAAAGAAAGCACGCGTTCATAGTGGAAAGAACCGTCTTTATTCTCAAGAAAACCGTTATCTTTCAGTGTATAGCGTTTTGCCTCTTCATGCACACTGCAGGGTGTCCTGACTCCCCAGTAATTGATCTGATTCGTATGTTGCCATGTTCTTACTCCCTCTCTTGTTAAGTTGAATTTCCGCTTACATATACTTCATTGTAACCTTTAATCAGCTTTAAGAAAAGAGTGTGCCTGCTTTATTTTGGCAACAGTTTTTAAGATGGCTTCGTCGGTCACTCCCTAGACCAAAGCTCAGTCTGTATCGTTTTCGGAGACTGCCGGGTGCTTTTCATCATATAATGCTATGAGCACATGTACTTGGATCCCACATTATCCTGCAGATGCGGCAATGCCCTGTCGAAACGGCAATTTTGGCCAAGTCCATATGGATGAGCATTTCTTCTGCGGGTATCCCTTTTAAATGGATACTCAAGATATGCGGCGGACTGTTTTTGACTGTTCCATTGACAGCACTGATCGATACCCGTTCCGGCTCATTCATCTCCAGAACAGTTTTTTATAGTGACTGTAAGTGTCTTAATTCTTTTTTATTTTTCATTCTCAATTCCACAGCTTTTCTGAATCCGACTGATAGCCGGTATATTTTCTGTCCCTGCCCGTTTATTATTTTCCTGTTCGCCCCCCATCATCAGCTTCGGGTATAGAAAAGCTTATCGCTGATGTACAGAAAGCCGATGCCTTTCCGGTCCGTTGATTTTGCGTGCAGAGACGGAAAGCAGATCGATGTTTTCTTCTTTGACATCGATCGCTTCTGTCCCGTAGGCCCTGGACCGCATCCGTGGTGGAAAGACGATGTCGGACTCTGATTCTCTTCAGATAGCCTCCCTATCTCGCTTATGGGCATCAGACTGCCGATTCTCATTATTCCCGTACATGACCAGAAATGCGATATCGCGTCTTCACGGAGAGCCTCCACCACTCGATCCAGCGTCACTTCGCCCGGTCTGTTAACAGGAAGAGAAAGTAACGTCAAATCCTTCTACGGCTCAAATATTCCATAGGCTTCAGGACGGCCGGGCGTACCAACCGCTGTGGCTGATGCCGTATGTTTCCCGGCAGCCTGATACCGCTCTGCCGTCTTGACGACAGCCATATTATCACTCTCAGCGCCCCCGCTTGTAGATCATGATATTCCTGGGGTTTTGCATGGATACTTTCAGCAAATGTCAGTTCTGGCTTCTTCCTCCAGCAAACCTTTGCTTTCCCGGCCGATCTGGTGGATGCTTGAAGCGTTGCCGGAGGCGTTCGTCATGGCTTCAGACATCACTTTCACTGCTTCAGGATGCATCGGTGTCGTTGCTGCATGATCTCAGATAAACTGTCTCACTCCAGATAAGCAATCCTTTCTGAACTAAGAACGTTCTATATTCGGGACAGCATCTCGAGCACTTTACGTGGCAAGCCGTCCCGCCTTTGCCCTCTTGAACATAAGCATGCATGTGCATGGCAGGCATCGAAATCGGCTTCGATCACCGTACTGTCGTTTTCATTCTGTACTTGGATTTTTCAGAATCCGGGATGATCAGATCCTAGTCCGGCCACTTTGACATCCAGCGCTTCGGCCATTTTTTCTGCGACGGTTTTGTAGCTTTCGTCCGATTTCTCTATCTGCTGACATCGATGGAATCACCGCCGTAAGAAACATTTGAGTTCTCGCGACAGATAGACCTTCTTGTTTCTCTTTCCAGAATATCGCTAAAGCATACCCCTTGTTCTCTGAGCATCAGTTCTTCAATTTCACCTGACTTGGATTTTTTCCAGCGGAGCACGGTGATTCTCGCCGCGGTAAAGGGTGACTGTTCTTCAAGGCGATCAGTTCACTGACCGTATGTTCTCCGTCCACCTGTAACGTTTGCCGGTTCACGAGGAGACACCGCTTCCACTTCTTCATCGAGAACGAAAAAGCGATACTTCGGTACCCTCGATGAATTCTTCCACAAGGAACACTCTTGTCTTCTCTGGCAAAGCTAGCGCAACAGCCTCATTGTAGGCTGCCTGCGACGGTGCTTCCCTGAAATCCGAAACCCCCAAACCGCAATCTTGTGGATTTCGGTTTGACCGAAACGCCCGGTGTTTTGTGAGGCGATTCTGTAATGATCCCTGGCTTTATCCAGCGAAGAGAACTCTCTCCCCGGCAGGTACAGTGAAGCCGTTCTCTTTTAAAATTTTCTTAGTCACAGGTTTTATCAGCCATGATCCAGTGTGAAATGTATGTGTCCTTTTTGAGAAGTCATATTCTCCATTTTTGACATACTCCGTTTTTCCGTCGTGCTTGAATTTCAGGAACTGATCATTCGCATCCAGCACTGTAGTCTTAACTCCCAGTTGCAATGCGTCGAATAAAAGCAGCTGTGTGCTCATTTCCATCTCTCCAAACCCATTCAGCAGGAAAGGTTTTTGAAGTGACAACTGTTTGTATTTCATTCCAGAGCTGGATACCATACTCAATAAATGACGTGCCGCTCTTCAATTTATCTGTAATCCTCGCCGACAGGTGTCTTCCGGATGATCGAGTAAACGGGCCGCTTCATCAACGACTCTGATGCTACTCATCCGTTAAATCGAGCCCTGTGACAGGTCTCTCTGATTGACGCTTCGGCCACGAAGCCGACAGCTCCTTTCTTCTCTGTATCTGGAGTATTCATAAGGCTCTTCCAAAGCCGTTCTGTGCGTTCACGTCTATTCCCTTTTTGATGTCTGCATTCGGTACCGTCTTCGTCCATCCACACCATCGTTAACAAGAACAGGTGCAGAAAGAGTGACTGCTGCATAGGAAGGAAACCAAAGAGGCTCAAAGGGATTCACGTCAAATGAGCGAAATTCCACATAGCGTGTCCCGTTATTGACCAGCTGACAGACATGCTTGCCTGCTCCTCTCAGCCAAGACGAGCCGTAATATTCTCTTTCTTCAAAGAGTGTATTGTTGCTTACCAGCTCTTCTATATCCCTGAATATATCGTTCAATGGATTCGTACGAGACCTTTTCACTGAATGTGTTATGGTAGCCGTATGAGCTGCTTCTTAAACTCCTCACATCTCCAATACCTTCACTATCCAGCAGGCTTGAATGGCTCCTGGGTGAAGCGCCGAACAGATAAGTGAGTATCCACTGATACCTCAGATAATTCCGTGACATTTTCAGATACAGATCGTTGCACCACTCATCCAGCTCGTCATAGTTTTGAACATGCTCGCTGATTTTTTCAAGAAATTCAGGGTAAATGAGAAATTAAAATGTACACCACTGATCATCTGCTTTTTTCTGCCATATTTTCCTGCCAGGTTTTCCCGGTAACGGATCTCACTCTGATCATCTACTTTGATAAGCGGGATATCATTCTCATCAGGCAGAATATTCGGCATGCTGAACGGCCAGACAAATTCATCATCGGGCAGTGTCTGGTTGACTGACATCATGAAGAGCTTTTAACCACTGATACTGCTCCTTCAGCGTAACCTGAGGCGGAGTGACCAGTTCAAGCTGTGACTCACTGAAATCAGTCTGAATGTAGGGATGGTGACTGCGATTCCCGAATTGATCAGGGTGAGCAGCTCGAGAGCCAACTTTCCGGACGGATCCGTTCTCAGACCTTCCTTTTAATGCCGAAATCACCTTTGATAAAGTACGGTTCCAGATTGTTGCTTTTTACGATTTTTTGTATTCATTCGATACTTCCTCTTAAATGATGTTTGTCGATATCAAATTCCATCTTATCACAAAACACGTCCGCGGGCCAGAAAAACAGACAAAGATTATGCAAACGTTCGTTCATGTTTGTTTATTTGCTACCGAATGAATGCTATACTTAAAGCGCCTGAGAATTATGATGAAACACGAGGAGGATCAGTTTGAACAAACCACTAGCCTACCGCTATGCGACCAAACACAATTGAAACGATCGTCGGACAAACACATCTGGTTGGGGAAGGAAAAATCATCTGGAGGATGGTCAAAGCCAAGCAGCTCTCTTCCATGATACTGTATGGTCCACCGGGGATCGGTAAAACCAGTATAGCCAGCGCCATCGCCGGCTCAACGAAATACGCCTTTCGCATGCTGAATGCCGCAACGGACAAGAAAAAAGATCTGGAGATCGTCGTCGAAGAAGCCAAAATGAGCGGCACAGTCGTTTTGCTGCTGGACGAGGTGCATCGTCTGGACAAGCCCAAGCAGGACTTTCTTCTTCCCCATCTTGAAAATGGACGGATCGTTTTAATCGGAGCCACAACAGAAAATCCATATATATCGATCCACCCCGCAATCAGAAGTCGGGCACAGATATTCGAACTGAAGCCACTGACTGAATCTCAGATCACATCAGCTTTACAAAGGGCTCTGAAAGACGAAAGAAATCGGTCTCTGGTCAGTACTATATCTCAATGGAAGATAACGTACTGAACTGACTTTGCCCGCGCGACTCAAGGTGATCTGAGAAGCGCCTTGAATGCTCTGGAGCTGGCTGTCAGATCCACGGAACCTGATTCAAAAGGAACTATTACCCTATCAGTTGATGTCGCCGAAGAGTGCCTGCAGAGGAAATCTCTCAGTCACGATAAAGATGGCGATGCCCACTATAATGCAATATCCGCCTTCCAGAAGTCGATCCGCGGCAGTGATGTGCATGCCGCTCTTCATTATCTGGCGAGGGCTGATCGAAGCAGGAGAACCAAAGTCATCATCAGGCGGCTCATCGTCACGGCCTATGAAGATATAGGCCTGCGCTAATCCGGCAGGGGTAGCTCGGGTTGTCACTGCCGCCGAAGCAGCCGAAAAAATCGGCTTCCCGGAAGCTCGCATTCCGCTGGCCAATGCTGTGATTGAAATGTGCCTTTCCCGTAAATCCAATAGTGCCATCAATGCTGTAGATGCTGCATTGACCGATGTCAGAAATGGGCTTGCGGGTGATGTCCCGGATCATTTAAGAGATGCTCATTATCAAGGAGCAGAAAAACTGGGCAGCGGCATTCCGGTTACCAGTACCCACACAATCACAAAAACCACTGGATAAAGCAGCAATATCTGCCTGATGTATTGAAAAGCAGAACCTACTACGACCCTGCAGACACTAGTAAATTCGAAGATGCTCTGACTGAATCAGCTGGAAAAATACAACAATAAATAAATTCTGCACCAGTTATCAATATTGACTAAATAGACCTCTGTGCTAATATAAAGATAAGAATTCTGAGGTGTACGCGATGCCTACAAACTGTGTTGACCGAACATTTTATTCAAACATTGGGATTCTAAAGGAAGAAATTGCTGACATGCCTTATCACTTGGAAGTCAAACATTCTTCTGGTGAAGCCCACCTGCTGAAGAGCGGGTTCAACCTAACATGGCATTCAACCGGCACCATCGGATTCTTATACTTAGTTTTAATACAGAGCCGGACCTAAGTCCCGGTCTTTTTCCTTTTATTAGGTAATCATTCTGATTTTTAGTATAATGAAACCAAGAATAAAGGAAGGGTTGTGTGACACATGTTACAGGAGTACAAGACAATTTTAATTGCTATCGATGGATCTTCACAAGCTGAGAAAGCGTTTAAAAAGGCAGTTGAAGTCGCCAAAGAATCGATGCGGTCCTTGTTCTTGCCCACGTCATCGACACAAGAGCTTATCAGCTCTTTCTCTACTTTCTGACTGGCTCCATTGCCGACAATGCACGTGAAGAAGCAAAAAGCACCCTGAACGACTATAAAGATTACGCAAAAAAAGAAGGACTTACGGATGTCAGAACCGTGTTGGAGTACGGCTTCTTCGAAATAATGATCGCCAAACAGATACCGGAAGCTGAAAGCGTCGACCTGATCATGCTGGGCGCGACCGGGCTGAATGCAGTTGAACGTATATTCGTCGGTTCTGTTCAGAATATGTCATACGACAAGCCAAATGTGATGTCCTGATCGTCCGTACTGACCTGGACAACAAATATACTGAAGAATAATACAAAAGAAAAACATCACTTTTCCGATCGATCGGAAAAAGTGATGTTTTTTATGTGTCAGAACATTTATTTACTTAATTTTTCTACATCACGGATCATGAGTTCCTCATCTGTAGGAATGAGCAGGACTTTGACTTTGGAGTCATCGGTTCGAAATCACTCTCTGCTTGCCTCTGACATTGTTCTTTTCTTTATCAATGTTCATGCCGAGATATGTCATACCTTCAATAACATTTTCACGTGTTTCAGGTCCGTTTTCACCAATACCCGCAGTGAAGACGATCGCATCGACCCCGTTCCATAGTTGCAGCATATGGAACCGATATATTTTTTCACTCTATCTTCAAAAATACGCAGCGCCAGCTCTGCACGTTCGTTTTGTATCTTCGACATCTTCAAGGTCTCTCATGTCACTCTCCGGCAATAGCAACGGAAAGTCCCTTCAAGACGAGACTCATTATTCAAGATATAGATCATGTCCTCAATTTACTCGATGCCTTCTTTTTCCATCAGGAACGGAAGCAATGAAGCATCGATATCACCTGAACGGGTCCCTGATCGTCAATCCGGCTAATGGTGTGAAGCCCATTGATGTATCGACAGATTCTGCGGCGATCGACTGCAGCGATAGAGGTCTGCATTACTCTAAGTGACAAGTGATGATCTTAAGATCTTCGATCGGTTTCTCAAGCATTTCTGCAGCTTTTAAAGCGACATATTTAATGGCTTGTTCCATGGGCACCGCATCTACGTGCATTATGTTTTTCATAATATTCCTCATCGGGTATACTGTACAAATAATTCACTTTAGGCATGGTCTGATGGAAAGACGTATCAAAGACGCGCTACACCGTGGTGATATCAGGTAGGTATCTTCCCTGAAAGCTTTGACTACCTGTTGCGTTTGCCGATTATGCAGAGGAGCAAACTCGGATAAACTTCTCGATCTGTTTCAATGACTTTATTCTGTAACTAAAGCAGAGTCTTCGTAAGATTTCTCCTCCGGCTACGACACGGTGTCCCACACCTGTGATTTCATCGAAGTCTTCAATGATGTTCAGTTCGGTCAACTGTTTCAGTAACATTTGAACAGCGATTTCATGATCAGCAATATCGACGACCTTGTTTGTACCTTTCGCCGATCGTCGGCAGCTTGATCGTAAATATAGAATCGTTAAGTCCGATACGTTCGACAACACCTGAAGCCAGTTCCTGCTCTTCCGGCATTTTAAATAATTTCCATTTCAGACTTGAACTTCCGGCGTTGATTGCAATCGTTTTTGATATTAAAAGTCGCTCCCTTTTTAGATTTGCTGCTCTTTTTTCCATTTTCTTGTATCGAAAGCAAAACGCTCTGAAAGCATCTTGATCATTGAGACTGGGAACAGTCGATACCAGCACTTCGGAAACCTGCCGGCTGTCTGCTCTTTTTGCGCACAAACAAATGACTTTCTCTATTTTCGATGAACTCGAACCACTCCTCAAGGCATATGGATAATGGCCTGGACATGCCCTACTCGAGTGCACATATTTCAACAGATGTTTCACTTCTTCTGATTCAAATACGTTTGTAGGCAAGAGATAAAAAGCATAGCCGCTCTCTTTCAGATAGTTGTATCCCTGTTCGATCAGCAGATAATGGGCGCAGAAGAAATAGCCTTCTTCAAATCGTGTCTGGAAAGCAGCATCAGCCACATCCAGTGGGTAATAACCTAAACTCGGTAGACCCGTAGACGATCGCATCCACGGGTTTGAGAAGCATCGGCTGCAGAGCACCCTGACGCATCAGCTGTACCGGAATGTTAAAAGCAGCGCAGACACTGTAGAAGCAAGCGATATCAACAAGTCGTCGATCGTCGACGCCCGTGAGCTTGATTGAAGGATTGTCAGAAAACAGCTGTAGTGTAAAGTGTATAAATAATGTTTCCGCCTTTACTCGACAATGTATCCTGCCAGCACGCAGCGGCTGATTCCTGATCAAAAAATAAATCTATAAAGTATGACAGGATCACACCAATGCCATCGGGTGTCGGCTGACTGATTGACCTGGATTTTATCTTCTTTCACTAGCACAGTGATCTAGCATGCATCCCGCAACAGCTTTCTTCTTTCTCCGCAGTGTTAAGCTGCCTGTGAGTAGATGGAATCATATAATGATTTCAACGCGTCTCCAAGTTTGGGCCTCCGGGCAAGTCTGTTTTCGACACGTACTTCCCCGTTATCCAGTATAGCTCCACCGTTTCGATAAATGCTTCGATGAAAGTCGAATCCAACTCGCTTCTGATAAAGTCGTGTAGATTTTAATAAGACATTATAAAAATTCTCGACCTTAACTGTATCCACTGCAACATTCCTTTCATTCTTACTAAAGAATCGTTAAATAACAAAAACATAACTACTTATATATTATAACTGATATATGACCGACATACGAATATTTATGCTAGTGAGTATGTAGCTGTATTTTCATCATTATGACATGGTGTCAGTATTAATGGCAGAAAAAAGGAACCAAAACTCATAACGATTTGTGATTCCAATTTTTATAGTCATTAGTTTGCTGCAGGACAGAACAGAAACTTGCTTTTGCTTTTTCCTTCGCGTTCAAAGCGTACAACACCATCGACTTTTGCGTACAATGTGTCGTCTTCCACCTCGGCCAAACGTTCTCACCAGGATAAATTTTAGTTCCTCTTTGACGGAATAAAATAGATCCGCCAGAAACAACTTGTCCATCTCCGCGTTTAGCTCCTAAACGTTTTGACTGTGAATCACGGCCGTTAGTTGTTGAACCGCCACCTTTTTTATGAGCGAAGAATTGTAAATTCATTTTCAACATATTCAATGCACCTCCATTATTTCCCTTCAAAGGAATTGATTTTCAGATAGTCCCCCGTACTCTTCTTCTATACTCCTGAAGTGATAAAAGAAGACTTTGCATGAGTACCTGACCTGTTTCCATTTGTTTTAGAGATGACATGAGCCGGGATAGTAAATTTAAGATATCCGCCAGAGTCCTCTGCAGAAACGACCTCTAAAGGGATCTCGGCGAGTTCTGACAAACTGTTTACTGTACCGATACTTAACGCTGAAACAGCAGCACAGACAATATCGTATCCGTATGGTCCAGATCCAGCATGACCAGACATTTCCACTGACATCAGATCGGAACCTAAACGGCGAAATTGAATCTCTATCATTTCAGTCTCACTTCTCAACGATTAGTTTGATTTGATTGATGTAATAGAAACTTTTGTATAAGGCTGACGATGCCCACGTTTAGAGTGAGAATCTTTTCTGCGACGGTATTTGTAAGTTGTCACTTTTTCTCGCGACCTTGCTTTTCAATCGTACCTTCTACAGAAGCACCTTTGATGAAGGGATTACCTACTAACAGTATTATCTCCTCCAACAAACAAAACTTCGTCAAAAGTTACTGAATCGCCAGCTTCTCCGTCTAATTTTTCTACGAAAATGTCTTGGCCTTCTTCAACTTTAAACTGTTTTCCACCTGTTTTGATAATTGCGTACATGTTTGC
Organism: Alkalibacterium sp.; assembly: GCA_034520745.1. GTDB lineage: Bacteria > Bacillota > Bacilli > Lactobacillales > Carnobacteriaceae_A > Alkalibacterium. The sequence goes on from JAXHNF010000003.1 coordinate 56,920, forward strand.
TGCACCTCCTTTAATTGATGAATAAAACAATACGTTTTATTCTTAAGCACTTAGACTCGCCGTTATAAGTAGCAGGGTAATGCTTTGAAGACTTATATACGAGCGGTTGTAGTTGTGGTGCTACACATTTACAACATTACTATCTTACCAAATCCCTCATATAGAGTCAATCGATAATTGAAAAATCGACATTATTTGCTGAATATCTGTTGCACGATTCAATTCAAGAAATCACGGGAAGAAATAATACGGTCGCTGAATTTTTCTAGCAAACCCCAGATCCATGCGTGATCATGATCACCCAACATCATTTTTGATTATCGATTTTCAACAACTCGCCGAAACGGTTGGCCGTGTCGTGGTCCAGTGCAGACGTCGGCTTCATCCAGACAAAGGATCCGGGGTTCAAGCATCATTGCCCGGGCAATCGCCACACGCTGTTTCTGTCCGCCTGACAACTCTTTGGGATAAGCATCCGCTTTTTCAGAAATTGCCAGTCTGGCCAGCAGTTCTTCTGCTTTTTCTTCAGCATCCCGCTTTGTCAAATCTTTATTGAGGACCGGGCTGAGTGTACAGTTCTCTTTTACTGTCAGATTTGGAAAAAGCTGAAAATCCTGAAGAACAGGTCCGATATTTTTACTTGCTTTTTCATTTTCGGCCTGATCGGAAAATAAGATCTTATCGTCCAGTCTTATCTGTCCTTTATCTGGTGTGTCCAGCTGATTCAGCAAACGAATAAAGGTGGTTTTCCCGGAGCCTGATCTCTCCGACAACAAACACGATCTCTCTTTTTCACTGTTAAAGAAAAGTCTCTGATAAGTTCCATCCCATTCATGCTCTTACTTTAAGCCACTGATTTCAAGCATCTTAGGTCCTCCTTTAAACTTGATATACTTTCTCTATTTTGTTCAATAGATAAGAAATGATCCCGGTGATTAGAAGATAAACAATGACCGACATAGATAAAAGGCAAAAGCGATGCATATCTGTTGGCAGCGATTTGTCCGGCTCTAGATCTTCTCCAGACCCAGAGTATAAACAAGTGATGTGTCTTTCACTAAAGCCAGGACTTCGTTCCCGAGGCTTGGTAGGGTCGTCTTCAGTTACTTGCGGAAAAACAACTCTCCGGTAACCCTTAAAATGATTGATGCCCAATACTTTCAGTGCTTCAAACTGTCCCGCTGGAACACCAACCATTCCTCCTCTGAATATTTATACGAAATAAGCCGCATAATCTAAAACAAAGGCAAAGACAGCTGCCGGAAACCGGTCAAGTGTCACTCCGATATACGGAAGGCCAAAGAATACGAACATCAACTGAAGCAGTAAGGGCGTCCCGCGCATGACGTAGAATATAAAGGGTGATGATGCCCTGGAAGAACTTGGGTCCATACACTTTAATGACTGCCACGAACAAACCAATCGGCAGAGACAAGATGAGTACTAGACCAAACAGCTTCAAAGTTAATTCAAGCCCTCCGATAATCGAGGGTAAGGCTGACCATAACATATTTTTCACTCCGATCATTGGTATTATTCACTCTGAACCAGGTCTTATAAATGTCATCATAAGTGCCGTCTTCCATCAGTTGCTCAATTGAAGCATTAAACTGCTCTCTCAGTTCATCATCTTCCTGTCTGAAACCGAATGGCATACTCTTCGTTACCGAAGTTCTCTTCCAGTACTTTATAGTCAACCGAAGGATTCTGATTCATATAGAAGCGGCCAAGCGTTTCATCGACTACGATGCGCATCCGTGCGTCCGGATATCAAGTCATTGAATACATCATTGTTCGAAGGAAACTGTATGACTTCTCCGTCTTTGAATTCACTGAGGATGTCTGAGCATCATTTTCTATCGCACGTCACCGCACTGGACAACCGTCGTGCAGCAACATTTTTACCTGCCAGATCTGCTTTTGTACTGATGTCATTACCTTCAAGAGTGACGATCAGTTGACTGTTTTCCAGATCAATGGGATACCGAAATCAACTTTTTCTGCGCGTTCGTCAGTGATCGTGTAGCCGTTCCAGATCATATCGATGTTGCCCGGCATTCAATTCCGTTTCTTTCATAGCCCAGTCGATAGGTTGGAAGGTGACTGAATAGTCCAGGTCTTCGGCGACGGCCTCAGCCAGATCAATATCGAAACCGACTAGTTCCCCGTCATCATCTCTGAATCCCATGGGGGCAAAGGTGTCATCGAGTCCGATCACATAGGTGATTCTCCTCGCGGTGCGCCATCCGCTTCATCGGTTTGACATCCTGTTAAAACAGCTCCTGAAGCAAGTAATCCCATTATTAACACTTTTGAATCTTTCATTGTTCTTCCTCCTGATTTGTATATATGATCAGTCATCTAAATGCACTAATTTCATGCAGGCACTGCAGTTCCTGCATAAAAAAAAACGTCCTCTAATTCTCTTATAAGAGAATTAAAGGACGATTAAATATCGTGGTCCCACCTTTATTCGTGACAGTCTTAAGACTTGCCACCTCAACGCGTTCAAAACATACTAAACGCCGGCACGATAACGGGTGCGACCGATCAAGCTTACTCGAGTTCAGCTTCAAGCTTAGAGAGTGTGTTTCAAGTAAATCTTCTAGCTGCTCTCACCAACCGCAGCTCTCTCTGAAAAAGATACTCCTTTTACTTTTTCTCATCATAGCTCATTTATTATTTTTATATCATAGCACACTTATTTTTAAATCCAAATAGTTTTTTCCAGAAACTTACTTTTTCTTCTTTCATCGTCATCAAAGGTACTGTATCCCCCAAGACTCTTCTAGCAATGTTGCGGTATCCCTGAGACGAGGGATGGTTAGGATCCAGTACAACTGGTATTCCTTTCATTAGAAGGCTCGGACCACTTCATCGTCCTCGAAAATGATCCCTAAAAGCTTGATGGATAAATGACGGGTGATTTCTTCGACGTCCATCACATCGCCCGCTTCCATCATCCCCTTTCTGATACGATTGATAACTAACTGAGGCGGCTGAATCGCTGTCTGTTCGATCAGTCCAATGATTCTGTCTGCATCTCTGATCGCAGATATCTCCGGTGTCGTTACCAGTATGGCCTTATCGGCTGCAGCGATCGAGTTCTTGAAGCCTTGTTCGATTCCTGGCGGGACAGTCGATCAATATATAATCAAAATCATTTTTAAGTTCAGACACCAAGTCGAGCATCTGTACTTCGTTTATGGCATTCTTGTCAGCGTGCTGTGCAGCCGGAAGCAAAAACAGCTGATCGTTGAACCGCTTATCTTTTATCAATGCCTGATGTAGCTTGGCCCTGCTCTTCGACTACATCGATGATATCGTAGATGATCCTGTTTTCTAATCCTAAAATCACATCCAGGTTTCTCAGTCCTATATCCATATCGACCAGACAGACTTTTTTACCTTGAAGCGCTAAAGCTGTTCCAATATTGGCTGTGGATGTCGTCTTGCCCACGCCACCTTTACCTGATGTTATAACTATGGCTTTACCCATTATAAATACCTCCTGCATGTTTACCTAATTCTGGACGAATGACTTTTAAATTTTCCAAGGGAGAAACTTCAATGATATGTAGATCGTTGACATATACAAATTCAGTTGTATCAGAGCTTTCATCTTTGCTCTGAGCCTTTTTTTCAATCACATGGACGTTGTCTCCAATGCGTACTTGTGCATTATACCTGAAATTGGCCACCACGACAGCTGTTTCTTCTCCATTCACACCGGCATGAGCAATACCTTTCAGTTTCACCTATGATAAAAATGCTCCCTGTGGCCCTTACCGTTCCCCCGCGGATGCACGGTCCCTATAAGCAGCATATCCCCTTCAGTTTCGACGATTTGACCGCTTCTAACCGTTCTCACTTTCGAGTGTCGGGCTTGTCTGTTCATGCCATTTCATGAACTTTTCTAATGATGTAACGTCTGATTCGAACGACGAAATTTTAAAAAACTCATCTTCAACGATTTCAGTGATTGTTTCTTTTTCTTCCACATTCAGTTCCCGTCTGCCCTGTCCTGACTTGAAATTCGATTTCTCTTCCGGCATGAGAATCTTTTTTCAGTTGTACAGTCAGAGATTTCAAGTCATCATAAACCTCCTGCAGAGAAGCAGAAGACTGAATGATAAGCTGATAACCTTCTTTTGTACCTTTTAATGATACTGCATTCTTCATTTTGTTCCACCTCTAGTTTTCATCTGATTGACATGCTGCTCTTTCTTGGCTGATCCTGATTTACTTTCCTCTCCGCTGACCAGTACCTTTATCCATTCTTTAAGAGGATATCCGATTAGAGAAAGGCTGCAGTATTGAACAGCAAGGTTCCGCCCAGACGTTCAACTAAAAACAGCTGCAGGGTGATATCCGATAATCCGATCATTCTGTATATCCCAAAACTGAATACCTCCATGATCGTAAGGACCACAATGTTGACCAGCAATATAACATAGAGATATGGATTGATGATTTGACAGATCTGTATGACCAGATAGGGAATCAGGAACGAATGCCGCAATATAAATACCCAGGATTCCACTGTAGTAACTATCATAAATGAATCCGAATGTAAGCGAAAGAATGAATAATTGTTTAGGTTCAAGATAAAAGGATAGCATGACAAGGGTTATGACCATCAGCCTGGGAACCATCAGTCCCAGAAGCAGTGTTTAACTGTGCATGAAACAAAAAGCTCAATCCACCATCTACCAGCAAAGTAAAAAAAGCAGCAAAACAGGCACTGTGATCTTCTTCCAGTTTGCCATTATTCTTCCCCGCTTTCCGCCACACGCTGAACGATCGTCACAAAGCGTATATTGTTGAAATCTGCCGAGGGGGTTACGTAAACCTGTTGTAGCCAAGCCCGTACGCGTCCATTGAAACTTCATCCACTTGTACCGATGACCAGACCGCGAGGGATTGTCCCGCCCAAACCGGAGGTTGTGACCAGAGCTTCGTCAGTCGATTTCAATCAGTTGATGTGATCTGAGACATGAGCAGCTGATTCGTTTCATTGCTGTAATCACTCACTACCCCGTATACCGTCTCGTCTTCCATAATGATTTCAGAAGAAACCTGATTGGTTGTCTGTTCGATATTGGTCAGGAAGCACCACTTTAGAACTTGTCGGATTTGTTTCGGAAATCCTTCCGATCAGACCATTCCCTGACATGACCGGCATGCCTGTTTCCACACCGTCCTGACTTCCGCGGTCGACAACCAGCTGGTCGACCCAGCTGTCCGGAGTTACGTGAAATAACAGTCCCTGAAATCAGTCCGGAAATCAGTTAAAGACTGTCTGAGTTGCAGTTCTTCTTCAAGTCGGTCGTTTTCATCTTTAAGTGTACCCAATTCAGCCTGACGTTCATAAATCTTGTCTATTTCAATTTTCAGTCTCTGATTCTCTTCATACGTGTCCTGCAGATCATCGATCGAATCAAATACGCCGATGATAGCATTGGCCGGTCTTGAGTAGACCCTGCCGAGCAGGGCAGTGATGTCGTTTGTTGCCTGCTGAATGAAAGGAATGTTTCCTGTACTCCCCATCGAAAGAGAAATAAGCGAAACGAACAGGATAACACTGATGAGCAATGCGATTAATTTTTTGTTTGTAAAAAACTGATTCAAGTGTGACACCTCTTATAATTTTACTTCGCTTATTTTACCATAGATCCTGACAGGTTCGTAGAGGACAGATGCAAAAAGACCGGTGCTGCACGATAATCAGAAAGCAGCATTCAGTAAACTAGCGGGAAGAATATTCTTCCCGCTAGCCGTTGTATTCTATCTGGATTGTTTTCTGTAAATATCCAAGTGATTCAGTGCCTCACCGGTTCCTATCGCAACACAGTTCAAAGGATCACTGGCAACAAAAACCGGGACATCGGTTTCTTCTGCTATGACATCACTAAGATGTTTCAGCAGAGCGCCACCGCCAGTTAAGACGATTCCTCTGTCGATCACGTCTGCTGATATTTCCGGTGACGTATCTTCCAGGGTGCCTTTGACGGCAACAAGAATACCCTTCAATAACTTCTTTGATAGCTTCAGCTGCATCAATGGCCGGGATGGAGATCGTTTTCGGCAAGCCCGTCAACAGGTCTCTACCGCGTATATCCATAGATCCCATTTCTTTTGCGGCTTCGATCGATGCGCTGCCCAGTTCCATTTTCACGGCTTCAGCTGTCCGTTCGCCTATGAGCAGATTATACTTGTTCTTGATGAACTGGGTAATGGACTGGTCCATCTGATCTCCGGCCATCTTGATCGTACGGCTGTGCTGACGATGCCGCCTAAAGAAATCGTCGCTACATCTGTCGTTCCGCCACCGATATCAACGACCATACTTCCTGTTGGTTCGTTCACTGGCAGACCGGCACCGATTGCTGCCGCAAAGGGTTCTTCAATCAGATAGGCATCTTTCGCACCGGCCATCTTAAGCTGCATCGATGATGGCTCTCTTTTCAACTTCAGTTCCGCCGCCGGGAACACAGACCACAACTTCAGGTTTTGATCCGCGTTTTCCTACTGCTTTTGTAATGAAATATTCCAGCATTGCCGCTGTGGTATCGAAATCGGCGATCACACCATCTTTCATCGGACGCAGTGCCACAATGCTCCCAGGTGTACGGCCGATCATCTTCTGTGCATCTTCACCGACAGAAACGACTTCGTCTGTGGTTTTGTCTTTCGCTACGACGGAAGGTTCGCCTAGAACGATCCCTTTTCCCTCGACATAAACATTTGTATTAGCGGTACCTAAATCGATACCGACCCCTTTTTTTCTAAACCAGAACACTAAAAAATCTCCTTTCAGACTCTAACAAGCTCTCAACTATATTATAAATATTGCATTATATCATTCTACCTTTTTTTAAAGAAATATGCATCAGTAAAAGGAGAAATTATCTTAAATTTAATATTTGAAACGTCACATTAACGTCTTTTATGTACTAAAAAACCGAGCAGGATAGACCCTGCTCGGTTAAAAAATTATAATAGTTTAGTATTAAGCTTTTTCTACGTTAGCTGCTTGAGGTCCGCGAGCGCCTTCTTCAATATCGAAAGTAACTGCTTGTCCTTCTTCTAATGATTTGAATCCTTCTTCGTTGATAGCTGAGAAATGTACAAATACGTCGTCTGCACCTTCACGCTCGATAAATCCAAATCCTTTTTCTGCGTTGAACCATTTTACTGTACCGTTTTCCATATTACTGTTTCCTCCTCGTGCTTTTAATGCACAAATTATTTCACATTATTGCTAAAGTACGAATCGGAATGTTGTTACACATTACTTTTTTCTTTCCCTAACAAAATGCTAAATTCATAATATCACGCGTATTTTATTAATGCAAGTCATCAGTCCTGATAATTCAAAACAGATGAGTGAGTCATTTGATTGAATCAGGAGGCTTACAAGACTCCGGACTCTTTCAGACTGATATAATCATCTTCTCCGATGATGAAATGATCCAGAAGTTCGATGCCCACGATTTCTCCAGCTTCTTTCATCCTCTTTGTAAAGGAAAGATCTGCTTCTGAAGGTTCAGGATTTCCTGAAGGATGATTATGGGCAATAATGATCCTCGCAGAAGAATACTTGATCGCTGCTTTGAAAATCTCTCTCGGATGAGCAACACTTGAATTCAGACTGCCTTTGAAAATTGTCTCCTTCTTGATTATTTCGTTCTTTGTATTCAGAAACAAGCCGACGACCAGTTCCTGCTGGAGACCCTTTAGTTCCTCCATCAGTAATTTGCCGACAAACTGGCTGCTGGTGACCGTACCTTCTTTCAATACGGTCGTTTTTGCCATCCGTTTGCCTAATTCGATTGAGGCCAGGAGTTCAACTGCTTTCGTTCTGCCTATCCCCGGGATAGACTGCAGCTCCTCAAGAGACGCATGCTTGAACATATACAAATCGTCGAAATGCGAAAAAATCTGCATACTCAGCTGCAGCACATTACAGTCTTTCGTCCCCGTTCGGAGCAGAATAGCAAGCAGTTCGTGATTGGCTAGTGCAGATGGCCCGTATTCAGCCAGTCGTTCTCTCGGTCGCGATTGTTGTGGAACATCAATAAATTTCTGATTCAGCATCTATGGTTTCCTCCTATAAAAAAGAAGAGAAGATTTTTATCTTCTCTTCAATAGATACTGTCATTTAAATTATTTTCTCACTTTTTATTTTGATTAGAATTTCTTCTAAATTCTCACATATATCTAATGTCATGGATTTGGCTTCTTTTGTGGGCTGGATCAAGTCCGGGATCATTACAACTTTATACCCTGCTGAATGAGCGGCGCGGATACCATTTAGTGAATCTTCCAGTACAAGAACATCAGAGTTGTCATCTCCGACGAGTTGAACGGCTTTTTGAAAGATTTCAGGATGCGGCTTGGATTTTTCAACCTCATCTCCTCCAATATAGTCATCAAAGTAAGAAAGCACATTCGTCAGCCTCAGAAGTTTTTCTACCAGCTTCTTATCAGAGCTGGAGGCAACGACAGTTCATATATCCATTCTCTTTCAGATAAGCAAGAAGCTCGAGCAAGCCTTTTTTAAGTTCAGGCGGTTCCGACAACAGCAGCTCTTCCACATCTTTTTTGCTGTCAATGACAAATTGATCCACGTTGTTTTCCGGAAATTCATTATACATGGCCTCCAAAAAGTCTGCTTCACTTGCACCAATATACTTTTCATAAAAGGATAGTCAAAAGGGATACTTAACGCATCTGCCGTTTTCTGATTTGCCTTGTAGTAAAGAGTTTCCGTGTCAAACATCAGACCATCCATATCGAAAACAACTATTTTAGTCATATTCAGCCTTCTTTGATCTGTTTCAGTTTATCGATCTGACTGGAAACTGCCTCAAGTTTATCCCGGTAATCTTTTCCTTTCGCTTCTTCTGCTTCGACGATTTTGTCCGGAGCGTTCTGAACAAATTTTTCATTTGCCAGTTTTTTCTCCACTCTATCGATTTCCTGCTGCCACTTGGTTTTTTCCTGCTCCAGGCGACTGATTTCTTCACTGATATCAACCAGACCAGCCAGGGGAAGATAGACCTCTGCTCCGGAGATGACGGCTGATTTCACTTCACCAGGAACTTCAATTTCAGTGTCGATCACCAGTTCATTCGGATTACAGAAACGTTCGATAAAGGACTGATTATCCAGCAAAAATGTTTTTTCCTTATCGGATTTGGTCTTGATCAATATGTCGATCTCTTTTGATAACGGACGGTTTGCTTCCAGTCTGATCGAAGCGGACCGAACGGATGAGCTCAATGAGCATTTCCATATTCACTATGGCTTCATCATCATCAAATCTGCTTTCTGTTACCGGGTAGGCAGCTTTGACAAGCGACTCTCCCTCATGTGGAATATGTTCCCATATCTCTTCGGTGACAAAGGGCATGACCGGATGCAGTAACCGCAGCGTCTGATCCAGCACGTGAACCAGGACAGATTTCGTCGTTACCTTCTGCTCGTCAGTCCCTTGGATGAGAAGTTCTTTACTCATTTCAATATACCAGTCACAATAATCATCCCAGATAAAGGTGTAAAGTTTTCTTCCGGCTTCGCCGAATTCAAATTTCTCGAATAATTCTGTCACTTGTCTGACCGTTTCATTTAAACGTGCCAGGATCCATTTATCCGCAATTGATTTTTCTCCGGACAAATCAATGTCTACATGGGAGAAGTCTTCCAAATTCATAATGACGTAACGGCTGGCGTTCCAGATCTTGTTGATGAAATTCCACGCCGCATCCATTTTTTCATAGCTGAAACGCACGTCCTGTCCCGGAGCGGAACCGTTGGACAGGAACCATCTCAACGCGTCAGCACCATACTGATCGATGACTTCCATCGGATCGATCCCATTTCCTAAAGACTTGCTCATTTTCCGGCCCTGTTCATCCGGATCAGTCCATGGATCAGGACATTTTTAAAGGGGGCTTTCCCGGTAAATTCCAGGCTCTGGAAGATCATACGGCTCACCCAGAAGAAGATGATGTCATACCCTGTCACAAGGGTGCTGGTCGGGAAGTATTTCTTGAAATCGGCTGAATCCGTATCCGGCCAGCCCATGGTCGAAAACGGCCAAAGCGCGGAACTGAACCACGTGTCCAGCACGTCATTGTCCTGCTCCCAGTTTTCGCTGTCCGCCGGTGCCTCTTCTCCGACGTAGACTTCTCCCGTCTCTTTATGGTACCAGGCCGGAATCCGGTGTCCCCACCACAGTTGTCTGGAAATAACCCAGTCATGGACGCTTTCCATCCAGTTGTTGAATGTTTTCTCGAATCGTTCGGGCACAAAGTTCACTTTATCTTCTGTCTGCTGGTTTTCAAGCGCACGCTCCGCCAGCGGCTGCATTTTTACGAACCATTGCGTTGACAGTCTCGGTTCCACAATGACGCCGGTCCGTTCAGAGTGTCCGACGCTATGGGTCATTTCTTCGATTTTAATAAGGTATCCCGCGTCCTTCAGATCCTTGACGAGTGCTTTTCTGGCATCGAAACGGTCCATGCCTTCATATTTGCCCGCATGTTCATTCATCGAACCGTCCGTGTTCATGACATTCAACTGTTCAAGATCATGACGTTTACCTATTTCAAAGTCATTCGGGTCGTGTGCTGGTGTGATTTTCACTACGCCGGTTCCGAACGCCATGTCTACATAGTCATCTGCGATGACCGTGAGTTCGCGCTCAACGACTGGAAGCAGGACCTTTTTCCCGATCAGATGCTGATATCTCTCGTCTTCAGGGTGAACGGCTACAGCTGTATCACCAAGCAGCGTTTCCGGACGCGTTGTGGCTATCTCCACGTTGCCTTCTCCACCAACAATAGGATACTTTATGTGATAGAATGCGCCGTTCACATCTTTATGATCAACTTCGATGTCGGATAAGAGCAGTCCGGGCTTTAAGATCCCAGTTAATGATGTACTCTCCGCGGTAGATAAGTCCTTTTTTGTAAAGGTCCACAAATACTTTGTTTACAGCATCATTGAGACCCTGGTCCAAAGTGAATCTCTCTCTGGAGTAGTCAACGGAGATTCCTACTTTTGACCACTGACTGCGGATGTTATCAGCGTATTCTTCCTTCCATTCCCAGACTTTTTCCAGAAATTTCTCTCTGCCCAGGTCATACCTGGAGATAGAATCCTGTGCCAGTTTTTCTTCAACTTTCGCCTGCGTCGCGATCCCTGCATGATCCATGCCCGGCAGCCACAAAGCATCATAGCCCTGCATTCTTTTCTGTCTTATTATAATGTCCTGCAGCGTCGTATCCCAGGCATGGCCAAGATGCAGCTTGCCGGTAACATTGGGTGGCGGAATAACGACAGAGTAAGGGTCGGTACCCTTATCATCTGGTCGGAACAAATCTTTCTCCAGCCATTTTTCATAGCGTCCCTCTTCCACTTTTTGAGGCTCATACTTTTTTGACATATCCAGATCTTTTTCCATAATATTTCACTCCTTTTTTCATTAAAAAAAGCATCCATCCTGTGACTATAGGACGAATGCTTCGCGGTACCACCTAAATTACCACTATTAAAATACTTAGTGATCTCTTAATAACAGGATTAATGGTCTGTCAGTCCAGATACAGTTACTGTTTTCACTGCATCAGCTCACACGCTACTTCGTTGACCGGATGGACCAGGGATTCTCAGCATACACCCATTCTCTAAGATCATCTCAATCACTACTACTCGTGCTCATGGCTTTTGGTATTCACTTTCAACTCAACTCAGCTTCTTCATGGCGTGCTGCTGACAGAGCTTCATCATAATCAGGGTCACCGGACATTTCTTTGACTATTTCTCTATACACGATCATGTCCGTGTCTGTTGAGGAATGAATACAGCACGTGCAAGTTTATCCAGTTCTTCGATATACAGACCATACTCTTTTGCAAAAGTGCGTTCACTGTCATGCAGCAATACGGTATCCACATCTCTGGATCCAGCCCATTCTTCCTGCTGGGTTACGGTGTTGGCTGATATGGATAACACCGTCGTGTTGCTTAATTCTTTTCCTCTCTCGTTGAAGGTATCTGTCTGCCTTGCACAGGTACTTGTTGTGATATCAGGGAACGTACTCAGGATAACGACTTCTCCTTCGTAGTCTGAGAGTTTTACTTCTTTATTCTCACGGTCTTTCAGGGTAAAGGAAGGAGCATTCTCTCCCACTTCAGGAATCGGTCCGTTCGTCTGAAATTTTTCACCTTTCATTGTTACGTCCATTATTTCCCCTTCTTTCCTATAGTATACCCATAGTTTAACTGTTTTGAAAGAGTTTTTGCAACCAAAACATCATAAAAGTGCCGTAAATTCCTTTTCCAATTCTGCATTTTCAGATGTTTCTGTATTTATCTGTTCTATTCGGATCCCCTCTAAAGCACGGTCCATAAGATCTGAGACGTTCAGAGCCGACTCAAAAGCCTGAACTTTTTTCAGTTTTGGTTTCGTCTTGGGTCTCATCGGAGCAAAAATCGTACAACAGTCTTCATAAGGCTGAACGGCTAATTCAAACGTATCGATCTGCTTGGCAATAGCTATGATGTCATTTTTATCCGTCGAAATCAGCGGACGCAGTACCGGTGTCGTTGTTACTGCATTGATCGCCAGCATGCTTTCCAGCGTCTGAGAAGCGACCTGCCCCAGCGACTCGCCGTTCACTATCGCGAGACTGCCTCGTTTTCTTCTTATCTCATCCGTCAGTCTCAACATCATCCTCCTTGTGATAGTCATGGAATATTCATCCGGCACAAGTTTTTTTATCTGTTCCTGGATTTCTGTAAAAGGAACTTCAATGAATGTGATCTCTCCGGCGAAACGGGACAACTTAGCGGTAAGATCTTTAGCCTTCTTCAATGCCTGCGGGCTGGTGTATGGTGGACTGTGAAAATGGACTGCCTCAATAGCCATTCCTCTTCTTAAGGCAAGATAGCCGGCAACTGGAGAATCGATTCCGCCTGACATCATCAGTGTTCCTTTACCTGAAGAACCGACGGGAAGACCACCCAAACCCTCCTGCGTATCGACTGAAATAAATATGCCTCTTTCTCTTACTTCGACCCTTGCTGCTATGGCAGGATCTTTCATTTTTACTCGGATGTCCTCAAACGCTTCTTCGACAGCTGCTCCTAATATGTGGTTCAGCTCATTCGTATCGTATTCAAATGAATGGTCTGAGCGTCGGGTGTTGATTTCGAAAGACATCCCTGCACTGTAATTTTTTTCGATCAGTCTTATGACCGCTTCTTTCGCTGCTTCGATGGACTTTTCGACTCGAATAACCGGTGAAAATGACTGAATACCGAAAACATCATTCAAATCTTTGATCACCGCATCAGCATCATCTCCGTTCAGCTTGATATGCATGCGGTCACGGTTATAGGACACTTTCAATTTATTATACTCAGCCAGTTTCTTCCTGACATTTTTATTTAGTTTCTTGATAAATATTTTTTTGTTTTTGCCTTTGGTGGACAACTCACCGTACCTGATCATCAATTCTGTGATTTCCAAATTTGTTCTCCTTTATTCGATCGTTTTTAATTGTGAACGCACTTTGTCAAACACGTCCTTGAATGTGTCGATTTCCTGACCAGTATTCAAGTAACCAAGACTTATTCGGACCGCTGAATCTGCTTCTTGTCTAGTGTAGCCCATTTCAGCAACAGAATGAATCCGGTCCTTCTTCCTGCTCGAACAGGCGCTTGTCGTGGAAATGTAAATATTGCTTTTTTCTAGAGCATGAACCACAACTTCGCCTTTTATGTTCCGGATGCCGAAACAGATAATGTGAGGCGCGCTGTCTTCAGGTGTAAAAACAGTGACGTTCTCAAGCGAAGAGAAATAATTCAGCAAAGTACGTTTCATCTCCGTGAAGATCAGCCTGTTTTTTTTCACTGTTTTCCATCAGCAGCCTCAATGCCTTGGCTAATGCGGCATTCCCCGGCAGGTTTTCTGTACCGTTTCTAATCCCGTCTTCCTGTCCGCCACCGCTTGACATGGGCGAGAGATTCCGGCCTTTTTTTACATATACAAACCCTGTACCTTTGGGTGCATGAAACTTGTGACCGGAAAAAGCAGCCAAATCGATTCGTGACGTGTTCAGGTCAAGCTCTATTTTCCCGATCGCCTGCACGGCATCCACATGAAAATGGATCGACGGAAAGTTTTCCAGCAGTTCACCTACTTCTCTGATCGGCTGCAGACTGCCTGTTTCATTATTGACAGCCATCAAAGATACCAAAACGGTTTCTCTGGTGATGGCATTTTTCAAATCCTCCAGACTGATTTTCCCCTCTTGATTTACTGACAGGTAAGTAACCTCCCAGCCCAGAGTCTCCAGTTGTTCCATGCTTCTGATCACTGCGGGATGCTCGGTGCATGAAGTGATAATGTGACGGCCATAATTCATTTTTTCAAAAGCCGTACCTTTTACAGCCAGATTATCCCCCTCAGTGCCTCCACTCGTGAAATAAATTTCTTCCTGACTGACTCCCAGCAGTTCTGCGACCTGCTTTCGTGACCGCGTCAGAAGCTGCGCAGACTGTTCACCTAGCTTGTGGAGACTTGACGGATTACCGAAATAGTTCAGACTGACAGATTCATAGGTCTGAAGGACGGACTGATCGATTTTTGTCGTAGCAGAATTATCAAAGTAAATCATCTTGCACCTCTTTTTGAGTCTTGATTAATCAAACTCTGTCTATTATAACAAAATTCTTCCACGCTTCAAGTCATGACAGGATTTAAATCTTTTTGTGCTGCAGCAAAAAACTCTCAGCCGATGTCATTGCCGATCGGTCTGAGAGTCTTGTGTTCAACTTAATCTGTATATCTTTTTTCTTTACTGTAAATGGATTTGACCTCTTCAAAAGCTCCGGGTTCGATCGATTCAAGTTTTTCTCTTACCATTTTAAGTGATGTTTCATAATCATACTCATCCAAGAATAATGCTTCACTGTATTTGATCGTTTCCATGACACCCGGATATTCTTCCTTATAGCGGTATAAGCGCTGGCTCGTCAATTCTGTCAGCAGGGCGTTATCAACAGTCAGTTCTGTTTTATCTGCCAGGTGTTCGATATCCTCATCACATAAAGCATGAAGACGAATGACTTCTTCAAGATCCAGTTTGGGCCTGGCCAGTTCCACCGACAATTTCTCCAGATGATCCGTAGTATAAAAGAATAGATCTAGATAGTCTTTCGGGAGTCCCGGAAGATGTTTGGCCTGAACGTATCGCCTCATCTCTCTCTGAGGGCATGTTCCATTTCTTCCAAGTCATTTTTTATTTCTTTCTCTTTATCTCTGTATGCATATAGATTATCAGACAGAGAACCGTATGAATTTGAAAGTGACTCAAACTGATCGAATGCCTGCATGAGCAGTTTCTCCGCATCTGAATAAGCGATATTCGTTTTCTCGAGCTGCTCTGTGACTTCAGCTACCAGTTGTTTTTGTTCTTTCATCACATCGTTCATTTCTATATACGATTCATACTCGCCCTGATAGAGACGGTAGCTCTGGCTGATCCGATCGATCTCAAGTCCCAGTTCCTTGCTCTGATTTGTAACATAATACATGATTTTAGGCATTTTTCTCAGAAGTTTTTCAGTCGAGTACTTCGCATCGATTTCTTTTTCCATAACAGAGTATACTTCCTCGATAGACTCCTCTACAGTGTGCTGCTCTGAATCGATATCTTGAAGTTCCAGTTGAGCCAGCAAGTCTCTTAAATGGGCGATCCGTTCTGACAACCGGCTGGTCTTTTCATCGATTTCAGCTGAGTCCGGAAACTGATAATTCTGACCAATCATTTTTCCATGGCCTTCTCTGATTTCTTCGAGTTGCTTCTCATAGTCATTTTCAATCTTATCATTGATGGATGGGATCGATACCATCATCGTTTCCATCTCAGTCAACTGTGACTCCAGCTGACTGACTATTTTTTTTGCTTCCTCGTGATCGCCTGAAGCAGTTAAGTCCGAAAATGAAGTAAAATGATTTTCCATGGTACCTAAGCGGTCTTCAAGGCTATTGATCGAAGCACCAAAAGAAAAACTTTTTGCCAGCAATTCTTTTCTGACCTTATGATAACGTTTTTTAATTGAATCGATTTTTCTCAAATTCGCCTGTTCTCTCTGAAGAAGTTCATCAAGTGTTTTTGACGTATGTCCTAAACTCTCTTCAGTCTCCCTGATCAGATCTTCTGCCTGCTTCTCGCTTTTAGTGGAGCGGCTGAACCGGTAGCGGTCCGTAGACTGTTCGGCATCAAACAAGTGTGATTCAACGGCGGGTAGTTTTTTCCCTTCGATCTCATCGATGGAATCAATGACACTGTCCGCAACTTCTTTTGACTGTCCCGTGATCATCATCTTGTTTAACGTTTGAAGTTTATCCACCGGCAGTTCAGCATAGAGGTCTTTTTTCTGACTATCGAGAGCATCGATTCTTTCATAATGTTTCTTTCTTATAAAATATGTACCGGTGTAAATCAGCACAGCAAGCAGTACCAGACTTAATGTAATAATTAATTCGACTGTCATTCTTTCTCCTCCAAACACTTCTTTACCATATACGGCTGAATCTCTCTTTTGTCCAGTATATCAAACTTAAGCTAATTATGTTATACTAGCAAGCAAAATAAATAAAATATATATTGAGGATGGATCAACTTATGTCACAGGGTATCAGATACATGTTAAACAAACAGCTGAAAGCTGTCATCAAAGACGAAACGAATACGGTCGCCAATCTAAGCAACGCTTCTGCTTTACTTTACGATCAGCTCTCCAATATCAACTGGGCGGGATTTTATCTGTGGTCGCCTGAAGATGACGAACTGATTTTAGGACCGTTCCAGGGAAAAGTTGCCTGTATTCGAATAAAAAACGGCGAAGGAGTCTGTGGAACTGCTCATAAAGAGCGGCGTTCACTTGTTGTGGATGATGTTCATCTCTTTCCCGGTCATATAGCCTGCGATTCAGCAAGCCAGTCTGAAATCGTTGTCCCACTGATCAAAGACGGCAGGCAAATTGGCGTATTAGATATCGATGCACCGGTAAAAAACAGGTTTACAGAAGATGACCGACTGATGCTTGAAGAATTTGCAGAAACTCTTATAAAACATATCACCGCCTAGATCTTCACTTCAGTATTAGAACGTTTTAGAGCAGTTTTATTGCATTTAAATAATCTATGACACTGAAAAAAAGACCGGACAAATGTCCCGGTCTTTTTGTATCCTTCGAATGTTTTATTATCTGTTGTAGTACTCAACGATAAAGGCTTCTTCGATTTCAGCAGGCATTTCTTCACGTAATGGTAAACGTGTAAGTGTACCTTCCAATTTTTCGTCATCAAATGATACGAAATCAGGACGGCCAAAAATCGATTCAACAGATTCTTTGATGATTTTCATGTCTCTTATCTTTCACGTACGCCAACGACATCATCAACTGATACGCGGAATGATGGAATATCAACACGTTTACCGTTAACAGTGATGTGACCGTGGTTTACCAACTGACGTGCCTGACGACGTGTTGTAGCCAAACCAAGTCTGTAAACAACATTGTCTAATCGCTGTTCAAGGAAGATCATGAAGTTGACACCATGTTTACCTTCACGAATTTTACCTGCTTCAGTGAACAAGTTGAAGAATTGACGTTCATTTAATCGGTACATGAAACGCAGTTTCTGTTTCTCTTTTAATTGCAATCCGTATTCTGATAACTTGATACGCGCTGTAGGTCCGTGTTGACCCGGTGCGTAGGGACGACGTGCTAATTCTTTACCAGTACCTGTTAAAGAAATGCCTAAACGTCTTGATTTTTTCCATGATGGTCCAGTATATCTTGACATAATAAAATTCCTCCATTGATTATAATATATGGAGTAAAATAACGTGTGAAAGCTCAGTAATACGTGCAGTGTCTTTTCAATCTTCACCTTTGCAGCCGCTGGTTACACAATTGCGCTCATATAAACTATGGCAAGAAACTGTTGACGCGGTTACCGCTTTCTGCTGCGATATTTTACACAATCTTAAGTGTAACTCTTTTCAGATAAAAAGTCAACTGTTAATTTAGATACAGCAGGGAAGAAAAGTAAAAACTGATGGCGGAAACAAGGCCACCCAAGGTCGTCCCCCAAATGAGGTCGATGATCGCCACTCCCATCGGCCAGTTTTCGAGCGTGGCTCAATTGGTCAGATCGTAGGTCGAATAGGCGATAAACCCGAAAAACATCCCTTTAAGCGTAGGCCTCCATGAAGCTTTTCTGATACCAGAGGCCGGCTGAATAAACAAAGAAAACCAGACCTAGAACAAAAATCAGATAAAATACGATGGCGCGCTGCCCAGTTGGGATGGTCTTTCACTAATAAATCCGATATCTAATCTCTGATACAGATTTTTGGCAACGCACACCCAGCCATACCATATCGACCAGGAAAAAGGCGGCCAAGTGCTAATCAGGTAAATAATAATGTATCTCATTGATTGACCTCCTGTTTATTCGGAATCAGAAAAGCCGCATAGGCAGAATGTCAGGCAGACCGTATGTCACGCCTCTGATTCGGTAATGATACGCAACGGCTACGGCACCGAACACTCGGCTCCTGCACCAGCAATGACACCGGAACTCTTTCGTAATGTATTCCGGTTCTTTATTCAGTGTTTCTTTCAGTGCACTCGAGCAAACTCCCTGGCCCAGTTAGAGGATCATGGCCGCATAGGTCACGGCATAGTGCTTGACACCCTTTGTTTCGTTGACGTGCTTCATGTGTTTCAGGATTTTTTTCAGCGCGCTGTTCGGATGGAAGGCAACTTTGAAAATACCGCCCTCACCTTTTCTCAGTCCCAGGGTGATGATCGGCTTCAGTCCTATTTTCTTGGCAATCCCGCCAGCGCGCACACTGAGTCTGCCTGAAGCGATCATGTTATCCAATGTATTTATTTTGACCAGTATTTTAGATCGTCCGACTGCTCGTTCTGCATCGGTCAGAGTACTTCTTTCACCGACTTTTCAGCCTTGAGGTTTTCGATTGCCTGCCAGACGATCAGACCCTCCAGCGACTGAATTTTGTTTCGTGTCTGCGATATGGATCGCCTTGCTGCATCTCATCCAACTGCTCAGCTGCTTTCTTGAAGGCATTGTAAGTCCCGCTCAATGCCTGTGCAACAGTAAAGACCACTATGTTTTCATAATAAGATAAGAGATAGTTGTAGGCATTTTCGATACTTTTGACCGTTGGCTGGGAAGAAGTTGGATGTATCTTCTTAGACTCAGCCAAGTCAAAAAGCCGTTCATTGCTCACTGTAAGTTTATCGAAATAAGACTCTTCTCCGACCAGCAGTGATAAGTGAACCACGTGGACCTGTGCGTCATCGATCATTTCTTTAGGCAAATCAGCAATCGAATCCGTCATGATCACGGTCTTGAATTTTCTATTATGGATCCGATCGTACTGCAGGACCATGTCGTCAACTTTCTGTTCTATGATCCTCCGTCCATGAATAGAAAGACGCTTGAACATTTCCGCCGGATCATTCGTGTGGAGATGCACTCTTATTTTACTTTTACCTTTGACTTGAACCATAGAATCACCAAGGTCAGATAACAGGGTTTTAAAATCCGAGATATCTGACTGCTTTTCAATCAGAGCTTCGGTACAGTAACGGTACTGGAAATCATCCTCATCGTGATGATCGATCGCCGGGATTATTTCTTCTATTTCTGTGATATCTTTTGAGATCAAACGCCCGTGAATGCCATCAAGAAAACCTTTTATAAAATAAGCAAAGCCTTTGGCACCGGAGTCGACAACAGAAGACCGTTTCAGAACTTTCAGCTGATCGGTAGTGTTTTCAACCGCGATCTCTACATTTTTAAACGCTGTCTCAAGGAGAGTATCGAAAGTCTCGTGTTTGCTGAGTTCTTCTGCTCAATGCCTCATGAAACACAGACATGGTCGTTAAGATCGTTCCTTCAACAGGGTTTTCGATTGCCTGATAGGCATAGTCCATGCCATTTTTACTTGCTGAAACAAAGTCTTCTTTTGTTATGGCGCTTTCTGAAGTTATCCCTTCACTGAACCCTTGAAAGTACTGGGCAAAAATAAGACCAGAATTCCCTCGTGCGCCAACGATAGCCGAATCTGCAATAGACTCTAAAGTCGTTTTAGTATTTTCTTTCAGTTCTGAATGGTGAACGATGCTGTACATCGTAGAAAAAAGATTACTCCTGTATCGCCATCTGCTACCGGAAAAACATTGATTTTGTTCAAAAACAGCCGATTGTTCATGACTTCTTTCGCACCATTGATCAGACTGTTATACAATTTATCATTTGTGATTGTCTCCATGATCGCCACCCTACCTTTTATCTAATTTGATTGATCGTTATTCTATTGATTTAATAACGCTGCTTTACTTCTGATTTGACTCGCAGGAACTTTCTGGAAAACCCAAACACACAATGAGAACAGCTGTGAGCAGCGTCGCGTTCAACAAGCTGATAAGGTTCGGAGATGCACACCCAGCCACATCCCTGGCTACAATAAATTATACATCAAAATGCATAGTCCTGTCATCAATATCTGCTTATCTATTCAATGGAAGCAGATATTGGTGATGACAAAATTCAAGTAAAAAGAAGAAGGCTACAGTACAGCCCTCTCCTTTTCAAAAACAGTTTCAGCTTTTTTTTTACCAAAATTCTTGTTTGATATTTGAAATATCCCCTGCCTGGTTTAAAAATCTCAGCAGAGCTGCTATACCGGTATCTGAAGGCATGTTTGCTGTCTCAAGAACATATACTTGACCATTCGTTTTCAGGACATTATGGACAAGCTGATTGACAAAAATATTATTTTCAGTTCCTTCATGATACTGACCATTTTCATCTATACGGCCTTTCACCTGATAGTGATCTTCCAGTAACAAGGTGTCTATTTTACCTTGAATGCTTGCCATGGCTAAGTCACCATACTGGGCACCCAGTTTATACTCAGGAGTCGTTTCTTCAAACTTGCTGACAAGTTTGTCATAACGGCGATTAATGATCTGATCAACGACCTTGCTGGTTTTATCCTGTATATCGTTCTCAGATAGCTGAGACGGAGACGCTTCAACTTTAGTCTCATCAAGATAATTGTTTTTCGATATTTTTTCAAAGTCAGCAATGTTCTCTGGGAGAGCAAAGAGTACCAGCGGTAACTCAGTCGGTTTTGAATAATGTTCAAACACATATTTATCGACTTCTCTGAAATAGTTGATCTGATCGATCTCCACTTCATTGCTTTTCTCATTATGACCGTGGAACATACCTGTTCCCGGACCGCCTGCATAGTCTGCCACATTCAGGGCTCCGCCTGTCAGTTCTTCACCCAGTGCTTTTGTCAGAGTATCCGGTGCATCCTCCGGCAGATTGATTTTCTGAACCTTGTTCTTACGTCCATTGTACAAGGTGAATTTATCATGATTCAGGCACAGCAGATGATAATAACTGACGTACTGGAAATTAGATATCAGAGGCAGGATATAGGCTTCTTTCGAAACCACTGTTCCCGAATGAACCGGAACACTTAATCTGTAGTAATATACCTCGTCAGGAGTGACATAAAGAACAAGGCTGTCATTCACTTTCTCCAGAAATCAGTATTCCCTTTTAAACCGTTGACCTTTTCAAGTAAAGAATCACAATATTTTTCATCAAATTCTTCACATAATTTTTCTTTTGCATCTTTTAATAAATTCTGAAATTGGATCTGATTAGCTTCTGTTTCATAAGAATTTGATTCAGAGTTGAGCGAAATCGAAACAACGACCTCGTATTCTTTGAGAAGTTCATCAGTTGGGAACGTAAACAGTTCTTGCATATGCTTCACCTTCCATTCATTATTTCTTTTCAAACTGGAATATTTCAAACCAGTTTGAAAAGAGTTCTATAGTTACATCATATCTAAACAGGCAGAAAAAGTCTAAGGATATGCAGTTAACCGCGTCTTTTTGACAAATGAACGAATGGAAATCAATCAAAGCTTATTCAGTCAGTTCTGATATTTTTTATTACTTTTGCAGGAACGCCGCCTATGAAAACGTCATCCGGGAAAGATTTATTCACAACCGCCCCGGCTGCAACCACGACATTATCCCCAAAGTGACACCACCGATGATAACGTCGCATTTGCAGCGATCCAGCAGTTGTCTCCGATAGTGATCGGTCTCCCGAATTCATATCCAGAACGACGTGCCTCAGGGTCCAGCGGATGCTCTGGAGTCACTAAAC
Source organism: Alkalibacterium sp. (assembly GCA_034520745.1). Taxonomy (GTDB): domain Bacteria; phylum Bacillota; class Bacilli; order Lactobacillales; family Carnobacteriaceae_A; genus Alkalibacterium. Next base: position 79,240 of record JAXHNF010000003.1, read on the forward strand.
TGACACCTGGTCCCAGCATCGCATTTTTCCCTATGTTGATCGGACATACATCCAGAAAAACGCAATTAAAGTTTGCGTAAAAATTTTCTCCAACGTGAATATTGTAACCGTAATCCGTCCGGAATGTCGGCTCGACCGTAATGTTTTCGCCAGTACTCCCGAAGAGTTCTCTGATCAAGCTCCTCCCTTTCCTGATCGGTTTCAGCACCGATTGAATGCTTGTGCCTGGCTATGGGCCCTGTCTCTTTCTTCAGAGAGCTGACGATCCGAAGGGGCATAAAGTTGTCCTGCGATCATTTTTTCTTTTTCAGTTCTCACTTTTTTCCTCCTCACTATAGAGGTCTAACAGTTTTTTGTATATCGGTAAGCAGTCCCGTCAGGGTTTTTCTGAAAAATTCAGACTGCTCCCGCTCATTATTCAATTCAGGACTAGTAGGGAACAAAACGCGGCCCAGCATAAATTCACCTTTCTTAACCTTGATCAAACGCTTCAAGGTTTTTTCTATGTTTTCCCTATCCGCTTTTTGTATCTCAGCTTTCGTGTGGTCTTTGGATACGTAGTAATCGTCCGGCAGATCATGCCAGATCGATGGGTTCTGCAGCAGAAATTCTCCCATAGCCAGTTCATGTTTGGGGTTATCTATGATCGATAGAAACATAAAAATATGCTCCTGATTGATCCCAATCTGTATATGAGGATACTTTTTGTATCCCCGCTTGTCGCCACCGAACGCACTCCATGTCGATTCGGGCGGATTAGTCGTGCGTCTGCGGTGCTGAGCAATATGAAAAGAACCATTAAACTCGCGTGTAGGCATTTACGTGGGTTCAATATGCGTATCACCCAATGTGCTGGAAAACAGGCTGGATCCTTTCACGTATCGCAGCCATCCGTTCGTCCAGTCCTTCAATATCAAATATTTCAAAATCTTTTTCATCAAAGTAAACTTTCAATTCTTTTCCCCTTTCCTACAGCTGGATAGTGTACAAATAAAGCAGGAGGCCAGGAAAAAAGCCCCAGCCTCTAAAGCACTTACGATTATTCTTTCTTAAACCTGCTTCATATAACTGACTTGTAACTTCAATTTATAATAAAGATATACATTCAAGTACAGTTTCAGCCGATTTCTTCCCTACTTTTTCTATAAATTCATCAAACGACACTGACGCCTCTTCGTCTGCAACGTCAGAAACAGCACGGATAACGACAAATGGGATGCTGAACTGGTAACATGTCTGAGCAACTGCCGTGCCCTCCATTTCTGTCACGAGAACATCCTTGAACTGATCTACGTATTTCCATGATCCGGCTTTTGTCACTGATAAAAGAATCACCCGTAACTATGAGACCCTCTTTGATATCCCAGTTTCTGTTCCCTGCTGCCTGCTTGAACACCGACACCAGCTGCTGATCCGAAGTGTACCTGCTCGGCATCTGAGGAATCTGCCCGAAGTCATACCCAAAAGCTCGTGCATCAGCATCATTGTAGGCCAGTTCCGATGAGATAATCAGGTCTTCAACATTCAGTCCCTCTCCAATCCCTCCTGCAGATCCGGTGTTGATGACGGCCTCCACTTTAAAGGCATCTATCAGTAGAGTCGTCGCGATAGCGGCGTTTACTTTCCCTATACCGGACTGAACCAGAACAATTTCAGTGCCTTCGATGGAACCTTCATAAAAATGCTGATTGCCCTTTACTGATTTTCTCAGTCCCGTCAGGTGATTGATGATTTCTCTAGCTTCCTGTTCCATTGCCGCTATAATGCCTATTTTCATTTTCATCATCCTAACTAAATTTTAAATAAAGAATACATAGGATAAAACGATCAGCAACAGCAGCAAGACGATGATGATCGCCAACGTAAGACGTTTTTCTACGAGTCGATATCTGTCCATTTCCTCTGATCTCATCTTAGCTGTTTTCCCCGCTTTATTCAGTTTTCTTTCTTTTTTCTTTCGATCTTTCCTTTCTTCCTTCTCGGCTTTCTTTCTCTCTTTTTCTCTTTCCATATCCTGTTCTCTTTTTTTAATTCTGGATGACATCATCGATCGCCCAATTCTTTCTCCAGCCTTTTCAGTTTCCAGTAAAAGAGTGCAAACACCGTTTTAGAATCTCTAAGCAGCCCCTGATCATATAATTCCCAGGCTTCATCGAAAGAGGCCACGATCATTTCCACGTTCTCATCATCATCCTGTACCAGAGGATCATCAGCAAGAACCAAACCCGTGGCTTCATATATTTCCAGAAATTCATCGGTGAACCCCGGCGTACTGTAAAATGATGTGACAAATTTCCAGTTTTCCGCTTTATAACCTGTTTCTTCTTCCAGCTCACGTTTAGCCGTTTCCAGTCCATCATGATCTGATTCATCTTTTAATCCGGCAGGAATCTCTACGCTCACCTGATCGATGGCTTTACGGTACTGCTTCACCAGGACAAGTTCACCTGAAGCTGTAAAAGGAATGACGGCTGCAGCGCCATCGTGCCGGACGATTTCTCTCTGAGACATCTCTCCGTCAGGCAGCCTGACGTCCTCGACAATATACTCTGTAATGTTTCCTTTATAAATCGATGTACTTTTTATTGTTTCTTCGTAAAAGTCCATAATCCCTCTCCTCCACTTATATTTTTCATCATACCTTATTTCAGACAAAAATTCATCATGATCTGAATGACAGGTTAAAAATCCATCTGAGGTCCTATATTAATTATTTTCGAATTTGTGATATTATTAAAGTACAGAAAGCCAGCTACTGAATAGAATGGAGGATTATTATGAAACAGTCAAGAACACGCTCGAATTTAGTTTACACCCTTACTTTATTTATCATCATGTTCGTCTTCATCATATTAGTCGGATTTGAATTGAATATCTTCCTCGCCTTTTTGATCAGCATCGGTCTGGGGGTACTCCTGCTCAATACGATGAACGGTAAAGCGGGTGGAACCGCCGAGAAAAGCTCCCGCGCCTGACTAAAGAAAAAGAAGAATTTTACTCCTCTAAAGGTTTATCTAGAGAGGATATCGATTATTTCAGACGTACGATGTTTCAGGCCCAGCAGCAGATCGTTACTATTGAAGAAAACATGCAGCGGTCTGGAAAGCTCAAAGCTATTGAACATCGAAACAATACGGTCGCTCTTTCAAAAGAATTATTCAAAGATATCACTAAAGAACCCAATAGACTGCATGACGTGGATAAATTCTTATATGTGCATCTGCCTTCTCTTGCAGATCTGTCCGACAAATATGTGGAAATCGAAGGACATAAAGCCAAAAGCAAAACAACCTTTGACATTCTTGACAAGTCTTCGCACACGGTAGATAAAATGTGTGAGCAGATCGCTGAAGATTATGTGAAATTCAAAGAAGATGATATTCAGGACATGTCAGTTGAAGTCGAACTGGCAAAACGTACGTTTAAAAATAAAGATTCCGAAAATCAGCCGTTTGATGATTCCATTTAAGCAGTATTGAATCATTTTTCAGACTATTCTATGAGAGGTGCATACCATGTCAAATAACCAGGAAAATAAGTTTGATACAAAAAAACAGGCAGACATCGACGACTTGCTGTCAAACCCCTTCGGATCGGAACACTCTGACAAAAAGGGAGCGGGCACAGAGAACCAGCCTTTAGTAAAGCAGAACGAATCGAAAAAAGTGATCGACACTCTTGAATGACCAGCGCAGGCATCAGGCCTATGAACTTGCCAAACAGATCGATGTATCTGACACTGATTCCATCTCTAATTATGGCGCCCAGGCTCAGCAGAAACTGGGTGAGTTTTCACACAGCGTATTAAATCATGTACAGAATCAGGAAACCAGTCATATCGGAGAAACACTGAACGACTTGATGTTTCGTTTAAAAGAAGCCGATCCCAATGAACTGAAAGCAGAAGATCAAAGCATCTTCAAAAAGATTTTCAAAAAGATCAACCGCTCTATTTATGAAACGACTGCCAAATATCAGAAAATCGGTGCTCAGGTTGATAAAATAGCCGTCAAACTGGATACCGAACGCGAACTGCTTTTAAAAGATAATGAGATGCTCAATGAGTTGTACGATAAGAATTATGATTATTTTGAAGCCTTGAATGTGTATATTGCAGCAGGCGAAGTCAAAATCGAAGAACTACAGAGTGAAGTGATACCAAAAGCTGTCGAGCATGCCGAAACCAGTGAAAACCAGATGGATGTTCAAAAAGTCAATGATCTGAATCAGTTCCTCAACCGTCTGGACAAACGGGTCTATGATCTGAAGACCGCCCGTCAAATGACGATTCAGCAGGCACCACAGATTCGTCTGATTCAAAATACAAATCAGGCATTGTCTGAAAAAATACAGACATCTATCAATACAGCCATTCCGCTCTGGAAAAACCAGATCGTCGTTGCCCTGACCCTCCTTCGTCAGAAAGAAGCGGTCACGGCTCAAAGACAAGTTTCTGAAACGACCAATGATCTGCTGACGAAAAATTCTGAAATGCTCAAACAGTCTTCCATCGAGACTGCCAGAGAAAATGAGCGCAGCATCATCGATATAGAGACACTCGAAAAAACACAGGCTGATCTAGTGGAAACACTGGAAGAAACGTTAAATATCCAGAGAGAAGGACGCTCAAAACGTAAAGAAGCTGAAATCCAGCTTACCCAGCTGGAAACTTCTTTAAGAGATCAGTTACTGAAATTAACTGAGCCAGACGAGTCTGCTGAATAATTATACCGTCATGAGTCGAATTATTTGAATAAAATGTGTCAGTTTCCTATACTTTGAATGTAACGTAATTTGAAGAAAGAGGAGAGATACGTATGTTAGGATTTATCTGGTCACTTATTGTTGGAGGAGTTATAGGAGCAATAGGTCAGGCAATTGTCGGTACCGATGTTCCTGGTGGTATTATTGGTAATATAATCATTGGTTTTATCGGAGCCTGGGCTGGTCATGCACTGTTCCAAATGGGTCCGCAATTGGCTGACTTTTATATCATTCCGGCTATCGTCGGCGCCATCCTGATCGTTTTCTTATATGATTTGATTGCAAGCCGTCTATAATTTAATACATCAAAAAAGACTTCCTTTTACGAGGAAGTCTTTTTCTATGTTTTATATTTTGCTTACATTTGCAGCTTGAGGTCCTCTGTCACCGTCAACGATCTCGAATTCAACTTCCTGACCGTCATCCAATGACTTATAGCCTTCACTGTTTATCGCGCTGAAGTGAACAAATACGTCTTCCTGTCCTTCAACTTCAATGAACCCGAAACCCTTTTCTGCATTGAACCACTTTACTTTACCTTCAACCATTGAATATCCTCCCGAAAATGTATTGCAACAGACATTAAACATGATACTTAGGTGTTAAACCGATCTTTTCAATCTCTATTACAAATAAATTATACAAAAGAAAACGTTTTATTTCAACATATTCAATGAAAAAGAACGCCACGTTTTCCGTTGACAACAGTGGCGTTCTTTTTTAGAGTCTTATTCTGCTTTTAATACTTCAGGATAGTGTTCTTCACAAATATCGTGACAGCGATGGCACAGGAATTCATCTTCAGATACGCGAACACCCTCTTCAGTGGTAATGCGGCACCTTGTACATACTTCACCTTTCATTCTTTCCACAAGGATGGCTACATTGCCAAAATCCAATATTCTTTCATCTTCAGGTTTTTCTTCCAGCTCTAATACAGTTATTTCAGAAGCGATCAGGATCTGTCTGATGTCGCTGTTCAAGTCATCGATCAGCTCTCTGACTGATTCAGATGCATAAATAGTCGTTTTAGCTTCAAAATCTTTACCGATGATTTTGTTCTCTCGGGCTACTTCATTCGCCTTCAGGACTTTATCCCGCAGTGACATGAACGCGCTCCACTGCTCAAGCAGTTCGTCGTGCGTTCGCATATTCTCTGACCTCAGGAAACTCGGATAACTGAACATAACTTTCATCTTCTTCAAGATAATTCCAGATTTCTTCAGCAGTATGCGGAAGTATCGGAGTAAGCAGCTTGGTCAGGTCTCTGACGATATGATAAAAGACAGTCTGCATTGCACGGCGGTCATACGCATCCGGCGCATCGATATAAAGGATATCTTTGGCAAAGTTAGCATAAAAATTCAGAGACATCCAGCGTACAGAAATGATTGATTTCTTTGTAAATATCAGAAAAATCATAACGTTCGTAGCCGTCAACTACATTGGCAACAGTCTGATTCAATCTGTTCATCATATACTGATCGACAGGTCTAAGATCTTCATAAGCGATGCCGTCTTCTTTGAAATTGAAGTCTTCTGTATTTTGGATCAGGAAACGGATCGTGTTTCTGATTTTACGGTAAACTTCTGATACCTGTTTCAGAATATCCATACTTACTCTTACATCTGCCTGAGTATCTACACTTGAAACCCATAGGCGGATCAAGTCTGCTCCCATCTGCTTGATGACCTTGTTCGGATCAATGACATTGCCTACTGATTTACTCATCTTCTTGCCCGCACCGTCAAGGACCATCCCTTGAGACAATACAGATTTATAAGGCGGCACGCCATTGATCGCTACAGACGTAGTCAAGCTGGAATTGAACCAGCCACGGTACTGATTCTGAGCCTTCAAGATACATGTCCGCAGGGAAGCTTAAGTTTTCTCTCTGACGAAGTACAGCATGGTGTGATGATCCTGAATCGAACCAGACGTCCATGATATCTGTTTCTTTCGTGAACTGGCCATTAGGACTTGATGGATGTTCAAAACCTTCAGGCAGTAATTCGGCAGCTTCTTTTTCGAACCAGACATTGGACCCGTATTCAGCAAATAAGTGCGGCTACATGTTCTGTTGTTTCCGGAGTAATGATGGCTTCGCCATCTTCACCATAGAAAATCGGCAGAGGTACGCCCCATGCCCGCTGTCTGGAAATGACCCAGTCTCCACGGTCACGTACCATGTTATAAATGCGCTGCATTCCCCATGGCTGGACCCAGTCCACCTTCTCGACAGCATCGAGGATATCTTGTCTGAAGTCCTTTATAGAAGCAAACCATTGTGGCGTCGCTCTGAATATCACAGGTTTCTTTGTGCGCCAGTCATGTGGATAACTGTGCGTGAAGAATTCCAGTTTCAATAACGCGTTTTTTTCTTCCAGCCAGCCGGTGATGATTTTGTTTGCTTTGTCGTAAAAAACGCCTTCTAAGCCGGGCGCTTCGTCCGTGAAACACCCTTTCCCGTCAACTGGCGAGACAACAGGCAGGTCATAATTCTGACAGACGATATAGTCATCTTCCCCGTGTCCCGGAGCCGTATGAACCAGCCCCGTCCCGTCATCAAGCGTGACGTGGTCTCCGATAATGAGCAGAGAGTCTCTGTCATAAAACGGATGCTGCGCTGTCATTCCTTCCAGATCTTTACCTGGGATTTCTTTGATCAGTTTCACATCGTTCCATTCCAGTGTCTCAGCAAGATCTTCTGCCATCTCAGCTGCAACGACAAATTTCCTGCCGTCCGCTTCATATATTCCATAACTTGCATCCGGCTTGACCGCGATCGCCAAGTTAGCCGGCAAGGTCCATGGTGTTGTGGTCCAGATCACGAATGAGGTGCCTGAATCGATCAGACCCTTACCATCCTTAACATCAAATGCAACATATATGTTGGGAGAACGGACATCATGGTATTCGATTTCAGCTTCAGCTAATGCCGATTCACTGGACGGAGACCAGTAGATAGGTTTCAACCCTCTGTAGATATACCCTTTTTCTGCCATTTTACCAAACACGCGTATCTGTTCTGCTTCATAATCCTTGGTTAAAGTAACATAGGGATTGTCCCACTCGCCGGCTACACCCAGACGTTTGAAATCTTCACGCTGTTTGTTGACCTGTTTCCAGGCATACTCTTCACATAATTTTCTGAAGTCCGCAATAGACATTGATTTTCTGTCTACCCCGGTATTAGTCAGTGCCTGTTCGATCGGCAGTCCATGAGTATCCCACCCAGGAACATAAGGCGAACGGAAGCCCGACATCGACTTGTATCTTACAATGATATCTTTAGAGATTTTATTCAATGCATGACCGATGTGGATATTTCCGTTGGCATAAGGTGGTCCGTCATGTAATATAAATGCCGGCTTATCCTTGTTTAATTCCTGTCTCTGATTATAGATATCCTGCTCGTTCCATTCAGCCTGTCTTTCGATTTCTTTGTTTGGTAAATTTGCCCGCATTGGGAATTTCGTTTTAAGCAAATTCAGCGTTTCTTTCATTTCCATGTCCTCACCCTTTTTTATAAGTTTGTTAATATATAAAAAAAGACCCCATCCCAAAGGACGAAATCTTCGTGGTACCACCTTAATTTGAAAAGTAACGTTACTTTTCCTCAGTCCCTTAACGCAGGAATACGCGAATAATTACTCCATTCATTATCCGTTGACTTGAAGGATCGATTTAAGTTTCCGCTTGTCAAATTCTCAGCCTGCATTGACTCTCTGTAAAGCTTTCACTAAAAAAGGTGTTTCAAGATTTTCTGTTATTCAGCTTACGGAAGTTCGACAGCCGGCGTCATGCCTTCTTCGTACTCCATACTATCCTGTGAAGCTGCCTCATCTTCTATTGAAGTGTCGGTATCGACTTCTTCTATGTCTTTCTCATCCAGTTCTTTTTTTACTTCTTTGATCGTCTCAATTTCAGGTTGTTCTGAAGAAGGTGGCTGAAGTATATCATCCCACTCTTCTTTCTTTACTAACTCCAACTGAGATTCTATCATTAATTGAAGCCTTTGTCTAAAAATTCTGCTCTGTTTTCTCAGCTCTTCTGTTTCCTGTTCGATTTTACGAGCCTTGTAAACAGCGTCTTTGAGCAACTCATCCGCATTATTTTCAGCTTCATGCTTGAGGTTTGAAGCCTCAGTCGCTGCTTCTTTAGCGATCATATCCGCTTCTTTTTCGGCATTCAGTTTCAGTCTGTCAGCAGCTTCCTGAGCAACCAGGATCGATTTGTTCAGAGAGTCATGCATCTGGTCGTAATTTGCCAGCTTTTCATCAGCTAAACTTAATTTCTTTTCAGTTTCTTTCTTCTGTTTTAACAGCATTTCATAGTCTTTAATGATCTGGTCAAGATAGTCATTGACTTCATCCTGATCGTAGCCTCTCATTTTAACAGGAAATTCCTTGTTATGTATATCCATTGGTGTCAATGCCATGGAACACACCTCCATATTTATTTTTGTTTCTTGATTTTTCCATAGTAAAAAATCACAGTTTCTCAGGCAGTCATCTGTTTCGATCCAGTACACCTAATCTGAGTCGCATCTTTTCTTTCTTTGTCTTTCCTTCTATCGTTTCTATCCGTATTCGACCGTATCCCCGGATGGAGACGACATCGTGTATACCCAGTACAATGTCGGGTCTGTCTGTTTCGTTCCAGTTCACTTTAACTTTGTTTGAAGAGATCAGTTCTTTTGATTTTTGTCTGGATATATGAAAAACACTGGCCAGAATAACATCCAGCCTCAGCGAAGAGACGATCTCATTTCTTTCATCCCACGTATCTTTGGGTACCAGAATATCTGTATAGGCAATCTCTTCGAGCTGAATCGTTATGTTCCCGATTTTTGTCAGTGACGGCAATAAAAACTGCATGATCGCTTCATCGGCAAAAAACTGCCAGTCTTCACCATCCGTGATTATATCACCGAGCATCTCTCTTTTGACACCAGTTCCCATAAGTGTCCCTAAAATTTGGCCATGGGACAATTCGGCAAACTTTTTAGGATAACGGATCTCAGTGATTTTGATTTTATAATCATCCTGAGAAGGTTCGAAGTATGAAGGAGAGAGAAACAGCCGCTTTCTTTCAGCCGCTTCGTATCCACCATAAGCCTCTGCTTTGACCTCGTTATGCTGACCTATGATCGACTCTACGATATATTGCTCTCTGGGATCTAAAAACGGTGTCAGATAAGGAGAATACTGAAATTCCACCTGCTGGACCCAATCCTTAACATGATCTATAAAAAGTTTTTCATCGTCTCTAAAATGCTGATATAATTCTTCCATCTGATCATCATCCAATTTGTGTTATAAGATTAAAAAGCAGCTGAAATACGGCTTGTACCCCGTACTCAATAAATGTCAAGGCAAAAAATGCGACGATGCCCGCCAGACTTACCATACCGATCGGCGGAACGAACTGTCTGAATATCCCAACATACGGTTCACAGATCCTGATAAGAAACTGCCCCAGTCTTGACTGGTAACCGCCCGGCATCCAGGACAGCAGGAAATATACGACTAAAGCAATTCTGTAAAGATCGATGCCCTGCATGATCAGTCGATAGATTGCTGATAAAATTTGGACTAACATAGTAACGTTTGGAACCCCATTCTAATTAAAAATCTGTATTTTTTAAAGCCTGTAATTCTGAACCGTCGACCTCAAACGATTGTGGTGTACATATAAAGATTTCATCACCTAACCGCTGGATGTCCCCTTTGATGGCATAGGTTGTGCCCATCAGAAAATCAAGCATTTTTTTTGCCTGTTCTTTTTCGATCCTTCTGAAGTTCAAGATGACTGACTGGTTATTTAACAATATATCAGCAATCGACTGAACTTCCGAGTACAATCTGGGTTCCACCACTTTGATACGGGGCTTTTTGATTGCCTGCTGCTGATTGATGGCAACGATATTCTGACCGGTACTTTTACTGCCGGTTTTTCTGTTGACAGTCGACGTTTGAGGAGCAGATGGGTTTTTGTTTTCTTTTTTGGGTGAAGAGATCTGGACTTCATATTCCAGATCATCGTCACTGTCATTCAAAGAGAAATAATCATTGAATTTATCCTTTAAACTCATTTATACTCTTCCTTTCTAATGAATCATTTACGTCTTCTTCTAAAGAAAGGAGGCGTGTCCATTTCCTCATCATTAGAATTATTACCATTAGACTCTTCGCGATCAAAGAGATTCTTGGATGAGTCTGTTTTATTTTCTGCTTTTTCATCTAGATCTGCATTGTGTCTGTCTCTCAGGTTGGGTTCCTTGCGGATATCCCAGTTGCCGAATGGATCCTTTTCTTTTTCGGTATTAGATGTCTGCTTAGCCGTTCTTTGTGTCGGCTGTTTTGACTGAGACCCGCGTTTTTCCGGATCGATACCTGTCGCGATAACGGTAACGACCACCTCGTCACCCAGTTCTTCATTGATCGAAGTACCAAAGATGATGTTTACATCTCCCGTGGCCGCTGCTGATACGATATCAGAAGCATCCTGCGCTTCAAACAAAGTCAAATCGGATCCGCCAGTGATATTCAGCAGAACATTTTCAGCGCCGTCGAGTGATACTTCCAGCAGCGGAGAAGAGATTGCTTTCTTTGTAGCTTCTGCAGTTCTGTTTTCACCAGTAGCCGTACCGATACCCATCAGGGCAGATCCCTGATTTTCCATAACGGTCTTGACATCGGCAAAGTCAAGGTTGACATAGCCCGGATTGGTTATCAGGTCAGAAATCCCCTGTACTCCTTGGCGCAGAACGTTATCAGCTTCTCTGAACGCTTCCATCATCGGCGTTTTCTTGTCTACGATTTCAAGCAGACGATTATTTGAGATCGTCACTAAGGTGTCGACATGCTCACGCATTGAGGCAATGCCTTCTGCGGCAAAGCGTCCTTTTTCAGGTCCTTCGAAAGTGAATGGTCGTGTGATGACACCCACTGTCAATGCTCCTTGTTCCTTAGCAATACGGGCAACGATTCCTGCTGCACCGGTCCCGGTTCCTCCGCCCATTCCGGCAGTGACAAAAACCATATCGGCACCTTTCAGTGCTTCAGCTAATGCTTCTTCACTTTCTTCGGCAGATTTTCTTCCAACTTCGGGATTCGCTCCTGCTCCAAGTCCACGAGTCAGTTTAGGGCCAAGTTGAATTTTAGTTTCTGCACTCATCATTTCCAAAGCTTGTAAATCTGTGTTGGCTACAATAAATTCAACACCCAGCACGCCGTCTTCGATCATACGGTTGACAGCATTTCCGCCTGCTCCACCAACACCGATCACTTTTATCATAGCTCCGTTTGAAGCAAAAGAATCAAATTCTAAATCCATACTATTTTTCCTCCTGTAGACATAATTGATTATAACTGTTCAATCAAAGAAATGGGCCAAGAAATTCCTGATTTTATCTAAGATCGTTTCATTATTCTCGTTATTTTCTTTTAGTTGTTTAACATTCGTACTCACGGGATTATCATCCTGCGCTTTAACTGTTGTCTGGGTATCCGTCTTCCCGTCAAGAAGAACATAATGATTCATCACTTCATGAATATCATCCATGTTAGCTTTGCAGTGGACCAGTGAAATGGCATTTGTAAACGAAGGATAGCGTACACCCATAAAATCAGGGACATACTTTTTCACGTGCACATTGAAAACATCTTCTGCCAGTTCCTCTATTCGGGGAATCGCTGATGTTCCACCTGTCAAGATAATTCCTCCAGGCAGTTCAAGGGCGCCGATCTCATCAAGTTTGACTTTGATCTGCTCGAAAATCTGAGCTGCTCTTGCTTCGATTATCTCTGCAATGTAGGATTCTTTAACCTGAATAGAATTATCCTGTCCAACGACATCGATACTGATCGACTGATCGGCTTCCATAGACTCGTCATCAATAAAACCGTATCCGACTTCTCTTTTTATCTTTTCAGCATTTTTCAAAGACGTATTCAGAACAACGGAAATATCTTTTGTTATATTTGCGCCGCCTTCTTTGACGATTTCAGAAAACTTAACCTGCTGATCGTGGATAGCAGAAACGGTTGACTGCCCGCCTCCCATGTCGATCTGAACCGTGCCGAACCGTCTTTCATCTTCAGTCATGATCAGTTCAGACATAGCTTTGGGCTGGAAAAGCAGATCTTCGACTGCATAGCCTGCATTATTCACACTTTTTTTGATATTGTGTATGACCGTTTTTGAAACAGTCAGTGCAGTACCGTAGCATTCCACCTGATTTCCGACCATTTTCCTCGGATCCCTGATCCCGTCAAAGCCGTCAACTATGAATTCTTCGATCATGACAGATAATAGAGTCTGATCTGCAGACACCTTTCTTTCACGGATCTGACCAACCATTTTTTCAATGACAGAATCATTGACTTCCTGATTGACACTCGAGACATCGACACTGACATGAAAAGGTTTGATTTCAATATTCAAAGCGGGTACTCCCACTATAAGGGAATCGATCGAAACACCCGATTTTTCTTCAGCTTGTTCGACAGCTTTTCTTATTGACTGTGCCGTTTCATCTATGTCGATGATCAGGCCCTTACTTATACCGTTTGTTCGTTCACTTCCAACTCCAATAACATTCATCTGACCATTCAGTACTTCAGAAACAATGACTTTAATTGAAGTGGTTCCAATATCCAAACTTGTATAAACACCATTTTTCAATTTATTGAAACCTCCTGTCTTCAATACTCATGACACTTAATTCTCTTTTTAAAGATTTTAAATTTTAAAAATTATTATTCCATATCATTTTACCACACATCGACAGCTATAATGAAGAGCGTTTATTGATTTATCAGTATTTTTCGATTAATTTTGTGTTACAAATGAAATCTACGGGCTACTTAATAAAAAGCAGGCATGAACTGTACAGTTCACGCCTGCTTTTTATTCGAAATCTTCGATTATTTCGTGATCCTCCTGCTCTTCAGCTGAGAAAGGAACGAATAGGCTCCTGCCTCCAGGTCAAACAATCCTGGTATGTTATCTACAGCGTCTTTCATCTGATGATAATAATTGAGACGCTCGGAAAAAACGGGTATGGATACCAGCACTTCATTGCCGTCATTCATAAAAACTTGTACAAGTTTATCGTTTCGGTCATCATCAAGGTAATCGATTTCCGAAATGATCCTTTTCACCTCTTCATCTACTTTTTCATACTCTGCAATCATCAGTTCAAGGGGCCGCCCTTCTTCAAAACCATTCAATATAGGTTGTGCGGCGGTGATCCTCGGGACCGTTTCTTCTAAAATGACACCATTTTCCAAAATCTTTTTATAGGTATTATCGTTTGACAAATAAGCAACCGTTTTATACTCTTCTACATGGATCGTAAAACCCTGAATGCCGGAGAAAGTCAAATTCGCTGTCCTGATTTGAGGATCAGCCTCAACAACCTTCTCTTCTATTTCAGATTTGTCCAGATAATTCTCCCATATAGATTCACCCGGTTCTAATCCACTGGAATCTAAAATCGTCTAGATCATACACTTCTTTTTGAACCCTCAACAGTTATTCCGTCGATCAATCGATACGAGCTGGTAAAATAAAAAGAAAGAAGTCCTGTCATAAGAAACAGGGTGACAACGATTGCCCACTTGATCAGGCGTCTCCTGTTACCCTTTGAATCAGAAACGGAGGTTTCAGGAGATTCCTTCTTTTTTTCAGTTGTGTGAAATTCTCCTCTTTGTTACTCATATCCCTATCTCCTAATGGTTTATCTTTTCACTAGTTCCAGTATCGTTTTGATTATCAGATCAGATGCATTCGGTTTGCCTAATCCTCTGGAAGCCTTGCTCATTTTTTCTCTCTGCGTTTGATCATTCATAAGCAGATCGATTTTATTCATTAAGCTTTCAGCATCCAGATCCGTCTCTTTGAGTACCAGTGCAGCCTCTTTGTTTTCAAGACTCACAGCATTCTTGGTCTGGTGATCCTCGGTCACGTTCGGGCTCGGTATCAGTATACTGGGGACACCCAGTGAGGTGAGCTCTGAAAGTGTCGTTGCACCACTTCTGGCAACGACCAGTGAAACGGAGGCAAAGACTTCCGGAAGATTATTTATATAAGGAACGACTTTAACATTCTCTGCATTTAAATCAGCATCCTCTGACGGGACGATCCATTTATCCATGATCGATTGATAATGGTCTTTACCCGTAATGAACAGCGTCTGGTAATTTCTTCTGTAAAGCATCGACCGGCTGCTTAGTACGGTTTCGTTTATTTCAGCAGCCCCTCGGCTCCCCCCGAAAGTCGAGTACGGCCGGCAGTGACGGATCCAAATCGAAGTCTTTCAGGATATCTGTTTTTCTGATATCCGCCACCTCCTGCGCCCTCGGATTGCCCGTATAGACGACCTTTTCTTCATGTTTCCCGAACTGACTGCGGGCTTCCTCGAAACAGATCGCTATTTTCGATACGTGAGCGGCAAGAAACTTATTGGTCAGCCCCACCACACTGTTCTGTTCATGGATAAGTGTGGGAACTTTCATTTTTGAAGCAGCATAACAGACCGGTGCACTCACATAACCACCGGTTCCTATGACCACATCCGGACTAAAATCCCTGACTATTTTTTTTGCTTTAAAAATCGACTGAAGGAACAAATTCACTGTCTGCAGATTATATTTCACTCCCTTCAGACTTAAGTCTCTTTTGAATCCTTCTACTTTGAGAGGAGAAAAATCATATCCCTGACTGGGAACGATCGTACTCTCAAGACCTCTTTCCGTCCCGACATAAAGAAATTCCGCCTCATCATCCAACTCTTTCATTCTGTTCATCAATGCTAATGCCGGGTATATATGCCCCCCGGTCCCTCCACCTGTAACTAAAATTTTCATAATATGACGCACCTGAGTGCTTATCCTCCTCTTTGAGCCTGTCTGATCGAAGTCACTGTTTCAATAAAATCATCCCCGCGTTCTTCAAAGTTATTATACTGGTCCCAGCTTGCACAGGCCGGAGACAGAAGAATGACATCCTTTGGCTCGCTGTGCTCAAAGGCTTTAACGGTTGCTTCAGACACGGTGTCCACAGCTGTGACCTCAGTGATTCCTGCCTGTTTCGCTACAGCAGCCAGTTTATCTCTGGTTTCACCGAAAGTGATCACAGCCTTGACATGCTCTTTTAAAAGCGGCAGGAGATCATCGAATGACTCGTCTCTGTTTAGCCCTCCCGCGAGCAGCAGCACCGGATCAGTGAAACCTTCCAGTGCATGAATAGTAGCCAGCGAATTCGTGGCTTTCGAATCGTTGTAGAACGTTCGGTCCTTGACCGTATCTACCAGCTGCATACGGTGCTTCACACCTTTGAAATCCCGAAAAGCCGCTCGGATGCTTTCATTTTCCACACCTTTGATCTTTGCAACTGCTATAGCTGCCAAAGCATTTTCGAGATTGTGCTCGCCGGGGATCCGAACATCAGCTGTAGACATGACCAGTTCCCCATCATACATAATCTGGTCATCTTTCACGCAGGCTCCATGCTCCAGCACACTCTTACGCGAAAAAGGAACAGGTTGGGCATTTGTAGTGCTCAGCACAAGGTCTCTGACTTCACCCTGGTCGTGGTTATAGATAATGTAATCGTCAGTGGTCTGATTCTTTGTTATCGACAGCTTGGCGTTCACATATTCATCTCTAGTTTTATGAAAATCGAGGTGAGCCGAATAGATGTTTGTGATCACAGCAATGGACGGATGGAATTTTTCTATCCCCATCAGCTGAAAACTGGATACTTCCATGACCAGATCATCCACTTCGGTCGATGTCTGTGCAATCAGGCTCGCCGGGATTCCTATATTGCCTACTGCAAATGCTTTACCAGTGATCCGATTTTCATTCAGGATATTTTCGGTCATCATGGTTGTCGTCGTTTTTCCATTCGTCCCGGTTATGGCAATGATCGGGCTTTCTGAAATCCGATAGGCCAGTTCCACTTCGGTTATAATGGGAATGTTTTTATTTTCAGCTTTCTTCACCAGCGGATTGGAATACGGAATACCTGGATTCTTTACAATAAAATCCACCGGTTCTTCCAAAATTTCCAGTGGATGTCCTCCCGAGATCACGGCAATGCCTTTGCTTTTAAGATCCTGGGCTTCCTCACTCTGACTTAAATCTTTAAAGTCATTGACCGTCACGTCAGCCCCAAGACGATGGAGCAGCAACGCGGCATTGTAACCCGAAACCGCAAGTCCAAGGACTAAAACATTTTTGTTTTTGAATTGTTCTGTATTTTTCATAATAACCCCTACTTTTATTTTGAATGACTTACGTATTAGTTTACAATGAATCTAAAAAAACTGGAAGTAGAAAAGCTACTACCAGTTTTTTTACATTAGATGACTAGTAACGTGATCAGCGATGTCACTAAGGTGATAGAGGAAAAGACAATGACGATTTTCCATTCATCCCAGCCGACCATTTCAAAATGGTGATGGATCGGACTCATTTTAAACACACGTTTACCGGTGAGTTTGAACGAGGTCACCTGAAGCATGACACTAAACGTTTCCGTAACGAATATGATACCGATCAGAAGCAGAGTCCATTCCTGATTAAGGACAATGGACACAGCCGCCAGTCCGGCTCCAAGAGCAAGCGAACCGACATCTCCCATAAAGATTTTTGCCGGTTTTTTATTGAAAATAAAGAAACCGATCAGTGCGCCCATAACTGTAGATGTGAAAAGGGCCACTTCAAATTGGGCCTGCATGACTGCAATCACCGTATAGCTGAGATACGCCAGAAAGCCGGTAGTGGCCAGCAGACCGTCGATACCGTCTGTCAGGTTTGTCGCATTGGAAAAACCTACGAGCCAGAACAAAATAAACAGGATATAGAAGATACCCAGATCCAATTCGATTCCAAAAGGCAAAGCGACGCTCTGGACATCCATTACACGTGATACCCCGAAATAAAATAAAGCCGCTGCAATGATCTGCCCGATCAGTTTCTGCAGGCTTGTCAAACCTAAATTACGTTTCATGATGACTTTTATATAGTCGTCTACAAAGCCGATACTTCCGTAAACCAGCATTATAAATATAAGTAAAAAGACTAGAAATACGTTCACCGGGTATATCAGGGCAAATATGAAAGAAACGACTGCAACAGCCGCAAGGATCGTGACCCCGCCCATCGTAGGCGTTCCAGATTTCACTTCATGCCAGGAAGGGCCTTCCTCTCTGGTCGTTTGTCCCAACTGTTTTTTCTTAAGAAACTTAATGAATGCCGGCATAAGTCCTGTGACGATCAAACCACTTAGTAGTAGTGGATATATTAATTGAATGCTTTGCACGATTTCTTTCCTTTCTCACTGACTGAATTATTGGTTAGCAGACAAGGTTACAACAAGTTCGGTCTGACTCTCGATAAACGAGTGTACCGGCAAGTCTTGGGAACTCACAAATCCTTCACCTTCAAAGGTCACTTTTAAGCCTGTCAGTTCTGCTAAACGGAGGACATCACTCTTGGACCACCCGCTTAAATCAGGCAGGGTCATCGCTCCGTTTGTCATCAGCATGATCTGATCGGCTCCACCTATAGCTGAACCAGGAGCAGGGAACTGCTGGACGATCGTATCTCCTGAACCGATGACGCTGTAATCTGTTCCTTCACTGTCCAGGTCGTCGATTGACGGACTCGAGTGCTTTTCTGTATGAAATTTTCCATCTGGTCTGTCTCTTCTGCAGACGACTCAGATGGTTTTTCTTCTGAAGAATAATATTCCAGCGCACGTTTCATGACAGGATTAAAGATTTTCTGAACCACATGGCTTCCGTGACCGGCTCCATTCAATGTAGGCTGCTGGACAGTCACATAAAAAATAAGTTCAGGATCTTCAGCCGGTCCCATTCCGACGACTGAGTACACGTAATTAGAGTCCCCGGACAAGTAACGACCATTTTCTCCTATCATCTGTGCAGTCCCTGTTTTTGCAGCTATTTCGAATCCTTCGACCTCGTAACCTCTTGCTGTACCTACATCACTGTATACTGTTTCGGTCAAATATTCAAGTGTTTGCTGTGCTGTTTCTTTGGAAATCAATGTGTCTGTTTCATTGGTTTCCATAAGCTCTTCTTCACCGGTTTCGGGATCCACTATTTTTCTGACGACATGCGGATCCACCATCTTTCCGTCATTCGTGACAGCCGAAAACGCCCGAAGCATCTGAACAGGTGTGACAGTTATTCCCTGACCGAACGATGTGTTGACTTGCTGAAGGGTCCCGCCGTAAGGATTTGAGCCACTGTACTTCATTCAGGCAAGGATATCCCCGTCTGCTGATCGAATCCGTAACTGTCAAGATGTTCTTTTCCATGTCTGTAAGCCCATCTCCTCCACCTGGTGAACGAAGGCCACGTTACTTGAACGAGCCAGTCCCTCAAGGTAAGAAATGTATCCCCAGCCTTCCGGTTTCACATCACTGAACGGTTCCCCCGCCGATTTCAATCTTTCCAGACTTGTAATAATCATAGGGTCTGAATGTTCCTTCCTGAATCGCAGAAGCCAGTGTCATCACTTTCATCGTAGACCCGGGATCAAATGTGTATTCTGTCAAGATAATTCTGCCAGGTCTGGTCGATCCCTTCTTTGGTTGTGGCATTGAATGTGGGACGCTGTGTCGAAGCCAGTATTTCTCCGGTTTTTGCATTCATCAGTGTAGCAGTGAGCACTTCAGGCGTGTGTACTTCGTTGACGTCTTCCACAATACTTTCCAGGAAAATCTGCATGCGTCTGTCGAGCGTCAGCTGGATGTCTTTCCCGTCTTTCGGTAGTACCTCTTCGATCTTCTGATTCGGGATAACATAACCGAAACGGTCTCTCTGGTATTCTATCCATCCATCTTCACCACTCAAGACATCATCGAACTCTTTTTCCAGGCCAAGAACACCCTGAAGAGACTGATTTTCCTCATCCTCTGTGTCTCTCTGAGCCAGTCCGACTGTATGAGAAGCAAATGTGCCATTGGGATACAGCCTGCTTTTTTTCTCTTCGAAGGTAATACCTGTCAGCTCTTTTCTTTCCAGGTCTTCTTCTATCGCGCTGACTATTTCATAAGACAGATTATTGCCGACACTACCAAACTCTACCTGGCTGTTATCCAAAGTCAGTCTGTCTATCAGCTCGTCTTCACTCATGGACAAATGGCCCGCCAGCACTTCCGCTACAGCTTCTGGCTCCTGAACATGTATCGGACGTTTTGAGGTCGACCATTCATCGGTCAGGATAGCAATCATTTTATAAGAGTTCGCGTCCATAGCAATCGGATTGCCGTTCGCATCGTAGATCGTTCCCCTGTTTGCCTGCAGCTTATTGTTTCGCGTATAGAGTTTATGGACATTCTGAACCAGATTTTCTCCGTTGACTTCTCCCGTTACCATGATCCAGGCAAAGCGGCTGAACACGCCGGCAAAGAGGATAAAACAAAAAATATACAGCGCGATCGCTATATATTTTCTGTTATGAAAAGGATTCGACTCTTTGAATTTTCTTTTTATATGCTTCATTTGAATACATTCCTGATCTGTGATTCGTTCATTTCCAGACCATGATCTTTAGCGATCGAATAAATGCGGTCGTACCTCTGACAGCTCCTGAACATTCTGCTCATAGTTGCTGTTTTCAGTCTGAACAACTGCTGCCTGGGATTCTATATCCTGGATGCTTCGATTCATTGTTGAAACCTGCATCGACAATGCAATGTGTGCAACTGCCAAGACGAAAAGAACGAATCCGAGCATTCCACTAACGGCTATCTCTGCTCGGGTCAGCCCTTTATGTAACCTTTTCTGACTGTCTCTGTTTTCATTCGTTTTCGGCTGCGCTAACGGCTGTGTTTCATTTGCCAGTTGTCTGGCCAGATTATCATTCATCACTGGTAACCTTCTCCTTTCTGCGTGTACTGACAAGTCAGATTATTTTTCTCTCTGTTTTTCGGCAATTCTGAGTTTGGCACTTCTTGAACGGTTATTCTGAGCCAATTCTTCCTCGGAAGGCAGAATCGGTTTTTTGTTTATCATCTTAAGGACGGGCTGCTGGTCATCTGGTATGACAGGTAACCCCCGCGGGAGATCCGGCAATTCTGAATAACTTTTATACAATTGCTTGACGATCCGATCCTCCAGCGAATGAAACGTGATAGCACTTATCCGACCACCGACGTTAAGTATTTCAACCGCCTGTTCCAGTGAATCTTCCAGAGCTCCCAGTTCGTCATTGACAGCGATACGTAAAGCCTGAAACACACGTTTGGCTGGGTGTCCGCCTTTTCGACGTGCGGGAGCAGGGATCGCATCTTTGATGATATCAACGAGATCATGTGTCGTTTCGATCGTTTCTTCTGCACGTCTTGCTTCGATTTTTCGTGCGATCTGTTTTGAAAACTTCTCTTCGCCGTAACGGAAGAATATGCGTACAAGATCACTATACTCCCAGTTGTTGACGATATAATGAGCCGTCAGTTCCTGAGACTGGTCCATCCGCATATCCAGTCTGGCTTCCTTGTGGTAGCTGAACCCTCTCTCGGTCACGTCCAGCTGCGGAGAAGACACGCCCAAGTCATATAAGATGCCGTCCACTTTATTTACATCTTGTTCTCTTAGTGCAGTTTTTAAATTCCTGAAGTTATCATGTATGAATGTCAGTTTGCCGCTTTTCAGCTCTTCTGACAATAACTTCTTGGCACTATCGATTGCCGTCATATCCTGATCGAACGCGTACAGGTGACCATCGGGACCCAATTGACTTAAAAGAAGCGCCGTGTGTCCCGCTCCACCCAGGGTACAGTCTACGTAAATACCGTCCTGTTTAACGTTTAGTCCTTCTACCGTTTCGTTCAGCAGTACTGTTTCATGTTTAAATTCTGTCATTGATATTTCCCCTTTTGCCTTCGTTATCCTTAGAAACCGAAGTCGATCATTTCTTCAGCTATATCTTCAAATGATTCATTTGCATCTTCAGCAAATGATGACCACCGGTCTTCGCTCCAGATTCTAATTCGGTCGGAGACACCGATGATGTAACAGTTCTTTTCAAGAGAGGCATGTTTGATCAGCGTTTTCGGCAGATTGATCCGCCCCTGTTTATCCAGCGAACATTCAGTTGCCGCAGAGTACAGGAAACGTGTAAACGCTCTCGATTCTTTTTTCGCAAGCGGCAGCTGTTTCAGCTTCGCTTCAAGCTGCTTCCACTCTTCCATAGGGTATCCGAAGAGACAGCCGTCTAATCCGCGGGTCACAATGAAATGTTCGCCCAAATCATCCCTGAACTTTGCAGGTACGATCAGACGGCCTTTCGTATCGATCGAATGTCTGTATTCGCCTAATAACATTTCACTGCCCCCTTCCCCACTTATATGGTAAAGTCTACCACAACTCCCCACTTTCCACCACATCAAATCCCCTAAAATTATACTTTTGTAAATCAAAATAAAAAAATCCCCAGTCACTTATACACATGACTGGGGAACGCGCGTTTATTAAGTTTTCATAACCGGATTTCCATCCCCTGGTCATTGCGTCAGCAGCCAGAAAACCGAGCCAATATAGACGATCAGGGTGATGATAAACACCACTCGCCACCAGAACCTGAAAAAGAGATAAAGGTCCAATTCTTTCCTATAAAAAGCAAAATAAGAAACCAGCAGAATGCCCGTCACAGAAAGGACCAGTATCAGGTATGGTACGAGATTTACCGGAAGATAAAGATGACTCACAATGAACAGTATGACGATCATATATGGTATGATCACATCCACTACTTTTACAGCTAATCTGGCAGCCTTGAACTGGCTGTTCATCCATTTAGAGAAAACCATGGCCATAATAGGGACAAAATAAAAAAAGATCAGCGGGAGCCATTCGGACAAAGGATTCACAAAGTCACTTCCATTTCCTGTTAAAAATTTATATGTAAAGCATACCAAAAAAAGTGCTTATGAACTGATAGTCATAAACACTTTTTCAGTATAATTTAATGTGTCAAATAGACGGATTAAATTAAGCTTGTTTGTTGATTACCTCTTTGCCTGCGTAATGTCCGCAAGAAGGGCATACGTGATGATTACGTTTAACTTCACCACAATTAGGGCAAATCGCTCATGTTTGGAAGGTCCAACTTGATATGAGTACGTCTTTTTGCTTTTCTGCTAGTAGAAGTTCTTCTTTTAGGTACTGCCATTTTCCAACACACCTCCTTAAAAGGTTTCCTATTCTAATGCTTATTCGTTATCTTCTTTGAAGAGATCTTTTAGGACCGAAAATCTCGGATCCCCTTCATCATTAGATGAATTCGAATCATTATTATGCTGATCTTCCGGTAAAACTACCCAATCTTTTCCGCTTGGCATGTCATCGGTCTCACGTTCTTCAGCCGTAAATATCTGACTGGGTTTGCTGGTCAGTATGGCATCTTCGACTGGCTTTTTGAGATCCAATGTGTCAGCGGATAATCGTTCCACCAAATTCATCTTCTGAAAATTGTTCCAAACTCACAGGAGAATCCGGCGCCAGATAGATTTCTGAAAAAGGAATTTCCATAGACACATCAACAGGTTCTAAAGACCGTGAAGATGGTAATGTCACTTTCACTTTCAGCGTCATATCAACATAATAGACAGATTTCTCATCAACCGTTATAATCCCGTCAAGGAAAACCGGACTAGCCGCGATCACATCACTGTCACGTTCTTTCAGTGACTTTTCCAGATCAACGGAACCGTTTAGAGTTAAAGGAGAATCCTGATATTTTTTCAATTCACTTAATGCCCATTTTATCTTCATAGACTTCACCTCAGTGTTAAACGTCTTGTGTTGAATTTTATTATAGGCACTCTTGTTATTACTTTTCAAAAGTAGTAACTTTATTGAGCAACAAAAATAATTATACTGGTTTTGAAACGGAATGTCAATCCATTTTATCGGGCTTTCTTATATAATCCTGTCTTTTTATCTTGTCCTGATCTGCTAACCTGTAGACCTCTCCAACAGTAATGTCATAGGCCGTCAGTTCATTGTTTTTTTGACTGATATTAGTGATCAGCGGTTTGGTCAATCGATGCTTTATCCCACTCAGATACTGCTGTCCGACATCGTTGAACCCCAGCAGCCTGGCATATTCGACTTCCCGGCTCCTCTCCTCCATCTCTTCCTGTGACTGATCTAAAAGGATGTAGTAACTCAGGCGCTGCAGTCTTGTCCATGACAGCTGTCTGGTTTTTAACCGTGTCAAAAATTCATGCATGCTGGAAGCATCCTTGATACAATTTTTCACTCGATATTCGAGCCCGTTTTCCATTAAATAGATTTGACTCAGTTCCTGCAGCGATGCAGTCACTATCCTGTACTTAAGTAAAGGGAAAAAATCATCCCAGTGACGAGCCTGCTAGCCTTCAGTATTGTCTCTGTCTCTTCAGGGAAAGGAAAACTCTGCTCCTCCTGCCAGCTTTCTCCGGAAAAAATCAGATTTCTGATCGCTGTCGCACTGGCAATTTCTGCCTTTCCCTTCAGCTCGCTGTCATGATACTGGCTGCCTTTTCTTTGAATGGTTTCAATATCGATCTGTCTGTTTTTTCTTTTCAGCACTTTTGCATAGGCGAACCCGAGCATATTGTTCGGCTGGGTCAAATCGAGCTTCAGTTCCGGGTAATTCCGCGTCAAAAGATCACTCATATTCTCAGCATACGTTCGTTGCTGCTGCTGTTCATTTTGAAACAGTTTATTTATTTTCGTTTCATTTTCCACAAAAACTTCTGCTGCCTGAATAAAATCATCGCCGACACCCGATTCGCTGCCGAAACTCAAAACATCGATACCCATCATATCCAGTAAATCAACGGCGCCTCTGGCATATATGTCAGCCGGCTGAACACTGAAAGCTGCGGGGATCTCAACAACAATATCGGCACCATACCGCAAAGCGACCGATGCTCTGTCCCATTTATCTATAATAGCCGGTTCGCCGCGCTGCAGAAAATCCCCTGACATGGCCACGATCATCACGTCAGCCTCTGTTTTCTTTTTTGCTTCTGAAAGATGGTATAAATGTCCATTGTGAAACGGATTGTACTCCGCGACGATCCCGCAAACTTTCATCGTTCCACTCCTTATTTCGTGCAGGCAAAAAACCAGCGACGGCTCTCTTCATGCACCTCTTCTGTGAAATCGGCACTGACCTGGACTTCGCTGAACCCTGCTTCCAGCAATAGTTTTTTATATACGTCTATTGGATAGGTTCTTTCTCTGTGGGTCTCTTCATATCTCTCATACATATCATTATCTATCTATTCACAAAAAACGTCAGCTCGTGTTCAACTGAAAAAGGATCGCTTCCTTCAAAACTGTCCCACATGAAGACGATGCCGTCTGTTTCTGCGTGAAACGACGTAGACAGGAATGCTTCGATCTGATAGATGGAGTGCACATCGAAAAGAAACTTGCCGTCTTTTTCAAGTCTGTCGTATACTTCTTTGAAGACGGTGGACAGTTCCGCCTCATCTTCCATGTAGCACAAGGCATCGCTGTAGCAGATGATATTGCCGTATGCCGGCAGCTCTTTCAGGTCTCTCATGTCCCCCTGGACCAGCGGAAATGTCTCTCCCTGTTCCAGCTGTCTGTTGTAAGCCAGACTCAGCATCTCTTCTGACAGATCCAGACCGGTGACAGCGTACCCGCTTTTCTTTAATTTCAGGCCTAATACACCAGTGCCGCATCCCAGTTCCAGGATATCTTTGCCGGCTGAGATGTGACTCTGAGTGTAATCCAGCCATTTGTCGTATAATGTATCATCCATAAGGTTATCATAGACTTTTGCAAACCAGTTATATGACATCAGTCCAGCCATTCCCTGATATCGACCTGTTCAGCATCTGACCACAGACGCTCCAGTTTGTAGAATTCGCGTTCCTCCTGATTGAATAAGTGAATAATGACATCCCCCAGATCGATGAGGACCCACTTAGCATCTTCTTTGCCTTCCACTTGTCTGACTTCCTGTTCGTTTTTATCAGCCGCTTCAAGGATGCTTTGCGCGATCGCATTCAACTGTCTGTCATTATTTGCGTGTAAAACAACAAAATAATCGGCCAGCAGGGATACGTTCCTCATGTCGAGTGCTACGATATCTTCTGCCATTTTTGAATCTGCGGCCTTAACTACATATTCCAGTACGTTCTTTGATGATTGTGTCATACTTTCTCTCCTCAATTGTCTGTCACCCAAGCGTTGTATGTTTCAACAGCTTTGGGGTAAATTTTATTTTTTCCTCTGACTAGATGCTTCAGAGTTTGTTTCGTTATATAAGATACTGCTTTATCAAGACTCTTCTTCACCAGCTTACGGGCTTTGTCCACACCTTTGTGTGACCGCTTGGGTTCAATATAGTCGGCGACATAAATGATCTGAGCCACAGCCTCTCATCGTCGGACTTCCGATCGTATGAAATTTTATCGCTTCCAGTATTTCCTCGTCTTCAAGCTGATATTCATTTTTCATAAGTACAGCTCCGACCGGTCCGTGCCAGATGTTGCTGCCAAACTGAAGCATGTCCAGTTCCAGATTTTCACTGATGATCAGATCCCGCATTTCTTCATCCGGCCGCTCTTTAGCGTAGTCATGTAGCTAATGCTGCAATGCTCACTTTTTCCTTGTTTACCTCATATTTATTAGCCAGATACAAGGCTGTCTCTTCCACTCTTAAAACATGCCTGTACCGTCGTCGGCTCATTGAATCATGCATGAGCTCGATTAGTTCTTCTCTGTTCAGGCTGATAAATTTATTCTGATAATCCACTTGAATTTTCTTCATATTTATATAACCCTTCACTTTCGATATAATTCTCTAACTTCTCGAGTGAACAAGGTACTTGATCGAACAGCCATCTGTGATTTTCTGCCTGATCAGACTCAGAACTGATGATCGATGCCGGGCACATCGACCGCGATTACAGGATAAGACGTATCTAAACTGTAATCAGGACGATTGACAGCCACGAACTGAACAATCTGTATGAGTTCATCGATCTTGTACCAGTTTTTTAAATCCTCGGCCATGTCCGCTCCGATTATAAAATAATATTCAATCTCTGGATGATTTTCTTTAAGTTGAACGATCGTATCGTAAGTGTAGCTTTTACCCCCACGGTCGATTTCTTCCAAATTGTCATCTCTTCTATGGAAAAGGCTTCATTGTGCCTTTTACTGCTTCTTCGAGCATTGACAACCGATGTTCTTGCAGCGATCGTTTCCTTTTTGACTTTATGAGGCGGCTGGGCACTCGGCATAAAAAGGATTTCCTCCAGCCCCAGCTGATTTCTAACTTGCTCGGCTATAATCAAATGACCACAATGAGGTGGATTGAATGTCCCGCCTAAAATACCGACTTTCCGCCGAAGCATCGTTTCATTCAGTTCATCAAGTACTTTCGGTTCAGCAATACCAGCAACTACATTCGCCACTCTGATTCCTCTCCTTTAAAGACGAGTGGATTCCGGCAGGACGAGCTGCGTGGCGCTGATATTTTCTTTGTCTGAAGGTTTCAACAATACCAGGACTTTTCCTATCTTCTGCACTACCGTGATGTCAGAACTTTCTTCTAATAAACGAGGCTGCTTCCCCTGCTGTCCAGTCATGTATTCTGCAGCAAGTTGCACTTTCATCAGTTCTTTATTATCCAGTGAATCTTCGAACTCTTTGACCATTTCTACTGTCAGTCCATTTTTACCGATTTGAAAAATGGGTGACATTGTATTAGCTTCTGCTCTCAAGAAGCGTTTCTGTTTCCCTGTCAGGTTCATTTTCATCCTCTTTTCTCATTTGTTTGTTTCTTTATATTAGCTGCTTTCTTACAGTCACATCTACACCCTCAGGCGCCCAGCCGGCTACCTGGATGTCTACTGCATCAATGGAAACCCAGCCCAAGCCATTGAATACGATATCAGACGGTTCTTTGATTTTGAATTCATGCCGTTTCAGTTTAGGGAAAGACGTGACGGAGCTCCGCCTCGGGCGGAGATAGAAGCTCTCCTGAAATGATTTTCATATAACTCATCAGCTTTTTCGAGTTTAGTTCTGTGAATGCTGATCTCATTGGATACATAACAGACAAATGACTCTTTTCTTTCTCCTTTGAGGTAGTCGAATCTGCCGAGTCCACCAAAGAATAATGACTGGTTGTCATTCAGCTGATAGGCTTTGGGTTTCACTTCTTTTCTCGGTGTCACTATCTTTAATTCCTGTGGATTCAGAAGTGTGCAACTGATTTTTCTGTATGATGCCGGAGCATCGACGAAGCATTTTTGTCATCATCCAAGGAATTTCAATTTTACCCAGGGTCGTACCTGGAAAAGTATGACGTCGTGATCGTGTCTTCGGAATCAGTCGCAATGTTGATAATTTGATTGATCAATGTCGACTTCCCGACGTTGGTCGTTCCTACAACGTACACATCTTTACCCTTACGTTCTTTGTCCAGTGCCTGCATAAATTCTTCTACAGAGTCTCTGTTCAGTGCACTGACTAAAAATACATTCTGCGGTCTGATACCATAGCTTTGCACCTGTTCAGTCACCCATTGGCGTAACTTACCTTCTTTTGAAAACTTTTGGCAAAAGGTCACTTTTATTGGCAACAATGATTACAGGGTTATTACCAGCAAATCTCTGAATACCCGAAATAATACTCCCATTGAAATCAAATATATCAATGACATTGACAATCAAAGCATTTTCTTGATTCAATTCGTGAAGCATATTTAAAAAATCATCATCGTTCAGCTCTACATCCTGCACTTCATTATAATGTCTCAATCGAAAGCATCTTTTGCAGTATACCTGGTCGTCTGCACTCAGTTTTATTCAGCACAGAAGCGGGCAGATAACCCGGACTGCGACTCATTCTCTGACTGCAGAACAGCTCCACAGCCAATGCACCTTATTTCATTAGTTATAAATTCTTCTGTCATGTATCGTATTCTTCTATTTCATTTCCGGATCTTTAGTTATTAAATAATTCATGATCTTCAATTCCACGAATCTGTTCAGTCGTGTGTTCCATGCATCTGAATCCAAGATAGGTTTAACCAATACACTTCTGATTCCCGCATGGTTGGCCCCTTTTATATCAGTTAATTATCTGGTCTCCAACCATTAACCACTCATCACTGGAAAATGGAAAATTTTTCAATAGCTTTTTTATAGCCTACGCGTTAAGGGTTTCAGTGCGTTGGGAATGAAATCCAGTTCCAATAGGCTTGCCACTTTTTTCACGCCTCCTGGTCGAGTTGTTCAGATATGAATGACCACCTTGATGTCATTTCTTTTTCATCAGCTTGATCCACTGGATCGTTTCTTCAGTTGCTTCCGGATTATTCCAGGCGATCAGCGTATTATCAAGGTCAGTTAAGACAGCCTTGATATTCGCTTTTTTCAACTGTTCAGGTGTTATCTGAAATATGGATTCCACCATCCACGTTGGCTTGAAACTACTCAGCATAATTTCCCTCCTGACAGATTTTATCATATGCATCGAAAGGGGAAGTCCCTAAAAAAAGGAAGCACACAAAGCACTTCCTTTTGTGCACTTCTTACTCTTCAGTAGATGAAGCAGGTTGTACCAATTCAAGTATTTCCACAGCCACATAATCGATGTTATCAAACTCATAGGTTTCATGAGCCCGTGGCGCTTTCTTCAAGTTCAAACATATTGGATTTATTATCGTAGCGTACGATACATTTCTGCACGCCGTCTCTTTCGAAACGTCTGACCTGAACGTCCTCTGTCTCATCTTCACGCATCGCATCCAGGCGTTTGATGATGGGTATAAGTTGGGATGGTTTCATTGGTGTTCCCCTTTCTGTCCTATTGTCACTTTACTTCTATATTTTAACAGATTTCAGTTTAAATTACATTAGATGCGCTGTGATTTAGTGGTTATTGTCCTGTTCACTTGCTGAAATTTAAAACAGCGCTCAACTTTTCAAGATAAATTGTGGTAAACTAGTTTAATATTGGAGGAATCGCTCATGAATAATATCAGACAGTATGATTTAAACCGGGAAATAAGCAAGCTTGCAATTTCTAAAATCAGACAATTCGATGACCAGGTTTCAAAGTTCAAACCTTTGATCCGACTGACACTTGGACAACCGGATTTCCCTACTCCGGAACATGTTAAAGAGGCAGCAAAAAAAGCGATCGATGCTGATTTTTCCTTTTACACAAGTACTGCCGGTGATCTGAAACTAAGAGAGGCAGCAGCAGATTTCGTTGCGTCCAAGTACAAACTGACCTATTCTCCCGAATCGGAGGTCATAGCAACGGTCGGGGCAACGGAAGCACTGGCCACGACCCTATTTACCCTGTTGAACCCTGGAGACTATGTCCTGATTCCATCTCCATCCTTTTCTCTTTATGATTCACTTGTAAGGATGAGTCAGGCGACCCCTGTCTATATGGATACGTCTCAGACCGACTTCATGCTCACTCCGGATATGCTTGAAGAAACTATCGAAAAGCTGGATAAAATGCCGAAAGCCATCATATTAAATTATCCGAATAACCCGACAGGTGTGACCTGGTCAGAAAATGAGGTCAAGGAAATCGCGGAAGTTTTATCCAGATATCCAGAGATGCTGGCTGTCAGCGATGAAATTTACAGTGAACTCGTTTACGACAGCACACATGTCTCTCTCGGAGAATACTTGAGAGATCAGACTGTTGTGATAAACGGGCTCTCTAAATCTCACGCAATGACAGGCTGGCGTTTAGGTCTGATTTTTGCTCCTGAAGCCCTGACTTCCGAAATGCTGAAGACCCATCAGGCATTAGTCACCAGTGCTTCCAGCATCACTCAGCACGCAGGAATCGAAGCTTTGACCCACGGAGCTGACGACGCTTTGCCGATGAAAGCGGCCTACAGAGAACGTCGCGACACCGTCATGAAGTCTCTGAAAAAACTTCAGATAGAGGCAACGGAACCCAAAGGAGCTTTCTAATTTTGCCGAAATCCCCAAAGAGCTGTCTTTGACTAGTTTTGAATTCTGTTATGATCTTGCCAGAAAATTTAACGTTGCGGTCATACCGGGAGATGCTTTCGGGGATGCCGGGGAGGGTTATTTCAGGATCAGTTATGCATCGGCCTTAGAAGACATCAAAGAAGCCATGCAGCGACTGACTCAGTATGTCAGTGAGCTGAGAAATTGAATAAGGAGGATCAGCGAATACGATGCGCTGGTCCTCCTTATTATTTTTTCCTGTAACCATCTGTAGGTCTCCGCTTGTTTGTTATTCCTGCCACAATTTGATCAGCCATGTGTCCCCTTATCCTCATATCCTGTCTGACTCAGCTCATCATACAATGCTTTTGCCTGTTTTGTAGCCGGCAGATCCAAGCCCAGCTTTTCTGCCTCATCAAGGGCAATTTTCAGATCTTTAACAAAATGCTTGACATAAAAGCCGGCTCTGAAATCTTCTTTTATTATTCGGGGTGAATAATTCTCCAGTGACCAGTTCCCAGCTGCACCGCCGCTCAGTGTCTTCACAACTTTTTCGAGATCAAGCCCCGCCTTTTCAGCGTAGACAAGCATTTCAGTCATGCCTGTCATCGTCCCGGCAACCATGATCTGATTGGCCATTTTTGTATGCTGACCGCTTCCTGCCTGGCCATGAAGTTCCAGAGAAGATGAAAAAATCTCCAGTATCCCCTTCACATCATCAAATGTCTGCTGGTCGCCACCCACCATAACAGTGAGCGTTCCTTTCCGGGCGCCCGAATCACCACCGGATACTGGCGCGTCCAGCGCAGACAGCGCCTGAAGCTACCGCTGTCAGACTGATTTTCTCGGCAAGCGACGGCGTACTCGTTGTCAGGTCAATAAGCACCTTGCCTTTTACATCCGCTTTGAAAACTCCCTGACTCACCGTAGTATACGTCTTCGACATCAGAAGGATAGCCTACCATAGTAAAGATCACTTCTGACTGCTCAGCGACTTCCCGTGAAGTTTCCGCCCAGACTGCTCCTTTATTTACGAGCACATCTGTTTTGGCTTTTGTTCGGTTGTAGACAGTGACTGCAAACCCGTTGCCCAGTAAATGCTCAACGATCGACTGCCCCATCACACCTGTTCCGATAAAACCGATCCTGGTCATGACTCCACTCTCCTTTTTTGCATGATGATAGCAAAACAGACTGAGCCCTTCTAGGACCCAGCCTGCTCTTTTATTTTTCTACGTACTGATTGACTAATTTGATTACTTCATCAACAGTCGTGCATTCTGTAACAGCTTTTTGAGACAACTCCTGCATTTCACCGGAGTCTAACTTTTTCAGCAGACTTCTTGTTTTAAGTATGCTCGTCGCACTCATTGAAAACTCATCTAAACCGAGTCCCACTAGAAGGGGAACTGCGATTTGATCTCCAGCCATCTCTCCACACATGCCAGCCCACTTACCTTCATTGTGTGCGGCATCTATCACACCTTTGATCAGGCGCAATATCGAAGGATTATATGGCTGATACAGATAAGAGACTTGTTCGTTCATTCGGTCTGCAGCCATAGTATACTGAATAAGATCGTTCGTTCCGATACTGAAGAAGTCGACCTCTTTTGCGAAATGATCAGCCAATACTGCTGCAGCAGGAATTTCAATCATGATTCCGTACCTCAATCGCGTCAGAGACTTCGATTCCTTTTCGACCAGATAGCGCTTTTCTTCATCCAGAATAGCTTTAGCTTCTCTGAATTCCTGCAGAGTTGCAATCATCGGGAACATGATACGTAACTGTCCGTGAACAGACGCACGAAGCAGCGCCCTCAACTGCGTTCTGAAGATAGAATCCTGATCCAGACTGACACGGATAGCGCGGTAGCCAAGGAAAGGATTCATTTCTTTAGGAAGTTCCAGATACGGAAGTTCTTTATCTCCGCCGATATCCATTGTACGTACTACGACCGGCTTGCCGTCCATACCTTCCAGTACCTGTTTATAGGCTTGATATTGATCATCTTCCGTTGGAAGCTCTGCAGAATCCATGTATAGAAATTCTGTACGGTACAAACCAATAGCTTCGCCGCCATTACTCTTGACACCTTTTAAATCTTTTGGCGTACCGATATTGGCTGCTAATTCAACGTGTTTGCCATCTTTAGTTACACTTGGTTCATTCAGCAACTGATCCCATTCTTGTTTCAGTTCATCGAACTCTTTTGCTTTTTTATTGAATGATGAAACTTCTTCTTCGGAAGGATTGATGTAAACTTCGCCTTCAAGTCCATCGACGATCAGCTGATCGTTTTCAGATACTCGCTCGGTGATATCCTTTGTTCCCACGATCGCCGGGGATCTCCAGTGATCTGGCCATGATCGCAGAATGAGAGGTACGTCCTCCGACATTCGTTACAAAAGCTTTGACATACTTTTTGTTCAGCTGAGCTGTGTCACTCGGTGTCAAGTCTTCTGCAATAATGATGACTTCTTCGTCGATCGTTGCCGGAGAAGGAAGCGTCACGCCTAACAAGTTGGCAAGCACGCGTTTTCTGACATCACGTATGTCAGCCGCACGTTCCTGCATGTAAGCATTGTCTTCCATCCCTTCAAACATGGTGATGAACGTATTCGTCACTTGCTTGAAGGCATAACCTGCATTGACTTTTTCACTGTCGATGACCGCCTTCGTCTGATCCATCAAGTCAGGATCCGACAGCACCATAATATGAGCATCAAAGACTTGCGCCTCTTCTTCACCTAGTGATTCAGCAGCAATGGCTCTTATTTTGGTCAGCTGTTCTTTCGCTTTATCGATAGCTTTTGTCAGACGATCCATCTCAGAATCAGTATCGGAAATCTCGTTTTTCTCGATAGTCAAATCTGGTTCTACGAGTAAGTAGGCTTTAGCGTGAGCGATTCCATCACTTGCTGCAATTCCGGATACTTTTGAAGTCATTATTCAGCCATTCCCTCATTTTTGATTGTTTCTTCGATTCCTTCGATAGCTTCTTTTTCGTCAGCGCCGTCAGCAGAGATTGATACTTCTGCACCTTTACCTACGCCTAAAGACATAACACCCATGATCGATTTCAGAGTTAACAGATTTACCTTTATAATCTAAAGTGATGTCTGAATTGAATTTGCTTGCCTGCTGTACCAGTAATGTAGCTGGTCTAGCGTGAATTCCTGTGTCTGCAACGATTGTGTATTCTCTTTTTTCCATTTGAATTTCTCCTTTAAAATAAAGTATTTTTTGTACCGAAAGGAATAGAACGTCAGTCGTCCATGGTACAGTAACGTTTTTAGCGCTTTTTCCATGGAACTTCCATCATATTCTTTCTTCCTATTCAGATTACCATTTTTTCCCTTTACCTACAACTATTTTCTTTTGTGCAGCAAACAAATACTTGAAAGTCAAAATTGGTCAATGTATAATGAATTCACCAAAGGTCAGTAATGGTCAGTTTTTTACTTTTATCTGTCTGACATCGGATGCTTTGAACTGACCTTTGAGAAAATTATGAGTATACTGTAATTAGAATAATTGAGAAAGGATGTTTTTCTATCATGATCTGTCAACGTTGCATGGAAAGACCTGCCACGATCCATTTAACCACAAGCGTCAATGGACGCAGACGTGAAATCGATCTTTGTCAGAAGTGTTATCGTGAAATTAAACAGCAGGAACAGCAAGGACGTTTAAACCAGGGAAATAACCAGGATCCCTTTGGTTTCAATCAGTTTGATGATTTATTCAGAGCATTGTCCCAAGGAGGCAACCCCGACGCACAGCAGCCGACTCCACCAAATCAGCAGTTTACCGGAAACGAACAGCACAACCTCCCAGACAGGGCGGCGGTGGCCGTGGTGGCCTGCTCGGCGAATATGGTGTCGATTTGACCAAAATGGCCAGAGAAGGAAATATCGATCCTATAATTGGCCGGGATAAGGAAATCGAACGAGTCATCGAGATTTTAAATAGACGAAAAAAAAATAATCCCATCTTGACTGGGGAAGCCGGTGTCGGTAAGACGGCCATCGTTGAAGGACTGGCTCTTAAGATCGTTAACGACGAGGTTCCACATAAGCTTAAGAACAAAGAAGTGATCCGACTGGATGTGGCCTCCCTTGTTCAGGGCACAGGTATCAGAGGACAATTTGAGGAGCGCATGCAGCAATTGATGAATGAACTGAAAGATAACGACGACATCATTCTGTTCATAGACGAAGTACATGAACTCGTCGGCGCCGGTACTGCAGAAGGCAGCAGCATGGATGCAGGTAATATTCTGAAACCTGCTTTGGCCTCCGGTGAGCTTCAGATGGTCGGTGCCACTACTCTGAATGAATACAGAAAAATCGAAAAGATCCGGCCCTGGAACGCCGTCTGCAGCCTGTTCGAGTCAATGAACCGACTATAGAAGAAACCTTGACTATCTTGAAAGGTATTCAAAATAGATATGAAGATTATCATCACGTCAAGTATACGGATAAGGCTTTGAAAAGTGCCGTAGAATTATCGCACCGCTATATTCAGGACCGCTTCCTGCCGGACAAGGCAATCGATCTGCTGGACGAATCAGGTTCCAAGAAGAACCTGACGATTCAAACTGTCGATCCGAAAACTATGGAAGAAAAAATCAGACGCTGCAGAAACGCATAAACAGGAAGCACTGGAACAGGAAGATTATGAAAAAGCAGCTTTCTACCGTGACCAGACTGCTAAATATCAGGAAATGATCGATCAGCAGACCCCTCAGTCCGAACAGCCTGAAGTGACAGAACAGGATATCATCAATATCATTGAAATCAAAACCGGCATACCTGTGGGTGATCTGAAAGAAAAAGAACAGGCTCAGCTGAAAGGACTTGACGACTCCCTCAAACATCATGTCATCGGTCAGGATGAAGCCATCAACAAAGTGGCAAGAGCTATCCGCCGAAACCGCATTGGGTTGAGACAGAAACATCGTCCGATCGGTTCTTTTATGTTTGTCGGTCCGACCGGTGTCGGGAAAACAGAACTGGCCAAGACCTTAGCGCTGGAACTGTTCGGCAGTAAAGACGCTTATGTTCGTCTCGACATGAGCGAGTATATGGAAAAACACAGCACGTCCAAGCTTATCGGTTCCCCTCCCGGCTATGTCGGTTACGACGAAGCCGGACAGCTTACGGAAAAAGTGAGACGTAACCCTTATAGCCTCATTCTGGTCGATGAAGTGGAAAAGGCTCATCCGGATGTCCTGCATATGTTCCTGCAGATACTGGACGACGGCCGCCTGACTGATGCCCAGGGAAGAACGGTCAACTTTAAAGAAACCATCATCATCATGACAAGTAACGCCGGTACGACCAACGTTGAGTCAAGCGTAGGGTTCGGTGCACAGTTGAGCGGCGATCAGCATTCTATTTTAAACCATCTCCAGGATTACTTTAAACCGGAATTCCTGAATCGCTTCGACGGTATCGTTGAATTCAATTCCCTCACCAAAGAGGATCTCCTGAAGATCGTTGATCTCATGCTTAACGACGTAAACGAAGCTTTAAGCCAGCATGAGCTTTCCATTGAAGTGGATCAGAAAGCGAAGGAGAAGCTCGTTGACTTAGGGTATGACCCCAAAATGGGAGCACGGCCACTGAGAAGAGTGATCGAGGAACAGATCGAGGACAAAATCGCCGAGTTCTATTTGAACAATCCGGAACCAGGTAAAATTCTGGCCACTGTGGACGATAGCGGCGCCGTCACGATTGAAAAAATAGACAGCGAAAAGAAAGAAATCTTAGATACAGATGAAACTGAGGAAGACTGAATATACACCTCGAAAAAACAGGCGCTGGGATATTTGTCCCGGCGCCTGTTTTTTTCATGCATGACAGATCAGTCCTGGCAGTGCCTTTTCATGAAACTCAGCAGCGACTCGGCCTCTTTTCCAGTGATGAACCGGTAGTCTTCCGTCACGGTATTCAGCAAGCCGAGATTTGCGGCTTCATACATCGATGCCAGTAAAGGACCGAAGCCTGATGGTTCATCATAAACCTGCGCAAACTCCTCCATGGACATGGGTTCAAACCCCAGCTCGCTCCCGCTAACTTGGCTGAGCGTCTCCGCCAGTTCCACCATAGTATAGGACCTATTTTGTGTGAGTGTATACGTCTGGTTATGAAGTGAAGGGTCCACAGCAACCGACACGATCGCCCGGGCACTGTCTTGTCGGGATATGAAACTGACTTTTTCATGAGGAACAGGGTAAACGACCTTGCCCCGGTCTTCAAGTTCCGACAGATAGCTGACCAGCGGATCTGCATACATTGCATTTTTAATGACCGTATAAGACAATGAAGAACAGGCGAGACGCCGACTGGCATAGCCGTAAAACGGGCTCATGAGAAATGGATTATTTTCCTGATCTGCGTAAAAGCTGATAAAGATAAAATGGCCGACCTCTGCTTCTTCAGCCGCAAGGACCACATTCTCGATCTCCGCAGCCGGTCATAACTGGGATGAACGATACTCGGAATGTAGACAAGGACATCGGTCTCTTTAAAGGCCTTGATGAGTTCCTCTCTCCAAGATAATCAGCTTTCTTTACCTCTACCCCTTTATCTGCAAGGTGTCTGGCCTTTTCGGGATTTCGGACAGATACACGCAGTGAGTCTGGAGGTAATTTCTCCAGAGCCACTTTCATCACCTCGGTACCTAACCTTCCCGTTGCACCAGTGATCGTATAGCGCATGACGCTCCCCTCTCTTTGCCTTCTTTTTTCTCTTAGTGCACTGTTATTCTCGGACATATTATCAACTCAATTGTAATTCAAATCATTTTCTTTTTACAGAATCAAAACTTTCTGAGCAAAAAGAGTTTCATCTCCTTGTTGCGGAAATGAAACTCCTATTACTGATACATGTGTTTGATCAAAGAAGGGAGGTCAGTTCCACTTCCGGATATTTGTCGCTGAACCAGCGCATTGCAAACTGGTTTTCAAACAAGAACAGCGGCTGATCGAATCGGTCTCTCACAAGCATGTTTCGGCTCGAGCCCATATTTTCATCCAGTTGTTCAGGGTCAACCCATCTAGCAATACGATTACCGATCGAGGTCATGATGACTTCCGAGTTATATTCATTTCGCATACGGTGTTCGAAGACTTCGAACTGAAGCTGACCGACAGCGCCGATTATATATGTCTCAGTATGATACGATTTATATAACTGGATCGCGCCTTCCTGGACCAGCTGGTTGATGCCTTTGTGAAACGATTTTTGTTTCATGACATTTTTCGGTTCGACTTTCATAAACAGCTCCGGAGTGAACTGAGGAAGCTCCTGATAAGTCAGCTTATCTTTACCGGAATAGAGCGTATCCCCGATCTGAAAGTTCCCCGTGTCGTAAAGACCGATGATGTCCCCTGCGACGGCATCCGTGACCGTTTCTCTACTTTCAGCCATAAACTGAGTCGAGTTGGAAAGCCTGATTTTCTTGTCTGTCCGTGACAACGTTACGTCCATTCCCCGCTCGAATTTACCTGAACAGATTCTCAGGAATGCAATCCTGTCACGGTGACGCGGATCCATATTTGCCTGAATTTTAAAGATAAAACCGGAAAAATCCGGTTCAGTCGGTTTGACCTGTTCCCCTTCAACCGTTTCGTGAGAAGACGGCTTCGGAGCAAATTGTAAAAAGGTCTCCAGAAAAGTCTGAACACCGAAATTAGTCAGCGCAGAACCGAAGAATACCGGAGTCAGCTTTCCTGCTGCGATAGCCTCTTCTGAGAAGTCATTCCCTGCTTCTTTCAACAGTAACGCTTCTTCAAGGACCTGATCATAGAGACTTTCCTGTTTGATCTTATGATCTCCTATGATTTCACCCTCGGAATCAAGCGGAATAAAACGCTCACCTTCATTGGATTCTTCCGGTCTGAATGCTTCTATACGGTTATGATATAAATCATACAGTCCAAGCAGGGTCTTTCCGGATCCAATGGGCCAGTTCATTGGATATGCATCAATTTCGAGCACTTCTTCCAGTTCTTCGATCAGCTCCAGAGGTTCTCTGCCATCTCTATCCAGTTTATTCATGAAAGTAAAGATGGGGATCCCTCTTAAACGACAGACCTTAAAGAGTTTTTTAGTCTGTTCCTCAATACCCTTGGCACTGTCTACGACCATCACAGCTGCATCTACGGCCATCAGCGTCCGGTAAGTATCTTCAGAAAAGTCTTCGTGCCCGGGTGTATCAAGGATATTGATGCGCTTGTCCTGATATTCAAACTGCATCACAGAACTTGTGACAGAGATTCCTCTTTGCTTTTCGATTTCCATCCAGTCGGATTTGGCAAATTTACCCGATTTTTTTGCCTTGACTGTTCCTGCCTGCCTGATTGCCCCGCCAAATAGAAGAAGTTGTTCAGTGATCGTTGTCTTTCCGGCATCCGGATGGGAAATGATCGCAAATGTCCTTCTTCTGTTTACCTCTTTGTTTAATTCAATATTAGTATATTCAGTCACTATAAACGTCCTTACTTTTGGTTATTTTTTTGTATTGATTCTGAAATCAGTTTCTGTTCTTTATACATTTTAAATAGATACGTTCCTATGGTTTTCAAGATAGCAAAAACCGGGACACCAATCAACATGCCGATCAGCCCTGCTATGTTTGCCGAAGCAAGCAGAACCAGTATAACGGTAAGTGGATGAATGGCCAGTGATTTCCCTACCAGAAACGGGGTAAAGAAATTGCTGTCCAGCTGTTGAGCAATCAGGACAAAAACAGCAGCCAGTACAGCCTGGGAAGGTGATTCGATCAATCCCACGATAATTGCCGGTCCTGCTCCGATAAACGGTCCCACATAGGGTATGAAGTTCGTGATCGCTGCGAAAAAGAAAGTAAAAAGGCTGAGGGCATCCCGACGATGGAATACATTATGAAAAGCAGTACCCCAACAAGCAGAGAAGCCATCCCTTTTCCGCTGATATAACTTGATATCGTATCATCTGTTTTGATGATCATTTCTTTTACATTTCCCTTATACTTAACAGGCGTCATATCCACCACCATAGGCAGAAATTTTCTGCCGTCATGCAGCATGTAAAACAGGATGACGGGAATGGTTATAAACAGGAATGCCAGCTCAGTAAAAGCCGTAATCGCTGCGCCCACACCGGAGATCAGTCCAGATAAGACTCGTGAACCCAGATCTCTCAGCCATATTTCGAGATTCTCTAAAGCCATATTTATATCGACCTGCTGCATCCACGGTTCTTCAGCCAGACGATTGGCATAAATTTCCAGCTCACTGATAAAGACCGGGATACCTGAGATCAGATTGGACGTCTGTTCGATCAGCATCGGTATGCCCAGTAAAATAGACAAGATGATAAAGCCGCTCAGCAAAAGCATAACGACGGCGATGCCGATGATCCGTTTCACTTTGAAACGTTCAAGTATTTCAACAAGCGGATTCAACAGATAAAATAAAAAGCCTGCTATAAGCAGAGGCATGAACAGTGCAGTAAGAATACCTACTAACGGATTCAATATAAAGTCGACACGCTGCAGCAGATAGATGAGCAGTGCCACAGCCAGAAGCCACACTGTCCAGAACATTAATTTAGATTCTTTCCATTTGATCACTTTATCCCCCTCTTTTTAATCATTTCTCTTACATTATAGTTGACATAGCTATTTAATGAAAGAGCAAGTTCTATGATAGATTGACGCAAATCACAAATATTGCTATAGTTAGACATAATTCAGAAAAGAGGGGTAACATGAAATTCCTGACAACAACAGATATCTCATCTTCAATTTACTTAGATTCTATAGCCATCAGAAAAGAAGTTTTCATAGAGGAACAGAACGTTGATGTAGCCTTGGAAATCGATGACTTGGAAGATAAGACCCTGCATATCGTGGGATATGAAGAGGATACACCCATCTGCACAGCCCGTCTGCTGAAAAAAGAATGACGGATCGGTCAAAGTCCAGCGTGTTGCCGTTCTTTCCGCAAGGCGTAAACAGGGAATCGGACGACTGCTGCTCGAGTGGATTGAAAAAATCGCCAGAGAACAGCTTTACGGCTCCCGCCTGATTCTTGATTCTCAGGACCATGCCATTCCTTTTTATGAAAAAGAGGGCTTTGAAGTCCAGGGTGACGGTTTCTTAGATGCCGGCATCCCCCATCATTTTATGAAAAAAAACATCTGAGTTGTTCAGCTCCCCTGCTCTTTTTCGCAGACTTTCTCAAAAGCTCTCTCCTTTTGGCTTCACTAGAAGTCAGTCTGCTTTCTTTTTCCCGATCATCTTTCTCAAGTATAAGCTGATGATCATGACTCACCTTTATATAAAACACGTCCCCGATCGCATAAAATCGGGGCATTTTTTTTACCGGCAGAAAAATCGGTCCCCCTGATGAATCCGGAACTAACTTTGCCACCTCATTTTCTATTTCTTCAAGTACGACATACATCACTCATCCTCCTCAGTGAAAACATCATGCTGTCGGTCCTCCTTGACGTGAATCCTTATCGTGCCGTCCCTGTCTGTTCCGAACAGCTCAGCGCGGTGATCCGCAATCTTTTTAATGATTTCTTTGTGAGGATGTCCGTACCGATTACCTGAACCTGCCTGATAGACGGCGATTCCGGGATCTACAGCATTCAGCCATTCCTCACTCGTACTCGAGCCTGAACCATGGTGGCCTAAAATCATGATATCGGACTGCAGACTTTTAGGGCTTTCTTTCAAGATGCGCTTTTCCACACCGGCGTCAACGTCCCCTGAATGCACCAGTGAGGTCTCGCCGACCGCGATGCGGGTGACGATCGATTCATCGTTCTGACTGTTCTGCTTTTCGTTTTCAAGCGGATGCAGGACTTCAATGGAAAAGGGACCAATATCAGATGCATACCCGGTTTTAGGCTCGGCGTATGTGATATCCGCTTTCAGCATTGCATCCAGCAACTCTCCGTATTCCTGACTGGTATGGTCCATTCCATTCATCCAGACTTCTTTGACCTGAAAGTACTCAAGAACAAGATCACCGTTTCCGATATGATCGGCATCATTGTGTGTGAAAATGAGCAGATCGATTTCACCGCCCACCCCGATCTCCCCGTTCAGATAATTGATGATCTGTGCTTCACTGTCGTCATAACGTCCCGTATCCATCAGGATCGTCGTTCCGTCAGATGCTTTCAGCAAGGTCGAGGACCCTTGTCCAACATCAAAAAAATGGAACTCCGCCAGACTTTCTCTTTCAGG
This sequence comes from Alkalibacterium sp., assembly GCA_034520745.1. Lineage (GTDB taxonomy): Bacteria > Bacillota > Bacilli > Lactobacillales > Carnobacteriaceae_A > Alkalibacterium. The sequence goes on from JAXHNF010000003.1 coordinate 121,290, forward strand.
CTCATTGAAAACGTATGAGCCGAATGTACGGATACGGGAGGTCATTTCGCTGATAGACGTTTCGATCCATTGATAAGAATAATCAGCTCTCTCTGTCCAAAGACCCAATAAAAAAGCAACACCAACAAGCAGTGTCGTCATTACGATCGAACGGGTTTTGTGATGCTTCTTATTATTGCGTTTATAATTTCTTCTCACTGCTCATACTCTCCAGTTGGTTAGATAATGTCATCAGATCCTCCGGCAGCGGGGCCTTCACTTCCAGTCGTGCCCCCGTAAACGGATGCTCGGAAGATGATTCTGGAGCAGTGCAGCGCCTGTCTGGCTATCAGTTTTTCGTCAGCATCCGGGTTATATAGCGTATCCCCCAGCAAAGCATGATTCATTGCTGAAAAGTGGACTCTGATCTGATGTGTTCGCCCTGTATGAAGCTGAATTTTCACCTGAGTGCTTTTTGCATACCTTTTTTTTACCCAATATTCAGTCATCGACGGTTTTCCGCTATCCATAACCTGTCTCTTGATTATCGAGTTTTCCATCCGGCCGATCGGCTCATTTATACACCCCGTCTGACTCTCGATGGTTCCTTCAACAAACGCCGTGTACTCCTTATATAAGTCTTTTTCATGCAAAAGCTGATCCAGATAGGAATGTGCCAGCCCGTGTTTGGCAAAAATCATGATCCCGGAGGCTGTCTTTGTCCAGACCGAGTCACGACATGGACTGTTTTATGCTTGTAACCGTTCTTCAGGATATAGCCTTTCACTATATTTGCCATGGTGTGATTACTGTAAAGTGACGACGGTACGGATGGAACATCGCTTTGTTTATTGACGATCAGAAAATGTTCGTCTTCAAAGAGAACAGTGATATCCTCAGTCGACTGTTTCAGCCTGTCATTATCCGGTTCTTCAGGTAAATGAAGGGCGATCCGGTCTCCTTTGGTCACCATTTTCCTGACCCGGGAGGATTCCTGATTGACTTCCAGACGACCACCCTGAAACTTCACCTTGGCAAGGAGGCGTTTGGAAATACGTTTTGACTTTAAAAAAGATTTCAGAGTCAAAGGCTCTTCATTAGTTGCTGTCCATTCTATTTTCATGGTTTGATTTGGCTCCTAAAAATGCATCTTCCACACGATTCCAGAAATGAGTATGCTGATACTGTGCAAATCTTATACGTTCTTTCGCGATTTGAAATCGTATGTAGTCAACATCGTGATTCTGACGACACTAGCTGATCAATCGTTAGCGTAAACTGCATTTGTGTCGATCGGTCTGATCTCTATCCATTCATCCGGCGCTATAATCAATGGTGAACTCAGCGTTCTGTATATACGGTTATTCAATGAGGCTATCTCTGTCAGCTGCAGAGCTTCCAGCCTCGGGTGCAGAACCGCTCCCCCGATCGACTTGTTGTATCCGGTCGAACCTGTCGGTGTAGAGATACAGACGCCGTCGTCCCCTGAACCGTTCAAAATGCTGCTTCTTCGATGTAGACGTCGCAAACCAGAGTGCCGTCTGTGATTCTTGACGATCGATTCATTCAGTGCCAGAAAGTGCTTGTTTTTATATCCGTTTTTATAAACGACCTCAACATCCAGCAGCGGATACTGAATAAACTCGCCATTATCGTTTATGAGACTGTCGACCAGTTCCGTCAGATTATACTGTCTCCAGTCCGTGTAAAAGCCCAGATGGCCTGTATGCACACCGATGAACCTCACGGCATCAAGCAAGTGAGCATAACGGTGGAAAGCGGACAACAATGTCCCGTCTCCTCCCACTGAGATAACGATATCAGGCTTGTGTGTAACGATATCGATTTCTTCATCGGTCAGCAGCTCTTTTAACCGGCGTGTGACCTCTAGTGAATCTTTCGTATTATTTTGAACAATGGCAATTTTCACGTTGATTTTCCTTCCTTTACATCAATTACTCTTGAGAATAACGGAAGTCTTTTTGAATTTCCTTTATTTCTTCTCTGATCGTTGACATTTCTTCGTCCAACTGGAAAGCGGACTCTGCTGCCTTTTGCAGTCTTGAATTGATTTCATCCGGGAATTCTCCCTGGTATTTGTAATTGAGCGAATGTTCGATCGAAGCCCAGAAGTTCATTGCCAGTGTACGGATCTGAATTTCCACTAAAACCACTTTCACTTCATCGATCAGCTGGACCGGATATTCACATATGAGATGGTAAGAACGGTACCCGCTGTCTTTCTTGTGGCTGACATAGTCTTTTTCATACACGACCGTGAGATCATTACGGTTCTTCAGCATGGTGACCACATCGTGTATATCTTCGACAAAAGGACACATGATCCTGATGCCTGCCAGATCTTCCATATCGGTTTCAAGTTTATCCAGCGAAATGTTCCTGGTTTTTGATTTCAGTAAAATACTGTTGATCGGTTTGACCCTCCCCGTAACAAATTCGATTGGACCGTGTTCTTTTCTTAACTGGTACATTCCTCTCAAACCTCTTAATTTTACTTTCAGTTCATCTACAGTTTGTCTGTAAGGAAGCAGGAATAGTTCCCAATCTCTAATCATATCCTATACCTTCTTTACTTTAATTTAGTCTTCATTATTGATATCATTGTAACATATTTTTAAAAAATACCGTAGTAAGGGGTCCAAATAACCATATGAGACAAGAAGTCGAGATCGAATATAAAAACCTGCTGACTCAAGAGGAATACAGGAAACTCAGACAGGCATTTTTCAAAAACGATAGCCTGCCTTTTACTCAGGAGAATCATTATTTTGACACAAATGAATACACTTTGAAAGAACATCAGTGTGCTCTGAGAATCAGGATAAAGAACAGCCATGCCGAAATGACCCTCAAGACACCTTTTGAAGGACACCACACGGAAACGACACTCGATCTGAAGATCAGAGATGCCAAAAAATGATTGAGCGAAGGCGGCTTCCTCATTCCCGACGATATGTTCACTGTGTTGAGCGAAGAAGGTATCTCTGTAGACAGACACGTTGTTAAAGTAGCGGACCTGAAAACGGAACGCCTGGAAGCCGTCCGTCCTCACTCGATCATCGTACTGGACAAAAGTTTCTATTCTAATCAAGTGGATTTCGAGCTGGAAGTGGAGTCGGATTCCAAGACAGCTGGAAAGAAGCTGTTCATGCAGATTCTCGATGATCACTCCATACCGCTCAGACCGACAGAAAATAAAATCGCACGTGCATTCAACGCAAAAGCCTAAATCACCAGCCTAAATATGATATTTGTGACATTTTTGTCACAGAGAAAGGTCAATGTGTCCTTTTTTTAGGCAGAATATTATTAAAAACCAGTTATATTTGTTAGTCTATATAATGTAATCAATAAGAGTTCAATGACAGCTTAAACGATTGATAAAATTTAGACAAAATACAAATTAGGTGCGTGTAAAAAAATGTTTTTAAATAATATGATTGAAGTTTTCTTATTCGTCAACCCTTTAGGCACGACGTGTTTCGAAACCGAAAAAATGATCGAGTCTTTTTCTGCTGAACGTGATGAAAAAGTCAAAGTACGCTTCATCCCTCTTCTGAACTTTCACACAATAGGAAGCAAACTGAAAGAATCGGAAAATCAGACCTTGTCCAACCGCAACCAGCTTTATACAGATTCTTTTCATGCCAGTCTCGCTTTTCAGGCTGCTTCCATGCAGGGCAAGAAAAAAGGCAGAAAATTTCTAATGGTCCTTCAGGATAAAGTCATCAATGAAGGCAGAGAAGTCACTAAAGAGCTGTTTGCTCAAATTGCTGAACTTATCAAACTAGATCTGGAGATGTTTGAAGAGGATTTTGAATCCGACTTTTCAAAATCAGCCTTCAAAAAAGACCAGAAACTGGCACAGGAAATGAATATCCAAAACGCGCCCTCATGCGTCCTTTATTCCGGAAACAATGATGACTTTGGATACCGCGTCGACACATCCATCACTAAACAACTGCTTCACGGCTTCTGTGACGAAAACGTCCAAATCAAAAGAAACGGCACGAAACATTTATCCCTGCTTCAAATGATATAAGACCGTTATTAATAAATTGACCAGCAAAAAAACAGCCATCCATCCTTATTCAGCAGCTGAATAAGGAGGATGGCTGTTTTGATTATTCAAGTTAAACATAATACATCATTCTTTCGATAACAGTTTAAATCGACTTCAGAGCTTTCTCCAGTTCGTCCAGACGTTCTTCAAAGACTTTCATCGCTCTTTTCAGATAATCACTTTCGGTCATATCTACGCCGGCTTTTTTCATCACTTCGATAGGGTAGTCACTGCTGCCTGCCTTGAGGTATGAAAGGTACTTGTCCAAAGCTCCTTCTTCTTGATTCAGTATTTTATCAGCTAGTGCTGTGGCCGCACAGAAACCGGTCGAGTACTGATACACATAGTAATTATAGTAGAAATGCGGAATCCGTGCCCATTCATACTGGATAGCCTCATCTATTTCAACAGCTTCTCCGTAATACTTGGCATTCAGTTTCTTGTAATTTTCACTTAAATAATCAGCTGTCAAAGGTGTTCCTTTCGCAGCTTCCTCGTGCATGAAGTGTTCGAATTCAGCAAACTGCGTCTGACGGAAGACCGTGCCTTTAAAGCCATCTAAATAATGATTCAACACAAAGGCTCTTGCCTTCGGATCTTCCGTGGTTTTCAGCAGATGATCCGTCAACAGATTCTCATTAGTCGTCGAAGCGATTTCTGCCAGGAATATTGAATAATTTCCATAGACATAAGGCTGATTATTTCTTGTGAAATAGCTGTGTGCGCTGTGGCCCAGTTCGTGTACGAGCGTGTAAAGGTGATTCAGTGAGTCATGCCAGTTAAGCAGTATATAGGGATTTGTATCATACATACCGGAAGAATAAGCCCCGCTGCGCTTTCCTTTATTTTCCACAACATCGATCCAGCGGCTGTTGAACGCATCATCCAGAACTGCCTTGTATTCCGGTCCAAGGACATCCAGACCTTCAAACGTCTTGTCTCTGGCTTCCTCGTAAGTGAATTTCAGGCTCGCTTCACCGGTGATTGGAGTATAGAGGTCGTACATATGCAGTTCGTCGAGCTCCAGTACCTGCTTTCTCAGATCCATGTATCTGTGCAGCAGAGGCAAATGATCATTCACTACATCGATCAAGGTATCATGAACGGCTACGGGAATGTGATTATCAGACAAGGCGCTTTCTCTGGCCGAATCCGTAGTGATGCACTTTCGCCTGATAATTGTGATGCTTGACATTAGCGGACAAGGTGCTTGCAAAGGTGTTTTTAAAGCTTTCATAAATCTCATACATTTTCTCAAAAGCTTCTTTTCTTACTTCTCGGTCAGTGCTTTCTAAAAGCTCCCCGTACATACCGTGTGACAGTTGAACGTCTTCGCCGTCCTCCCCTTTGACCATCGGAAATTTCAGATCCGCGTTGTTCAGTACGCTGAAAGTCTGGCTTGAAGCGGTAAGGACTTCGCTGGCCGCTGCCAGCAGTGCCTCCATTTCTGCAGACAAAACATGTGCTTTATTCGCTGTCAGTTGTGTGATGTAATGTTTATACTGTTTCAGTTCTTCTTTTTCCTCAATGTATCCGGACAGCTTTTCCTCCGGCAGACTGATCAGTTCAGGTTCAAACCAGGACGTTGCTTCCTGGGATAATGCTGCAAGATAGCGTGCTTTATCATTCATAGCCTGATATGTACTATTCGCAGTATCCTGATCATTTTTCAGATGTGCGTATACATAGAGTGCACTCACTTTTCTGGATAAATTCAGCATTGCTTCCAGTGCCTCTAGAAAAGTATCGGCATCGGTATCCAGTTTTCCCTGATAGGCTTTCACTTCTTCAAGGGATTCCTGCGTGTCTTTAAAATCCTTTTCCCATTTTTCATCTGATTTGTAGATCACAGTCAAATCCCAGGTCTGTTCGAGCGGTAATTCATTTCTTGATGGTAATGCTTTTGAATCAGCCATTAAACGTCCTCCTAAAATTTTATCAACAAATCAATGATAACACACTTTGAAAACGAATAGAATATCTTTAACTTCATCCACTGATTCATTTTAATTACTCATAATCCGTCTATTTGAATATTGTTTTTCTCGAACGGACCCATTTTCCTTCCCCTGCTTCCTTTAATAACCTGTACTCACAGAGCAGGTCGAGAAATTCAAGAAACGGACGATACAGTATGGTCTGTTCAACATTAGGAAGGATATGGTGAACAATGTCTTTACCTTGTTCCCAGATTTCAACTTCACGAACAAGTCCATTTACCGTAAAGACCTTTGATACGGCAAATCGATTCAGCCACAAAAGCATCAATAGTTTCCACTGAAACGGAAAAGTGGAAATCATCCATTCGCTCGGCACACTATGGAAAATCACCTCCGGCAGCTGATCAATCGTCATGCCGTTAAGATACAAGAGCTCGAAAAAATGCTGTGCGTTTTTATTTTTAAAAAATGAAAGCTGCTGGAGCTTTTTCTCCTGATAAGTCCTGGACGTATGATCCGGAAAACAGGATTTTTGAGAACTGTTATATATGCTCCGAAAACTTTCAATTGAATCTGAATAGCGTACCCATTTTCTGATGCAGCCTGCACCTTTGTAGGATGTCCTGAACTGAGTCAATAGTTCCAGTTGTTTTTTCTCCTGATCAAGCTGCAGCAGGACGCACTGCTGCCCGGTGTTCATTGACAAATAGGTGAAGTGCTTTGGCTGCAGGGATTTTGACACTTTCAGCTTGTCACCCAGGATCCAGTAAACTTTTATGTTGTTCTGCAGGTAACCTTCCGTCCTTGAGATGATTTTGTTACGTCCAATGGGGCTACACTGATATTCTACTGCAATGCGTTCGCTCTCCAGTTGTATGAGCAGATCCGGACGCTGGCTGAGTTCCGGCAGATAAGCTTCCAGTTCCACATCCATCCTTTCTTTTTTCAGCCAGTCATATAGCAGCAGCTTTCCCTTCAAATGCTCGGCTGATTCCCCTTCCGAAAAACTTGAACAGAAGCTGCTGCGTCTATGAGAAAAGTGTGACTGATTGATCAGCCCATTTTTGAAAATCACTTCTTCTTCGCAGGCCGGGCAATAGTACTTTGACTGATTCTTTAAAATCACTGGCTCTGACTAATCGGCTATCTTCGTCTAATGCAATAAACATGAGCTGCCTCCCTTGATGTTTTCTTTTTACAATAATAGTATTAGCTTTTTATTTTTTTTATGACGAAAAAAACGCCCGACAGAAAATAAATTCTGTCGGGCGTCCTTTAACCTAGCTTCTTCTGTTTTATTTAAAGTGATAGCGTGTCAGTTCCAATGCGTTTGTTTCCATGATCTTGTCCGCATATTCATTCAACACTTCCGGTGTCGTTTTTGTCTTGTTGCCAAACTCCAGAGCAATGGCTATTTCTTCATCACTGGTTTTTTCGACCATTTCTTCCACGAAGAATGTGATATGAAGATAGTACATGTTTTTGTAGCTGTAAAGAGTAGAGATGCCACTTTCTAGATACAGTGATTTTGCCAGGGCAATCAGCTGTTCAAAACTCTCTAGAGCGACGACAACATCTTTAGTCGGGTTGTCTCCTTTAGTGTATGCATCAATTTCATCGAGTGATTCTTCATTTTGATCTGCCTTCTCATTCAAGTGTTCTTTCAGCGTGTCTAACGCGTTTGATTCTTCTTTAAAGTTTGTTCCTTTACTGATAAATAATTCCAGTCCGTCATTATTCGGCATCACTTGAAAAGTGACTGCTTCTGATTCCTGAAATTCCTCATCGATATCAACTTCTTCTAAAATACTGTAAAAGAACTTTTCGATCTGTTTCTGGTTGCCTAATAAATCAAGGAATGTGATCCCGCGCTCTTCTAAATCAGTGTTTTCGATTACGACACGGATCGTATCTTCGTTGATATGTTCAATTTCCATTATTCCACACCTCGCATTTCTTTGGAATAAACGTCCCTTTGGGATAAATTTACATTGCCGGTTACTGGCAGCCTCTAAGACTGCACTCCTACTATTATACAAAAGGTCTACTTCAAATACAAGTAACAACTTTTTATTTGTTCTAGTCACTGAGGTCTTTGATAAAAAGAATCGACAAACAATTTTGTCGATTCTTTTTTATCTGTTATTCAGCTATTTGTCAGAGCGACTAATTTTTGAGCTTTCTTCAGTTCCATTTCTCTGATTTCTCGCGGCAACAAACTGGCGTATTTCGTCTTCGTTATAGCCGATCTGTAAGTCTTCGGTCATCAAGGATGATTGGTCTTCGGATCAGTGTCGGATTCTCCTGTATCAGAACAAAAAGTTCTTTCAGGGATAATTCATCAATATCTATATTCAGCTCTTTAAATGCCTTGGAACGGGTTGAGATGATGTCTTCTGTCCCATCCTCCGTTAAACGCATGATCGATTTGATTTCATCTATTTTCAAGAGGCTCGTGAGCCATATTTTTTTCGGTATAAGGGATGTCGTACTCTTCTAACCATGCCTTCGCTTTTCTGCAGGATGTGCAGCTGGGTGTCGTGAATAATGTGACCATTATGTATTTCTCCCTTCGCTTATGTGTGATTAATGATTTCTAATGAAATACTTTACAATTATTATAGTAGCTCAAATGTGACAAATTGTAAACCCCTTTTTGTCATTTTTTTGTCAAATTAGCGCTGTTATTTTATATTCAACTTTAAAAAGCCTTTATAACAGGCTTTATATATCGATGCGACCTTGGACCGCTCGATCTTTTTTATAACAGTTATAAACTAAACCCCGAAGTTATGAACAAAAAAAGCTCCTGAACCGTAAAAAGTTGATTACGGTTCAGGAGCTTTAGATTCGGCTGTCTAGTAAAACAGATCAACCAGTTCGTGTCTTTCAACATTCCCAAAATATTTATTCACATCGACCGACTCGAATTATTTCACTGATCGATTCTCTCGTATAAGGAGCCCCTTTCAGCTTGTTCTCGACATCTTCAATTTCACCGAGACCAAAGAAATCACCATAGATACGAATATCCGAAATAGCACCCTTTCTCACGTTCATCTTGACTTCTACCGTACCGACAGACAAGCGTTCGCTGCGTTCCATATCAAACTGGGGAGATTTACCGTAATTCCAGTCCCAATTGGCTGTATACTTTTCTGCAAAAGCTTCGATTTTAACCCAGTCTTCCTCAGTCAGCACATACTCTTTGACATTTTCCTTTGAGTCCGTATCGTATATATAAAGAAGCAGCTGATCTCTAAAGTCTTTGGCATTCATGTACTGATAGGAATCATCAAGGAAAGGCTTGATGTTGGTCACTCGGCTGCGTATCGATTTGATCCCTTTTGATTCAAGTTTATGTTTTTTCGGTTTGAGGGCCTTGACTACAGCTTCGATTTGAGAATCGAACATCAGCGTGCCGTGAGCCGTCATGCGTCCATTTTTCGCATACATGGCGTTGCCGGAAAATTTCTTCCCATCTATGACTAAGTCATTTCTGCCTTTTAGTTCAGCCCCCTCCACACCCATCTGATGCAAAGCATCTATGACCGGAGAAGTGAACTTCTTGAAGTCACGGAATGAATTGCCGTCATCTTCAGTAATGAAGCAGAAACATAAAACACCCATGTCATGATAGACGGCTCCGCCTCCTGAAAATCTGCGGACAACTAGGACATTGTTCTCCTCGACATAAGAAGTATTGACCTCTTCATACGTGTTCTGATTTCTCCCTATGATGATTGAATTGTCATTGATATAAAACAACAGGATGGGTTCATCCAGTTTCACTTCATTCAAAAGGTAATACTCTATTGCCAGATTGATTCTTGGGTCATGGATCTCTTCGCCATTACGCTGATTTTTAACATAATACATGTTTTTCTCTCCTTAAATAGTCAATGTCAAATCTTTTTCAGCCAGCTTTACATCTATACCTGGGACTTCCTCCAGCGCTTCGTCAATCAGCTGACTCAACTTTCCAGTCTGCGGCAGGTGTGTCAGCACCAGTTTTTTTACATTGGCCTCTCGAGCTATCCTTCCGCATTCTTTCGCAGTCATATGCACGGTATGATTCTCCATCCCTTTATAAAAGTTACTATCTGCCAGCAGCAGATCAGCATTTTCAGCAAATGAGATAAATCCTTCCATATATCCTGAATCTGCAGTAAATACCAGGGTCCTGTCCGTTTTCACTTCGGTGATCCTGAAGGCAAAACAGGGCACCGGATGGAGGGTCTTCATATGTTCGATTCTAAATGGACCGATAGTTAATTCGGGTTCTTCATTGTAAGCGATCGCCTGAGTGACATTGTCCAGAGTCATTCGATCATAATTATCCGGATCTTCATCGTGGCAGTATACAGGCATCAGATGCGGTTTGTTTCCGTGTACATCCTTTTTCAGTAAACGGGCGAACTGCAAAACACCCAGATCGGCTGTGTGATCATGATGATAATGTGACAAGAGAACGGCATTCAGATCGATTGGATCAACGTACTTCTCCAGTGCCAGCAAACTGCCGCTGCCAGCGTCCAGAAGCAGATGAAAACCATCCGATTCAATCAAATAAGAACTGGTTCCAGCTCCATTTGCGGGATATCCGCCATAATAACCGAGTACAGTTAATTTCATGATAATCTCCCCTCTATTTAAATACTCTACTACTAGAATACGGTTCTAAGTAAAAAAAAACAACTAAATCTCTTTCTATGAAAGAGGTTCAGCTGTTTTTTCAACTGTTTATTATGATATCAATCAAATAAAGAACTATATTGTTTTTTTGATGTATGCTAAAGCTTCTTGACTTATTTCGTTAGCCTGAGCGATACAGCTGTTGATGCCGAACCCTTTGATACCGTTACCCGCCAGATACAGGCCGGGATATTTGCTGTTCATGAAATTCAAATAAATTCACTCTTTTTTCTTCATGCATCAGTGTGAATTGAGGAATGGCATTCGGCCAGCGTTTGATTATTTTATAGTTTGGTTCACTGTTGATCGCCAGCATAGCGGAAACATCAGCTAAGATCTCTTCTTCTATCTGTTTGTTACTCAAAGACATCATGACGCCATCGTTACTGCGGCCAAAGTAAACACCGAGCATTTCCTCATCTTTATCTTTGAAGTGATCCCATTTTCGGTTCAGCCAGACGATACTCTGAATATAGGAATTGTTTCGTCTCACAGACAGCACACCATTGCCTTTCGGCGGGTTTTTTATCGAACCCTTTGGAAAACTGAATAATAAAAAGCCGACAGATCCCATCTTTATTTCCTTGAAGTAATCACTCAGCTCGATATCGGAAAACAGTTCTTTGTATGAACCGGAATCGGTCGCCACAATAATGGAGTCGACTCTAAGCTGTTCTTTCTTGTTTATATCAAGGATGTAAGTGTTATTGATGCTCTTTTTGATTTCGGTCACTTTTTTTGAAAATTTGATGGTCTCGCTGACTTTATCAGCCAGTTCAGCAGTCAGTGTTTCCAGTCCCTGTTTAAAGGTGGCATAAATACCATCCCCCTCCCACATTTCGGGATGATTCTCCAAGGCTTTTGTCCATGTCCCGTACTCTTTTTCCAAATCTATGATAGGTTCGTTGAAACCATGGATACCGATCTCATCGATATCACTCGTATAGATTTTCGCGAAGTAAGGTTCAGCTGCATATTCAGCCATCTCTTCACCGATGCGTTCGGCTAGATACTCTTTTGTCGTCAGTTCCTCTGTCTTTTCTTCTCCGGAGAAATACGTATCTTTTAAGAATGAGAGTTTTCCCTGAAACGAGATCAGGTCATATTTCCATATGTCTGTCCGTTTGACAGGTATGCCTTTATAAGTCGGGCAATCAAGATGATACAGCTTATTGAACGCATAAACGTCCTGTTTGCCATTCTGACTGAGTTCGATACTGTCCATTATGTCCAGCTCTTTGATCAGATCCATGGCTTCAGGCAGCCGCGTGTCGATGGACTCAGCACCCAGGTCGATATATTCATCACCAAACTTCATCGTGTATAATTTTCCGCCCGCACGAATGGACGATTCCAGGAGGATGATTTCAACAGGGAGATTTTCTCTTTTCACTTGCTGCTTCAGTCGGTATGCAGTTGTCAGGCCTGTCACGCCACTCCCGATAATCGCAATTCGTTTTCTAATTTTATCCATTCATCCTACCCTCACAAACTATAATGATCCGCGTGTATTCCATTACTGAATTAAATACCGCTAACCCGAACAGCTCTCCATCTATTGCTGTTAATACACAGATCACGAGATTCTTATATATGGTTCAGTATCAACTGACATAATCCTGTCCATTATACCATGAAGAAAGAAATTATTTTTATTATTTTTTTGTAACTATGTCATTAACGTTGAATTAAAAAAACCATAGGACAATGAGTAATGGTACCTCACTGTCCTATGGTTTCGATCGTTGAATTATTTATTCAATGCGTCTTTAGCTTGATCAGTCAATGATGTGAATGCAGCTGCATCATTGATAGCCAAGTCAGCCAGCATTTTGCGGTTCATATCGATGCCCGCAACTTTAAGTCCGTGCATGAATTTTGAATAGCTTAAACCGTTCATACGTGCTGCAGCGTTGATACGTGCGATCCACAATTTACGGAAGTTACGTTTGTTCTGTTTACGGTCTCTGAAAGAATACATGTATGATTTCATTACTTGCTGTTTTGCAACTTTGAACAAGCGATGCTTTGCACCATAATACCCTTTAGCTAATTTCAATACGCGCTTGCGACGTCGGCGCGTTACTACTCCACCTTTTACTCGTGCCATTGTTTTTCCTCCTTCAATACAATCCTGTGATCTAAATTATTATTTCATGTAAGCTAATTGCTGTTTGATACGTTTGTAGTCACTAGCTGAAACCATTGTTGATTTACGCAACTTACGCTTCTGTTTCTGCGTTTTATTCGCAAACATATGGCTACGTTTTGCGTGACTTCTTTTCAGTTTTCCAGATGCTGTTCTTTTGAATCGTTTTGCTGATCCTCTATGCGTTTTTTGCTTAGGCATTATTTTTTCCTCCAATACTCTTCTCTAAAATTTTAAGCAGAATCGATCAATGCAGATCTTTCAGCTTATTACTTCTCACTTTTCGGTGCGAGCATCAAGAACATGCTGCGGCCATCCATTTTAGCTTTAGATTCAACTTGTGAAATATCAGCTGTTTCTTCCGCCATGCGCTCTAAAACTTCACGACCGATTTCTTTATGGGTAATTGCTCGACCTCGGAAACGAATGGAAACTTTCACTTTATCGCCATTATCTAGGAATTTACGAGCGTTACGCAATTTGGTGTTAAAATCATGGTCATCGATAGTCGGACTCAGACGAATCTCTTTTATATTGACGATTTTCTGATTTTTTCTTGCTTCACGTTCTTTCTTCTGTTGTTCATAGCGGTATTTTCCGTAATCCATTATACGAGCCACGGGTGGTTTAGCATTAGGAGAAACAAGGACAAGATCCATATTGGAATCTTCTGCCATTCTCATTGCTTCATTCCGTGAAATGACTCCTATCTGTTCACCGTCTTTACCTATCAATCGTACCTCATTAGCGCGGATACGATCGTTGACAATCATGTCTTTAGCTATGGTGGTCACCTCCAAAGTATTTGCGAGAAAAACACAGAAAAAGGCGACATTTCTATGACTTATAGAAGTCCCGCCTTACTCCGCATAAAACACAACTCATTGCGTTTGATTATATATACGTGCATATCTGCCCAGAAGAATTTTATCTGCTAAGGCGAGAAGCGGGGGCTTCTGCTTTGTTTTCTCAACTTTTAAATAGTACCATCAATTGAAATCAATGTCAAGTCTGGTTTTAAATTCCTATTACTTTTTGCCTTCCAGAGCGAGTTTTTCAATAAATGTATTCAGATCTATGGTTTCAGTTTTTCTTTTCACCGTATCTGCGGACAGCTACAGTTCCCTCTTCCATTTCATTGTCCCCTATGACCAGCTGATAAGGGACCTTGAGCGTCTGAGCTTCTCTGATTTTATACCCCATCTTTTCATTTCGCATATCCACTTCAACCCGCAGACCTTTTGATGCCATTTTCTCCTGCAGCTCACTTGCATAACTGCCGTGGATATCCAGGTTGACCGGTATGATCTTGGCCTGGACAGGTGCCAGCCATGTAGGGAAGGCGCCTTTGTAACGCTCGATCAGATAAGCAACGAAACGTTCCATCGTCGAGACGACTCCTCTGTGAATAACTACTGGACGGTGACTGTCCTGTCCGTCTTCACCGACATAAGTCAGGTCAAAACGTTCAGGGAGCAGGAAGTCCAACTGTACCGTTGATAATGTTTCTTCCGTACCCAAAGCGGTTTTTACCTGGACGTCCAGTTTGGGACCGTAAAAGGCTGCTTCACCCATCGCTTCAAAGTATTCCAGCCCCATTTCATCCAGTGTTTCTTTGAGCATGGATTCTGCTTTTTCCCACATGGCATCGTCATCGAAATATTTTTCTGTGTTTTTCGGATCCCGGTAGCTTAAACGGAAGCGGTAATCAGTAATATCAAAATCTTCATACACAGCCAGCATCAAGTTGACCACGCGTCTGAACTCTTCTTTGATCTGATCCGGACGTACAAAAACGTGCGCGTCATTCAAGGTCATTTCACGGACACGCTGCAGTCCTGACAAGGCCCCGCTCTTCTCGTAACGGTGCATCTGCCCCAGTTCGGCGATCCGTATCGGCAGATCGCGGTAACTGCGTACGTCATTTTTGAAGACCATCATATGGTGCGGGCAGTTCATCGGTCTCAGGACCAGCATTTCTCCTTCACCCATGTCCATTGGCGGGAACATGTCTTCATGATAGTGGTCCCAGTGGCCGGATTTTTTATAAAAATCAACATTGGCCATGATCGGTGTGTAGACATGCTGGTAGCCCAGATTGATTTCCTTGTCAGTGATATAGCGCTCGATGATGCGTCTGATCGTCGCTCCTTTTGGCAGCCAGAAAGGCAGACCGGAACCGACTTCAGGGGACAGCATGAACAGATCCAGTTCTTTCCCCAGCTTGCGGTGGTCACGCTGCTTGGCTTCTTCACGCATTTTCAGATATTCTTTCAGTGCTTTTCTATCGAAGAACGCTGTTCCGTATACACGCTGCATCATTTTGTTGTTTGAATTGCCTCTCCAGTATGCCCCAGCGAGGGAAAGAAGCTTGAAGACCTGGATGCGACCGGTGGAAGGCACATGGACACCGACACAATCAGTGAAATCGCCCTGTTCATAAACGGAGATGATCTCGTCTTCCGGCAGTTCATTGATCAGTTCTGTCTTGTAAGGATCATCATTAAAGAGTTCAAGTGCTTCTTTTCGGCTGATTTCTTTTCTGACGATAGGCAGGTTTTCTTTAACGATCGCCATCATTCCTGCTTCGATCTTCTCGAGATCTTCTTCTGTGATCGGCTCTTGTGTATCTGTATCATAATAAAAGCCGTTTTCGATTGCCGGACCGACACCGAACTTGACATCTGGATATAAACGTCTGATTGCCTGCGCCATTAAATGGGCTGTGGAGTGCCTCAGAACAGACAAAGCGTCCTCGTGATCCGGTGTGACGATTTCCAGTACGCCATCTTCATTCAAAGTACGGCTGAAATCGATCAGCACCCCGTTCCATTTCGCTGCCAGACCTTTTTTCTCCAGTGATTTGGCAATGTCTGAAGCAATGTTTTTTGGCGTTGTTCCTTTTTCTACTTCTTTGACTGTTCCATCCGGTAAAGTCACTTTAATTTGTTCAACCATTTTTTCTCCTCCTTATTTGAATAAAAAGACGTCCCATTGAATGAGAAAAACTCATTCAATGGGACGTCGACTGTCTACGTGGTTCCACCCAAAATTCGTTAAAGACACTTGTAGAGTCTTTAACCTTGATTTCTCTTTAACGCAGAGGATACGACTATTTCTACTCGACTTCAAAATAATACTCGAAAGGGGTCTGTGGCAGGTCGGCTTAAGAATGTCGCAGCAGTCATTCTCTCTCTGTAAAGGTTAGCTGTCCCAGGTGTCTTTCTCACTGTTTTTATAATTCTGATAGTATCACAGGATGACCCGTTTTACAATACGTTCCCCTTATTTATGTCTTCTGTTTTCTCCAGACATTTCGACCTCTTCAGCCAGAAAACGGATGCGCTCCATGATCCGCTTCGCCTTGAGCGGTTCATTCTCTCCGCGCTGTGACATGGTAAAATGTTCTTTTTCCAGCTGATCCATATCAAAGTTTGACGTGAAAAAGGTCGGGAGCTCTTCCTGCATCCGGTACTGAAGGATCACACCCAGGACATCGTCACGGATCCATGAAGACATGGAATCGGCCCCGATGTCATCGATCATGAGCAGTTTTGCCCGTTTAAAGCTGTCCAGCTTATCCTCCGTGGTGTTTTTTCCGATCGAATTTTTCATTTCAACAGCAAAGGTCGGAAAATGGACGATGGTCGAAGGATGGCCCTGTTCGGAAAGCTCATGGGCGATCGCGCCAAGCAGATAGGTCTTGCCGACACCAAAAGCACCATGGAGATACAAGCCTTTATGGAATGCTTTAGGTGAATCAAGGTACGTTTCAATAAACTGCATCGCTTTTTCCAAGGCTTCATGCCTCTTTTTTGTCACTTCGAAGGATTCGAACGTCGCACTTTTTAAATCCTTGGGCATATAGACGGAGTTGATCCGTTTTTTTATTTTTTCTTCTGCCCGTCTGCCCATCAGCTCAGGGGTCGGTTCGTACGTCACATCGATACGGTGATTATTTAGGATCAGTTTCGGCACATAACCGGGGGCCAGTTCTCCTTCGGCATTTTTCACTTTCTGTTTTTCAGAGACGAACTCATAGAGTTTTGACGCGCTTCTTTCAATGGCTGTTTTATCAAGCACATCTTTGTTATCCGCAATAAACTGCTTCACATCAGGATCTTTGAAGACCTGATTTTTCATAATATCTCTGTACGTCTGATTGAGTTTATTGGCATCCATCATTTTTTCAAGTTGACTTTGTAGACTTTCCATTAGCTGTCACCGCTTTTCTGCTTTCGGATTTTTCTTAATTTCTCTCTGAACGCTTCTTCTTCTTCCTTGCTTATTTTCTCGTCTGTCTGGTGCTTGTCTTCTGTCCAGGCCGGCAAGGTTTCTTTCCTGGATGAGGCCTGGTTGTAGTTATAACGGGATTTCGGTTTTGTCTGTCTCTGTCTGTTCTTCTCCTGAACCGATTCGTACAGTTCCTTCACTTTGCGTATGGCTTCTTCAGGCGAATTCACTTTACTTTGAGCCCAGTCATTGGCGATCTTGTTCGCAAGATTTTTTTCAAGGGTCGGAGCATTCTTGACGACCAGTATATAATTCATCAGTATATTGATAACTGCAGTAGACAAAGGGGCCTGCTCGACCAGTTCTTTTAACAGCCACGTTTCATTAGACGTGACATACCCGCCTTTTTGCTGCTTGATCGATTTTAAATACGCATAAGGCTGGGTTTTCTCTGCATGCAGAATGATCTCTATCTCTTCTCCACTGAACCCGGAGGCTTTGAGTTCCTGAAGTCTCCCATTATCATTCTTCTCTGCTGACTGGTCAGATCTGATCTGCTTCGATTTACCTAAATAATGATCATGGATCAGACGGGTCAATTTTTTTTCACTTACTTCTCCTGTATTGATATCAGCCGATTCCAGCACAAATTTCTGCATGTCCAGCTCGTTGACGCCATAAATCGAATGAAACGTGTCGATCAGTTTTCTGACCTCTGTTGTCATCGACTTTGAATCGATGAAATGCTTGTTCAGTCCAGACGAGAAAAAAGACCAGTCAAAGTCACTGTCCTTGGAAACATCGTCCATGAGGGACCGCTTTTTCAGCGGGTCCGGTGCATCAACTGAATGGAATGTTTCGGTGTAGTTTTCCATGTTGAAGTGAACAACTTCCTGAAAAGACTTCGTTATCTCCTTATAATCTGCAATAGACCGAGCGGGTCTGATAAACTTTTCTTTTAATTCTGATACAAGCCGTTCACCGAGTTTTTCAGTGAGCAGCATCCTCAGCATCGTATCATTAAAGAAATGAACGGGATGCAGTGGCGCCTCCAGAATCAGCAGATGACTGTCTTTTTTTTCACGATGACTGTATACCTTTAGCAGTCCATAAGCTTCCAGCCTGATCCGTGCTTCATAATAGTCTTTTATCCCCATGTCTAATTGCGTCATTATGTCCGATAGTGTGACTTCTTTTTCATCACGGGTATTCAGATACTCTTTGATCAGCAAATACAGACTCGCAGCCTGGATGCCCATCAGAGGCTGATAAAGCGAGAGTATACATGAAACATTCAAATCTGAAAGGACAGACGATTTGTTCAAGACCAGAATGTCTTTTGGATGAAGGGTTTTCCATGGGTAACTCATTGTCGGATTTTTCCTTTCACGTGCTATTTATCTTTTCTCTTTTTTTCAAGTTCTTTCATTTCCTGCATAAACACTTCAATATCCTTGAATTGACGGTAGACGCTCGCAAAACGGATATAAGCCACGTCATCCAGATCGACAAGTTCATCCATGACAAATTCACCGATCTTAGTAGAGGGGACTTCGCTCAGACCCAAATCACGTATTTTATGTTCAACTTTGTTCACGATATTTTCCTGATCTTCTGCAGCTACGGGACGTTTTTCACATGCTCGTCTAATGCCTCTAAGCAGTTTCTCTCTGCTGAACTCTTCCCGGTTTCCATTCTTTTTGACGACTAAAATAGCCCCCTGTTCGATTCTCTCAAATGTCGTAAATCTAAATGAACAGTTTTCGCATTCACGACGCCGTCTGATGGCTCTTCCATCATCAGCAGGTCGGCTATCTATCACTCTGCTTCCATTATGTTGACATCTTGGACATTGCATGATTCTCAGCCCTTTGCTATAGATTTCTTAAAGTTATTATACCATATGACTACAGAGGTGACGAATAGCCTTTTTCTGTCAGCCAGTCATCGACCTGTCTGATCGTCTGCCTGACCGATCCGGTGTTATCGATGATTACATCGGCTTTTTTTCTCTTGGTTTCGAGCGGCTCCTGTGAAGCGATACGGTTCCTTGCTTCTTCGTCAGTGAGCTGATCCCTATGTTTCAGCCGGGTCAGCTGAGTAGTGAAATCCGTATAGATGACCATCACTTCATCAACATACTTGTCATAGCCCGTTTCATACAAAAGCGGTATATCCAGTACGATCAGTGACTGATCCTGCTTGCTCAAAGTCTTTTTTTTATTCATGATCTCACTGAATATTATTTCATGGACAAGGTCGTTCAGATGACTTAATTTCTCATCATCATTGAATACGATGGCTCCCAGGCGTTTTCTGTCTATGGAACGGTCAGCATTGACGATCTCCTTTCCGAAATAGTCAACGACTTTTAAATAAGCGGGCTCATCAGGTTCCATGACTTCTCTGGCAATAAGATCCGCATCGACAACCGGGAATCCAGATTTTTAAAGTGCCGGCTGACAGTAGACTTTCCACTGGCGATCCCGCCCGTAAGCCCTAATACATGAGTCAATAGAACCAACCTCCTATTTCTGACACCGGGGACAATAATGCGTTCCCCGTTGTGCAACTTTTATTTTTTCGATAGGGTGCTGACAGCGCGGACAAGCTTCCTGCTCCTTGCCATATACGGCCAGAAAGGACTGGTAACTGCCTTCGGTCCCGAATGCATTGGAATACGTCCGTATCGTGGTCCCGCCTTTTTCTGCGGCGCTGGTCATGATGCGTATGATCGACTCTCTCAGTCGCTTAATCTCGCTTGCATCGAGTGATTTCCCTTTACGCTCAGGATGGATGCAGGCATCAAAGAGCACTTCATCGGCATAAATGTTACCTATCCCTGCTACTGTTTTCTGATCGAGCAGACAGGCTTTTATCGGGCGTTCCGTCTTTCCCAGTGCATCGGTCAGGTGATCAGTATGCAACGCTTCTTCTGTGGGTTCGGGGCCGAGATTTCGGATAGACGGATGCAGATGTAGATTTTCTTTTTTTATCAGGCTCATCTTGCCGAATTTTCTCACATCCAGATACCTGAGTTCTTCATTGGTATCCAGTTCAAATACCACATGTGTGTGCTTGGTCATGGGCACGTGCGGTTCTTCCAGACGATATTTACCTTCCATCCTCAGGTGGCTGATCAGTACATCATCAGACAAGATGAACAGAAGAAATTTCCCCTGCCTCCTGATGTCTTCGATCCTCTGGCCCTTTAATCTATTTTGAAACTCTGAGACGGATGGGTCTTTTATAATATTATCCCATAAGACCCGCGGACCCGATGATCATTTTACCCGTGATCAGCTGCTGAAGTCCCTGTTTAACGTTCTCCACTTCTGGTAATTCAGGCATATTTTCAACTCTTTCTAAAGTTTCAGTCCTTAACAAAAGAAGCGAGAATACTCCCGCTCCTTTTTATCTTATTTATTTCGCTTCATACCAGCTGTCTCCATAGCTGCTTTCCACTTTCAGCGGGACTGAAAGTTTGACGGTGTGCTCCATCACTTCATCCACGAGCTGCTCGAGTTTATCCAGTTCATTTTCAGGGACTTCAAAAATCAGTTCATCATGCACCTGCAGAAGCATCGTTGCTTTCATATCTTCTTCTTTGATACGCTTATTCATCTCGATCATGGCCATTTTGAGGATATCGGCGGCACTTCCCTGAATCGGTGTGTTCATGGCTGTACGTTCAGCAAATGATCTCAGATTAAAGTTCCTGGAATTGATATCCGGCAGATAGCGGCGACGATGAAACAGTGTTTCAACATATCCCTGCTCTTTTGCCTCACGGATGATGTCATCAATAAATGCTTTCACGCCTGGGAAACGTTCAAAATACGTATCGATATATTCCTTGGCTTCTTTTCGAGTGATATTCAGGTTCTGAGACAATCCGTAATCACTGATGCCGTATACGATACCAAAGTTTACAGCCTTGGCATCCCGGCGCATGTTTGGTGTGACCTCAGAAGGATCATCGATGTCAAAGACTCTCATAGCCGTGGTCGTATGGATATCCTCATCGTCGTTGAAGGCTTTGATCAGATGCTCATCTTCAGAAATGTGAGCAAGGATCCGCAGTTCGATCTGAGAATAATCGGAAGCGTATATTTTCCACCCCTCTTCTCTCGGAACAAAGGCCTGTCTGATCTTTCTGCCTTCTTCCAGTCTGATCGGGATATTCTGAAGGTTGGGATCGACCGAGCTCAGTCTTCCCGTCCGTGCTACAGTCTGCAGGTAGCGGGTATGGATCCTGCTCGTTTTTGGATCGATCACTTTCAGCAGACCTTCGATATAGGTGGACTGGATTTTTGAGATCTGGCGGTATTCTAAAATATAATCCACGATCGGTGCCTGATCCCTCAGTTTTTCCAGAACATCCTGAGCGGTCGAGTAGCCGGTTTTTGTCTTTTTGATGACGGGATACCCCATCTTTTCAAACAGAATGACACTCAGCTGCTTGGGTGAATTGATGTTGAATTCTTCACCGGCTTCTTCATATATCTTCTTTTCAACCCGGTCCAGGATCTCCTGGAATTCACCTTTCATTTTTTCCAGTCGCTTTCCGTCTGCTGTGATTCCCTGGATCTCCATTTCGGCAAGGACCATGGCCAGCGGCAGTTCCATTTTTTTCAGAAGATCTTCCTGTTCATTCTGTTTCAGTTCATCATTTAGTATGGCTGATCAGGTGATCAATGGCCAGTACTTTTCTGGCGAGATGGTCATGCATCAGTGAACGTTCTTCGGGTACATTTATTTTCTTCCCTTTGCCGTAGACCATTTCATCGGGCGAAACACCCTGATAGTGGTGCTTCGACGCCACATCCACGAGATCGCCGCTGCTGCTGTCTTCCGCTGTCAGCAGATAGGACGCCAGCATGATGTCAAACGTGATACCTCGTGTGGACAGCCCTTTTCTGTTAAGAGCCACATATGTCTGTTTGGCATCATAAACACGCTTTCCTCTATGGTCATCTTCAAGCCATTCTCTGAACAGGTCTGACTGGACTGCCGTTTCAGTATCCGTTACATAAATAGCATTTTTGTTTCCCCATGCGATGGACACGATTTCAGCTTGATGATAATTCTCATCCAGCATTTCAGTATAGAGGACCATATCGTCCGTAAACATGTCTGCTTTGATCTCTTCCACAAAAGCATAGCTGATGTCTTCAACGTCTTCAGCAAGTTCTTCCATATAATCGGATGTATCCAGCTTACTCAGATGAGAATTGAAATCCATTTCCTTGTAGAAGGAAATAAGAGCTTCCATGTTCTGCCCCTCGTAATCCAGTTCATCCACAGAAATCTCGATCGGTGCATCCCGGTCGATCGTAGCCAGTTTCTTGCTTAAAAAAGCTGTTTCCTTTTCATCGATCAGATATTCTTTTCGCTTGGATTTTTTCATGTCATCGATATTGTCGTACAGGTTTTCAACTGACCCGTATTCATGCAGCAGTTTCAGCGCTGTCTTCTCACCGATCTTTGTAACTCCAGGAATATTATCCGAAGCATCACCGGCGAGTCCTTTCATGTCGACGATTTTCTCGGGTTCAATGCCCATTTCTTCCATGATGGAGTCTTTTGTATGCTCCTTGAGGTCCTTGACGCCTTTTTTAGTGATGTCGATGCGCACCTGATCTGAAGCCAGCTGAGTCAGGTCTCTGTCCCCGGTCAAAACGACCACGTCAAATCCCTTCTTCTCTGCCTCTTTTGCCAGTGTACCGATGATGTCGTCTGCCTCATAATTTTCCAGTTCGTAACTCTTGAGTCCGAACCCCTTCAGCAGATCTTTCATATAGGGGATCTGCTCGGCAAACTCCGAAGGCATTTTTGAACGTCCGCCTTTATATTCTTCAAAATACTTGTGTCTAAAAGTGGTCTTTCCAGCATCAAAGGCCACGAGAGCATGTGTCGGCTTCTCTTTATCCATGATCACTTCCAGCATGTTGTGGAACCCATATAAGGCATTCGTATGCAGACCATTTCTGTTTTTCATTCTTTCCAGCTGACCGTGCAGACCATAGAAGGCTCTAAAAGCCACACTATGACCATCGATCAAAAGCAGTTTTTTATTATCGGTCAATTTACTCCACTCCCAGTTCTTCATCCTACGACTATAGTACCAAAATTTCCGCGACAGAAAAAGAGAACGTACCTGAACGTCTCCCAGCATTGAACCACACAGGATGCAGTTCAAGCCGGCCGCTCATAAGTACCTTCTCTTTAAAAATTTAGTTCACCGTTTCGGATTGGCTTAAAATTTGCTCAAAAGCATGTTCGAATTTTTGTACATCCCCGGCGCCCATGAAAACAACGACCTGATGTTTATGCTTCAGCAGCGGAGACATATCCTCCTCCGTTAAAATTTCTTTTCCTTTTTCAGTCTTATCCAGCAGGTCCCCGATAGTGACCTTGCCTTCCTGTTCTCTGGCTGAAGTAAATATATCACAGAGATATACAGCATCTGCCAGATCAAGGGCTTCTCCGAATTCATCGAGCAGTGCGATCGTCCGGCTGAACGTGTGAGGCTGGAACACCGCAACGATCTCCTTGTCCGGATATTTCTGATGGGCTGCATCGAGCGTTGCTCTGATTTCTGCAGGGTGATGCGCATAATCATCAATGATGACCGTATCCATCACATTTTTTTCGGTGAAGCGTCGCTTGACGCCTTCAAACGATATCAGACGCTCTTTGACTTTCTCCTGATCAAGACCGTCGTAATGAGCAAAGGCGATGACTGACAAGGCATTCTGAATGTTATGTCTGCCAAATGATGGTATAGTGAATCGACCATAAAAATCGCCTCTGACATAGACATCAAACGAAGAGCCATGTGTGGAGCGTTCGATGTTTTTGGCCTGAAAATCATTATACTCATCGAAGCCGTAATAAACGATTGGTACGGAGGCGTGCAATTTCTGCAGTCTCACATCATCGCCGCAGGCAAAGATCGCCTTTTTGATCTGAGTGAGAGAATTCCACAAAAGCGTCCTGAACATCCTCAATACTTTCAAAATAATCAGGATGATCAAAATCTATATTGGTGATGATGGCATAGTCTGTGGCGTACGCCAGAAAATGTCTGCGGTATTCACAGGCTTCCAGAACAAAATACGTCGCGTCCTTAACGCCGCTGCCCGTCCCGTCACCGATCAGATAACTCGTATCCTTTATACCACTCAGGACATGAGACAAAAGACCCGTAGTACTGGTCTTCCCGTGAGACCCGGTGACCGCTATGCTTGTATACTGGTTGCTCAGTTCGCCTAAGAAATCATGGTAACGTTTGACGGTAAGGCCCAGTTCTTTCGCACGCACGATTTCTTCATGTGAGTCGGGGAACGCATTGCCTGCTATAATAGTCATACCCTCTTCAATATTTTCCTCGTCAAAAACAAACATCGGGATGCCGGCATCCTCTAAGTTCTTCTGAGTGAAAAAATATTTCTTCACATCCGAGCCTTGTACTTTGAATCCTTTATCATGCAAAATCAGTGCCAAAGCGCTCATGCCTGACCCTTTGATCCCCACGAAATGATATAGTGTATTCTGGTTCATAATTTTAAAGTCCTCCAATTATCTTTCACACGCTGAAATGACATCGTTATATACTATAAGACAAAAGCATGAAAAAAGCCAGTCCAAGGAAACGAAAGTTAAAATATGCTAATCAACCTGTTAAATCCTGGATACAATATAATCAGGAATCCTTCTTGTAGTCAAATAATCCGGGAACATTCCGGCGTTCTGAATTGTTCCCACCTTTTTCCTCTTCCATGATCGACTCTAGCGTACAGGTTCAGCCCGTAAGCCCTGCCGGATATTTTTTTGGGTCTGTTCTTTTGCGTATGTTTCTTATTTTCTCGGTCTTTTCTGTTACTTTGTTGGGCTTTGCTTCGCCAGCGTTTTTCAAGCTCTTCAGTGACGAATTTTTCAAATAAAATCAGATCTGTATCCGGCTTTTTCATATCTTCTTTTAATCGATCGTAATCGACAGAAGGCTTCGGTCTTTTTGTAGGTGTGTGATAACCGTGGATCGGCGAAGGCACCCTGCTGACTTCAAAAGGGGGATGGACGTATCCTCTGCGCCTGACTTCTTCTTTGTGAGTCAAGTATTCCCTGAACCCCTTTTCTACTTTTTCTCTGCTTTTCACATGTTTCGGCAGCGAATAGGAGTCGTCAAAAGAAACGTGATTCTTTGCGTTGTTTTCTTGGATTTTTGCATCTTTTTCGTTATTTTCGAAAAAATCTGTGTACTTAGAAGACATCGTTTTCCTCCTTCGCCTTTTAGTTAAAGATAGATCAGACTTTGAATTCTGACCCAGTCTCCAGGTCATCATCAAGGACCAGGATCCCGGGAGTTGCCTGAGGCAGTCCGAGTTCTCGCGCGGAACAGACCATCCCTTCACTCTTGACACCTTTCAGTTCACCCGGCCAGATGATAAGCCCATCCGGCATTACGGTCCCGACAGTCGCAACGACGACTTTTTGCCCCTGGGCAATATTGTCTGCACCGCAGACGATCTGTACTTCTTTTCCACCGCTTATTTCCGTCTGCGTGACGTTGAGGTGATCCGACCCTTCCACAGGTTCGCATTTTTTGACATGACCCACCACAAAAGCCGGTCCGTCGTTCTGTTCAAGGGTTCGTTCAAATCCGGCCTCTGTGATCAGTCCGTTGAGTTTCTCAACGTCCTGACCTGACAATGTGACTGGACCATTTTCCAAGCCGTCGATCACGCCTGAAGCATTGAAGAGATTATATCCTGCTACACTGTCCGTCTCTCTGTTTCTGATCTGTACCAGATCAGCTGACCGCGTGAATTCCTGTACGTCACTTTCACTTTTCTCGAATAAAACCATTAATGTATCGTTCAATCCATTATTATTATAGATACTTGTAAACATATATTGTTCTCCTTTAGTTATATTATCTTCTGTTTAGTTGATCTTTAAAGTCTCCAGTACCGAACGGTCAAAGGTCTTCACAATATGATAGACCATTTCACGGGCAGCCTCATAATCATCTATTCGAAATAGCGACTGATGCGTGTGGATATAGCGGGCCGGTACACCGATCACTGCACTGGGTATCCCTTCATTGAGCTGATGAGCGGCGACTGCATCCGTCCCGCCTTTTGAAACGAAATACTGATAAGGAATATCGTTCGTTTCAGCAGTATCAAGCAGAAATTCTTTCATTTCTTTTGACAGGATCATACCCGGATCCTGTATTCTCAGCAGGAAGCCTTCACCTAAGTGACCGAAGGCATCTTTATCTCCCTTCAAGTCATCGGCAGGCGAGCAGTCCACAGCAATGAAGGCATCGGGATTGATTTTCCTTACTGCCCCTTTGGTCCCTCTCAAACCTACCTCTTCCTGGACGTTTGCCCCTGCAACCAGTGTATTTGGCAGTGAATCACCCTCAAGCATCTTGAGCAGTTCCAGCACCAGGGCCACGCCAAAGCGGTTATCCCAGGCTTTGCCGGCAAATGCTTTGCCGTTGGCCAGTTCCACTGTCTCCACATCCGGTACGATGGGATCACCAGCTCTGACTCCAAACTCTTCAGCTTCTTCCCTTGATTCGAATCCGCCATCAAAGAGTATATCATCGATCGAGAGCTTGGCCGATTCATTTTTTTTCAATAAATGAGGCGGGACAGATGACGAAACAACGGGATATGAGGCCTTTCTTGTCTGCAGCGTGAACCGCTGTGATGAAACGACATAAGGATTCCACCCACCTAAGGGGAGCACTTTGATCAGCCCTTCTTTAGTAATGGCTGACACCATGAAGCCCACTTCGTCCATATGAGCTGCCACCATCAATTTAGGCGCCTCTTTTTCTGACGTGTTCTTTGTTCCGAACAGTCCGCCCAAACCGTCATATTCAATACTATCCACGTAGGGCTTCATTTCGTCGCGCATGAAGTTTCTCACCGCGTGTTCGAAGCCGCTTGTCCCCTGCAGTTCTGTCACTTTCTTTATCAGTTCTCTTGTATTTAAATTCTGGTGATTCGTGATCATTTAAATGATTCCTTTCACTAAGCATAGTCTGATAACTCATACTTTATTATTATACACAAAACACCTCTGAATTTTAAGGTTTCATCTTCCTTTTCTATTACACTTCCCCCGCGTGTGTGCTAAAATGGAACCAACCTATAAATATAAAGGAGGAGTCACTGTGTTTCAGTCAAATAAATGGAAAGCATCCCGCTATTCTTCAGAAGAATGGTCGGTTCTCTCATTTTTCCTGGTCCTGTCTTTTCTGATCGGTCTGTTCTCATATAAAAAGTACAGCGAAAATAAAGCCTTGAAGGCCGACGATATACTCAATGATATAAAAAAGAATCTCCTTAATGAGGGAGCCATCGACGGTTCCTGGATAGAACTGACAAAAGTACCCTGGGAAAAGTTCGCTCATAAAACAGATGTGTATTACGGGGGCGTATCCCGTTACGAGGACAGCGCTCTGGTCCAGTATGAATTTATCGCTGATGCCTATACTGGCAGCGTGATCGACTTATACCGCGTATAAAGGCAAAATCAAATAGAGCGGAATGCATTTAATTAAATGCATTCGGCTCTATTTTTTAGTCTTTTTTATCAAAGGTCAATACAGCTTTGTAAATTCTATTTCCTTTGCTTGAAAATTTCTCTTCATATTCAGTCATGACATTATCCGTAACATCGCTCTGATGCAGATCAAGATAGACCTCTGCCAGTTTAGCAGGATAAGCCGAGAAGCTGGTCAGCGAATACTCAAACAGTTTCTGATTGTCCGTTTTAAAATGCAGCTCACCATCCGGCTTCAGTATCTGCTCATAGACTGCCAGGAAGGTCTTGTAAGTCAGACGTCTTTTCTCATGCCTGTTTTTTGGCCATGGATCAGAAAACGTCAGATATATGCGGTCGATTTCATCTTCTTCAAAAATATCTCTCAGATTTTTCGCATTCACCTGAATCAGCTGCACATTCGGCAGGTCTTCTTCTATCTGTTTTTCCAAAGCAGACACAATCACATCTGACAGCAGTTCGATGCCTATGAAGTTGATGGTCGGGTATTTTTTTGCCATGTCAATAATAAACCGGCCTTTACCACAGCCGATTTCAATATAAATCGGCTGATCGTTCCCGAATCTCTGTTTCCATTGACCTTTCAACCCTTCCGGATCCTTGACGACGTACTGAGAGTATTCATTCAGTTTCTCTCTTGCATAGGGTTTGTGACGTAACCTCATTTTAATTCTCCTTTTTCCATTCATAAAAAAAAGGCCAGATAAATAATCTGACCCGTTTTTAAATTTTTATTAGATTTAATATTGTATTTAATTTGATCAGATCTTTGTTCATTCGTATATAATCCTGTTTCTTATGATTGCTTTTTAAATCATTCAGAAGATTCATCAAGCCATACCAGTAAACCTTTTCTTCAAAAACCTCGCCGCCTGAAAGCTGCAGTGAATCTAACCATGATTTCCAGTCATTGGGTTCGACGTACCTTGCCATCAGCTGGCTGATATCAAAACACGGGTCTGCAATGACGACAGAATCCCAATCGACAAGGTATAAATGGTTTTCAGTTGATAAGAGCAGATTCTTGTGTGATATATCTCCGTGGCAGACAACTTTGCTGTCACCGCTTGTCTCAACAGGCATATTTCTTTTCAGATGACCGATTGCTTCTCTGATCAGTGGATGAGTTCTGAGATCGGGGGCCAAGTCGAATAGAGTGTGATTATAAAAATCGGAAGGATTTAATATTCTGCCGCCAAGTCTTGTCAGCATACGTTTCAGACTCTGGGAATGATGGACTTTGCGAATGATTTCAAATACACTTTTCAAGTGCATTTCTTCTCTGTGAAGCGTACGCCCACTGCACCATTCCTGAGCAGTCAAAACGTCTCCGTTACCTATTCTCTTAGTCCAGACCAATTTGGGCGAAATGCCCTCCATAGATAAGGCAGCTAAAAAAGGAGAAGAATTTCGTTTTAAAAATAAACGTTCTTCATTTCTTGTCCCCATATATGCCTGACCTGTTTCTCCACCGATAGGATGTAATTGCCACCCCGATTCTCTCTCCAGCTCCATACTCACTCAATCCTTTTTAATCTTTAGTCAAACAATGGTAAAGACATTGATGCACCTTCTATTGTAGAAAGAAATTCACTTAACGTCAAGCGCATGCATGTTCTTTTTTATATTCCAAATTAAAAATCATTATTATTCCGTTAATTCACCACATTGATCGATTATTTCTTTTTCATAACAAGCTTGCAGCATCTTGGTTATCGAATCTGTTCTGTTCACATCGAACTTCTGGTCCCCGATCTGATTTATTGGCATGACCTCCCTCGTGGTACTTGAACAAAACACTTCATCAGCTTCCAGTAAATCTTCAGTGGTAAATGTCTGCTCATATACTGGGATATTTAATTTTCTTGCACAATTTCGCCAGACGATTTTAGTGATACCAGGCAAAATCAAGTGACCGTCAGGATGAGTATAGACAGCACCGTCTTTGATCATAGCAAAGTTTGCAGAAGAGCATTCTGTAACGATATCATCTCTATGCAAAATAGCTTCATCTGCATGTTTTTTGTGGGCTTCATGTTTCAGCATAATATTCCCGAGCAGAGAAATCATTTTTATGTCACATCTCAACCAGCGGATATCTTCTTCTAGGGTCGTTTTGATCCCCTTTTGCATTTTATTTTTATCTCTTTCAGCTGCAGTGATCGAACCCGTTAATAAAGGTGTAACATCCTGAGAAGGATACGAATGGCTTCTCGGTGATGCATTGCCTCGGGTCATCTGCATATAAAGATTCCCTGTTTTTATTTCAGATGCTTTCAGCAGCTCAGTGATCAGGCTCTTCACCTTGTTTTTTGAATACGGGACACGCATTTCTATCTTTTCGGCACTTGAGAAGAACCGGTCGATATGTTCATCCAGGCAGAAATAAGTCTTGTTATATATCCGGATCACTTCGTACACGCCGTCCCCGAACTGATAGCCCCTATCTTCGAAATCAATTTTGACTTCTTCTCTGTTTACAATTTTATCTCCCCAAATGACTTTCATCATTACATCCCCTTTTATTTACTTAAACGTCTGGGCAAGTACCCGTAAATGAACAGCCAGATGAAGGCACTATTGACAACAAGCAGCGTCATCATGGCTGTCCATCCACTGCTCACTGCTGCCAGGCTGAAAATGAGTGCACTTATTGCCAGCAGCAGCTGAAGCAGTTTTTGAATCGTTTTAAGTTTATCAGTATCTGTATCAGGATACAATCTAAAATATACTGACTTCCTGAAAGTCTGCCTCAACGGTATCAGCTGAAAGCCGATGAGATATAAGAACAAGATACTGAGAGACACTCTCGATCATCCAGTTGGTCGAAAAATAAATGGCAATACTTCCTATCGTGAGAAGTCTCAGATATAAACCGCTGAAATTATAATTCCTTATAAACATTCTTGAAAGATAATAGATTTCCACATTCTGATTGAGTACCGGCAGCTTGTAAAAGAAATCCAAAAGCTTGAGGCGTTTCACTTTATGTTTAGAATAGGGGGTCTCAATAAACATATTTATGATCGAGTATATTTTCTGGGTCCGTTTCTGTTCTGTTTCGATCAGCGATTCCCAGTTCCAGTTTTCACTTTGGCTGTAGATTAATACGTATACTGAAAAAACTACAGTTGCAAGAAGCGCCGAAAAGAAACCGATCATTACTGAAAGAAACAGACTAAAAGCTAGACCTGTCACAGTCATGAGACGGATGAGCGTGCGTATGGTCCAGATTATTTCTGTCCGCTGCTGTTTCAGCTGATGGTACGTCAAGATACCGTGGGTGATTTTCCACAGTAACAGACTCATTATCCAGAAAACCTGTTCCTCCAGTCCCATATGATTTACCGCAGTAAGTAAAGGTGCGGACAGGAAACCTGCCAGCACCGTAAAGAAGCCGTGAAAAATCAGGCTGTACAGCAGATTCTTTTTCATGATATTACTGAATGACTTCTCCTTGGGAAGCAGGAAAACGGCATCCGCGGGTTCGACAAGGGTCCGGATACTTCCGGAAAAGATGACCAGTAAAACAACAAGTCCCAATATCATCCTTGGAATCAAGGCACCCGGCTGCACTGATTCCAGATAATTCTGGTACGCTCAGCCCAGTAGCTCCGCCAAGAACCAGGAGCAGAATGACAAAATGGTCATTAAGCACATATTTGAGATATTTGGTCAGATTTTTATAATAAATAGACTGTCTGGTTTTAAATAGATCACCGATCGTCATTTTAAAAACCCTTCTTTATCGGCCAACTGGGTATACATGTCATCTAAAGTAGCCTCCGGCATATTGAATGTTTCCCGCAGCTCTTTAAGCGTTCCTTCAGCATACACTTCTCCGTTGTCGATGATGACAAACTTGTCACAGATTCTTTCTGCATTAGCCAGCACATGCGTCGACATCAAAAGTGAGGCGCCTTCCTGCTTTTTCTGTTCCATCATTTTTATGAGATCTCTGATTGCTATCGGATCAAGACCTAAAAACGGCTCATCTATGATGTAAAGCGAAGGTTCGATAATGAACGCACAGACGATCATCACTTTCTGTTTCATGCCTTTGGAAAAATCACTCGGAAACCATTCCAGCCGGTCAGTCAGCCGGAATTTTTCCAGCAGTGGCTCTGCTCTGTTCATGGCGGTCACAATCTCTACATCGTAGGCCATCGCTGTTATTTCAATATGTTCTTTCAGTGTCAGTTCATCATAGAGCAGCGGTGTCTCAGGAATAAAGCCGATTTTCTTTCTGTAGAGGGACGGATCTTCCTTCAATGTTTTTCCGTCAAGTTTTATCTGTCCTTCAAACGGATCCATCAACCCGATAATATGTTTGATCGTCGTGCTTTTCCCCGCACCATTCAAGCCGATCAGACCGATCAGTTCGCCGTCGTTTAAATCGAACAGAAATATTTTTCAATACAGGGGTCCGGCTATACCCGCCTGTCAGATTTTCAACTTTAAGACTCATTTATACGTTCCTTCCTACCTGTAATGTCACTATTTTACCATATCTGATCGGAGTTAAAATGGACTTTCATGCTTCTTTTTATTATTTACCTTTATTATATGATAAACTGAGTGTATACAAACTGTTTGAAAGAGGGATAAATTATGAAGGATTGTATTTTCTGCAAGATCATTGAAGGCGACATCCCTTCCCGCAAAGTCTATGAAGACGAAGATGTGATCGCGATCCTGGATGTTTCTCAGGTCACTAAAGGACATACCTTGGTCATTTCAAAAGAACATGTCAGAAACATCTTTGACTATTCCGATGAATTAGCGGCCGATGTCTTTTCAAAAATACCCAGAATCGCCCGGGCAGTGAAAAACTTTGATCCTGACTGCAAAGGATTGAACCTACTGATGAACAATGAAGAAATTGCCGGTCAAAGCGTCTTTCACGGACACGTCCATCTGCTTCCGAGATATGACGAAACGGATGGTTTTGGCTTGAAATGGGAGACACATTCAGAGGACTATTCCGATGAAGAACTGGATGAGATCATGACCGCAGTGAAAAAAGAACTGAAATAACAGAGGAGGATTTATATGAAGCATTTTCTACTTGGAAGTTTATCTGGTCTACTGGTGGGCGGTATTTACGGGCTGATCCAAACACCACGTTCAGGAAAAGAAAATCAGCAGGCACTGAAAAGCT
Organism: Alkalibacterium sp.; assembly: GCA_034520745.1. Taxonomy (GTDB): domain Bacteria; phylum Bacillota; class Bacilli; order Lactobacillales; family Carnobacteriaceae_A; genus Alkalibacterium. The sequence continues at coordinate 154,118 of JAXHNF010000003.1, forward strand.
ATGCTGACGAAACAGCCAACCATCTTCAGGACGTCTCGGATAAAGTCAGTGATTTAAAAGATTCCATCAATCAGTTGAAAACGGAAGTATCTTTTGTACAGAATGATGTCATGAATGAAATGGAACTCATCGCCAAGGAATTTCAGCACGAAGCTGAACCGCGCCTGCGAAGGATCCAGGAAAAGACAGAAAAAATCCAGGCAGAAGCAGAAAGAAACTGCGTCGAATGTAAATTACTGAAGCTCCCTAATTCTGATTGAACCAGCTGCTAGATGCATTTAAAAACACCTTTTCATTACCCATTCTCAGAAGAGAACGGATAAATGAAAAGGTGTTTTAAATTTTATTACTGTTTATAAATTTATTCTTCGTCTGAAGAATCTTCTTCAGTTTCTTCCTCTTCTTCAATAGCAGTGTCTGGTTCTTCTTCAATCTGGTTCTTCCGTTCCAGGCATTTGCTCCATGAACTGCTGCATTGCACCCTGAAGGTCTTCATCTTCTATCTGAATGTTAGCATCTTGAACGACCTGGCTGATAGCCTGCTGGATGAGTTCCTGATCCTGCATATAGCCTTCGATGATCATCGTTTCGATATTCTCACGTTCTTCTTCAAGTGTACCTTTTTCTCCTACTTCGACCATTTTGATGACATGGTAGCCGAATTGTGATTCTACGGGTTCTTGCGTGATTTCGCCTTCTTCCAAGTTCGAAAGCTGCTTCTTCAAATTCAGGAACAAAACGGCCTGACTCCAGCTCCAGTTCGCCATTTGCTTCAACGGTACCTGTATCCATAGAATACTCGGCAACCAGTTCGCCGAAATCAGCACCATCGTTCAGCTGATCGATGATATCCTGCGCCAGTTCTTCTTCTTCAACGAGGATATGAGCCACTGTTGCATTTACCACGTATTCATCATATGCTGCCTGAACATCTTCTTCAGTCATTTCAGTTTGGTCCATAATCGCTTTCTCGACGTATAATGAAGTACGGATATTTTCTTTGACGTCATCGGCAGACATGCCTTGTGCCGCCAGTGTTTCCTCAAATGCCTCGGCACCACCGTAAGCTTCAGCTTCTTCTTCAAATGCAGCATCTACATCTTCATCTGTTACTTCGTCAGCATATTCATTTTCAAGAATATCTTCAAGCAAAATCTGCTGGAGCATCTGCTCGCCGTATGTCATGCCGCCCTGTGTAGGCTCATTCTTCATGCGCTCATATAACTCACTTTCGCGTACACGACCTGCTTCAGTTGAAGCAACCTCTTCACCTTCATCGTTTGAACAACTTGCCAGCAACAGACCTGAACAGGCCATTGCCCCTACTAACCATTTTTTCATATTGATTTAGACACATCCTAGTATATTCTATTATTCCTCTTATTAATTGTATTAACAAGTGGTACTTTGATAAATATACCACAGGTTATAAAAAAATGAAAACGTATAAATGAAATTTTCCTTGTTTTTCATGAACTCTTCATAATTTCGTCGTCTAATCATTTTTTGTAGATGGATTATCTACCGTCTTTTTATAGAATGACCGGTTGTCCATAGCCCATACCCTGTCAGAGAACTCACCCGGTTCGGTCTTTCTAAGTGCCGACTGCATCATATTCATTTTCGCATCGATCTGATCGATGTAATGGATCATTTCTGCCTCGGGGATCAGCGGTCTCACCGGCGAGCCATATTCAAGTTCACCGTGATGAGCCAGTACAGTGTGTTTAAGCAGCAGGACATCTTCATGATTCTCATCGATTTTGAGTTCTCTGCATGCTCGAACAATGTCTTCGCCGATCATAACGATATGTCCGAGCATTTTGCCTTCAAGTGTGTAGTCTGTTGCAGTGGGACCGCTCAGTTCAACGACTTTCCCCGCATCATGCAGGATGATACCTGAAAACAGCAAAGACAAATCCAGATCGCTGTATACCTCTGACAACGACCGAGCTATGCGCAGCATACTGACCGTGTGAAAAGCCAGTCCGCCCATAAAAGCATGATGATTGGTTTTGGCAGCAGGGCTCTGAAAAAAGTCATGCTGGTATTTTTTCATAATGAACCGCACGATCCGGTTCATGTTGGCATTCGTGATATCAAAAAGCGCATGATTGAATTCTTCGACCATCTTGTCTTTATTGATCGGAGCGCGTTCAACGTAAAGTTCAGGATTATTCGGTTCATCCTCTTTTGCAGGCCGGATAGCACTGATCCTTATTTGCGGGTTCCCTTTGTACTCTTCTCTTCTGCCTTCAAGCCTGATCACTGTTCCGGGCTTAAATTTTTCAATGTCTTCTGAGGTTACATCCCAGTAATTGGCACTGATTTCTCCACTGGTGTCCTGAAAGGTGAATGACAGGTAAGGCTTGTTGGTACGTGTGACTTTCTCGTCGGCAGACTTGATGAGCACAAATAAGTTTACCTGATCATCTTTATGGTAGTCATATATTTTCTTCATAGTTATCTCTCCTCGCTTAAACGTTTACTGTTGATTAGTTAAGTATACGCAGTTTTTCTCTTCGATAAAAGAGTGGATCCGGTGATCGAATGAAAAATAAATCAACTGGATCTCTTCGTCAAATTCAGTAAGAAGATCATACATCTTTCTGACACGCGTATCATCGAGATTAACAAAGGGGTCATCGATCAGAACAGGAAATTCAATACTTTCTTTGGTGATTTTGATAAAGGCCAGTCTAAGTGAGATGTAAAGCGGTTCGACCGTGCCTCGTGACAAATCGTCGCTGCGCCACTTTTCACCTTTGCTGTCCATCACAGACAGCATCTCGTCATCAAACAGCAGTTTCTCGTATTTATTGTCTGTGAGAAAGCTGAAATACGAGCCGGCAACAGCCAGGGTCTGCGGCAGTTTATCTTCTTTTGCATAATGCAGGGTCTTTTCAATGATCCCCGCAGCAGTTTTAAGCGCTGCCCACTTGTCTACCACTTCCTGATAATAACTCTTCTCATTCTCAAATTCCTGAAGAAGCTCAGTATAGATCCCACCATCTTCGAGATGCCTGATCTGCATTTCGATTTCCATCATCTCTTTCAAGATCGCTTTCTGAGCGCTTCTTGAATGTCTGCTGCCGTTCTTCGATTTCATTAATACTGATATTCAAATCCTGTAGCCTGCTCTTCAAGTCACCGTCATCTTTGACCGGGAGTTTTTCCAGCAGGACCGCCAGTCTTGTTTCATTTTCTTCCTTCTCCTTTTGAGCAGCATAGAGATCGTAAACCTCTTCTTTATTCGCTGCATTGAGGGATTCAAAGAACTGATGTTTAGCCTTCTTCAGTTCGCTGACCTTCTGTACATAATAGTTGATTTCATGCTGGATCTCTTCTGTTTTTTTAATATATTCCTGCATTTCTCTCTGTTCTTTTTTAATATCTCTGAATATTCTTTTCATTTCTTTGAACTTCTCAATGACGTCATTCGCTATGAAGGAACGTTTGAACAGCTGTTCAAACGCTTCAGACCATTCAGCAAGCTCTGCTTCCAGGGTTTCCTGACGGTTCACTGCATCCGATTCTTTTGCCTTCCATTCTCTCAGTCGTCTATAAGCACTCAATTTGTCTTCCAGCGTATGGATCGAAACCTTTTCTGGGATATCATGGTTTTGTTTCCACTGCTCTAAGACGGGTGTCGACTGACCGTCTTTCAGTGTTCAGTTTATTCAGTGTTTTTATGATTGTCTTCTTTTTTTGACTGAAAATCGTCATTTGCTGCCAGCAGTTCTTTCCACTGAGTACGCAGATTTTTCTGTTCGTATAAGAGATTGCGCTGTTCTTCTGTCAATCCTTTTGCGTCCTGACCTTTAGCATTCAACATGAAATACAGCAGTATGACGAACACGGCAGTGAAGCCGATACCGTACAGGATATTTTCCATGAATAAATAGATGCTTAACAGTCCTGCCACTGCTGACGCGATGCCGAACGGGATTTTAGTCCGCTTTTCAGACTCTAGAGCATTCGAGCTCTCAGCCGTATCGGTCAGCTTACTGAACTCCGCTAGCGGGATCAGCTGAGGCTCGATCTTGTCGATCAGGTCATTATTGATGCTGATCCGATACTCGAGATTCCTGCTTTTTTCTTCCAGTTCAGCGGCTTCATCCTGAATCTCAGCCAGTCTGTTTCTTATATCATTCAGGTATTTGATATCCTCTTCATCCGGTTCGGGGGGGATGGTATCGGAAAACGCTATATCTTCCCGGATCCTGATTTCGGTTATCGACTGCCTGATGTTAGCCGTATCGTTTTTGATCAGCTGAAGTTCCTGAGCTTTGTCTTCCCATATATCCAGTTCTTTCTCAATAACATTCAACTGTTCTTCATTCTGATGATACAGCACCAGTTCTTTGGATGGCTTGTACTGATGCTGAAGATCTTTCTGCTTTTCCTGCAGAACGTCTATTTTCTTCTGATACGTTTCGATTTCACTGCCATACTGTTTCAATTGAAACAGGCCTTCTTCAGGCAGGTCTAAGTCCGGTAGATCTTTAAGCCTTTTTTTTACCGTTTCGATTTCCTGGATAGTTTCCTGATATTTTGATAGTTCATTAAGATAACTCAGCTCATCAACAGTCTCCTTCAAGTCAGTTTCCACAGCTTTCAGCTGATCCTTTTTGGTTAAATGTGACTTGACGAGATTTATGTATGAGTCGTTTTTCTCTTTCGCTTTTTCAACGACACGCTGTTTCTCTTTCAGTTTCAGTTGCAGCTGATTGATTTCAGGTTTTCTTCCCATTGGTTTGAACAATTTTGACGCCTGAGAATGGTACTGATCCGCTTTTTTTAAGTACTTTTCGTGGCCAAGTGCTCCGATACTCAAAAAATACCGGTTCAGCTGATCTTTATTCAATTCCTGGATATCCTCGATCCCTTTCAGATTAAACGAATAGATGCTCTCGAAAAAAGTGCGCGACTTACCGTAAAACAGCGTCGTCAGCAGAGAATCATCTCCAGTTGTACCGTCCTCAAACTGAACGGTCACATCCCCCGTTACTTTCCCCAGAACACGCTCGATACTCACTTCACCGTAGCGTTTATCCTGTATGATGATTTTGCCGCCGTAACGGCTGCTTTCTTTGGGTTCATAACGACTGGCGGAACTGTGTCTAGTCGGAAACCCGAAGAAGATACTATGAATAAACGACATCAATGTCGATTTCCCGGCTTCATTTCCTCCATAAAAAAGATGAAAAGGTGCATTGACATCAAATTCAGTATCGATCCACTTTCCGTATCCGTATATGATCAGTTTTTTAATTATCATGGCTTATCCCGTCTCCCAGATCTTGAATCAGCAAGTTTTCTGCCGCTGATATGATATCATTTTTGTAGTTTTCATGCTCAGCACCAGTGAATTTCGCATACGCATGCATGCCGAAAAGTTCCTGCGTCAGCATCCTGAACGCTTCGTCCTCATGAACATCTTCGATTGCTTTTTCCCAGGCTGACGGGAAAGAACTTTCCAGAGACAGCATCTGCTCGTCTTCTCTTCTGAATTTGACCGCGTAAGAGACGATATACGTAAATGACAATGTATCTGTTCGCTGGAACACCTGATAAAACGCCTCATCTTCCAGTTTCCTTATTACTGTACGATGGTGTTTCTACCGATACTTTCAGCGTCAGACTGATCAGACAGTTTCCATACTCCTCTTTTTCCAGTTCATTCTTTACCTGTTCGAATACGTCATTCAGTGACTCGCAGGCTGTGACATCCAGAGTAAGGGAGACCCATTTCATCTCCGCAGTCGGGACAAAAGTCACCTCCTCACTGGTTTTAGTCAGTTCGACAAGCAGGCAGCCTTTTTCACCTGGTTCATTTTTGTGCCTGCCTTGAGTGTTTCCGCTGTAGAGAATCAAGTGGATGCCGGCTCAGCTGCTGTCGTTTGTGAATATGCCCAAGTGCCCAGTAATCATAATTTTTTTCTTTCAGTTCCGTGATGGAAAAGGGCGCATACTTTGCATGTTCAGAGTCCTGACCTTCCATGAATCCGTGCAGAATCCCGATATGAAAATCAATAGACGCATCACGCTGGATACTCCAGAATCTTGCGTTCCTCGATCCAGTTTCTGTCATAGCTGAAGCCGCTGATCGCGACTCGCTCATTATTTCTTGTTTCGAGTCGTCTGGTTTCGACATCAGGACCGAACACCTCAACGTTTTCCGGGAGTGCCAGATGCAGTTCACGGCTGGTCACAAAATCATGATTCCCGTGAACAAGGTAGACTTTGATGCCGGCCTATATTCAGGCGGTCCGAGCTCTTCTTTAAATACACCTGCGCACGGATGCTGCGGTCTTCGACATCATAGATATCTCCTGCCAGCAGAACAAAGTCAACGTTGTGGCTGACAGCCGTATCGACAATGTTTTTCAGTGACTCAAAAGTTGAAGCCTTGATTTTATCAAAGAGATTTTCAGGTATATTTTTCAGTCCTTTAAATGGACTGTCCAGATGCAGATCAGCCGCATGTATGTATTTGACCAAATTGACTCCTCCTCCCTTTTCGGGCACGTATGTTCTTTATTGGTTCCAGGAAAAGGACCCGCTCAACGAGCAAGTCCCTGATAATCCTTTTTACTGATATAATTCTCTGACAGGTTTCAGTACTGTCTGATTGATATCATCGATCATTTGTCCAACGCGTTTTTCAGCTTCCAGCAGGTTAGTGATGATTTCATTTTCACCGATCTTGCCGGAAATTTCCTGTGCCTGCTGAGCTTCTTCTTCAGTGATTTCCTGACCGCTCATCTGTTTCTGCTGGATCATTTGCTGAACTTGTCTGAACTCGTTGAAGACCTGATTGGCTTCTTCATCTTCTTTTACAGCTTTGAATGCTGCATCAAGCTGTTTGAATTCTTCAGTTTTTCTCAAGTCTTGTTCTAATTGATTAGCCGTGTCATAAATATTTACGGACATACTATCATCCCTTCAGTTTTCGTTCTTATACGAACGTTTTTTCTTCCTCAATAAGTGTATCATGAATAGAAAACAGTTACCAGAAAAGAATCCTGCCGTTCACCTATTCATTTTCTGATCGGTTCCGGAAGACATCCAGCAGTTCACTCGTTTTTTCTCTGAACAGAGAAGCGCCTTCCTTTAGTACTTCTCCGGCCTCTTCAATGCCTCCAGTAAAGCGGTCAATGATTGAAGGAGACTCGGGCTGATAGCCTTCACCTGCTTCTTCAACCAAGAAAGTCGACTGCTCCGTATTCGGCAGGATCCCTTCCATCTGAGCCTTCAGAACCATCCCGATGCCCTTGAGAACTGTAGGTGGTCAAATGATGTTCGTTCATGTCATAGCCTGTCCAGCTAGCCACGACGATATCGGGGGTATAGCCGACGATCCACTGATCCTTTGCTCCAATACCACTTTCTGTTTGTGTCGTGCCTGTTTTCCCGGCTATTTTATACTGACCCGGCTGATTGTTTCGTGCCGTGCCTGATTCAAAGACAGATAGCAGCATGCTGTTCATCACGTTCGAATCTTCTGCTGACAATACGCGACTGGCTTTGACCTCGGTATTGTCCACTACAATGGCACCTGTTGCATCCACTATCTTTGTAATGAAGTGCGGTTCCGCCCGCAAGCCGTTATTCGCGAAAACACTGTAAGCACTAGCGATCTGCAAGGGCGACACGCCGGTATCCATACCACCCAGGGCAACAGCGCCCAGTTCTCTGTCGGATTCAGCTGCCTGGATACCAAACCGATCCAGTTTTCTGATTCCTTTGTCAATGCCGATCTCGTTGAGCAGCCAGACAGTCGGTGCATTCAGACTTCTGGATAAGGCTTCATACATGGGTACTTCTCCCTGATAGGTCCCAGATAAGTTGGTTGGTGTATAATCAGTCTCTCCATATGACAGTTCTTCATCCACAAGCATGGAGTACGGATCATAGCCTTCTTCCAGAGCAGGTGCATAGACGCCCAGCGGTTTGATGACTGATCCCGGCTGTCTGTAGATCATTGTGGCTCTGTTCAGTCCTCTGAAAGTATAATCGCCTCTCCCGCCGACAACGGCTGTGACACCGCCAGTTTCAGAATCCAAAGCAACCGAGGCACTTTGCGCTTTTGTGCCGTCACCTGCCGTTTCAAACAGTCCGTCATTCCTGTAGACATTATCCATCTGCTGCTGATGGACCGGATCGAGCGACGTGTAGATCGTGTATCCGTTGTTCAGCAGATCTTCTTCTTCAATCCCATATTTTTTACTTGCCTCGTTTGTCACCGCATCAAAATAGTATGGATAACGGTAACTGTCCTTACGGCTGTATCGGTCTGTCAAGGTCAACTCTGATAACTGATACTCATTTTTTTCAGCTTCTGAAATGACTCCGGTGTCCGCCATTAATTTAAGCACGACATTTCTACGTTCGATCGATCTGGCGTAATCATCGATAGGATTATAGTGACTGGGCGCTTTCAGCATAGCCGCGATGGCAGCTGCTTCCGGAACCGTCACGTCGCCAGCTGATTTGCCGAAATACTTCAGTGATGCGTCTTCCACGCCCCAGACCCCGTTCCCGAAGTAGGCATTATTCAAATACATTTCCATTATGTGGTCTTTACTGTAATTTTTTTCGATCTCAATGGCCAGAAAGAGTTCCTTGAGTTTCCGCATGATCGTCTGGTCCGCAGATAAATAAGCGTTTTTCGCCAGCTGCTGGGTGATCGTACTTCCTCCACCAACGATCTGACCTCTGTTGATGACATAGCCGAATGCCGCTCTCCCTAACCCGATCGGATCGAAGCCCCTATGAGACTCAAAACGCTGGTCTTCCGTCGCAACAACTGCATCAGAAATATTATCCGACATCGCATCGATTTCGATAAATGTCCCTTTCTGTGCATAAAGCGTCCCGGCCTGTTCACCATTATGATCCATCACTCTCGTAGACTGCGCCAGGCCAGCATGCAGCGCATCGACGTTGGCTGTTTTTGCCAGGACAGCCAGGTATACACTGAAGGCTAGAGAAACAATCAGTACGGCAAGTATCATGATCTTAGTTAAATGCAGTCTTTTCCACTTTCTTTTCGAAAGAACGAACAAACGCTCCAGTCTGGGTGAAAGAAAGTCACGCAGACGATTGAAATAATTTCTCAACAATGTATTCAGTTTATTTTTATTCATATTTATCCCTCTATAAGTTTGATATCAGTCTATTAGTCAAGGTTACCATATCCACCGAATTAGTCTATCGGACTTTAGAAGGATTATTGGCGGCACTATTTAACGGCTGCTTTCAGTTCATTGATGATCGTCTTGATTTCATCACTGTCTTTAGCGTGAGCGCCACTGGCCAGAGGATGACCGCCTCCACCGTGGTCGGATGCAATATCATTGATGACCGGCCCTTTCGAACGTAAACGGCACCTGTACGACCCTTCAGGCTGTTCCACAAATACAGCCCATGCTTTCACCCCGGCAATTTTTCCTAAGAAGGGAACGATCGGATGAGTATCGCTGTCTTCGACTCCTAACGATTCCAGCGTTTCCTGCGTCAGGATGATATAGCCGAGGCCTTCTTCCAATAATTCAAAGTTCTCCAGAGCATACCCCATCAGTTTGCTTGTGCTCGGTTCGATTTCATTCATTTTATTATTCAGTTCAGTATGTGAAAAGTCGAATTTCATCAGTTCCCCGGCAATCTGCATGGTATAAGGCGATGTCCCGTCATACAAAAAGCGGTTGGTGTCACCGACGATCCCGCCGTAAAGAAGTCGGGCCGCTTTGCTGGTCATGGTTATTTCATCTTTAAAAGTCAGCCAGAGATCTGCAACCATTTCGCAGCAGCTGCTGGCCTTAGTATTGATCCATTCCACTTCACCATAAGGATCATCCAGCGGGTGATGATCCAGCTTGATCCACTGTTTCGCCAGCCTGAAATTGTCCCCGTCTATCCGTTTGATATTGGCGGTATCCGTGACGATGACCAGTGCATCATCATAAGTATCCTGTTCGACATAATCCATGGTATCCAGGTAATTCAAATCATCTACAGTTGCACCAGCTGCAAACACTGTTTTCTCAGGAAAGGTTGCTTTTATCATCTCTCTCAGCGCACACTGGGAACCGATCGCATCCGGATCCGGTCTGACATGGCGATGGATAATGATCGTATCCCACTTTTTGATTATATCCCAAACCGCTTTTTTGATAGCGTAATCTTCTATATTTTCAGACTTCATTTCCATTAATTCTGCTCCTTTTTGATACTATTTTTTTTGAATAAGCTGACAGACGACCAGCGCTTTGGCCGCCAGGACTTTTTCCGAATAAACCTGAACATCCAGTCTGGCTGAACGTCTGTTTTCATCAAAGACGACTGGTTTGATCGTCAGTGAATTGCCAAGATGGATCATATTGAAATAATGCAGATTCATCTGCTCAACGACGAGATTCTTTTTTTTCAGCTTCGATAAGTAGTTGTATACCGATTCGGTAATGACCTCGCTCAATACACCGAATGAGATGGTCCCCATGCTGTCAGTCGATTGCGGCGTCACCTGGAAAGTAAAACTTTCTTCATCAGAATCTTTGATCATCTGATTGATCTGATCCGATATGGTGTCTCCGGATTGAGGCTGCTTCTGAACGGACTGCATGGCTTTCATGATGTCCTGCCTTGATACCACACCGCTCAGCGTCATGTCATCCGAGACGACGGGCATGACCTCCAGACCATCCCAGATCATCGTGTGTGCAACTGAAGCTACACTCATATTTTTTTTGGCATAAGCCGGATTTTTGGTCATCACTTTATCGATCGAAACAGAATCGTCCTGACCCACAACATCTTTAGCTGTGACGATTCCAGCGAGCCGCTTGTCTGCCAGAACGACCGGAAATCTTGAGTGCATGCTTTTCTGATTGAGCATACGGTAGGCATAGACAGTATCCTCTTTTTTCAGATATTGAGTCTTTTCGACGGGTGTATAAATGTTCTGCACGCGCAGGATCTTCTTTTTGATCAGCTGGTCCGTCATAGCACGGTTAATCATCGTCCCCACAGTGAAGGTGTCATAACTGGTGCTGATCAGAGGCAGTTCTTTCTGATCAGCCAGCCGAATGACATCGAGTCCCGGCCGAAAACCACCCGTGATGAGAACGGCGGCACCATGATTCAGTGACAGTTCCTGTGCTGCTTCTCTGTTACCGATGATCATCAGCGATTCTTCTGAAATATAGCGCAGCATCGCTTCTTCTGTCATGGCACCGATCACAAATTTGGTCAGTGTCTTTTTCAGACCCTGTGATCCCTCCGTGAACCTCGCCGTCAATGATTTTTACGATCTCTTCATAAGTCAGGTTTTCAATATTATCCCCGTTTTTCGATTCGATCCGGATAGTCCCCACACGTTCGATCGTGGAAACCAGGCCCAGATTATCGGCTTCTTTGATTGCCCGGTAAGCTGTGCCTTCACTTACATTCAGTTCTTTAGCTATCAGTCTCACAGACAGTTTTTCACCGACCGGCAGTGATTCGATAAACGTAAGGATCTGTTCATGTTTAGTCTTCATACGGATCACTACTCCTTTCAGTAAGGTAAGACTGCCATAAAGGTAATGGTATGTTCTCATATACAACGGAGTCCAGACCTGTGACCGTTATCCCAAGCAGTCTGATGCTCAGATCCAGACTTTCTTCTTCCCATATGGATACAGCGATCTGAAATAGTTCCTCTTCGTTTTCGATGTAGTTCGGAAAGGTCTGACGTCTCGTGTAAGTCTGAAAATCCTCGTAACGGATCTTTAAAACCACAGTCTTTCCATGTTTCTGTTTTTTCTTTAAATTCTTCATGACTTTACTCGCCAGCAGTCTCAGAGCCTGGATCACTTCATTTTCTGCTGTCAGGTTATGAGAGAAGGTCGATTCTTTACCGACAGATTTCGGTTCCCGGTCGGTTTTTACCTCACTGTCATCGATCCCTCTTACCTTCCGGTACAGCGAATGTCCCATTTTACCAAAGTGGGTGACAAGTTCCAGTTCATCTTTATCGAATAAATCCTGTCCCGTATAGATTCCCAGAGTATGCATTTTTTCAACAGATTTCTTTCCTACTCCGTGAAATTTCTCGATAGGCAGATGAACCAGAAAGTCGTGTGCCTTTTCCGGAGGAATAACAGTAATGCCGTCCGGTTTGTTATAATCCGAAGCCACTTTTGCCAGAAATTTATTGTACGAAACACCGGCCGAACAGGTCAGGTTCAGTTCCTTGAAGATCTCTTTTCTTATTTTTTCAGCGATGAGTGTGGCACTTTTCTGTCCAATATGATTGCTCGTCACATCCAGATACGCCTCATCCAGCGATAAAGGCTGGATCTTATCCGTATAGCGGTGGAAAATCCGGTGCATCTTTCTTGACGCCTCTTTATATAAGTCAAAGCTGGGAGGAACGAACAAGCCTTGGGGGCATAATTCAAAGGCTTTCTGTGCACTCATGGCTGAATGGACACCAAATTTCCTGGCTTCGTAGCTCGCGGTCGTAACAACGCCCCGGCCACCAGTATCTTTCGGGTGTCTGGCAATGATGACAGGTTTATTTTTCAGAGAAGGATTTTCTCTTATCTCGACCGATGCATAGAAGGCATCCATATCGACATGAATGATCTTGCGCGATGTGTCTTTTTTGGGTTCATCAAATATCAGAATACCGTAGCGCAACTTTATCCCCTCCCAGCATGACTGTTTAACCGTATTATACTAAAAATCCTGATAAATAACGAATACGAATGTGACTGAATACCTACCGATTGCGGATATAAGAAAAAACAAGCAGATGGATGACCCATTCTACTTGTTCCTGTGTATTATTAACCTAATAAGTCATCCCATTCCATTTCATCAAGTGATGAGACACTGTATACCTGAGCTTTGAGCGAAGCGTAGTTGAAATAATCATTCGCATCGATCGCCATGATATCACTGACTTCCTGATGATACCTTTCCCGCTTGTGATGTTTCCACATAAATTCAGTGCAGTATTCCCATAAGTCATCAAGACTTACCTGATCGTAACCATGCTTTTTAAACTCAGTTAATTTCTGATTCAGCCAGACATCATATCGGGAAAAATCTTTGGATGTAACGTCCAAGATACTACCTCCTTAGCTCAACAGAGAAGGGAGTAACGTAGTCTCCCTCATCCTATTTGTTGTCAACTGAATCTTCAGGTGTGTTCGTACCTAATTCTTCAGGTTGAGCAGCAGTCGCATTTTCAGCTTTCGTCACGATGCGTGCGATCGCACGTCGTTCAAATGTCAGATAAATACCTTCACAGTCGATGACAACTGTATTGTTGGCTTCAATGACTTCATCAACGATACCATGCAGTCCACCGATCGTAACCACTGAATCCCCTTTTTTCAGAGAACTCAACATATTCTGAGTTTCTTTTGCTTTCTTTTGCTGTGGTCTGATCATCAACACATACATCAGTCCCATGATCACTATAAATGGCAGCATAGCTCCAATTAATTCCATTTAAACATTCCTCCGTCGATTCTTTTTACATGCTAAAAGTAAATAAGATGTGTACAGATTAATCACAAGGATTAACGTGTCGTTACTAACCTTAGCAAATTTTCGAACAAATTGCCAGACATATTCTTAAACTTTAGAAGTTTTTTGCGTTGGGTTTATTGTATCCATATTCCTCAAAGAAATGTTCTTTGAATTCCAGAAGATTATCTTCTCTGATCGCCTGACGGACATTTTTCATAAGATTGATCAGGAAATAAAGGTTATGATAACTGGTCAGTCTCAGGCCGAAAGTTTCGTTGGATTTGATCAGATGCCTAAGATAAGCTCTGGAGTAATTGCGGCATGTGTAGCAGTCACAGTTCTCATCAAGCGGACGGAAGTCTCTGGCATATACAGCATTTTTAACGACAAGACGTCCCTTGCTTGTCATGGTCGTGCCGTTTCTGGCAATCCGGGTCGGAAGGACGCAGTCGAACATGTCCACACCACGCATCACGCCTTCAATAAGCGCATCAGGCGTCCCTACGCCCATCAAATAGCGCGGTTTGTTTTCCGGGAGCAGCGGCGTCGTGAAATCAAGCACTCGGTACATTTCCTTTTTAGGCTCTCCTACAGAAAGCCCGCCGATAGAATAGCCGGCAAAATCCATGCTCGTCAGGTCTTTGGCTGACTGTTTTCTCAGATCTTCAAAACCGGCACCCTGTACGATGCCGAACAGTCCCTGGGTATCAGGGTTCTTTATGAGCTTCCAGCCCTCTTTCTGCCCATCTCGAGGTCCGTTCGACTCGATTTTTTGACGTAGTCATAGCTTTCATCATAAGGCGGACATTCATCAAAACTCATCATGATATCCGGGCCCAGCTTGTTCTGGACATTGTATCGCTTTTTCAGGTGACAAAAAGAGCTTGGAACCATCAAGATGACTTCTGAAATGCACGCCCTCCTCTTTGATATCGCGCAAGTCTGAAAGTGAAAACACCTGGAAGCCGCCTGAATCAGTCAAGATTCCTTTGTCCCAGTTCATGAATTTGTGCAGTCCTCCGGCTTCCGCAATCAGATCCGCACCAGGACGCAGCCAGAGGTGGTAGGTATTGCTCAAAATAATGCCTGCACCCATTTCTTCCAGCTCTTCAGGTGCGATTGTTTTCACTGTCAGCCAGCGTACCCACAGGCATGAACATCGGTGCTTCAAAGGTGCCGTGCGGGAGTCGTGATCGTTCCGAGACGGGCACCGGTGTGCTTTTCTTTTTTCCAGTTTATATGTGACCGGGTGATTACTCATTTGAAATTTCTCCTGACTCTTTTTAGACTCATCTTTTTTAACAAACATCGCATCACCGAAACTGAAGAATCTGTACTTTTCCTCTACAGCATGGTTATATGCTTTCAAAACAAACTCTCTGCCCGCAAAGGCACTCACCAGCATGATCAAAGTGGATTTCGGCAGATGGAAATTGGTGAGAAAGGCATCGACGACAGTGAATTCATAGCCAGGTGAAATGAAGATATCCGTCCAGCCACTGTCCGCTTTCAGCTCGCCGGCATTTGCTTTACCGATCGTTTCCAGCGTCCGGATGGATGTCGTACCTATAGCCACGATCCGTCCCCCGTTTTTCGCGTCTCGTTCAGATCGGCTGCAGCTTCTGCTGACAGCTGATAGAATTCAGCGTGCATTTTGTGTTCGTCGATGTTTTCGACGCTGACCGGCCGGAATGTTCCCAACCCGACGTGCAAGGTCAGAAAGACAATTTTGACACCTTTAGCTTGTATTTTATCCATAATGTCTTTGGTAAAATGCAGACCCGCAGTCGGTGCGGCAGCAGAGCCGTTTTCCTTTGCATAAACAGTCTGATAACGTTCCTGATCATCCAGACGTTCTTTGATGTAAGGAGGCAGAGGCATTTCGCCCAGAGATTCCAGGGTCTCTAAGAAGATCCCCTCATAAGTAAATTCCACCATTCGGCCACCGTGCTCCAGTTTTTCAGTAACGGTTGCTTTAAGCCTGCCGTCACCGAAACTGATAACCGTCCCTTTTTTTGCTTTCTTCGCCGGTTTCATCAGGGTTTCCCAGGTATCTCCCTCGGTGTTTTTGAGCAGCAGGACTTCCATATGAGCATTGGTTTCTTCTTTCATTCCGTAAAGACGGGCAGGAAGTACACGTGTATTGTTCATAACAAGTGCATCGCCAGATTCCAGTTCATCCACGATATTCTCAAAGTGTTTATCTTCAATGGTTTCAGTCTCTGTCGACAGGACCATCATGCGTGATGAGGACCGGTTTTCCAGAGGTGTTTGAGCAATCAGTTCTTCCGGTAATTGAAAATCAAAATCGTTTGTTGATAAAGTCATGTGTTTTCTCCTTATTAAATAATTATTCTGTCCTAAGATGGGTCAGTTCAAAGTGTACATATGCTTTCTGTGTAGCGAGGCGACCCCTTGATGTGCGCTGCAGAAAACCTTCCTGCAGAAGATAAGGTTCCACCATATCTTCGACCGTGTCTACTTCTTCTCCAATATTGGCTGAAAGAGTATTCAGTCCCACCGGTCCGCCGCCATAAAGTCTGATCAGTGTCGTCAGCAGTTTCTGGTCAACTATATCAAGACCTTCATGATCCACGCGCAGTAGATCCAGAGCTTTGGAGGCAATCGTTTCGGTCACGACGCCTTTCCCTTTGACTTCGGCGTAATCACGGACCCTTTTCAGTAAACGGTTAGCGATCCTAGGCGTTCCTTCTCGAGCGCCTTGCGATTTCATACGCGCCCTTTAAATTGATTTCTGTCTGCAGGACATTGGCCGACCGCAGGACGATATCCTTGAGTTCCTCTTTATTGTAGTACTCCATATGCGAAAGAATACCGAACCGGTCTCTTAACGGTGCCGATAAAGTCCCCGCCCGAGTCGTTGCTCCGATAAGCGTGAACGGAGGCAACGGAAAATGGACAGGATGAGCGGTATCGCCCTGGCCAATGATGATATCGACATAAAAATCTTCCATTGCAGAATACAACATTTCTTCTGCTATACGCGGCATACGGTGTATTTCATCGATAAATAAAATACCTCCTGGTTCCAGATCGTTGAGCAGCGCAACTAAATCTCCCGGCTTTTCTATTGCCGGTCCACTGGTCGTGCGGATATCCGCATCCATTTCATTGGCAATGACCATGGCCATTGTTGTCTTACCCAACCCTGGCGGACCATACAAAAGTACATGATCCAGCGCTTCTTCCCTCAGCCGGGCAGCCTCAATATATATTGCCAGCTCTTCTTTATTTTTTCCTGACCAAGGTAATCCGACAGTCTCTGCGGACGGAGCGTCTGCTCCAGCGACTGTTCATGTTCATTTAAAAGATGATCAGATGTGACGGAACGATTTTCTTCCATGTCTTTCTCCTTTTTCTCTAGTCAGCTGCATTTACTTTTTCATTAACTTGCTTAAAGCTTCTCTAATGTAGGTATCCGTAGTCAGCTCTGCCTGCTGGTCGAGCTGCTTGCGTACCTTGCTGATGTCCCGGCTGGAATACCCTAAAACGAGCAGCGCTTCCATCGCTTCTTCAAAAGAAGCATTACCGGACTGGACCGACTGGCTTGAAGCATGTCTGATCTTAGTATCCGAAACATCGAATCCTGACAGTTTCCCTTTCAGATCAAGAACGATTTGAGCTGCCGTCTTTTTTCCGACTCCCGGAAATTTCGTCAGGAAAGTGGTGTTATTGTCTTCTATCGCCTGCACAAATCCCTGATGGTCCTCATTTGCCAGGATCGCCAGTGCAGATTTCGGACCGATGCCCGAAACATTGATCAGTTTCAGAAACAGATTTTTTTCCTGCAGTGTGACAAACCCGAAGAGATTCATGGCATCCTGCTTCACATCATGATAAAGATAAATCGTGTCTTCACTGTGCAGTTTTTCAGAATAACGAAATGGATTTGCCATCAGTATTTTATACCCGATACCATTCGTCTCCAGCACAACATAGCCCGGATAAATATGTTTGAGTGTCCCTTTTATGTATTCGAACATTTATTTTCCTCTTCCCACGTGTAGTCAATCTTTAATAGTATAACATAAAAACACCTGTTCATTAAACTGCCTTCTGAACAAGTGTTTTTACTCTTTTTCAATTTTTGATCCTTATTCAAATTCTGCTAAATACTCTTCATAGCCCTTTTCTTTTAGCTGAGATTTCGGAATAAATTTCATTGCTGCAGAATTGATGCAGTACCTGAGTCCACCCTTATCTTGAGGCCCATCGGTAAAGACATGACCCAGATGAGAGTCGGCTTCCATGCTTCTGACTTCCGTGCGCTCCATTCCAAAGGCAGAATCCCTTTTTTCTTTGACCGTTCTTTTTTTTATTGGTTTAGTGAACGACGGCCAGCCGCATCCCGCATCGTATTTATCTTTAGAAGAAAAAAGCGGTTCCCCGCTCACGACGTCAACGTAGATGCCTTCTTCAAAAAACTGATCATATTCGCCGGTGCCGGGTCTCTCCGTTGCATTTTTCTGTGTCACTTTGTACTGAATCGGTGTCAGTTTTTCTTTTAATTCTTTCTTGTCTTTATTTATCGACATGCTCACTCACTCCTTTATTTTTTGTCAAAGAGACTGCCTAATGCATCCTTGGCTTTGTCCATGGTATTGTTCTGATTCTGTTCATTCTTATTTGAACTGCCACTGCCCAGTACTGACGACAGGATATCACCGTAGCCCGATGCTTGGGATTCCTTCTTTACGCCATCAGTCAAGCCTCCAAGCAGCTGTGAGACACTTGAACCTGTCAGAGACTGGCTGGACGAACTGCGCTTGGCCACCATGCTCAACGCGAGCGGGGCAAGCATGACAGCACATTTAACTTTGATGACTCTGTACCTGTCTTGTCGGCTATACGTTTTTCGACTTCCTCTTCGTTGGAGCCGAACGCCATGTCAAGGAGACGATTCCCCTCTGTCTTATCTGATTTGTCCAGTAGTTTATCCAAATGTTCCGTATCATCTCCGGTATGTTTAGAAGCGCTGGCTGCCAGCTCTTCTGAAGCTTGAGGATCTTTTGATGTCCGGTCATTCAATCCTTCCATGATCATCGGCAAGCCCATCTGTGCGATTTTCTGTACGGTAGACGTGTCCGTGTTTGTACGTTTAGCTACCGACTCTACGTTGCTCTGCTTATCCCAGCTGATTCATGATCATTCGATACGACATCCATCTTTATCCCTCTTTCATAAAATTTCACTTAAAATTCTCTACTACTAATTGTAAGTGAAGAGACTGAAGATTAGCAATTGAAAGAGCCTGATCTTTTTTAAAATGAAAAGATCCTCAAATCAATGAGGATCCTGAATGCGCTTGAACATTTTTTCCATATCTTTGGTGGTAAAGTTTACCATGACAGGTCTGCCGTGCGGACAGTTATAAGGGTTTTTCGTCCGTTTAAGCTGTCTCAACAGTTCTCTTGCTTCATCGTTTGACAGATAGTGATTGGCTTTGATCGATCGCTTGCAGCTCATCATGATTGCGGCTGCTTCTCTGAATTTATTCACTGTCAGCGTCGATTTTTCCAGGAAGAAGTCGATCATTTCCTTGATCGTTTCTTCCACTTGTCCAGCAAGCATCCATGTCGGGTGCTGTCTGACGATAAAGCTGTTCTGCCCGAAGTCTTCTAAATAAATTGATGCTTCTGCCAGTTTGTCTTTGCTGTTTTTTATAGTCAATGCTTCATTTGACGGATATTCGAGTACGATGGGGATCAGCAGCTCCTGAATTTCTGTGCCGCTCTGATCGATGGTTTCCCTGTAATATTCGTACTTGATCCGCTCCTGAGCCGCATGCTGGTCGATGATATACAGCCCGGTCTCGTTCTGAGCAAATAAATAGGTCCCGTGCATCTGCCCGATGTATTCAAGATCCGGAAACTGCTCAGACTGTTCGGGCAGATCACTCGTCTTCTCTACCGTCTTCAGCACAGGTTCTTCGTGAAGAAGTGGTGCTGTATCGATCCAATCTACGGATGGTTCAGCAGTTTCTTTGTCACGGGGGACATTTTTTCCGTATTCACTATGGGCCGGGTTTTCAGAAACGCGGGATGTGCCCCAGCCGTACCCCGGGGGCTGAGTCGAAGCTTCTGTTTTTTCTTGGTCCCGATAGGCTTCTTCTCTAGTGTCCTCAAACGCCAGTCGGGTCTGTTCATCTTTAGGGTACCTTGCAGACGGATCAGTTTTCTTGTTCAGATTGTCCAGAGCGCTGGGGATCCTTACTTCCTGATCCATGCGCTTGGCTATCGCTGAGCTGATGAGCTGGCCCAGTTCTTTTTCGTTACTGATCCTAATCTGCTGCTTGGTCGGATGGACGTTGACATCAAGAAGCTGCGGATCCAGTTCGACATTGATGACAGCTATTGGGTAGCGCCCGATCATCAGCTTCGAGCCGAAACCCTCGACGATCGCCTTGTTCAATGCATAGTTTCTGATATAGCGGCCATTGATGATGACGGAGATGTATTTATTATTGGCCCGCGTGATCTCAGGCAGGGAAACGAAACCAGACACCTCAAAATCAAATGACGTCTCAGTTATTTCCCGCATTTTTTTGGCGATACTGACACCATAGACACCGGCGATCGCCTGCTTCTGATCTCCGTTTCCGGCAGTCTCTGATCATCGTGTTGCCGTCTGAAACGAGCCGGAAAGCTATTTCAGGATGAGACAGGGCCAGACGGTTGACCGTATCGTTGATATGCGCCAGTTCAGTCTGCAGTGTTTTGACATACTTCAGCCGAGCCGGAGTATTGTAAAAGAGTTCCTCGACTTTGATGTTCGTTCCTTTTCTGGAAGAGGCTGCACGCTCTCTCAGAACTTCGCCTCCGTGGATCACCAGCTGACACCCCGGTCTGCTTTCTTCAGCCGTTTCCAGTATGATTTTCGAAACAGAGGCGATACTCGGCAGGGCTCTCCTCTAAAACCGAGGGTACGGATCCTGAACAAGTCTTCATCCGTGATGAGTTTTGATGTCGCATGTCGCTCAAATGCCGATACGGCTTCGATCCTGACGGGATGCCTTCCCCGTCATCGATGACCTGTATGCTTTTCAGTCCCGCTTCTTCAACAAAGACCTCGCATGCGTGAACTGCCGGCATCGATGGCATTTTCCAGCAGTTCTTTGACGACGGAAGCGGGTCGTTCGATCACTTCTCCGGCAGCTATCTGATTAGCCAGCCTGGAAGACATGATCCGAATTTTTTCTGTCATATTATTTACCCAACTTTCATTTCTAATCCTTTAGTTTCTGCTGCAGCTCATTCAGGATCTGAAGTGCATCCATCGGTGTCGTTGCCATGACATTCATTTTCTGAAGCTGTTCGATGACCGCTGTTTCATTTTTATCCAGCGGTTCGAATAAATCCAGCTGTTCCTGTTTTCCCGGATCAGCAGGCTTGCCGTTTTTCGGCTCTTCAAACAGATGCTCTTCTTTCTTTTCCAAATCTTTTAAAATGCTTTCCGCTCGTTTCAGAAGCGGTGCGGGTAGTCCGGCCAGCTTGGCTACTTGAACACCGTAACTCTTGTCTGCCGGTCCAGGCAGCATCTGGTGCAGAAAGACCAGATCCCTTCGTCTTCTACCGCTCCGACATGAATATTTTTCAAGTGGAGAAGGCGCTCATCCAGCACAGTCAGTTCATGGTAGTGCGTGGAAAATAATGTCTTGGCTCTGATTTTATCATGCACATACTCGATAATGGCTTCAGCTAAGGCCATTCCATCGTAAGTCGCTGTCCCTCTGCCTATTTCATCGAACAGCAGCAGACTCTTTGGAGTCGCATTGGCCAGTGCCTGATTTGTCTCGTTCATCTCCACCATAAACGTACTCTGACCACCGATCAGATCATCCATTGCACCGATCCGGGTATAGAGACGGTCAAACAGCGGAAGCACCGCTTTCTCTGCCGGAACAAAGCAGCCCATCTGCGCCATCACGACGGTAAGCGCCAGCTGACGCATGTGCGTCCTTTACCCGACATGTTGGGTCCGGTGATCAGCAGCACAGATGTCTCATCCACCAGCTCGACATCGTTGGGGACGTACGCCTGCTCGCCCATCACTTTTTCAACCACGGGATGTCTGCCTTTTGTGATCGACACATCCTGACTGTCCATCCTGAAGGCAGGCCTGACGTAATTGTACTCTTCGCTCACTGTCGCAAAACTCTGCAGGACATCGATTTTTGCTATCACTTTTGCCAAGCGCTGCAGACGCTCGATCTGTTCCTTGACCTGATCCCTTACAACTGTAAACAATTCATACTCTAAACTTTTTGACTTCTCTTCAGCTTCCAGTATCAGTGATTCTTTTTCTTTCAATTCCGGCGTACTGTACCTCTCGGCATTCGTCAGAGTCTGTTTTCTTTCGTAGCGGCCTTCCTCGAGCTTGGATACGTTGCCCTTGGAAACCTCGATATAATAACCGAATACCTTATTGAATCCGATCTTCAGATTCCTGATCCCGGTCGCCGCCCGTTCTTTCTGTTCCAGTTCAGCCAGCCACTGCTTGCCGTTAGTCATCGCTTCTTTGTACTGATCCAGCTGCTGGTGATAGCCTGCCTTGATGATTTCACCCTCTGTGGTCGACAACGGCGGCTCTTTGACTATGGCAGTTTCGATCAGATCCTTGACGTCTTCGATGGGATCCAGCTGGTTCAAATAACCGGACCAGTCATCTTCAGCGTTAAGCAGCTCAAGGATCTCTCGGATATAAGGAATCTGTTCAAGTGAGTGCTTCAGCTGCACGAGGTCTCTCGCATTGACTGTCCCGAATGCTGTCCGTCCTGCCAGTCGTTCCAGATCGTAAACTTTTTTAAGGATTTCTTTCAGATCGTTTCTTTCAAAAAAGTGATTGAGCAGGCTTTCTACATAATTCATTCTTTCTTCGATTTCATTTTTCTGTATCAGCGGCTTATCCAACCATGCCTTCAGCATACGTCCGCCCATGGCTGTTTTTGTCTCGTCAAGCAGCCACAATAATGTTCCTTTTTTGCTGCCGTCTCTCAGTGACGCCGCCAGTTCCAGATTTCTTCTGGCTTCCTGGCCAAAAATAAGAAACTGGTTCGTCTCATATTCTTCGATTTCCTGAAGATGATCCAGACCTCTCATCTGAGTTTCCGACAGATAAACAAGCAGTAAATCAATCACGCGTTTTCAGTTCTGACTGTTCAAAAGCCTCCGTAAGATGTCTGAGATCATGCCTGAGCGGACTGATCGGAGGAATGAGAAACGGACATGTTCCATTTGTTTTTCAGAAGTTCCTGCAGTTCCAGAAATTCTCCCGGTTCAAAAACCACTTCCCTGCAGTTGAGAGACGTCAGCTCATTGACGGCTGCATCCGTATCCGTGACACGTGTGACTTTCATTTCACCAGTCGTCAGATCGGCGAGAGCAATACCGATGATCTGTTCCAGCTGCATCACTGAAGCGATATAGTTGTTTTCTTTTGCATCAACCGTTTTAGACTGCATCACGGTACCCGGTGTGACGACCTGGACCACTTCCCGCCTGACCATCCCTTTGCTTTCCTTGGGATCTTCCATTTGTTCGCATATGGCCACTTTATAGCCCATGCCGATCAGTGTATCGATATAACCTTTAGCCGAATGATGCGGAACACCACACATCGGTATCTGTTCTTCTGCTTTCTTGTTTCTGCTGGTCAACGTCAACTCCAGCAGGCGAGATACTTCTACAGCATCTTCAAAGAACAGTTCATAAAAATCACCCATTCGGTAGAATAGATACGCCTGCGGATATTTCTTTTTAATTTCAAGATACTGCTGCATCATTGGTGTCTGTTTTGTTTTTTGCGGCATTTCCATCACTCTCTCGTAAAGTTCTTAGACTTATAGTTCAAACAATGACATATCATCGTCGATGCGTATCGGCTTGATTTTTCTGGCTTTTCCTGTTTTATCGTCAATGTCTATAAAGCAGGCATTCAGCCTACTTCTCCCTTTTTCAGGCACTTCGAATCTCTGAGGCATCTGGGTCGTAAACTTATGTAATATCGGTTCTTTCTTCATCCCCAATATTCCATCGTAAAACCCTGTCATTCCGACGTCTGTCTGATACGCTGTCCCGCCAGGCAGAATGCGCGCATCATTCGTCTGGACATGCGTATGCGTGCCGACAACGGCAGAAACTTTCCCGTCCATGAACCAGCCCATCGCTTCTTTTTCACTCGTTGCTTCAGCATGGAAATCGATAAAGATATGTGCCGTACGCTTGGACGCTTCCTCCACCAGGCTCTCACCGACCCGAAACGGATCTTCATAATCACCCATAAACGAACGCCCGTGCAGATTGATCACTGCGAGTTCCAGCTGGTTGATTTTGATATAGGCTATCCCCCGGCCGGGTACAGCAGCCGCTTCAGGGTAATTAGCCGGGCGGATCAGTTTTTTCGCACCGTCAATAAAATCAAAAATCTCCCGCTTGTCCCACGTGTGATTGCCCATCGTGATCAGATCCACTCCGGCCTGCAAAAGCTCCTTGTAAATTTTTTCTGTGATCCCCCGGCCATCAGCCGCATTTTCACCGTTGGCAATGGTTGCCTGCGGTTTATATTTATCCTTTAGTTTAGGGAGCCATTCACTAAGCTTCTCTCTTCCCAGAGGGCCGACGATATCTCCAATAAATAACAGTTTCATATATATTCCTCATTTCTAGTCACTAACCCTATTTTACCAGTTTTAAGTCGTGAAAATCAAAATAGTCTGAAAAATCGGGCTATTGATATAGTCAATAGAGATAAATTTAACAGGGTCAAATTTTTCCTTTATAAAGGGTAGGTGCTAGTTGAGGGAATCAAGGCTTGTCGAATATCATTGGTGTTTTCTGGATGCATGTTTATTTTAAAATGGTCGACTCAAGTATGGCCTGTCTTACGGGTTGGCCATTTCGGTCGAAAAATGGTCAACTCATGCACGCCCTTGTCTCTCCGGTCGGCCATTTTCGTCGGGGAATGGCCGACTCATGACCTTCTCTCTTGCCATTAATGCCGTTCGGCTTAAATGGTCGACCCAAGCATGGCTTCTCTCTCGGGTTGACCTTTTGCACCGAAAAACGGTCGACCTACTCTCTGCTTCTCTCGCCAGTTGACCATTTCGACTCTAAAATGGTCGACTCGTTAAGAACTTGACCGGTGTCATCGGGTCTGGTCATCTCGGTCGAAAAATGGTCGACTCATTCATTGCTTATCTCACGGGTTGATCATCCAGACAAGAAAACAGTCGGCTCAGGAAGTATCTCCTCACCGAATTAGTCAGAACTCTTCTAGTTAGGTAATCTGTTTAGGAACTCGTAAAAATACTCTGCATTGAGCTGTACAAAAAACTACAAAAAGAAGACCAGTCAGGAAGTGTGAACTTCAATGACTGGTCTTACCTATAAACTTTTATTTAGCGTATTCGATTGCTCTCGTTTCGCGTATAACCGTTACTTTAATATGTCCAGGATAGTCCATATCATCTTCGATTTGTTTACGAACATCTCTAGCTAACTTGGATGCCATGCTGTCATCCAATTCATCTGGTTTGACGATGATTCTCACTTCTCGTCCAGCTTGAATCGCATAACTTTCTCTTGACACCTTTGAAGCTATTTGAGATTCTCTCTAGATTTTCAAGTCGTTGTAGATAATGCTCTAAGGATTCACTTCTCGCTCCCGGTCTTGCAGCAGAAAATGGAATCTGCCGATTCGACTAAGACAGCAATGACTGAAGTTGCATCAACATCACCATGGTGAGATGCAATCGCATTAATAACTGTTTCATTTTCTTGGTATTTCATTGCTATTTGTGCGCCGATTTCAACGTGCGAGCCTTCCACTTCACTATCTAAGGCCTTGCCTATATCGTGAAGCAGTCCGGCACGTTTTGCCAGTTGAACATCTTCGCCTAGCTCCGCAGCCATTACACCAGCAAGTTTTGCGACCTCAATTGAATGATTCAATACATTCTGACCATAACTTGTTCTAAAGTGCAAACGTCCGATAATTTTCATTAAATCAGGATGGATCGAATGAATACCCAGTTCAAACATGGCTTCTTCACCAATTTCTCTGATTCGCTCGTCCATTTCTTTACGAGATTTTTCTACAGCTTCTTCAATACGACCTGGATGAATGCGGCCATCTGAAATAAGTTTCTCCAGTGCCATTTTAGCTACTTCTCTTCTAATTGGATCATATCCGCTTAGAACTACAGCTTCAGGTGTATCATCAATGATCAGGTCCATACCGGTAAGACTTTCTAACGTCCGGATATTTCGCCCTTCACGACCGATAATACGTCCTTTCATGTCATCATTCGGTAAATTGATCACGCTGACAGTCGACTCAGTGACCTGGTCTGCAGCACAACGCTGGATTGCTTGAACGACAATGTTTTTCGCTTTTTTATCAGCTTCAACTTTTGCCTGATCCTCATAACGTTTTACCATAATGGCCGTTTCACGAGTCAGCTCTTGTTCTGCCTGTTTTAATACAACCGATTTCGCCTCTTCTTCAGACAAGCCTGCAATCGATAGAAGTTTTTCGTTCTGTTCTTCTAAAACGTCTTTTGCAGTTTGTTCCAGCTCTTCCACTTTTTTCTGACGAGCAGATAGTTTATCTTCTCTGCTTTGAAGTGAACTTTCTCTTTTATCTATAGTGTTCTCTTTACGCTCCATGTTATCTTCACGTTGCGCAATTCTGATTTTCTTGTCGAGACACTTCAGATCGGCGTTCTTTTAGCTCCCACTCTATTTCCGTTCGATAAGAATGGATTTCTTCCTTTGCCTCCAGCAACGCTTCCTTTTTCAAAGTTTCAGCTTCTTTATTTGCGTCGTCAATAATGTTTTCAGCTGTCTGTTTGGAATTAGCTAATCTTTTTTCAAAACTTTGTTTCGTAAAATAAGCTCCTGCGACTAAACCAATAATTAAAGTAACGATAGCGGCGGCTATTGAAAGTATTTCCATCTAATCACCTCCGTATCATTATTTAGTTGTTCATGCAATAAAAAATAATCAGATATTCCATAAACTGATAATATCATATTTAAGTTATAGTACACGATGACGTTGACTTTATAAAATAAAGCAACATACTACTCTAATTTTATAGTTCTTTAGGTGTTCTGTCAACATTGTTTTTCCTGAGAGCGCTTTTTGCTTCATATGGATCCTGAAATTTAACATTCTGAGAAAAAAAACGGAAATCCGACTTCTTGAATATCAAGAGATAGATTTCCGATCTTACTGAAAGATGCGTCAGTCTACTTTCAACGTTTCTACATCTTCTTCTTTTTCTTTTTCTTCTTCTACCACAGGAATCTCATTCGCCGATGCCATAAGCGGTTCTGACTTTATTTTCAATTTCTATTCTAAGGTCAGGGTGGTCCTTGAGGTACTGCTTGGCATTCTCTCTACCCTGTCCGATTCTTTCATCGCCATAAGAATACCATGCACCCGCTTTAGTTATAATGTCAACGTCTGAACCCATGTCGACAATTTCTCCGATTTGAGAAATCCCTTCACCATACATGATATCTACCATTGCGATCTTGAACGGAGGAGCGATTTTGTTTTTCACTACTTTGATTTTAGTCCGATTCCCTGTCATATCCGAACCTGACTTGATGGATTCACCGCGTCTGACTTCCAGACGTACAGTTGAGTAAAATTTCAGTGCGCGTCCACCCGGCGTAGTTTCCGGGTTACCAAACATCACGCCGACCTTTTCACGGATCTGATTGATGAACAACGCGATCGTTTTGGTTTTATTGATAGACCCCGATAATTTACGCAGGGCCTGAGACATCAGACGAGCCTGCAGTCCAATGTGAGTATCGCCCATCTCGCCGTCGATCTCAGCTCTAGGAACTAAAGCAGCTACCGAGTCAATAACAACGATATCCACTGCTCCACTTGATACCAGTGCATCTGCGATTTCCAGAGCCTGTTCACCTGTGTCGGGTTGAGATAAGAGCAATTCATCAATGTCGACTCCTAATGCCGTTGCATATTTAGGATCCAATGCATGTTCGGCATCGATAAATGCGGCAATACCGCCATTAGCCTGTACAGAGGCAATAGCATGAAGAGAGACTGTTGTCTTACCGGAACTCTCAGGGCCGTATACTTCGATTATTCTTCCACGTGGATATCCGCCTATGCCAAGAGCCACATCAAGTGCCAGAGAGCCACTCGACACACTTTTGATTTGTGTATCGACTTTTTCTCCCATTTTCATAATAGAGCCTTTACCGTATGCTTTTTCAATTTTTTTTAGTGCTGTTTCCAATGCTTTTGCGCGATCATCTGCCATTAATTTTCCTCCTACGATTGTTCATATCTGATACGAGTATTTAAGTTCTTCACTCTCTATATTTTAAGCTTCCACCGTAAAAAAATCAAGTGTTTTTCGAACATTTATTCGCTTTATCCTTTTTCATCAAAAAATATTCTATTTTCGACCGGCTCTTCCAACAACAGACGTCTGACTAGTTCATGTGCATTCAACACAGCTAAACGCCTATTCTTATTCCGTTTGTAACCAAAATGAAAATGTTTAGCAAAAGGGGGCTGGTCTTTGTACGAAACCCCGATCCACACTGTTCCTGGGATCTGGTCTTCCAGAGATCCTGGACCGGCCACACCAGTCAGTCCCACACCGATGTCGGCACCAAACATGTCTCGTGACTTCTCCGCCATTTCTATCGCACATTCCGGACTGACGACACCAAATTTATTTAGTGTCGCTTCGCTGACGTGTAGTACATCCCTTTTTGTATCAGTACTGTAGGTCACTACGCCCCCTTCAAGCACCGTACCCGCAGATTTATCTGATGTGATCGAACTTAAAAAAGCTCCGCCGGTCAGACTTTCTGCCGGCTGTGATCGTAAAATGATTTTCCAGGAGCAGATCTCTCACCACTTCTTCAAGTCTCTTTTCACCATATCCGAAAAAGTAATCTGACACGTCTTTTAGAATCTCTGATTCGATTTTATCTATTTCCCGGTTCCCGATTTCTTCTGTTTCTTCTCTTGCAGTAATCCTCACTGTGATTTCTCCTTCATCAGCATACACGGCAATCGTGGGATTTGTCTGCTCTCTGATCGTCTTTTCGATTTTCTTGGCCAGCTGCGCTTCTGTGATACCGAAAAATCTTAGAACACGTGAGACGAGGACCTGATCATCCAGGAGCCTCTCACTTAATTCGGGAATCAGATGATTCAGTACCATAGGTTCGAATTCATCCGGCGGTCCCGGCAGAAGAACATAGTGATGCTCACCGTAGTCCATTATCATCCCTATGGCTAAGCCG
This sequence comes from Alkalibacterium sp., assembly GCA_034520745.1. GTDB lineage: Bacteria > Bacillota > Bacilli > Lactobacillales > Carnobacteriaceae_A > Alkalibacterium. The sequence continues at coordinate 182,968 of JAXHNF010000003.1, forward strand.
GTATCATTTTTCAAGGGTTTTGCTCCGGCGAGCATTAGAGCTTGAAGCTGATTATTTTCGGGCATTTCAAAATCCGAATTTTTGTGATACGTAATGATTTTATCTTCTGTTTCTTCGTGCAGGATCAGTTCTGTATCAAGGTAATCTGATAGTGTCTGTTTTGTGATGTCATCCTCTGTCGGACCTAATCCTCCAGAGAGAAGAATCAGTTCCGCGCGGGACTCGGCATTTTTGACAGCTTCTTTCAGACGGTCCGGATTATCTCCTACTGTTATGTGATGGTATACTTCGATTCCTAAAGCGGCTAATTTCCTGGATACAAAAGCCGCATTGGTGTTTACCACTTGTCCGAGTAAAAGTTCTGTTCCGATAGAAATGATTTCAGCTCGCACTGCAATTCCTCCTAATATAAATATTACCCAGTTAATTAATTTCTCACTTTTTATTTTATCACAGGTCTGTATTTTTTTCGGGACATAGCTACAGACAGAAAAAAAGCTCAAGAAGGAATGAATCAGCTTCTTAAGCTTCTCTTATCAGCTTGAAAATGTACCTTTAAAAACAGATCGTGCTTCATAGAAGTAAAGTATACCTGAATAAATAGTGAAAACCAGGCAGACATACAGCAGTATGGTTCCTACTGGTATTCCGGTAAATGCGAAGGGAAAATCATCCACGAACAGAAAAATGATTGCCAGCATTTGAGTGTTTGTTTTGATTTTTCCAGGCCAGCCGGCAGCCATGACCTGTCCCCTTGTTCCACAAGCGGCAGTCTCAGACCAGTCACAGCCAGTTCACGGGAAACAATGATGCGCAACGATCCATGCAGGAGCCAGAGACAGCTCGATCAGAAAGACAAGTGCTGTCATGACCAGCATTTTGTCTGCCAGGGGATCTGCGAATTTCCCGAAATTTGAAACGATATCCATCTTTCTGGCCAAGTATCCATCCAGCCAGTCCGTAAAACTGGCGACAGAGAAAACAAGTGCCGCAACTAAAAGCTGAATTTCAATCGTTGATCCCAGTATATCTATGGTTCCCCAATTAAACGGAAAAACCAATATGAGAATGAAAATAGGAATTAAAAAAATGCGGAACAGCGTTATTTTGTTCGGTAAATTCAAATTAAACCCTCCTGATTCCTTAAAAATAGACCAGATGTCAAATCAATAAACACTGGTCTAAATATATCTGTGTTATTCAAATTCTATTGTAACTTCCTGTCTGACTGCCTCAGTTTCTGATGTATTATAAGGCAGATCTTGTCCGTTCAGTTCAACAGTCGTTACTGAAGAGTTACCGATCACCATTAAGACTTCAGCTGCGGTGTCATCAAATTCGGCCATCAGTGTCTCGCCATCATTGATCAGACCCTGTGTCGTTTCACCATCAACGGTTATACTAGACCAGGACTGTCCACCTTCAGCTGTCAAAACTACTGTCTGTTCAGAAGGATGGGTGCCAGATACAGTATATGTCGTAGAAGATTCTGTACTGCTCACTTCAGTCAGCGTCTGTTCCAGATTTTCTTCGACTTCTTCTTCAAGATCTTCTTCACCTACGGCTTCTTCATCTTCAGCCTGTTCGTCAGCTGCTTCTGAGTTTTCCGATTCTTCTTCTGACTCACTCGGTGCTTCTTCATTATCATCTACTTCAATAACAGCCGGAGACTCATCTTCATTGATAAAAGAGTCAAAACTGGAATCTTCCCCGGAAGTCATTGCCAGATATATGGCAAAGATGATAGCGATAACCAGCAGTATGATGAGGAGCGTCGGCATACTGTCTCTTAGCGTAGCCATCAATCCGCTGTTTTTACTTTTTGACCTCGTCTGAGTTTTCTGTACATTTTTTGTGTAATGATGAGGCTGTGTTTGAGGCAGTGCATCCATGTGTTCCTGAATCAAATCTTCACCATTTAAACCGACAGAATCTGCATACTGCTTAATAAACGCGCGTGCATAAAAGTTCCCCGGTAAGACCTCAAGATTGCCCTCTTCCACTGCAATCAAATATCTTTTTTGAATTTTAGTTATTTGTTGTAAATCGTCTAAAGTGTAGCCCTTGGCTTTTCTTGCTTCTTTAAGTTTTTCTCCTATTTCGTACAATCGATTTCACCTACCTAGCATATTTCGTTAACGAAATGGTTTGTTCGAGCAGTAAACGTTTTGATAATGATTTTTGCTGATGCAAATAATCTCTATCTTTAAAAGTATACCACACGAAATAAAGTGAGTATAGAGTATCCACAGGATTATCATTAAAGGTTTTTTGTTTTATTCACAATTATTATATATAATTTGAACATGAATCAGTGAACTGTTTTTCTGCTGCCGATCTGTTTTATTTTTCATCTTCACTTTTTTTCACTATGAACACCGACATGGCCTCTTTCCTGAAATAATTTCGGGGCACCGACTGGATTTCTTCGAAAGTCACAGAATTCAATACATCAGGATAATCAAATAACGTCATTTCCTTAAAAGGGAAATCTACAAACTGGTGTGCGACATGCTCCAAAGAGTTCATATTTTGTATAAACTGTCCAATCATTTTTTTCTTGACCAGCAGAAAATGCTCAGAGGATAAATCAGGACTGAACTCAGTGATTCATCAAAACATTGATAATGCTTTTGGACAATTTTCAGGCGTTCTGGAATCGCCTCCGATACTCACATAATCAAAGCCTCGCTCGAAGACATAATCATAACTGAAACTGTCATCGATCATATTCCTATTATAAAATGATAGATACGTGGAGGACGTTTCACCAAAAAGAAGATCCAGTATGATTTCCATCACAATAATATGACGAAAAGCTGCCTGTTCATCCAGCCTGTAGCTGCTTCCTCTGATTCCTACAAGAATTTTAGGTATATTGACTGCTGCTCCTGTCTCTCTGTATTTGATGATATCTGTTTGAGAGTCTAGTGCAGACATCCGTTTTATCTCGTCTGGGCTCAGAAAGATTTTTAAGACTCTGATTTTCTCTGATCCATTCAAGTGTTTCATATGGATCACAGTTTCCTATGATCACAAGCTGCATATTTTCCGGATTGTAGAAAGTATCGTAATTACTCTGCAGCATAGCCACACTGATTTTTCTTACACTTTCTTCCGTTCCGGCGACATCGATCCGCACAGGGTGGTCCGGGTATAAATTTTCAATCAGACCGCGCGTTAAATTCCAGTCCGGATCATCTTCATACATCTGGATTTCCTGAGCAATTATACTTTTCTCATCTTCCACTGAACAGCTGGTAAAGAAAGGCGCCTGGACAAAATCCAACAGCGTTTCGAGATTCTTCCTGAAATTGATCGTACAGGAACACATAAAGGCTGTCTTTGTATTGCTGGTATACGCATTTACAGATGCTCCTCGGGATGAGATACATGAGAAACATCTCCGTCCTCAGTTTCAAAAAGTTTGTGTTCCAGAAAATGTGCGATCCCAGCCGGATACGTTGTCCAGGCGTTCTCTCCCTTTGTAAAAAACGTAGTATCTATCGAGCCAAAATCCGTGAACAGGACCATATACGTTTTAGTGTAGTCCATTTTAGGAATCAGTTTGACCTCCAGGCCATTCTTCAGTTTTTCCGTAAAAACCGTTTCTTAAGTTCTTCATATTTTCTTATATCCATTAATTATTCTCTCCAATTAATATAAACATCGCTTCAAGTTCGATTAAAGCAGCCAGCTCCATAATGTCTTTCCGAGACACAGACTCTATCTTGTTCATCCAATCAGTTATAGGTAAATCGTCGCGGTCGACCAAGGTTACATACTATAATCTTTTTCAATCATCGAATATGGAGAGTCAGCAAACTGACAAATTTCACTTTTCAGGATTTCTTTTGTCTGAAGTATATCTTCTTCTGTAAAAGCACCTTCAATGATTTTTTTCAGCTCTTTTCTTACCAAATCAGTGACTTTTCTGACATCTTTGCTTTCAATGCCGGCTTCTACAGTCAGCATCCCACGGTAGGCATCCACGTCGCTTGAAATCGCATAAGCTAGATTCTCATTTTCTCTAATTGTCATGAAAAGCCCGGAGTGCGGCATCGAACCGAATATTCCGTCAAAAACCAGTCCAGTGAAATAATATTCATTCTGATAATAGATAGGTGTCCAAAATGCCATAGTGAGAATGGTCTGATTGATTTTTTGCGTTTCTTTCTTTTTTCTGATCGTTCCCGTCTTGTTTCTATAGTGGAACGGATCCCATTTTACCGCCTTGCGTGGACTGAAGTCGAACTTTTCCAGCAACTTTCTGGTCTCGCTTTCAGTAACGTTGCCAGTTACATAGATATCCAACTGGTCTTCATTCATCACTCTCAAATAAGTATCATAAAGATCAGCTGATGTTATACTCTTTAAATCACTTAGATTCCCGTTAACTGATCATTTTTTGTTCGGGTGCATCAAAATACAATTCGTTCAACTTATCGTCAGAATACGTTGCCTTGTCCTCTTCTCTGGACAGGTACTCATCTCTTAACTTTTCCACTTCTCGCAAAAAGGTAGACTCATGAAACCTTCCATTGAATACATTGGGAAAAAACAGGACCTGATACATAAATTCCATCGACTGATCTAAGATCCCGGACTCACTGATCAACTTTTCATCGATACAGTCAACATTCAGCGAGAAGACATGAATATTCCCATAACGAGTCACATCAGCAAAGAAATTAGCTCCATAAAGGACACTCAATTTCCTGCTTAAATCGATTTGTGTCGGGGAAATGCAGGCTGTTTATGCTCATCATATTCGGCCAGTAGCGCTCGACCTTGTTATGTCGTTCGCTTGAAGGGGCGCTTTGAATCTGAATTGGATCGACACTGTTTTAAATTTTTCAGTGTGTAAAACATGTACATTAATACCTTCCTTAAGTTCAAACATTGAGATCCTCCGTAACGACAACATCTAATGTGCCGTTTTATAATATAAAAATACAGGATCCCGATTGAAATCCTGTATTTTCGACCCGCTCATCTGACGAATTCTATTAACTTGTCAACCTTATCTGTTGCTTCCCACGGTAATGTGATATCAGTTCGACCGAAATGACCATAAGCAGCTGTCTGTTTCATAAGATTGGCCGTTTAAGATCAAGCATTTTAATAATACCTGCGGGCCTCAGATCAAAGATATCTCCGTACTGCATTGATCAATAGAGTGTTGGAACTATTTCCTGTATCAAACGTATCGATCGATATCGACACGGGTTGAGCTACCCCGATCGCATAGGCGAGCTGTACTTCCACTTTATCGGCCAGGCCGGCAGCCACGATATTTTTTGCAATATATCTGGCCGCATAACTTGCAGAGCGATCCACCTTGGTTGCATCTTTCCCGGAAAATGCTCCTCCACCGTGACGGGCATATCCACCATAAGTATCGACGATGATTTTTCTTCCCGTCAGTCCGGCATCTCCCTGAGGTCCACCAATAACGAAACGTCCCGTTGGATTGATATAATATTTGGTGTCCTCATCCAAATATTCTTCAGGAATAACTGGTTTTATGACTTTTTCCATTAAATCTTCTTTGAGTTTCTCGTAAGTGACATCCGGATGATGCTGCGTGCTTATAACGATTGCATCCACCCGTCTCGGCTTTGTCATCTTCACCGTACTCTACCGTCACCTGAGCCTTGCCGTCAGGTCTCAATAGCTAACACTCTCTGCTCTTTCTCATTGAGGCCAGCTGTTTCGTCAACTTATGACTCAATGATATCGGAAGAGGCATCAGTTCCCTGGTTTCATTTGTAGCATAACCGAACATAAGCCCTTGGTCGCCTGCTCCTATCTTATCAAGCTCATCACGAACATCTGATTTATACTCAACGGAATCATCGACACCTACAGCAATATCTGGCGACTGGTCATCAATAGACACAAGCACTGCACAAGTATCAGCATCAAAACCATATTTTGCCCGAGTATACCCGATGTCTCTGATTGTATCTCTGGCAATCTTCTGCATATCTACATACGTCTCTGTACGGATTTCACCTGCGACTAGTACTAACCCCGTGGTTACAAGCGTTTCACAAGCTACTCTCGCTTCCGGGTCTCTGGCTAATATCTCATCTAAAATAGCATCACTGATCTGATCAGCTATCTTGTCCGGATGCCCCTCTGTTACTGATTCAGATGTAAATAATCTTTTTTCTGTCATTATTATTCCCCCTTTATCTGCGGTTACAAGGCTTCCGACCGGTTGTGGTCGTCCTATCGGGAATTCATTGTAAACCTCTATCATTTTAACATATAATGAAGAAAGAGTCATTGGAATAATATTTGACATTACTGCCAAATATTCCACTATACACTGGATCAACGTGGTAGAATTAGACGATATCGATTTTTTTGGAAAGTAGTGATTGAATGGTACAGACGTATACAACGACAAATCTTCGATAAATTCTATCCAATATCTTCAATCATCGTCGGACTGATGTTTGCTCAATTATCAACTGACCTTGAACTGCTGCCGATTCTCGGTTTGATAGTTTTCTCCTCAACGCAAATCTGGTCAAAGAAGTCCTGGATGACTGAACCAGAAGAGTTTCCAGTCCTCAAAAAAGTATGGCTTCCATATGTAATCATCATAAATCTGGGTGTGTTTCTTTTTTTCAGCTTCAATTATTCTCCTTATGCCATACCTGTTTTCATCATACTGTCGTTTCTGATAGTAACGGAGCCGGTCTTCAAATATTTCGATTTGAATGCTGTCTATTTCTTTCATTTATCGTTACATTACGGTCATCGTACTCAACCTCTTATCCTATTACTTCCAGCTCCGCTATCTGTCTTTTGGACATTGCAGTGAAAATATCTGCTGTTATTACAGCGGCAGTGGTGATTTCAAAGATGGCAAGTAATGAGTTGAATGCAAAAAAAGAACTTAACACATAGAGGTAGAAAGCATCTCAGCTTTCTACCTCGGAGATTTTTGACGTCCAATATTGGACGAATAATAAAAAAAGGTCAGTTGATGGATGCTATCCATCAACTGACCTTTTTCATCTGTAAAAAATAATGGCGCAGGACAGAGTCAAACTGCCGACACACCGGAGCTTCAATCCGTTGCTCTACCAACTGAGCTACTGCGCCAAATAAATGAACGGTCCCAACGGAAAATCGAACCCGCGATCTCCTGCGTCGACAGGCAGGCGTGATAACCGCTACACTACGGGACCTCACGAAAAAACTTATAGGTGACACTGTGGACTGTCGTCCAAGTGTACCATGCTTGTAAGCTTCTAAAGAAGCAACAATCATTTAGAGATGAAACACTACGAGCTGACGCACGAGTGTACTATGTCTGTAATCGCTGAAGCTTCAACAGCCATAGCAAAGGAGGATGTTGGATTCGAACCCACGCGCTTTGACACGCCTGACGGTTTTCAAGACCGTTCCCTTAAGCCGGACTTGGGTAATCCTCCAGAAAATAATAAACAACACCTTAAGTGTTGTATAATGACCCCTACGGGATTCGAACCCGTGTTACCGCCGTGAAAGGGCGGTGTCTTAACCGCTTGACCAAGGGGCCTGCAATAAAATTAAAAAAACGGAGAAGGAGGGATTTGAACCCTCGCGCCGGCAAAACCGACCTACACCCTTAGCAGGGGCGCCTCTTCAGCCACTTGAGTACTTCCCCATACCAATAAAAATATTGATATAATGGGCCTAAGTGGACTCGAACCACCGACCTCACGCTTATCAGGCGTGCGCTCTAACCAGCTGAGCTATAGGCCCCAAATAACTTTTATACATACTGTATAAAGCGGGTGAGGAGAATCGAACTCCCGACAACAGCTTGGAAGGCTGTGGTTTTACCACTAAACTACACCCGCAAAACAAACTCAACGGTCCCGACGGGAATCGAACCCGCGATCTCCTGCGTGACAGGCAGGCGTGATAACCGCTACACTACGGGACCTCACGAAAAACTTATAGGTGACACTGTGGACTATCGTCCAAGTGTATCATGCTTGTAAGCTTCTAAAGAAGCAACAATCATGACAAATTGCGGAGGCAGGACTCGAACCTGCGACCTCCGGGTTATGAGCCCGACGAGCTGCCAACTGCTCTACTCCGCGATAATAATAAGAATTAAAAATGGACCTTGCAGGACTCGAACCTGCGACCGAACGGTTATGAGCCGTTTGCTCTAACCAACTGAGCTAAAGGTCCGCTTCCATAGCGGCGGAGGGAATCGAACCCACGACCTCACGGGTATGAACCGTACGCTCTAGCCAGCTGAGCTACACCGCCATTTAAAATACATCGGGAAGACGGGATTGAACCTGCGACCCCCTGGTCCCAAACCAGGTGCTCTACCAAGCTGAGCTACTTCCCGTACTTTTACTGCATGCACCCTAGAGGACTTGAACCTCTAACCGCCTGATTCGTAGTCAGGTACTCTATCCAATTGAGCTAAGGGTGCTCTATCAATCTATTTCAGATGATGCCGAGGGCCGGAGTCGAACCGGCACGGAGAAAACTCTCCGCAGGATTTTAAGTCCTGTGCGTCTACCAATTCCGCCACCCCGGCATGGAATAACGATTGCTTACCAATCTGAATTGGAAAGCGGAAGACGGGATTCGAACCCGCGACCCCCACCTTGGCAAGGTGATGTTCTACCACTGAACTACTTCCGCAAAAAAGATGCCGGCTAAAGGAGTTGAACCCTCGACCCACTGATTACAAATCAGTTGCTCTACCAACTGAGCTAAGCCGGCTGAATAAAATTTTAAGTACAATGCGGATGGAGGGACTTGAACCCCCACGCCGTGAAGCGCTAGATCCTAAATCTAGTGCGTCTGCCAATTCCGCCACATCCGCATATATATGAGCCGTGCTGGGCTCGAACCAGCGACCCTCTGATTAAAAGTCAGATGCTCTACCAACTGAGCTAACGGCTCTGAAAAAAATGGAGGCTAACGGGCTCGAACCGCTGACCCTCTGCTTGTAAGGCAGATGCTCTCCCAACTGAGCTAAGCCTCCCGGCTATAATGATAAGATAAAAGAGCTGCACGGCAACGTCCTGCTTTCACAAAGGGAAACCCTTCACTATCCTCGGCGCTGGGAAGCTTAACGGCTGTGTTCGGAATGGGAACAGGTGGGTCCTTCCCGCCATCGTCACCGCACAGTGACTCTTTTTCTATTTTATGAGAACCTTGTTCTCTCAAAACTAGACAGTTGATTTAGTCGTTACACAAATGGTTGAAACAACACCGACATCTTATACCCTTGAACCACCTTGCGTGGTTAAGTCCTCGACCGATTAGTACTGGTCCGCTCCACACATCACTGTGCTTCCACTTCCAGCCTATCTACCTGATCATCTTTCAGGGGTCTTACTTCCTTAAAGGAATGGGAGATCTCATCTTGAAGGGGGCTTCACGCTTAGATGCTTTCAGCGTTTATCCCGTCCACACATAGCTACCCAGCGATGCCAATGGCTTGACAACTGGTACACCAGCGGTGTGTCCATCCCGGTCCTCTCGTACTAAGGATAGCTCTTCTCAAATCTCCAACGCCCGCGACGGATAGGGACCGAACTGTCTCACGACGTTCTGAACCCAGCTCGCGTACCGCTTTAATGGGCGAACAGCCCAACCCTTGGGACCGACTACAGCCCCAGGATGCGATGAGCCGACATCGAGGTGCCAAACCTCCCCGTCGATGTGAACTCTTGGGGGAGATAAGCCTGTTATCCCCAGGGTAGCTTTTATCCGTTGAGCGATGGCCCTTCCATATGGTACCACCGGATCACTAAGCCCGACTTTCGTCCCTGCTCGACTTGTAGGTCTCGCAGTCAAGCTCCCTTCTGCCTTTACACTCTACGAATGATTTCCAACCATTCTGAGGGAACCTTTGGGCGCCTCCGTTACATTTTAGGAGGCGACCGCCCCAGTCAAACTGCCCATCTGACACTGTCTCCCGACCGGCTAACGGTCGTGGGTTAGAGTGGCCATACAGCGAGGGTAGTATCCCACCATTGCCTCCACCAAGACTGGCGTCCTGGCTTCATTGGCTCCTACCTATCCTGTACAAGCTGTACAGACACTCAATATCAAACTACAGTAAAGCTCCATGGGGTCTTTCCGTCCTGTCGCGGGTAACCTGCATTTTCACAGGTACTATAATTTCACCGAGTCTCTCGTTGAGACAGTGCCCAAATCGTTACACCTTTCGTGCGGGTCGGAACTTACCCGACAAGGAATTTCGCTACCTTAGGACCGTTATAGTTACGGCCGCCGTTTACTGGGGCTTCAATTCAGAGCTTCGCCGAAGCTAACCCTTCCTCTTAACCTTCCAGCACCGGGCAGGTGTCAGCCCCTATACATCTTCTTTCGAATTAGCAGAGACCTGTGTTTTTGGTAAACAGTCGCTTGGGCCTATTCACTGCGGCTGACCAATTGGTCAGCACCCCTTCTCCCGAAGTTACGGGGTCATTTTGCCGAGTTCCTTAACGAGAGTTCTCTCGATCACCTTAGGATTCTCTCCTCGACTACCTGTGTCGGTTTGCGGTACGGGCAGCCTACTTCTCACTAGAAGCTTTTCTCGGCAGTGTGACATCGGATACTTCGGTACTTAATTTCCCTCCCCATCACAACTTGTCCTTAAGAGAAAAAGCATTTGACTCTTTCTCAGACTTGTTGCTTGGACACGCTATTCCAGCAGCGTGCACATCTTAGCCTCCTGCGTCCCTCCATTGCTCAAACAAAGCAGACTGGTACAGGAATATCAACCTGTTGTCCATCGCCTACGCCTTTCGGCCTCAGCTTAGGTCCCGACTAACCCTGGGCGGACGAGCCTTCCCCAGGAAACCTTAGTCATTCGGTGGACGGGATTCTCACCCGTCTTTCGCTACTCATACCGGCATTCTCACTTCTAAGCGCTCCACAAGTCCTCACGATCTTGCTTCAACGCCCTTAGAACGCTCTCCTACCATAGAACCATTGGTTCTATCCGTGGCTTCGGTATCTTGTTTAGCCCCGGTACATTTTCGGCGCAGGGCCACTCGACTAGTGAGCTATTACGCACTCTTTAAATGATGGCTGCTTCTAAGCCAACATCCTAGTTGTCTAAGCAGCCCCACATCCTTTTCCACTTAACAAGAATTTGGGGACCTTAGCCGACGGTCTGGGCTGTTTCCCTTTCCACTACGGATCTTATCACTCGCAGTGTGACTCCCGGATCTACATCTGTGGCATTCGGAGTTTATCAGGATTCGGTAACCCGATAAGGGCCCCTAGTCCAAACAGTCGCTCTACCTCCACGATGCATATTATCCGAGGCTAGCCCTAAAGCTATTTCGGAGAGAACCAGCTATCTCCAAGTTCGATTGGAATTTCTCCGCTACCCACACCTCATCCCAGCATTTTTCAACATACTTGGGTTCGGGCCTCCAGTGCATTTCACTGCACCTTCACCCTGGACATGGGTAGGTCACTTGGTTTCGGGTCGACGACGGCATACTCTACGCCCTATTCAGACTCGCTTTCGCTGCGGCTCCACCTCTTCGGTTTAACCTTGCATGACATCGTCACTCGCCGGTCCATTCTACAAAAGGTACGCCATCACCCCTTAACGGGCTCTGACTACTTGTAAGCACACGGTTTCAGGTGCTGTTTCACTCCCCTTCCGGGGTTCTTTTCACCTTTCCCTCACGGTACTGGTTCACTATCGGTCACTAGGGAGTATTTAGGCTTGGGAGATGGTCCTCCCGGATTCCGACGGAATTTCTCGTGTTCCGCCGTACTCAGGATCCCGGCTAGGCAAGGTTGGATGTCGCATACGGGGCTTTCACCCTGTCTCGCATGACTTTCCAGTCATTTCTGCTATCCTCGCTTGTCCATGTCGCCAGTCCTACAACCCCTGAAGGCAAGCCTTCAGGTTTGGCCTCTTCCCGTTTCGCTCGCCGCTACTCGGGGAATCGCATTTTGCTTTCTCTTCCTGCAGGTACTGAGATGTTTCAGTTCCCCACGTCTACCTTACCCGCAGCTATGTATTCACTGCGGGTATATCACTTGATGAAAAGTGATGGGTTCCCCCATTCGGAAATCTCCGGATCAAAGCTTACTTACAGCTCCCCGAAGCATATCGGTGTTCGTCCCGTCCTTCATCGGCTCCTAGTGCCAAGGCATCCACCGTGCGCCCTTATTCACTTAACCTGACGGTCAAGGGTATTTATAGCGATGAGAGTTTCGTTGTAAAACAAAACTGTTCTCAATTTCTATTTCTCGGTGTTGTTTCTTAACATTTGTGTTTGTTATAAATCAACTATCCAGTTTTCAAAGAACAAAGTCCGAAGGACATACATCCCTCAAAACTAAACAAAGTAAAAACAACGTGTACAGGGTTCCGTTTGCCCTAATGGCAATATCCTTAGAAAGGAGGTGATCCAGCCGCACCTTCCGATACGGCTACCTTGTTACGACTTCACCCCAATCATCCATCCCACCTTCGGCGGCTGGCTCCCAGTAAAGGGTTACCCTACCGACTTCGGGTGTTACAAACTCTCGTGGTGTGACGGGCGGTGTGTACAAGACCCGGGAACGTATTCACCGCGACGTTCTGATTCGCGATTACTAGCGATTCCAGCTTCATGCAGGCGAGTTGCAGCCTGCAATCCGAACTGAGAATGGCTTTAGGAGATTAGCTAAACCTCGCGGTCTCGCAACTCGTTGTACCATCCATTGTAGCACGTGTGTAGCCCAGATCATAAGGGGCATGATGATTTGACGTCATCCCCGCCTTCCTCCGGTTTATCACCGGCAGTCTCGCTAGAGTGCCCAACTGAATGCTGGCAACTAACAATAGGGGTTGCGCTCGTTACGGGACTTAACCCAACATCTCACGACACGAGCTGACGACAACCATGCACCACCTGTCACTCTGTCCCCGAAGGGAAAGCCCAGTTTCCTGGGTGGTCAGAGGATGTCAAGATCTGGTAAGGTTCTTCGCGTTGCTTCGAATTAAACCACATGCTCCACCGCTTGTGCGGGTCCCCGTCAATTCCTTTGAGTTTCAGCCTTGCGGCCGTACTCCCCAGGCGGAGTGCTTAATGCGTTAGCTCCAGCACTGAAGGGCGGAAACCCTCCAACACTTAGCACTCATCGTTTACGGCGTGGACTACCAGGGTATCTAATCCTGTTCGCTCCCCACGCTTTCGAGCCTCAGCGTCAATTACAGACCAGAAAGTCGCCTTCGCCACTGGTGTTCCTCCATATATCTACGCATTTCACCGCTACACATGGAATTCCACTTTCCTCTTCTGCATTCAAGTCTTCCAGTTTCCAATGACCCTCCACGGTTGAGCCGTGGGCTTTCACATCAGACTTAAAAGACCGCCTGCGCTCGCTTTACGCCCAATAAATCCGGACAACGCTTGTCACCTACGTATTACCGCGGCTGCTGGCACGTAGTTAGCCGTGACTTTCTGGTTAGATACCGTCAAGGAGGCGCCAGTTACTGCACCTCTTGTTCTTCTCTAACAACAGAGCTTTACGATCCGAAGACCTTCTTCACTCACGCGGCATTGCTCCATCAGGCTTTCGCCCATTGTGGAAGATTCCCTACTGCTGCCTCCCGTAGGAGTCTGGGCCGTGTCTCAGTCCCAGTGTGGCCGATCACCCTCTCAGGTCGGCTACGTATCATTGCCTTGGTAAGCCATTACCTTACCAACTAGCTAATACGCCGCGGGGCCATCCATAAGCGACAGCCGAAGCCGTCTTTAATGATCAAAGCATGCGCTAAGATCACCTATGCGGTATTAGCACCCGTTTCCGGATGTTATCCCCCTCTTATGGGCAGGTTCCCCACGTGTTACTCACCCGTTCGCCACTCTTCCGCACTCTGCAAGCAGAGTGCTTCATCGTTCGACTTGCATGTATTAGGCATGCCGCCAGCGTTCGTCCTGAGCCAGGATCAAACTCTCAATTTAAGTTTGAAAGTGCTCATGATAAAAATTGTGAGTTAAACATGTTAACTCGTTTGTGTTGTCTCCGTTCAATAAATTGAACCGAAGACCCCTGCACATTTGGTTGTTTCTACTTTGTTCAGTTTTCAAAGATCCAAGTCGTTCAGACGTCGACACTGTGTTGTGTCAACTCATATAATATTACAGGCTTTCGTTTTAGTTGTCAAGAGCTTTTTGAAATTAATTTTCATCGATTCCAAAAGTGTAAGCGTTACCTTTACCTCTACGACAACCATTTAAGTATAACCTGTTGATAAATAAATGTCAACCATTAAATATTAAATCTCATTACTGGAAAACTTCAATATGTTTTGCAGCAACGAGATTAATATTAACAGGTTATTACAACATAGTCAACCAAAAAAATCATTTAGTTTAATTATTTTTCCACAAGTATAAGTGATAGTCCTGCAGATCTTCGCCATTATCATACTGATCAACTGAGCCAACAAGCTTAAATCCGTTTTTCTTGTAAAATTCATTCAAATAATGATTGGAAGCAACACAGTCCAGACGCAGACCAGTCTTATGATTTAAATCAGCGATCTCTTTTGCTTTTTCCAGCAGCAGGCTTCCCGTGTTCCTTCCATGCTCATTCGCTGACAGAGCGAGACGGTGAAGGTAATAAAAATCATCTAATAAATCTTCCCCCCAGAACTCCTTATCCCAATGAGTCTGTTTATCCCATAAAGCAAAAGTTCCTGCTAAATCACCGGAACGATATACGAGATATACCTCCTTACGGTTGATTGCTTCTTCTATATTGTGTACATCTTTCCCCTTTAATAAACCGGCCCACTGGGTGGAACCTTTTTTATTCAGCCACTCAGCTGTCTCATACAACACCTTTTTAACTTCATCCAGGTTTTCAAGTTCTGCTGGCAGCACTTTAACATTCTCCATATCTTCCCCCCACGAATATTCATATATCTTAGAATACACAAAAAGAAAAAGAGAGAAAAGAGTCAATTCTCTTTTCTCTCTTTTAGAATATATTATAATCTGTTATTCAATTCTTCTGCCAGGTCTTCGAATCCCGGTTTACCTAATAAAGCAAACATATTTTTCTTATACGCTTCTACCCCAGGCTGATCAAACGGATTAACGCTATTCATATAACCTGAAACAGCTACAGCCATTTCAAAGAAATAGAAGAGATAGCCGAGTGTATAAGCCGAAGTGTCAGGAATCGTCAGGACAAAGTTTGGCACTTCCCCGTCTGTATGGGCAAGCACAGTCCCTTCGAATGCTTTGGTATTGACAAAATCGATTTCTTTCCCTTCAAGATATCCAAGACCATCTAAATCTTCTTTTTCTTTAGGGATCGTTAAGGATTTCTTAGGCTTATCGACTTTGATCACTGTTTCAAACAAGTTTCTTCTTCCATCCTGGATATATTGACCCAGAGAATGCAGATCTGTTGAAAAGTTTGCACTTGACGGATAAATGCCTTTCTGATCTTTGCCCTCAGACTCGCCGAACAATTGTTTCCACCACTCAGAAAGATACTGTAGGTTTGGCTCATAGTTTATCAGCAACTCTGTCACTTTACCTTTTCTGTAAAGGATATTTCTTAATGCAGCATACTGGTAAGCACTGTTTTCAGTGATAGCATCAGATGAAAGATCTTGACGAGCCTGATTTGCGCCTTCCATCAGCTTATCGATATCACCGTCGCCTACAGCGATAGGCAAGAGACCAACTGCTGTCAGCACAGAGAAACGTCCGCCGACGTCATCCGGAATAACAAACGATTCATAGCCTTCAGCGTCTGCTAAAGATTTGAGCGCACCTTTTTCTTTGTCTGTTGTCGCAAAAATACGGCCTCGGGCTTCTTCCTCACCATATTTTTCGATCAGCAGGTTCTTGAATACTCTGAAAGCTAGTGCCGGTTCAGTCGTCGTACCTGATTTGGAAATGATGTTTACTGAGAAATCTTTATCTCCGATAACTTCGATCAGATCTGACAGGTACGTAGAGCTGATGTTGTTCCCTGCGAAGAATATCTGTGGGGTACCGCGTTTTTCTGAATTCAGTTCATTGTAGAAAGTGTGGTTCAAGAAGTCCAGAGCTGCTTTGGCTCCAAGATACGATCCTCCGATACCAATCACTACAAGTACTTCTGAATCAGATTTTATTTTTTCAGCAGCTTTTTTTATACGCCCGAATTCTTCTTTGTCGTAATCCTGAGGTAAATCTACCCAACCTAGAAATTCACTTCCCGGTCCGGTTTTTTCACGAAGCAGGGTGTCAGCTGTCGCTGACTTGCGGCTGCATGTATTCCAGTTCTTCTTTTCGGATAAACTGACCCATTACTTTTGAGTCATCAAATTTGATATATGACATAAATTTACTCCTCCATTATTTAAAATTATATAAGCAGAAATTGCGGCACACCAGATATTTTCCACTGTTCAAGTGTTGAGACAATGTTATCTGAGTGGACCCAGGACAACTCACTATCTTCAATCAGTAAATCATAGGGTGAGGACAGGGTCTCGTCTTCATACATAAAAACGAACAAGGGAATCCGGTCATCATTCACGATGGCATTCGTCAATTCGGTCAGTTCCAGTTTTTCAATCTCTATATCGACGATTTCTTTCAAGCGGTTGATCACACAAGCCAGACCAGTTTTTCTAGGCTCAACAAGTGTAGCCGGGAACGAGAAACCATCTTCTTTTCTTTTTCACTAAAAAGACATACCTGCCGTCTGTATCTTTTACTAAGATCGTACTGGCTACATAGTGGTTTTCCTTAATCAATATACTTTACACCCTTCTATTGCTGTATTTTAAGGCTGACTTATTTCCTGCTGCTTTCAATTTCTTTTAGCGCCTGTTCTTTCCACTCCGGTATTTTTTTGTCGATCGACTGGAAACCGATTCCTGTTTTTCTGCCATACCTTGAAATGTTCTTTCGGTTTGAAAAAGGATGATACTTTGGTATTTGCAGACTCCTAAGTGACAGGCTGATTTTATTTGAATATTCATCTATATCCATTATCATAACATCAATTTCGTCACCTTTGGACACGATTTCTGAAATATCTTTAATGTAGCCATGCTTTAATTCAGAAATATGAACGAGTCCCTGTGTCTCCTCATCAATAGAAACAAACGCTCCATAGGGCTGGATCCCCGTGACGGTTCCTCTTACTTTCTGTCCAATTTTGTAGACCATGCATTCACCTCTTTACTTCCGTGGAACGTGTGAAATAATCATTAAATAGTATAGCATGAATAACTGTTCTATGGAAATACACTTTCTGCAATTTCCCTTGATATAAATGCCCGGATGAATGATACTGGAAGCATGAATAAAGATTGAGGAGTGATCAAATGGATTTTGAAAAACACGTCGATCGAAAACAGACTGCGAGTGTCAAATGGGACAGAGCGGAAAAAATATTCGGAAGCAGCGATGTCCTCCCCATGTGGGTCGCCGACATGGATTTCGAGAATGCGGAACCGATCAAGAAGTCTTTGAGGAACCTGATCGATAACGAAATACTCGGGTATACTTTTCCGCCCGATTCGCTGTTTGAGGCTATAAGCAGCTGGCAGGAGAGTAAGCATGCTATGAAGACGGAAAAGGAAAACATCCTTTTGTCGCCAGGCGTATTGTCATCGATCGCTGTCACCGTGCAGGCTTTCTCAGCTCCGGGAGACAGTGTACTGATACACGATCCTGTCTATCCGCCTTTCTTTTCCATGGTGAATAAAAATGACCGCAATGTTTACCGTACCCCTCTGAAACTTGAAAAGGGTCAGTACAGAATGGATTTTGTGGATATTGAGGATCATTTCAAAAAAAATGATGACATCAAGTTATTTATTCTAAGTAATCCGCATAATCCGGGCGGGCGGGTCTGGTCAAAAGAAGAACTCGTGCAACTGGTCGAATTGTGTAGAACATACAGCGTCATACTGATCAGCGATGAAATCCACAGTGATCTCGTATACAGTGACTTTTCATGTCTGTCTCCAGTCACGCTTGATGAATCCTACAAAGACTGGGTCATCACACTCCACTCCGCCACAAAAACATTCAACATAGCCGGCGTCAAGGCATCATTTATCCTCGTTTTCAACGACAGTTTGAAGAATAAGTTAGTCAAGGTACAGGAAGAAACCGAACTGGATATCGTCAATACTTTCGGTATGAGGGCAACAGAAGCGGCCCTGGCTGAATCGGAAAGCTGGCATAAAGAGCTGCTTTCTAAGCTGGAAGCCAACAGATCGCTGGTTACTGATTTCTTTGATAAAGAGTTGCCTGACGTTTCCTATATGGTCCCTGAAGCAACCTATCTATTCTGGTTTGATGCTTCATCTTTGAATATCAAAGACGAGAAGTTGAGAGAAACCTTTGCCGACATAGGTAAAATCGGATTGAATGACGGGGTAAGTTACGGGCCTAACGGAAAATCGTATATGCGCTTGAATTTTGCGGCTCCAGCATCTCTGGTGGAAGACGGCTTAAAGAGAATCAAAAAAGTCTTTGATCATTTCAACAAGTAACCGTCCAGTGTCATATAAAAAAAGCGTTTCTCAGGCTCCTGAGAAACGCTTTTTTTATAATTCTTTTTGAGCCAGGAGCAGGCATCCTGTGATCCCCGCATTATCTTCCAGCTTCGGCGGTACGATATAGTCTTCCATATCAGGCATTGCTACATAGTTATTGACAAGTTCTGACAGCTGTTCTCTGACAAGCGGAAAAAGCTGGGTCTGCTTCATTACGCCGCCGCCCAGAATTATTTTTTCAGGACTCAATGTCAGTGTATAACTCATCAAAGCCTGTGCCAGATAATAAGCTTCTATTTCCCAGACTTTTTCATTATCTGTTAAATATTGAGCTTTTTTATTGTACCTTTTTTCGATAGCTGGTCCTGCAGCCAGTCCTTCCAGGCAGTTGCCGTGAAACGGACAGGTGCCTTCAAAAGTATCATCCGGGTGCAGCCTTACTAAGAGATGTCCCATTTCAGGATGACCATAGCCCTCTATAGGCTCTCCGTTGATTACTGCTCCTCCACCGATCCCTGTTCCTACAGTCAGATACAGGCAGGAGTCCTTTCCAACGGCCGCACCTTTCTTGAGTTCTCCATAAGCGGCGGCATTGACATCGGTCGTCCATCCCATCGGCACATCGTATCTCTTTTTAAGCTTACCTAAAAAGTCTACGTTCTGCCATGCAAGTTTAGGTGTAGACGTCACATACCCGTATGTCGGAGACTTTTTATTCACATCGATCGGACCGAACAACCCAACGCCAATCGCATCCAGTGTATAGTTATCAAAAAATTCGAACACCTTCTCAAATGTCTCTTCCGGTGTTGTTGTCGGGATCGACAATCTTTCAATGTGCTCCAGATTGTTGTCACTGACCGCCAGTACGAACTTTGTTCCTCCCGCTTCAATTGCTCCTAACATTATACCCCTTCTTTCCTACGGCTGGCTATCATCAGTCGTTTTCTATTATTGATACTGTTTCTATGATGACATCCTTATTAGGTTTGTCCATTGCGTTCTTGTCAACATTCTGAATCGTATCAGCAACATCATAGCCTTCGACAAGGTGACCGAAAACCGTGTGTTTCTGATCCAGCCAAGGAGTGCCACCTTTTTTCTTATATGCCTCAATGATTTCTTCGGGAAAACCGGCATCTTTTAGTTGAGACACCATCTGCTGAGGAAGATCAGACATGGTCACGATGAAGAACTGACTGGTATTCGTATTCGGTCCGGCATTCGCCATTGACAGTGCCCCGTTAAGATTGAACAGGTCCTGACTGAACTCATCTTCGAATGACCCGCCAAACAGGCTGTCTCCGCCCATACCGCTTCCAGTAGGGTCGCCGCCTTGAATCATAAAGTTAGGGATGACTCGGTGAAAAATAACACCGTCGTAATATCCTTTCTTTGCCAGGCCGACAAAGTTCTCTACTGTTTTAGGCGCACGCTCCGGAAACAATCGGACTGTCATATCACCTTTGTTTGTTTTAATGACTGCTCTCAGTCCTGTATCTTTTTCTAAATCAAGCTGTGGAAATTCACTCATTTATTTTTTCCTCCTAATAATTAAATCTAACCTCAGTTTACAGCAGTTCGGGCTTATTTCCAATTAGTTTTCTCTATATAGAACTTTTTTATAATTATTTCCTTTTGTTCATGTTATTATTAATAAGTGAACACATTTCAAAAAAAGGACGTTGTTAAATGACTCTATTCGATAATTTCCCATTAGTGGCCGCCTTGGCTGCTATCATCCTTTCCCAGCTGATCAAAATTCCTGTCGCCTATTTTTTGAGTCGCCCTTCTACAGTGGCGTTAGCTATGTCTACTGGTGGCATGCCCAGTTCTCATTCTGCCGGCGTGACTGCTTTAGTGACAGGCTTGTTGATCGAGTACGGAATCGCGTCTCCCTATGTCGCTATCGCCTTCACTTTCGGAGTCATTGTGATGTTCGATTCTATGGGTGTGAGACGCCAGAGTGGTGAACACGGAATAATCATCAACGAGCTGATTAGAGATTTTGAAGATCTGCAGAAATCATTTTCCAAGTATCATCATGAAGAGGTCCTGAAAGAAGATGACGAAGAACTGAGATCAAGAGGCTTTCTTGGACATAAACCTATTGAAGTCTTCTTCGGTATCATATCAGGCATTGTGATTGCTTTACTTGTCAGCTTATTTTATTAAAAAAACTGTCTGCAGATAATTTACGGAGGGTTACGCTTGACTGATTCAGAAGAAATATACGATATAACAATTATTGGCGGCGGACCTGTCGGTATGTTTGCTGCTTTTTATGCAGGCATGCGGAATGCCAAGACAAAGGTGATCGAATCACTGCCTGTTCTGGGTGGCCAGGTATCGCTTCTATATCCTGAGAAAACACTGTATGACGTCGGCGGATATGCCGGCGTCACAGGCAAGGAACTCGTCCACCAGCTGACAGCACAGATGCAGCATTTTGATCAGACGATCTGTCTTGAAGAAGAGGTCCTGGAAATCAATAAAGTAGAGGAACAGCTTTTCCTGCTTCAAACATCTAAAGGGACTCATTTTTCCAGAACAGTTATCATTGCCACTGGCCAGGGATCGTTCCAGCCGAGAAAACTGACACTCGATGCTGCCGAGATCTACGAAAAGAACAATTTGCATTATATAGTGAAGCATGTCGATCAGTACAGAGACAAAACGGTCGTTATCTGCGGCGGCGGGGATACGGCTGTCGACTGGGCACTTACTCTAGAAGGAATAGCAAAAAAAGTATACCTTGTACACCGTCGAGAACGCTTCAGAGCTCATGAAGGTTCTGTGGAGATGCTCAAGTCTTCAAGCGTCGAAATGATCACTCCATACGTCCCCTATCAGCTGAAAGGATCAGACACTGAACTTCACTCCGTCATTTTCAAGGAAACACGGGGTGAAGGGCTCATTAAAATCGATATGGATTATTTCATTGTGAACTACGGCTTTGTTTCATCCTTAGGCCCAGTAAAACAGTGGAATCTGGATATAGACCGGTCCGATATCATCGTCAACAGCAAGATGGAAACCTCGATCAGCGGGATTTATGCGGCAGGTGACAGCATCACCTTTGACGGAAAAATCAAATTGATCGCTACCGGATTCGGCGAAGCGCCTATAGCTGTCAATCACGCTATTCATTCCATCCACCCAAATGAACATGCACAACCGATTCAAGAGTACGGAAACTGTCTTTCGAAGATTAATAAGGAGGAAAACACATGGTACAATCAGGTTCTAAATTACACGAAGTAGCATTGCAGAAATTAAATGATCGGGGCGTTAAGCTCGAGGAAATTGCCGAACTGGTCTATGATCTGCAGTCACCTTATCTAAGTGATCTCACAACAGAATTGTGTCTGGAAAACGTCAAAGCTGTCGTCAGAAAACGCGAAGTTCAAAACGCTATCCTTACCGGCATTGAACTGGATGTCTTGACTGAACAGAAAAAACTGTCCAGCCCTCTGCAGGAAATCATCGAAGAAGATGAAGGCCTATACGGCATCGATGAAATTCTTGCTCTTTCCATTGTGAACGTCTATGGTT
This sequence comes from Alkalibacterium sp., assembly GCA_034520745.1. Taxonomy (GTDB): domain Bacteria; phylum Bacillota; class Bacilli; order Lactobacillales; family Carnobacteriaceae_A; genus Alkalibacterium. Next base: position 205,049 of record JAXHNF010000003.1, read on the forward strand.
CGATCGGGTTTACTAATTACGGCTTCCTGGACAAAACAAAACCGAAACTGATCAGCCGTCTGGATGATCATACCGACAAGACCCACACCCATACGTTCCTGGATGATATCGTCGGAGCCATCGCGGCAGCGGCTGCAAGTCGACTGGCCCATGACAACCCTGAAATATCAAAAATCATGAAATAAAAAGCTTGAAAAAGAGGCTAACGGAAAAAAACCGCTGGCCTCTTTTTTATTTTAAACAACTGATTATAGCATCGAGCTTTTTACTTGAATCCATGCCTTTTACTGTACTGGTAGCCAATTATAAAAACCACTTCGACCAGTATAAAGAACAGCAGGAAGGCATACATGAAAAATTCCTGGGGCAAAGCCAGTATGATTGGATCAGTAGCCGGGTTGAACAGCCAGTCATCGTTATTGAAAAACAGTTCGTGAAACAAGACAAACATCCGGTCAAAACTGACAGCCAGAAATGTAAGAAGCACTGGCGGGGCTAAGGCCGCGATGAAAAATGGCTGTTGAAGGGTCCAGATCCGTCTGTTTTTCTTCAAACTTCTTATATAGAGTAAACTTCCTATAAAAGAAATCACCAGAATAGAATAATTGAGGTAAAACAGCAGTTTCACTTCCCAGAAATGAAACAACCCGCTTTCAGAGCTCGTAAAATCTGGAAGATTCAGTTCACTTATCCAGGGAAAGTGCAAGTACCTCAATAAAACGTGATAGTTATCTGTTAATGTACCAAAAGACATATTCAACTGTTCCGGCAAGTCATTTAACCAGGCAGTGAAATAGTATAGAGGTGTGAACAGGATCACGAAAGCCACACTCGCTGTAATGATAAATAAAAACAGACTGCTTAGTCCTGTCAGCTTTTTAAGCACGCGCACTCTGATTCCCCCACTCATCCAGTGTTTCTATAATGTAAGTCGGCTGTTTCTCTATGTTTATCAGATCGCTCCGTTTAGTGAAACCGGTCAGTACAAGCAGTGTATCCACACCACTGTTGATGCCAGCAAGAATATCTGTCTCGTAGTTATCTCCGACCATCAGAACAGTGTTTTTTGCCAGACCTATCTTTTCCAATGCAGATCTCATCATGATCGTTTCGGGTTTTCCGATAAATACAGGTTTCGTCTGGGTTGCTCTTTCGATCAGTGCAATGACCGATCCAGCTCCTGGCAGCATACCGCGTTCGGAAGGAATATTGGTATCCTTGTTCGTCGCTATGAATGTCGCACCCTTTTGAATAGCCAGACTTGCAATTTCGCATTTTTTATCAGTAAGTTCCCGGTCGAGTCCGACAATGACATGATCGATGTCAGTATCCGTAATCACACACCCGACATCTTCCAGTGCTTTCTTCAAGCCATGCTCTCCCACCACATAGACACGTCTGCCGTCTAGTTTTTTCACATGATCAGCTGTAGCAAGCGCACTGGTGTAAACATCTTTTGCATTTGCCGGTATTTCAAATTTCAACCGCAGCTTTTCAGCCACTTGTTCCGGCGTGCTGGTGGAGTTGTTCGTTAAAAACAGATAAGGAACCTGATTATTTTTCAGATTTTCAACAAAAGCCGGCGCTTCTTTTATAGGTTCTGTCCCTTTGTACATGGTTCCGTCAAGATCGATAAAGTAACCCTTATAATTTACAGACTGCATTTTATGACACCTAATCCTTCTTTTTTCTTATTTGAAAACGGGTCTTGCCTTTCGTGTTTTTAACTTCTTTGATCTCTTCTTTCTTCTGTCCGCCTTCTGGAACCTTGTTACGGTTCTTTTTGGTGAACGGTCGTTTCTCTTTCGTCTCACGTTTAGCAGAATCCTTATCACCGGATGACTGCACGGGTTTCTTTTTTCTGTAAGGTTTTTTTGAGCGACTTTGTCTGGCAGATTTGCCTGATTTATTTGATTTATCCGGTGGGGTTTTAAATTGAGATTTATTATCCGAATCATAATGGCGGCTGACCTTTTTCCTGTTTGGATCTATATTCTCCAGCACAAAATAGGCACACCCAAAACTGCAGTACTCCAGAAGATAATCCTCTAAATACGAAATACGCATGTCGATCGGTATCTTCTTCACTTCGTCGCGGTAAAATCCTCTAAGTCTGAGTTTCCCGTAAGACATGTCTCCGACAATGTAATCATATTTCTGAAGAAAATCGCTGTATCGTTCCTCCAGAAGCTCCAGATCCAGACCTTCTCTATAGTCTTTCACGATTTTGTATTTTTCATTGCTGATCAGAAGGTGTTCTGAATCCAGTTTTTTCACAGTTTTATCATCCGGATTTATGACTTTATCCAGAGCATCCGTGGAAATTTCCGTCTGTTTGTCTTTCTCATCTTTATTACTCACGTGTATTCTGTCCTTTCGATTAGGCCGTTTTAAAGTGCCGATGCTACATTCTACTTTAAACAGTCTATTGATATCCTCGTTTATTTTAACACACAATCTCAACTGTATTATATCTATTTTTTGAAGAAATAAACAGATGATGCTTTTGATACTCTACTCGACAGACAATCCGTTGACGACGATGAGCCTCTATGATGATCTTCTTGCTGTATTCATCTTTTATTGACATCGTCCCCTTCTTCTTCTAAAGTAATATAAGAATTATTTTATACTTAAGGAGAAGTCATGCCTAAAAAATATTATGCAGTAAAAAAAGGACGTAAGACCGGTATATTCAGCACCTGGCCGGAAGCCCAGAAACAAGTCTCAGGATACCCCGGCGCACAATTCAAATCGTTTCAGTCCAGAAGCGATGCAGAGACTTTTGTGACTGACGGATCAGATGAAAAGCCATCTGTCACCTCCGATTCTCTGATTGCTTATGTCGACGGTTCTTTCGACAAACGGGCAAAAACTTATAGTTATGGTGTAGTTCTGCTTAAAAATGAGCATGTCTTAGCAGAGCTCAGCAATGCGGACAGTGATTCCGAAGTATGCAGAAAGTTTTCAGATCGCCGGTGAATGTTTCGGGGCTTTGAATGCCATTCGCTGGGCCATAGAACATGGCTTCAAGTCAGTCAGCATCTACTATGACTACCTGGGAATAGAAATGTGGGCAACGGGACAATGGAAAACGAATAAAACGGTCTCCAAGGATTATGTGAAGTTTTTCCAGTCTTACAGTAAAAAAATCGAAGTCTCCTTCGTCAAAGTCAAAGCGCACACCGGCGTCAAATATAATGAACGGGCGGACGAACTGGCTAAAAGAGCCTTATTCAGATGATCGGGACGATTCAATAAAATTAATAAACCGGAGGACCTGCCGCTACAGCAGAAGGTCCTCCGGTTAATTTACAGTTTTGAAATCCTGGCCATATCTATATCGGAAAGTAGAAAATCAAGACTTTCAAGATTTTCTTTCTGATTTTTGGGATCATGAGACTTTGGAATGACAACGATGCCTCTTTGTGTCTGATACCGAAGCAGCACCTGCGCCCAGGACTTTCCGTAGCTCTCACCGATCTCACTTAAAATTTCTCTATGTTCGTCGGTAGTTTTCATCGGCCCCCATGCCTGAGGTCTGATGTCCTCGTCCAGCATGTATCTGATCCATTCGTTGTTCCACTGTGTCGGATTAGATTTGATCTGATTGACAGCCGGCTTGATCGTAGCGAATGCATCCAGTTTCTTTAAATGGTCATTGGAAAAATTCGACACGCCGATCGCTTTGATTTTCCCCTTACTCACATATTCTTCCAGTACTTCCCATGTCAGTTTCAGCTTTTCTTCATCTTCGATGGGTTTATGAACAAGATACAAGTCGATATAATCGCTTTCCAGATTTCTCAGACTCTGATCCAGTGTTTTCCTCACTGTTTCTTTATCCTTTATATAGTCGTCTCCGGCAGGGATCTTGGTCGTCAGGAAAAATTCTTCGCGGTCGACGCCACTTTCTTTCACTGTTTTACCGACACCCGCTTCATTCCTGTAGGAAATAGCTGTATCGATCAGACGGTAGCCCATTTGGATCGCAGATTCAAGTGCCGAAAAGTCGCCGTTCAGCTTCCCGTCATACGCATCATTCTCTTTCCCATAGGTATTTGTTCCTGTTCCTAAGTAGGGCATACTCAAACCATTGTTCAAGCGTACGTGTTCCATGTTCCCTCTCCTTTTCACGTGGATTTGATGGTTTTATTGTAACAATAATAACCGGTACAGTACTAGCTCGATTTCACATCGATTTCGGATAATGCTTTTTTGAGTTGGCCCAGTTCGGCATTATTGAATGTCAGGCCTTTGCCCATTTTCGTATGATCAGGGCTCCATTCTCTGATGTCGAACTTCGGCGGACGGTCATTCCAGCTGACAAGATTCAGCTCTTTACGCCACCCTTTAGGCGATTCCGACAGTACAGCCAGATGTTCAACCACTTCGTATGAAATTTTATCCATGAACTATTCCCCTTTCAAAATATCTGCCGACGTCACTTGACTGATGAGCATCAGACCCATAGGATAATTTGATCCCTTCATTTAAAGCAGCACTGACCAGCCGGTGATCCGGGTAAGTCTGTCCGTAAAAAGGCTTGTCTATGCCCGCAAAATTATAATCCAGCGTATATTGATTTGCTTTCACATGACTAAGGATCTTCCCCCAGTCCACCTTGTCTTTGCTGTTGTGAGCGCGAATGAATTTATATATCAGCGTGATATGACCAATCGTTTTAGGGGTCCACTTTCCGTAAGGCAGAGATAATGCGCGGATCAGTGTTTCTTCATATATTCTAGACAGTTCTGTAAAACTTGTTTCATTCAGTTTTTCCAGAAACACATCCTTGTCGTAGTCAATGCAGAAATAATTCTGATCAGAAAGCTTCAGAAAATGAACGCTTAATATCGAATGAGGAACCGTTCCGGGTATTTTTTCAGGAACTCAGCGGTCTCGTTTTCTTTTCCTTCGATATAATCGACTTCAAATCCGATATTCACCTCAATGTCTTCCTGATATTTATCTTTCAGACGTCTGCCCTGAGCCAGATAGGTTTCCACATCCTCCATTTTCATGGCGCTGTCTTTTTCTGGTGTCGGATCTTCGATCGGCAGCGGAGCATGTTCGGTGAACGTTATTTTCTTCAAGCCCTTTACTTATTGCCACATTGATATATTCTTCCATATCATCACTGCTGCCGTGCGGGCAGTAGTGAGTATGGACATGATTATCAGCCAGCATTTTTCTCCTCCATCTCGTATTAAATTTGAAACCTTTTATTACTTTTCTATTTATGTTAAAATTTTCTAATCATAATGATTTTATATTTTAAGTATATAATCATTGTATCAGAATAAAAAACAAATGGAAATGAGGAGCATAAGAATGAGTCTTGAGAAAAACAATCAGCTGATATTGGAAAAGAAACGCCGGGAAATGGACTTCCTCCATCATTTTCATTCATTAAACTATGACCTGCTCGATCTGTCGATCCTGGAACAGTTCAAATGGGACGGCCTATCGGAAGATGACCTTAAAATGATGAAGCACCGCTACACCTGGCAGTCAAACGACTCGCTTCTGTCCCTTCGAAGCGACTGGACAGATGCGATCGTCCGCTACCGGAAAAAGTACAAGCTGAAGACAGATAAAATTGCCTACTCCGGCCCTGTATATCCCAGAGAAAAAGAGAAAACACAGTTTGGGATGGAAATATTCACTGAAGATATCTCCAGACAAATGGATACCATGGAGGACCTGCTGAACTATATCAGCGATTCTCTAAACCTTTCACTGAATGTGGCCGTGATCAGCCACTATGCCCTGCTGAAGAAACTCCTTTCAAAAGAAAACAGACAGGACCCTGAAATACTGGAATATTTGAGCGAACGCAATCTCGATCGGCTGACTGACCGGTTAGGCGCCGCCCATCCGGTCGTTTTGCTGATGAATCAGGCGGTTCCTGACCAGCTCGATTATGCCAGAGAGCATTTTCCTGATTTAAGAAAACCTGTGGAAGAGATTCTTCACTGGCAGAGTAAACTGGAAGAAAATAATATCCCCGTGGTTTACTGTGATTTATTTTCGATTCCTACTCAGTCCTATTACAAAGGAATTTTTCTTCAATTCTATACGAAACAATCTGTTGAGCCTATCGTGACTGGCGGTCAGTACTCCAGTCCGACGAGAGCATTCGGCATGGCGATCAATCTGTCAGGCTTATCCCTGATATCAACTAAAGAGAAAGGACAATGACCGTGATCACTATTGCTTTATCGAAAGGAAGACAATTAGACGATTTCATTGCATTTTTAAAACAGCAGGAACTTAGTACCTGGCAGTCCGCTCTTGAATCGGTATCCAGGGAACTGCTGATCGAGACCGGAGACACTCGGTTTCTTCTTGTAAAAGGTGAAGATGTTCCCGTTTATGTGGAAGAAGGCGTGGCTGACTTGGGTATCACAGGCAGTGATGTATTATACGAACAGACCCGTCAGATAAACAATCTGATGGACCTGCCTTTCGGGTATTGTCATTTCGCTCTGGCTGCAAAAACAAATAAGGACGCTTATCCTGTCGTCGCTACCAAATATGTCAAATTTACCAGGATTACTTTGATTCTATCAGACAACCGGTCAAAATCATCCCATTAAAAGGGTCAGTGGAATTGGCCGCTACGATCGATATGGCCGATGCCATCATGGATATTGTTCAGACCGGAACAACACTCAGAGAGAATGGTCTGGAGGAACAGGTCCATACTGGCTAACATCAACGCCCGGCTTATTGCCAATAAGCATGCGTTCTTTTCAAAAAACGAAGAAATACAGACGATCATAAATAAACTGAAAAAGCGGGGGTAAAGCATGTATACAATGGATTCTTTTAGAAAAATATATGATTCAACAAATGAGACAGACTGGAGCAAGCTGAACCAGGTCATGAACATCATTCAAACTGTACAGAAGAAGAAGGATGCGGCTCTGTTCGATTACTCAGAAAAATTTGACGGGGTGTCTCTGGACCGTCTGGAAATCGAAACGGGTGATCTGGAAAAGGCGTTTCAGTCCATCGATGAAGACTTGAGAGCAGCTTTGGAAATGGCTCATAAAAACATATGGGACTATCAGCAGTCCATCATGTTAAAAGACAGCCCGGCAGCCGAACTGTATCAGAAAGTGCATCCGTTGAACCGTGTGGGTGTTTACGTTCCCGGCGGCACTGCTCCGCTGGTATCGACCGTACTGATGACAGCCGTCTTAGCCAAAGTGGCAGGCGTGAAGGAGATCATCGTGACGACACCTCCCCAAAAAGAAGGCGTCAGCCAAGCTATATTAGCTGCCTGTCACATCGCACAGGTCGATCGGGTCTTTCAGGTTGGCGGGGCTCAGGCTATCGCGGCTCTGGCCTACGGGACCGAAACGATCCCCCGGGTCGATAAAATTGCCGGACCGGGCAATCAGTATGTCGCCTTGGCCAAGAAAATGGTCTACGGTGATGTCGGCATCGACTCGATTGCCGGGCCCAGTGAGATCGTCGTGGTCGTCGATGATTCAACACGTGCTGACTACGTAGCTTATGATCTACTCGCTCAGGCGGAACACGATGTTCTCGCCCGTACTTTCCTGATCAGCGAGCATGAAGAAAAACTGGACGAGATCAGAGAAAAAGTCGCTGAACTGAAAGACAGTCAACCTCGTTCTCAAATAATAGAGGCCAGTTTGAAAAACCATCACTTCCCGGTTCTGACTGCTTCAAAAGAAGAAACGGTCGAATGCGTCAACCTGATAGCCGGCGAACATGTATCGATTCAGACACGTGATGCACAGAGTTACGTTGATCTGATCACAACAGCCGGCGCGTTATTTATCGGAGACTATTCACCCGAAGCTATCGGTGATTACATTGCCGGCCCCAGTCACGTTCTGCCCACCGGCGGTACAGCCAGATTCAGTAACGGCTTGACTGTCAATGATTTTCTGAGAACGAATTCAGTTATTGCGCTTGATAAAAAATCCTTTGAAAAGATGGCTCCCGGCGGTATGCGTCTGGCCCTTGAAGAATCACTTAAAGCACACCATGATTCCTTATCTTCTCGACTGGAGGAGATCAAATGATACGAATAGACAAAAACGAAAGTCCCTACAGAGCTCTGACTGAAGATGAAATCAGCCAGATCGCGATCGACACGCATTTCAATCAGTATGCAGACAATGAATACGAACAGCTGCAGATCAGTTATGCCAGATACAATGATCTGGATCCCAAGCTTGTTTCCTTTGCGAACGGTTCGGATGAATGGATTCAGAAAGCGATGATCATTTTAGGCGAAGGCCCTGCTCTAGTTTTAGATCCCGACTTTGTCATGTACGAAGAATATGCCATGCAGTTCAAACGTCCGCTGATCAAAGTGGATGCAAAGCCTGACATGACATTTGATTATGAAGATGTTTTTCGGAAGATAAAAGAATACCGTCCCTCCGTTTTCATCTTTTCTCAGCCGCATAATCCTTTCGGCATCCTGCACCCTACTGACTTCGTGGAAAAAGCCGCTGAACTGATGAAAGAAGTCAAGGGATACCTGATCATAGACGAGGCTTATGCAGAATTCCTGGAGGAGATCCCAGCCTATCCGCAAGGTGATCACGTTATCCACTTCCGTACGCTGTCAAAAGTTTATGGACTAGCTGGCCTGCGCATGGGAGCTGCTTACTCGACAGAAAAGACAATGAAGGTCCTGGATTCTATTGCACACCCGTTTCCAATCAATACATTTTCTTTGAACATCGCGCACTATTTATTGAATCAGCCTGAGCGTCTGAGTGATTTCATTTCCTTGAACAGAGCATTGTCCAAACAGCTGCATCAGCTCTTTAAAGAAGAAGTCGGCGATCACATCAATATAGTAGACAGTCACACTAATTTTCTGTTCACTCATGGAGAAAATGCCCTGGACTTAGGCCGTTTTATCCAGAAAAACGGGTTTCAGCCTAGAATGTATCCTGAAGCTGTCCATCCGACGCTCAAACAGGCGGTCAGGTACTCGATCGCGACCGAGGAACAGATGAATGAACTGAGAAAAATTGTCAGGAAATGGAGAGACGCAAAGTGACCATACAAAAAGAACGTAGAACAAAAGAAACACTTATCAGACTGGAGGTTTCCAGAGGTCTGGCTGAATCAAAGATCGATACCGGTGTAGGCTTTCTGAACCATATGCTGGATCTGTTCGCTTTTCACGGCCATTATGTACTGAATATCAATGTCGATGGCGATACAGATGTGGATGATCACCATACAACAGAAGATGTCGGTATCCTGCTTGGTCAGGCACTGGCTGAACTGGTCGAGGACAAATCATCCATCGAACGTTACGGCAGTGCCTATGTGCCCATGGATGAGACGCTCGCCCGTTCTGTCGTCGATATAAGCGGTCGTCCGTTCCTGCATTTCGAGGCGTCGTTTTCGAGCCAGAAAGTCGGGTCGTTTGACGTTCAGCTGGTCAGAGAATTTTTCTACGCGCTGACCATACACTCGCGGCTGACCGTGCATATGGATCTGATCCGCGGCGGCAATACTCATCATGAGATCGAAGCCCTGTTCAAGTCATTTGCCCAGGCTTTAAGGAAAGCAGCACAGACGTCTGACGTGTCCCGCCTTCCCTCTTCGAAAGGAGTCATCGAAAATTGATTGCGATTGTTGATTACGGCTTAGGCAACATAGCCAACCTCAAAAATGCCCTCAACTACTTAGGATATGAGGTCACTGTCACTCATGATGTTGACCAGCTGAATAAAGCAGACAGCATCATCCTGCCTGGAGTAGGCCACTTTAAAGACGCCATGAACCGTCTGTCTGAACTGGATCTCCTGCCGGCCTTGAAAGAATTAAAGGACAAGAAACCGTTCATCGGCATTTGTCTGGGCATGCAGCTCCTTTTTGAACACAGTGAAGAAGGCGATGTGGACGGTCTCGGCTATCTGTCGGGTGACGTGAAAAAAATCACCGGTTCCCTCCCCGTGCCTCATCTCGGATGGAACAAGCTGGATTCTCCTGTAAAAGCAATCGAAGGGGATGTTTACTTCATCCACTCTTACAAGGTGCATACCGATGAACCTGTCGTGGCCACGGCGATGTATGGAGATCCTGTTGTGGCTATTGTGCAGAAAGAAGAGCTGATAGGCATTCAGTTCCATCCGGAAAAAAGCGGAGATCTGGGACTTGAGAATACTGGACCAGGCATTGAAAGGTGGATTCAAACTATGATAGAAATTTGGCCGGCGATCGACCTGATCGACAAGCAGAGCGTGCGGTTGACTGAAGGAAACTATGCTTCAAAAGAAGTGATGAAGCGGTCGCCTCAGGAGGCTATTGCGTTTTATAACCGCTTCGAACAGGTCAAGCGCATCCATATCGTTGACTTGATGGGCGCTTTGCACCAGAAACCGACAGAAAAAGAATTCATCAGAAACCTGATTACCTCCAGCGCTTACCCAATCGAGATCGGTGGAGGCATTCGTTCGAAAGAAACAATCGACTACTACTTATCCAGCGGAGCTTCATACGTTATCGTCGGAACACGCGGTTTGCAGGATCATGAGTGGCTGAAAGAGATCACAGCCCTTTATCCGGGAAAAGTGTATCTGGGCCTGGATGCCAAAAAAGACCAGGTGGCTGTCAACGGCTGGACTGAATCGGTTGAAAAAACGATTTTTGATGTCGCTGAAGAAACGGCTCCCCTCCCTCTCGGCGGTATCATCTACACGGACATCTCCAAAGACGGGAAAATGCAGGGACCGAACTTTGACCTCACAGCCAAATTAGTCGGTCTCACCCCTCACCCTGTAACGGCTTCAGGCGGCATCCGCAGCCTGGACGATATCAGACGGCTGGAAAAAGCCGGCGTCAAAGCCGCGATCGTCGGAAAAGCGGCGAATACCGACAGCTTCTGGGAGGAGATAAAATGATTAAGAAACGTATTATTCCCTGTCTCGATGTGAGAGATGGAGTTGTGGTCAAAGGTGTTCAGTTCAAAGGTCTGCGTGAAATAGGTGATCCGGTCGACCTGGCTAAGCGGTACAATACGCTTGGCGCAGATGAACTGGTCTTTCTGGATATTTCGGCCACGAACACCGGACACGCTTTGATGATCGACGTGATCAGAAGAACGGCCCGCGAGCTCTTCATCCCTATGACGATCGGTGGTGGACTGAAATCTTCGGAAGATATTTCCGCCGTACTCAATGCAGGCGCAGATAAAGTGAGCCTGAATTCAGCGGCACTCAATGACCCTTCACTGATCAATGAAACGAGCGAAAAGTTCGGCGCTCAATGTATTTGTATCGCTGTCGATGCAAAATGGGAAGCCGCTGAACAGGACTGGTACTGCTACACTCATGGAGGCAGGAAAAAGACAGATGTCAGAGTCCTGGACTGGGTGAAAGAAGTTGAAAAACGCGGCGCGGGAGAACTCCTGGTCACCAGTATGGATTACGACGGCATGCAGCAGGGCTTTGACCATGTGCTTTTGTCAAAAATAAAAGCATCGGTCAATATCCCCATCATCGCTTCTGGCGGAGCAGGAACGGCCCAGCATTTTGAAGAACTCTTTTTGAGTACGGATGTTTCGGCAGGATTGGCTGCTTCCATCTTTCACGATGAAGATGTCTCGATACAGGAAGTCAAAAACTTATGTGATAAAAAAGGAGTCCCGATAAGACATGTCTAATTACGAAAACACTTAAGCCCGACTTTTCAAAAGGTCTGCTTCCCGTCATCCTCCAGCATTACACGACGAAAGATGTCCGGATGATGGGCTACATGAATGAAGAAGCTTTTGAGAAAACAAAACAGGAAGAAATCGTCTGGTTCTTTTCACGTTCGAAGGACCGGTTGTGGAAAAAAGGCGAATCAAGCGGCAACGTTCAGTATGTGAAAGACATGTACTTGGACTGTGACCAGGACGCTCTGCTGATCATGATCGATCCGGCTGGTCCGACCTGTCATACCGGATCCAAAAGCTGCTTTGATCTCGGTCCTTCTTTCACCTTAAAGGATATCGAAGCAACGATCCTTGACCGGGCTTCAACTGGCGAAGAGAAATCCTACACAAATTATCTACTAAAAGAAGGCATCGACAAAATCGCCAAAAAATTCGGAGAAGAAGCTTTTGAAGTCGTGATCGGCGCCAAGAATAAAGATAAAAAAGAAGTGGCCAGTGAAACAGCTGATGTCCTCTATCACCTTGGAGTCCTGCTTCACGCGACCGGAGTTTCCATCACTGATGTCGAAGCTGTTCTCGCTTCAAGACACGAAAAACAGAACAATTTTAAAGGGGAACGTAAAGACGTTAACAACTGGTAATAGGGTTTCTTCCTCATTCCTCTCATAAAGTGAGCTGCGACTTTTTCCATACAATGTCGCAGCTCTTTGTTGTAATTTATCCTTTGTTCTTATAATATAAATAAGTATCATCATTGATCCAGAATGCATAAATCAAAAGTAGGGATATCTTGAAAAGTCAAATCAAACGCGTTACGTATAGCAGAACAAGGAGCAAAAGTATCAATCGGAGTCTACGTCATTCTTGCACTCGCGAAAGTCGGGGTCGGTTTTTTTCTTCGGTCCTCCTCTTTATCAGCTGACGGCTTCAACAATCTGACAGATGTCATATCATCTATAACTGTCCTGATCGGTCTGAAAACAGCACGCATACCGGCCGATGCCGACCATCCATACGGCCACTGGAAAGCAGAACCTATCGCCAGTCTGATCACATCCTTCATCATGCTGTTCGTCGGGTTCCAAGTATTTATAAGCAGTATGTCCCGTCTCTACAGAGGAGAGATACTAGCCCCTAACCGTTTAGCTGCAGTGATTGCTCTAGTCAGTGCTGTCTTACTGTTCATTTTGTACCGCTATAATCTCACACTCGCAAAAAAAGCAAAAAGTACAGGCTTGAAGGCAGTTGCACAGGATAATCTCGCTGACAGCCTGACGAGTCTGGCAACGTCCGCAGCCATTTTAGGCGCCTCGTTCGGCTGGATCTGGCTTGACACGATCATGGCTTCCATCGTGGCTCTGATCATTGTAAAAACCGGTGTAGATATATTCAGGGAAAGTACCTTTTCCTTATCTGACGGCTTCAAGGACAAGCACCTTAGCTTATATAAAAGCAAGATCCAGATGATTCCGGAAGTCAAGAACGTTGCTTCCATCAAGGCCCGTATGTACGGTGCCAATACGTATGTCGATGTCACGATACTCGTCGACAGTGACATGACCGTTCAGGAAAGTCATGACATCACTGAAAGAATAGAAAAGCTGCTCTATGAGGAATTCGATGTGATGCACACGGATGTCCACGTCGAACCAGGCGACCTGATCGAACAGTTCAATCCGGAACAAATGTAAAAGGAAGGATTTCTGCTGGCAGAAATCCTTCCTTTTTTATTTAGAAGCTATCACTTTGAAATTATTATTAGTCTCAGCCCGTACCGGTGAAAATTCGGCAAAGTAATCGCCTATAAGCTCGGTCATGGGGATAGTCACCTCTCGAATGATTTTTGAGGCGTCAAACATTGCGTAATTGCCTCCCCCGACAGCCCGGTACTGGTTGATGACGATATCGAGCTCCATATCCAGCTCGATATCTTTACCTTTATACCTGAACTGCACAACACGTTCCCCTTCAGGACGAGCCACGTCTATTGTGTAGTCGATCCCCTCATACATATCATAATTATACATCTGAGGTTTCGGATCCATGAATTCAGGATTGACACTCACTTCATTTTCAGCATTTAACGAAAAGTAAGTTGCTGACTGTTCGATCGCATCCTTCAGCTCTCTGCCTGTTACCTTAAGTACAGCAAGAGTATTGGGATAAACATAGTTGAGTACAACATCTCTCATCGTCACCTCTGCTTCAAATCCTTTGACATTATTATTAAAAAGAGCTGTTCCGGAAATATCACAGTCTGCATAATACATCTGCACACGTTGAATGAATTCTACATAAGGATGTTCTTCCCGTCTGGCTTTTTCCACATCGTGAATCTGCATATTGCCCTCTACGCGTCCTATGGGCTGGTCCAGCCATTCCTCAACTTCTTCGTTCAGCCACTTGAATCTGTGCGCCAAATCTTCGTCAACGGTTTCTTCCTGGACGGAAAGCAGTTCAGGTTTCAAGCTTTGGATCGTTACAATATCATTATTTCTCTCTAATTCTATAACGACTTTCCCTACGTACTCACCCTTGCTTCCCGGCATGATAACAGCTGTACCGTTAACGACTTCAGCGATCAGACGGTGCTGATGACCGGAAAGCAGCACATCGATACCCTCTACCTCAGTCAAGATGGCATATCCCTCGTTCTCTCCTGTCTGTAATTCTGTTTCCTCACCGGTTTTGAGATCTTTTTCAAAGCCGCCATGATAACTGACGATAACGATGTCTGCTTGATCTCTTAAGACAGGGACATACTTTTTGGCTGTTTCCACAGCTGACAGGAAGGTCAGTCCTTCGTAGTTTTCCGGATGTTCCCAGTTAGGGATGTACTGAGTCGTCAATCCCAAAACAGCGACCCTGACACCTTCACGTTCAAATATTTTATACGCTTCACCGAACGCACAGTTACCCATCGCTGTTCAGTATGTTGGCACATAAATAAGGATACCCAGCTGAAGATACTGCAGATTTGAGATAACTCAAACCATAGTTGAATTCATGGTTGCCGATGACGCCAGCATCAAAACCGAGCTGATTGACGGCCTCCATCAAGTACTGGGCAGATTGTTTATGTTTAGCTAAGTAATGGGTAAAGGGCGAACCTTGTATGATATCTCCGTTTTCAATAGAAAGACTGGGCCCTTGCAGCAGAGCGCGTTCTCTTTTTAATAACGAAGCTACCTTAAGCAGCCCATATTCCGTTTCATGCCGGCGGGACTGATAGTCCGTCGGATACAGGTAGCCATGAATATCACTTGTTTCAAATATAGTTAATTTCATCAAATGATCCTCTCTGTGTGTTGATTTCCATTCAGTCAATTAGGGTATTTTGACATCACTTCGAGCAGCAGACGGGGATCATCTGTCATTATACCGTCAGCACCCAATTCTATCAGTTCTCTCATTGTTTTTTCCTCGTTGATCGTCCAGTAATACACATGCATGCCCCGGTTACTTGCCCCGCGGATCAGTTTCCAGTCCGCCAGATTAAACCCCTCTTGCTCAGTCGGCAACTGGAAGGCGGATGCTTTCGGTCTGTATAATGCATTTAGAAAAGCTTTATGCATCATGACGAATTGTCTTGTTTCTTCCTCTCCCGCACCTATAGCTACTTCGCCGCCTGAAACATTCTGAAATCTGAGGTTGATATCATGGTCAAAACTAACGATCAGGACATTTTCTTCCATGTCATAGTCTTGGATCTTGTTCCACATCTCATCGATCAAAGCCCCATACATTGAAGGTTTGTTCGAGTCCTTAAGTTCAATCATGTGTTTTTTATCGCCGAACGCCGCAAATACTTCTTCAACTGTAGGAATTTGTACCCCTGCCCCTCTGAATGTGAATGCGCCATCTGCATCCTGGAAATGATAACCTGCATCCAATTCTTTTATTTCGTCAAGGGTCATTTCGTTCACTTTACCGGAACCATTTGTTGTGCGGTCTACGGTATCATCATGAATCACGACAAGATGACCGTCGGCAGTGATATGGATGTCATATTCCAGCACATCCACTCCTAGGCCTGCTGCATTTGTGAAAGCCGTTAAGGTGTTTTCAGGAGCAAGTGCTCTGCCCCCGCGGTGGGCGATAACTAACGGATCTTCTTTTTCTTCGAAATAAGCATGTTCGGATTTTGAAGACAATGGAAAGAGAAAAATCAGAAACCAGAGCATAAACACGCTGCCGAAAATGACACCTAATATCTTTAACATTTTTTTCATTATATTACGCCTCCTTTGTCAGCTGACAGTTAACCAATGATAAATAAAACAACGACATAAGACACCAGGACGACTAAAGTCGACAGGATAAAACCGTGAACGAACGGCTTGAATCCTGTCTTTAAGAAAATGGCCATATTTGTTTTGAGTCCGATCGCAGCCAGGGCCACGACCATTAGAAACCGGCTGACAGTTTTCATTATCGCTGAAACATCCGGACTTATAAAACCGATCGAATGAAGGAGAGCCATCAGAACGAATATGACAATGAACCAGGGAATCAGTCCCGAGAGTGACACCTTTGATTTTCTTAGATCCGGTCGATTTCGTTTCTTTTTATAATAAATGGCAGAGAAGATCAGAACAGTTGGGATGATGGCCAGCGTCCGTGTCAGTTTCACCATCGTAGCTACTTCTCCGGCTGCTTCAGAAAAAGCAAAGCTGGCAGCGACGACACTTGACGTATCATTGATCGATGTCCCGGCCCAGTAGCCGAAAAACGTATCTCCAAGCAGCAGCAGTCGTCCAATGATCGGGTATAAAATAATCATCAGTACGTCGAACAGAAACGTCGATGATATGGCATAGGAGACATCCGCATCTTCAGCTTCGATGACCGGGGCCATGGCAGCAATAGCCGAACCACCGCAGATGGCAGTCCCGGCCGCGATCATATTACTCAGTTTCCAGTTCAAGCTGAACAGTTTCCCTAATACATAACCTCCTCCAAATGCAGTCAGAAGCGTGAACACCAGCACCAGCAGCGTCCGGCTACCCACTTCCAGTATGATGGAAAAATTGAGTGAAGCCCCCAGAAGGATGATGGCTCCTTTCAGGATCTTTTTGGAAGAATACTGCACGCCTTCCTGCAGCAGTTTTTCATCATAATAGATCGAACGAACAACGATCCCCAAAAACATGGCGATCACCGTCGCTCCGATATAATGCCCTGGCAGCAGGTTTTCTATGTAGGTGGCTATTAATGCTATAAGAACCGATAAGCCTATGCCCGGCAACTTTTCAAAACGTTTCAGCACATTTTTCATCCTTTCACTTCATTTCTTGCATCATTATACCATTTTTTTGTAAATTCTTAAGCGAAACCTGAAAACATGTAAAAACTTCGCCTGAAGTTCAGCTGAACTTCAGGCGAAGCCTCTATGAACTATTCAGTTTTTTAATCGTTTGATACCTGTATATGCCGATACAAGGATGTGAAAGAATATTCCAGCCCCGCATACAGCGGTCAGCCAGAAAAACTCATAATCGGCTTCGATGATGATCCCGGTGTAAGCCCAGGCAAAAACCAGAGGATACAGCCAGTCCAGATGAAGAAGTGAAACGAAGACTGCAATACCTGTGCCGATGATAAGCAGGGTCAGCGTCCATTGGTATTCATTGAATCCGAGCACTTCTTCTATTCCCATCTCTTTGACCCATTCGACTATATTAACAATTGTCGCTACCGTCACCCAGCCAAAGTAAATGGAAAAAGGCAGCCGGTCGAACCAGTTCGTAGAAACCCGGGTGATTTTTTTATAGATAAAGAACAGGGTCACGAGTAATGCAATAATTACTATAACCGAGGTTAAATACCACTCCCGGGTAAACGCAATGATCCATAACGCATTTAAAATAAAATTGGCAATGACCCAGTACCGGACACTCTTATAAACCCGGTCCCGTTCATAATCAATGAAAAATAACCGGACGATCCAGATGAATAAAAAGAGATAAATAACACCCCAAATGGAAAATACATAGCCTGCGGGCTGAATGAGCGCCGGATTCTGATCGGCTATCATTCCCACATCTGTAGAAGTGATATAGTTTACTACCAGCATAAGTACATAAGTGATACCGTAAATGATTCCTAACTGTTTTTTTTCTGTCATTGTCTAAGCCCCTCCCAAGTGTATCGATCAAAATTCGAAATACAGTGAATAGAGTAAATAGTCTACTTCGTATTTCTCTGCTAATTTATACAGATAGCCTTTAGCTTTTTTCAGAGTTTTTTCATCCTCGGGTAACTTTGATTTATATCCCCGGTACTTCTCCTTTTCTTTTTCTGTTACTTTATTTTTCACATAACCCCATACATGATCGAGACTGTTTACTGCCGTTTTCATCTCGACCTCCTGACTGAGAGCTGCCTCTATCAACCGGTAGAAAGGTATGACCGGATAAGCCTCTTTGTCTTTAAGCAATTGTCTTATACTGTCGTAAATAGCTGGAGAGCGTTCCAGTACAGCGTACTTGTAGCGCGCCCATTCTTTCTCCAGATCCTTGATTTCCGGACTGGATGTTGTTGCCAGCTGACATTTCTTTGCCGACAGATTTTTATCCTTGACCTCCAGCATGATATCCACATCGCAGGGTTCAACATCTTCATAAAACGCCATAAATTCATCGATAAGGATAGACTGGGAGTGAGAACCTTCTTTTCCATAGATCTGCTGCTGTGAATAATGCACCTTTGTCCGGCCATCTTTCTCTTTCCATGTACTTTTCGCTCGTTTGATCCAATAAGAATCCAGCTGCGTATCATCCGCGCTGTTGAGTCTGTTGTGCAGGTTGTCATAGACTACAGGCGCGCCTGTTCTTTCACTGATCCCCAGCACATCTTCGATCGTATATGACCGGTCATCATTTTCAATGATCAGTCTGTCCTTGATTCTGTTCTCCAGTTGCTCATACACGCTGACAAATTTGTCAATGGCACTTGACTTGTCTCCGTATACTCCGCCAACGTGCAGGATGATCTTACTTTCAGCACTTACATGAAGTGCATCCAAAAAAAGGGTATGATAGATCAGGTCATCGATCGCCCTTTCGACAACGTCCTTTCTTGGAGAATTAAGGACTGTATACTGGCCCGGATGCATCGAAACACGGATGCCGTAACGGTTAATTTTCTCACCGATCTGATCAAACAGGTCTTTATACACCGCTGTCCAGTCTATATCATTAACAGTAAAATCCGATCCGAATGGTATGATGTCTGAACTGATCCGGAAAAGCCTGATGCCTTCCTGGTGATTGTATTCAATCATCTTGTCCAGGACTATCAGGTTATGTTCAATCAGGCTTTTCAGCTTTTCTTCAGTCGCATTTTTCTTGCGGCAGGTTTTATAATTGGCGTCTGGAACACCTTTTGTTATACATGCATAGCCTATACTCATAATTGACCCCTCACATGAAAAGTATTCTTATTAATTTAAGTTTACCATTATGCACCTTTGCAGACGAATAATTTGTACTGGCTGTTCGAGGCATATTATTCAGGGTTATATACACACTCTGATATAATTAAGATATCAACTACTAAGGAGGGTTAACGATGTTGTGGACAATCATCGGATTACTGATTCTATTATGGGTGCTGGGACTGTTATTTGAAATCGGCGGCGGAATCATTCATGTTCTTCTAGTCATTGCACTCATTGTCTTCATCTGGAACATGATTTCAGGAAGAAAAAAAATGTGACGTAGTCAGTCTTAATCAATAACGAGTGTTCCAGGATGAAATCATTCTGGAACACTTTTTTTCTATACCTCTTCTGTCTGAAATGGTAAACTGTAGGAAGAAGGAGGAGAAATATGCACTGTAAAAATTGTTCAATACATAAAGCCGAGTTATCTTTCAAAGTACCTGAACATCTGAAAAGCATCATGGATCAGAAATTTCTTCACCATAAACTTGCTTATTCCTGGGATGAAAATGTCTTGCATACATCCGAAAGCGCCAGCAATGACCTGGTGGATTTCTTAAGAGAAATGAATCTCTCATCCGGCGTTACATTCCGTCCGCCACACCAGGAATGGCTGCCATTGGATGACTACGATACGTACCGGGAAACCTCGTGGCTGGACACACTGATCAAAGCCAGCAATATAAAGATGTACTTTCAGCCGATCATCACTCAAACGGGACTGATTTACGGCTATGAACTTCTCGCGCGTTTCTTTGATCTGAACGATATGATCATCTATCCTGATAAAGTATTCCCGGCTGCGAAAATCAGAGGCCGGACATTCGTACTGGACCGTTTATGCCGTCTCCAGGCTGTTAAACAGGTCAAGAACCTCCATGACAAACAGAAGGCTTTCATCAACTTTATACCTACAGCTATATATCAGCCCGAATACTGTCTGAGAACAACCACTACCCTGGCAAAAAGTCTAAACATAGACAGTGAACGGTTCGTGTTTGAAGTCGTGGAAACTGAAAAGATCGAAGATGTCGAACATTTAAAATCCATCCTCCACTATTATCAGGAAAATGGATTCAATTATGCGCTGGATGATGTGGGATCAGGTTTTAACACACTTGACTTGCTGGGTGAACTGCAGCCGCCTTACGTAAAGCTGGATATGGCCTTTGCTCAAGGAGTCAGTCATTCGCCAGAAAAACAGCACATTGCCGGTTCGTTTTTAAATAAAGCAAAGAGCTACGGTGCGATGTGTCTGGCAGAAGGCATCGAAGATATTGCTGATTTTCACTGGCTGAAAGACAGAGGCTATGATTTGTTCCAGGGCTATCTGTTTGGCAAGCCGCTACCGGATCCACTGAAGCAAAAAGTAATCGATCTTGACCAGTTTTAGACCATTTAATAACAGAAAAAATGAGCCTCTCTTTATGAGGGCTCATTTTTCTAGTTATACTTCATATTAAAGACTGGATCAGAAAAACACTGACAACCACCGTCAGAATCGCTGCGACAGGCAGACTGTACTTGAACAAGGAGTGACGGGTCTTATGTCTGAAATGTTTCATCCCCAGCCAACCACCGATTCCCCCCATAGAAAATGACGTCAGGAGGAGCGCTCTTTCTGATATGCGGTACTTCCGCTTAATGGCACGCTGCTTGTCAATGTAAAACAAGATAAAAGTAAAGAGATTCATTCCGCCAATCAAAACCAGGAATATACTGCTGAACATTGTCGATTCGTTAAACATCATTGTCTCCAATCCAATAAATATAGTCTCTAATTAGCAGAAAAAGCGAAAACAGAGCTTTTTCTGCTTTCGCTTTTTAATTATACAATCAAGCTGCATGTATGAAATCTTTATTCGTTTTCAGTTTCAGGCATATTGATTCTTTCCATTGTCCGGTCATAGGAACGTCTCATACGTTCTTTGTAGCTTTCCTGTACACTGTCGTCTTCAAGAGCGGTTTCTACAGGAAGGATACGGTAGGTGTATGGAGCTCCTCCGGTATCACTGTGACGGTAGACCCAAGTCGGGACAAAGTCCACTTCCTGAATAGTCGTTTCGCCCGTCAGTTCATTTTTCTGAACATCGACACTAACGATCACACCGTCTTCTGTCGGTTCCATCCCTTCGCCCAATGTTTCTCTGCGCTGATTGGAAACGATATTGCCCAATGAATAGGCTACGAAGGCTTCATTGCCATCCACTTCAATGAATTCTGCTTCATGAACGACATGCGGATGACTGCCGAATATTATGTCCACGCCTTCGCGTGCCAAAATTTCAGCATTTGCTGTCTGGACTGTATTCGGATCTCTGGTGTACTCGCTTCCCCAGTGCATATAAGCAACAATCAGATCCGGATCATGAGTTTTGACATTTTCAATATCCTCTATCATCTGAGCTTCATCGATAATGTTGACCATGGAATCAATTTCTTCGGAAGAATACTGGGATCCCAGTCCATTCAAGTGTTCAGGTATAGCCGATGACTGCCACTTTTATTCCCTGAACGTCTTTGATCAGGAAACGCTCATCCGGTTCCGGAGCTGAATCGTAGGTCCCGACAGCATCCATCCCTTTTTCTTTCACGATTTCGGCAGTCCTTCTCAGTCCCTCGGCTCGCGTGTCCAGGCTGTGATTATTTGCTGTTACGATGGTATCGAAGCCTGCGTATTTTAATGCATCAGCAAGCTCATCCGGAGCATTGAAAATCGGGTAACCGCTGTATTCTCTTGCCGATCCTGCAAGTGTGGTCTCCAGATTGGCCAGTGCAAGATCCGCTTCTTCGATAAACGGCTTGATATCATCGAAGACTGAATTGAAATCATACGTGCCTTCTGGGTTGTTTCTGGCCGCAATCAGCTGATTGGTATGTGCCATCACATCACCTACAGCAGATATCCTTATATCGATAAATGTTTCTTCTGGTTCTGCTTCCTCATCACTCGCCGTTTCGTCGGTTTCGTCGGTTTCATCAGTTTCATTTGTCTGATCATCACCAAAATTATCTGGTGTATCTTCGATTTCTTCTGTTGTATCCGGTGTATCCTGATCGCTCTGAAACGGATTGGCAAAAACATAGATCCCGGCACCGATAATAATAGTGATCAGAACGATTACCGCAAGTATGATTCCGGTTCTTTTACTGCTTCTGTTATTCGATCTCAATATCCAGTCCCCTTTCGATTAAATATTCTTCATAGGTCAAACCACTTTCATAGACATCTGTAGCCAGTTCTTCACCTAGATAACGTAAATGCCAGGGTTCATAGATGTATCCAGTGATATCGCTTTTTCCTTCAGGATACCGTATGATAAATCCGTATTCATGAGCATTTTCACTCACCCACTGGCCTTCTTCTGTTTCACCAAATTCAGATGTGATCTGGTTGTTCACACTATCACTGGTGACATCCATGACGAGCCCTGTCTGGTGCTCACTTTCGCCTGCTCGGGCACTGTACTTGTTTGCCGCTTCTTCTCCATGTGTGGAGGCATAGTTCCGAAAGAGCTGGACTTGTGTCTGGTAAGACCGGTAGCCCGATCGTGCATGCAGAACGATTCCAGAGGTCTCTGCCGCATCGAACATCTCTTTCAGTGCATCAGCTGCGACTTCTCTCATCTGTTTGATTTCAGGATTGGGAAGCACAGTCGGTACGTCAACCGTAACCAGATTAGCCGGAACGTAGTCCTCAGGCAGACTGTACTCTTTGTTGACGAGAACAGAAATGCTTGCGGGATTCAATATGTCCTCTTCGAGGTCCAGTTCGGGTGCTTCGTTTTCTGCGGTATCAGACTGATCGCTATCCTCGTTGTCCGATTCATCTGAACTGTCAGAGTCTGACTCAGCTGTTTCTTCATTTCCTTCGTCAGATGATTCCTCTTCCTGAGTCTGATCATCCGTATCTTCTACATTTTCTTCCGGCTGTGTATCCTCTTCGTCATTACCCTCTTCATTCGGCTGGGTCTCAGTATTTTCCCCAATTTCTTCCTGATCCGGTTCATCAGCGGAATCATCTGAGGACTGATCACACCCGTTCAGCATCAGCATGCCTGTTATCAGACCTGTCGTCAACAACCACTTGTTAAATCTCATTTAAAAATCTCCTTTAAGCTCTCTGAGCTCTGATACTCTTAAGTATTTTCCCATATTTAGGGAAATATTGTTTATCAGCGAACAAGTTTATCTTATCATTCTCTTAAAATTTCAGACTTTCAGATACCCCCTGAACCCACGTGAACTGTAATATGATTCAGCACCATTATGGTAGACAAAAACAGTGTCGTAACGTCTATCACAAAAAAGGGCTCCACCCAATTGTCTGATCTTTTCAGGTGTCTCGATCCAGCTTGATGTTTTTGTGTCAAATTCACCAAACTTCTGTAGTTTTTATACTGGCTTTCATCCAGTATTTTTATTCCCATGCCTTCAGCCATCGCCAAAGCACTTGTTATAGGCGGAAAGTTTTTTCTTGCCTTTAATGCAGCATCATCGTAACATACTTTTCTCCAACCGGCAGGACTTTGAGGTGAACAATCGGCAAATACCAGTTCATCCCCTCTGACAAGCCGCTTACGACATCCGGCTCCCCCTTTGTCTTTTCCATGTCCTGAAGCGGAAAGAGTGCTTCTTCGTTTGATTCCAGTCGTTTAGCCACTTCATTTCCAGGTTATGGTTTCGTGTCTTTCCATGTGTCCTTCAAAACGTTTTTTCAACGTCTCCAAAAGCACTGATTTTTCTTCAAGGATGGCAATATTTTCGGCCCGGTTTTATTCGTTTCCATGATTTTCACCTCTTACTGAGTTATAAAATCAAGAATCAGCTGTATCGTCTCATCAAGCTGTTTTCTTTTTTTCGGGACAAGGTGCTCGCCCCGTCACCATCCTGATAACCATAATAACCAAAATTCGAATGATTACCGCCTTCTATTTCGATATAGGATGTATGCTCAGGCAGGAGGGCTTTGGTCTGCTCGTACTGTTCAGCATTCATTATACCATCCTGTGAACCTGTTATAGAAAGGACAGGAAGATCTGAACCTGATAAGTCATTGCCCTCACCTGGATAGGCTGCCACAAAGATAAGTCCTTCGAGCTCCCCGGCATTTTCTTCAGCATATATGGCCGCGCTGGCTCCTCCTACAGGAATGACCGGCAAGCCGCCACTCTTTTTCAGAGGGATTGGCTTCTTTAATGTCTTCGATCGCATCCGTATCCAAAATAGCCAGTTCCAGAGGCATCTGCGGAATAAACACCTGATATCCCTGTTCACTGAGTGCTTCAGCTAATGGAAGATAGGCCGCCGACTCTACCAGGCCACCCTGATAGAAAACAATGTGTCCTTGTACATCATCGGGTGTAACAGCCAGCCAGTCGGACTCCTGAGTGACCAGTCTACATCCTCAATCATCGCTGTTGCTTCAGACATAGCCTGGTGGGTATTCATTTCAAGAAAATATATCCTGTAACAATTACGAGTAAAAGTCCGGCGGCAGACCGGTGAGCCATTTTTTCCAGGACAGCTCTTTTACTTTCATCATTTAACCTCCTCCTGACTCCTACTAATTATAGATCCTGATTTAAGCTGTCATTTCAGGGTCAGCAAGGTACTTCATCCCAGGTCAACTGTCTCGTTGGAATGATTATCGCTGAATTCTTGCTGATGTAGAATAAAATCATATCTTCATACTGTTCAATTCTTTTTATATCTTCCAGTTTAAACTCTTCCTGCTCATTATCTCCTGTCACCGTAACAGCATGATCACTATAAGTCAGGCTCTTTTCGCCAAATATAGTCTCTTTGTATCCTTTCGACAACTTCTTCCTGGACTGCTTTATGATCGTTTTTCGATACTGATCCGGGAAATAGAGGACCCATAGCCCAAAGAAACCGGAAGCTGTGATGGACCAGTATATTACTGGCTGTCTGAGAAGAACAGGTGCCGATGGAGGAGTGAATCAGTCCAGAGAGATAAAAGAGGAATGAAAATACGTAAAAACCAATACGCCTTTCTCTGAGCAGGTGAATCTAAGACATGGTGGACATTGAAATAAATAAAATCTTCTTCTGTCAGTTCATAATTTAATTCCATTAGTAACCTGCACCCCTTTCAATGATATTAAGCGTTAAGTACCTAAATAAAACTTTACAGACAGCTCACTCTGATTTTAACTGAAGAACAATTATTAACTGTTATTTGTCTGTCTCTATTCTACACCAAAAGAGCACCTGTTTAATAAAAACAGATGCTCTTCTCTCATTTATTTGAGTATTTCTTTCACTCTACCTACGATACGGCTTTCAAGTCTCACTTTGATTCCATGGTGATGTGACGGTGAGTTTGTCAGGATATCTTTAACAACACCTTCGGTCAGTTTTCCTGAACGCTGATCCTGCTTCTGAACGACTTTCACTTTTTTACCGGGCTTAATATCTGCTCGTTTTGTACCATCCAGTTTATACTGCTCCTTTTTGTTTTATTTTCAAATGAGTGATCAGAACAATTCTGTTCGTTAATCCCTCTCTCATTTATCCTACCATTAATCACTGCAGGAAGACATCGGTTACCAGCAGATAAATGACAACGTCTATCGCTGTGATGATATGGACACTTGAAACGCTAATAAGGTACAGGGTTATCAGTACTCGATGTCTGTGACTTCAAAATTGAACCAGTTGAAATCGCCCTCATCCAGTTCCCAGGTCATTTCCCCTTCCAGTCGGGATCCGGATACCATCGAAATCCTTTATAGTCACTCACCGGGATCAGAACCCAGGACTTCCGAGCGGTACTTCGCCACCGAATTCTCCGTAGCGTTTTGCCTGAAATCCGGTCACTTCTCCCGCGGTCATCGATGGTGGAGACGCCGGACGAGCTCGATCTCTACTCCGAAAGACATTCTTGCTTTTACATTGTTCTGATCAGATACGCTTCCAATTCAATATAATCCTTCAATGATGCGGACGGAAACCACACATCGTTTCGGCCAAGTACCTGCAGCAATGTTCCCTGATCGATTTCGACGCCTGAAGAATCCGCGAGAGTGAACAGTGACAGGGGGCCGAATGAGCATGTTCCCTCTGCACGTTTTGATACTTGTCTCTGCCATTGCAATGTGTACGAACGGGGCGGCTTTGATTCTTGCATTCCAGATGAAACCCGGTTCCTCAATAGTGAAATATTGTTCAGCCTGGACCGGCATCCGTTTACCGCCTTTGTCCAGCCTCATTTCCGCCTTCTGCTTCAACCGTACGGACACCGTTTTTTCTTTTCCGACGACGCCGCTGTAACGGAACCAGCGCTTTACACTCTCCGGTAGTTCTTCGGATTTCTGCTTCAGTCACTTTTTCATTATTATTTTCCACTTCATCAAGAGAGCTTGCTCCACTTCCTCTTTCAGTTTCGCTTGAAAACGCCCTCGGCTGAGAACGGATACAGTCAAAAATATACCTGAAAACACAAAGCTTCCTATGAATATGCGTTTCATGAAAGACATTTCACTATCCCTCTTTTCTATACTTTCTCTCATAATTTTTTTTTATATGATTTTCCCAAAAGAGACGCGCGCGGCGCCGGGGAAAAGAGTACCAGAACTCTGGAAGCATTGCTCTCATTACTCATTCTACTGAAATAGCTAGAGTGTCTTCTTTTACTGCTGGGCACCACTTGTGAAGAGTTTAACATTCAAGCGCAAGGTATTCAATTTTGACGATCAAAAAGCGCCGGACTCAATCGCCCGGCGCTTTGCTGTGTCAGTTATCCGTATATTCTTTACTCTGATTTGTCATCTGAATCTTCTTTCATTATGGCTGTCCACTGTTACCAGTACCGTTTCAATACGGTTCTCATTTGTCTCTTCCACTTCAAAAACCAGATGCTGATATTTTACCGTGGCACTTTCACCTTTTTTGGGGACACGACCAAGCTCGTTGATTAGAAATCCTCTGACCGTATCAAATTCATCAGTCGGAAAACGGAGACTCAGTATTTCTTCCAGATCGCGCAGCCGGTAGGTGCCTATCACCCTGTATCCGGCTCGTCAGCAAGCTGTCCTGGTCTGCATCAGCGTATCCGTTCGGGTCTCCATGCTCTCGCTGGTGATTTCACCGACGATGTCTTCGATGACATCCTCGATCGATGATGAGGCCTTGGGTCCCGCCAAACTCGTCAAGCACAATTGCCATGTGCGTATTTTCCTGACGCATTTTCGCAAAAAGTTTGTCTATGGTCTGGGAATCCTGTACAAAATGAGGCGATCGCATGGCTTTTTTCAGCAGGAAGGATGCACCGTGATCTCGTTTCATATACTGAAACAAATCTTTTACATGCCAGCACACCCACGATGTTGTCGATATGTTCTGCATAGACTGGAAAACGGGTAAACTGATACTTGTTGACAAGAGATCAGGATGTCGTCCAACGGGGCCTCGACGGGTAAAGCGGATCATCTGTTTGTCCGGTGAGTCAGTATGTTTGAGGCTGTGGTGTCATTGAATTCAAAAATGTTTTCGATCATCGACGCTTTCAACAGGACGGATGGTCCCTTTTTCCCGGCCCAGATTTCGCGCAGAGCATCCGGATATCTTCTTCGGTAGCCTCTTCGTTTTCAGCATTCGGATCGGCCCCGAAACAGCTTGAAAATCAGGCCGGATCGAAAAGGTCAGAAACCTCACGATGGGTGCACTTCTTTTCGCCAGCCGCGCCATACCGGCCCCACAGCTATGTTCGCTATTGCTTCTGCCTTCTGCATAGCCAGCTGCTTAGGGACAAGTTCTCCGAAAACGAGCGTGAAGTATGATAAAACGACTGTGATAATGACGACTGAAATGGAATTCAATGCGTTCAAGGACAATGGGACACCCAAATCAAACAGCGTTTCTGCCATCGGATCAGCGAAGAAATCCGCCGCAAATGCACTGGATAGAAAACCAGCCAGTGTGATCCCGATTTGAATCGTACTTAAAAACAGGCTGGGCTTGGAGATGAGTTTATACAGTTTCTGTGCTTTTTTATCGCCGTGATCTGCCATCCGCTTGACCTTGTTGTCATTCAGATTTACGAAGGCCAGTTCAGACGCCGCAAAAAAGCCGTTAAGCAAAATCAGGACTATGAGTGTGATGATCGCTATCGCCAATTAATATTCCTCCATTAAATGATGCTGTCTAGTTTAAATCAAGTCTATCATAACAGGGAACGTTGTCAATCAAAGTCGATTTGGCACCCCTTACCTGATAATTATCACCGCCTTGGCATCAAGCCAGTCAGACCATGTGACTTCAAGGTGTGAAGGATCGGCAGCCAGGCGTTTTGATGGACTCTGACTCCTTGCCTTCTGCACAGACGATGCATTTGCTGTTCATAGTAACTGATGCCTGCAAAAGCACCGACTTTTCCATCCAAAAAAGCAATTCCAGTGGTCAGCCGCGGAGTATGGACATG
This sequence comes from Alkalibacterium sp., assembly GCA_034520745.1. Lineage (GTDB taxonomy): Bacteria > Bacillota > Bacilli > Lactobacillales > Carnobacteriaceae_A > Alkalibacterium. The sequence continues at coordinate 233,609 of JAXHNF010000003.1, forward strand.
AGTCAGTTCTTTTTCCAGCATCTGATTCGGCAGGTCCGGAACTAACGCCAAAGGCCTGGCCAGACCGATCATGGATGTTTTATTCTGCCGCAGCGCCTCTTCCATGCTTTCTATAGAGCGAAAGCCCCCAGTCACTACGACCGGTATATCTATACTGTTTTTAATTTTCTCCGCATAATCAATGAAGAATATCTCTTCCTTATCTTTGCCGGTCTGCCTGAACATTTTTGGATTCTCATAGTTCCCGCCGGAGATTTCAATGAGATCAATGCCCAAATCGGCCAGCCTTGTTGCCACTTGAAGAGAATCCTCCTCGCTGAATCCTCCCTCATTGAAATCAGAGGCATTCATCTTGATACTGATGGGGAAATCTTTACCAAGCTTCTCCCTCATCCCAGTATATATCTCCAGCAAAAACCGCATCCGATTTTCAAGCGATCCCCCGTACCTGTCATTGCGCTGATTATCATGTGCCGATAGAAACTGGCTGACCAGATATCCGTGAGCTCCATGTATTTGAACACCGCTGAAACCAGCCTTTTGGGCAACAGCTGCGGCATTGACATACCGCTCCAGCCAATTTACTGACTTCTTCCGTGGTAAGGGCTCTGGGTTTGCTGAACAAGCGGCTGGAATAATTGCTTAACGGAATGGCACTCGGCGCCACGGGTTCTCTGGAAAGTGACCGGGGCGACTGTTTGCCTGGATGGTTGATCTGCATCCAAAGCTGCGTCTCATTCTGGGTGCCCGCCTTGGCCCATCGTTTCAGCTCCTTTAGATCCCGCTCGTCTTCGACGACCACATTTCCCGGCTCCCCCAGTGCATTTCGGGTCGATCATCACGTTCCCGGTCACAACGATACCCGATCCGCCTTCAGCCCATATTGAATATAATTTTTCATGCTGGTCGGTCGGCTGATGATGACGATTGGCCAGGGTCTCACTCATCGCGGATTTTAAAAACCGGTTTTTGACCCGTACCCCGTTGGGCAGAATGAGTTCTTCAGATACATTCGATTTATGCATTGTTTCAATCTCCTTATGACTATCTTTATTTGTCAAGTTTATCATTTTCTGACAACTATGATGTAACATACTCATATATTTTATACCGTTTCCTATGTTCATATTCTGATTGGATTTTTAAAAATATTTCTTAATAATTAAATCGTTGAAAGCACGGTGTATAGATAATGTTTGTGATACTATAGATATATAATTTTAATACTTTATACGAATAAAGGAAGGTGCAAATCATGTCAAAAGAAATCACTAAATCTTCGCTGAAAAAGTTCAACACCATCATGGGCTTTTTACACCTTGCTTCAGGGATTGTTGATGCTGGGGTTCGCTATATTTATTGATCGAATAGCAGATTTCCAAGTACCTGTCATGTCCAATTTTCTCACTTTTGATGAAACGCAGATGCGACTGGTCACAGAAACAAATCAGCTTTTCGACGTACCGTTCGGGATAGCTGTTTCTTTGTTCTTGTTCATTTCAGCGATCGCACATTTTATCATTGCTCAGTCCATTGGGGAAATCCCATTTATAACCGTGATTTAGATAAAGGCATCAACCGGTTCCAGATGGTATGAATATGCACTCAGTTCATCCTTGATGATCGTGCTCATTGCTCTCTTGTTTGGCGTTTACGACATCGGTGCTTTGATACTGATCATTGCAGCCAATGCTTCGATGAACCTGTTTGGTCTGGATATGGAAGAAATCAATCAGATATACAGGAAAAACAAACTGGAAGCCTTTTGTCTTCGGCAGTTTTGCCGGAATCGCTCCGTGGATCGTCATTCTGCTTTATGCCTTCGGAAATTCGGATCCGGCAGAAGTGCCCTGGTTCGTATATGCGATAGTCGGCAGCTACTTTGTGTTCTTCAATCTGTTCCCGATCAATATGATCCTGCAGTACAATAAAGTCGGCAAGTGGAGCAATTATCTTTACGGTGAAAAAGGATATATCGTCTTGAGCCTCGTGGCTAAATCTGCACTGGCCTGGCTGGCTTTTGCCGGAGTCATGCAGCCGCAGTAATTTTTTTCAGGAAAGGCACCGAGTTATATCGGCGCCTTTTTCTATGGAATGAATCAGTTATCAGTCATGGTACCTCGATCTTTATTCTTTCAACTCTGAGATCATTTTTTTGTACACCGGTTCATAAACTAACTCACCGTCTACTCGCTTACTTTCCATTAATGACAGACTCCTCACTACTATTTTTACACCAGAAACACTGACTTCTTCGCTGACAAAGTCAATACGGTCTTTCCAATACAGCTTGACGTATCAGCGTGATGTGAGGATTATAGTCATGGTCTTCTTTGCTGAATCCCTTTTCCTCGAGTTTCTTCCTCAACAACCCGCTTAGGATCTTTCAGCCGGTCCGATTGTCCTTCGATGCCTGCCCAAATGATCATCCTTATTCTTTTAGGAAACTGACCTAAGCCTTTTGAGCAACTCAAATCGTTCGGCTCTCAAGGCAGCTTGCGTCCACAACCTGCTTCAGTCTGTTTATTTCTTTCTCGTCAGCATCTCCGATAAAACGCAGGGTCACATGGAAATTATTCCGGTCTGTATAATTCCCCCTGCTTACAAACATCCCTAAATTTTTCTGTACTCGAGCTAGTTCGTTTTTCACTTCTTCATCTATCTCTACCGCAATAAAAACTCTCATGCATTCACCTACTTCTTTATTATTGACTTAACACAGTTCATAATGACTTGGTTGCATCGGTATCTTCTTGACATTGATTTGATCTTATCGCCTTATCCTTAAAAACAGATGATTCCTTCTGATTCGAAATAAATAACATTCTATATATTAACAGTATCACTTTAATACCGATAGTACTATAAGTAAGTAGAAAAAAATAAAGACACAGTTTAGAAACATAGTTGAGGAGGATTTATTTGAAAGGTACAGTAGTGGGAACATGGGTTAAAACATTAAGTCGAATGTATCCGGAGCATATTGTCAAGGAGAAGATGCAGGCAGCCGGAATGAATCCTGATAAAGTCATCTCCCCTTTGGACAATATCGATGACCAGAAGTTTTTTGCCTTTACAAAGGAAATCTCGAAACATTTCTCTGTTTCAGAAGAAGAATTATGGCGAGCTATCGGCAAGGACAATATCCAAGCCTTCTATGATGGGTATTCGTCCTTTTTCAATAAAGCCAATTTATTCCATTTTTTGAATTCAATGAATGATGTGCATCAGGTCGTCAGAAAACGGATCGCAGGATCAAAACCTCCGGTGCTCGATATGCAGATCATCGGGAACAACGACGTCAAACTGACTTACCGCTCCAAACGCGGGATGTTCGATTACCTGCATGGACTGCTCGAAGGGGCAAAAGAACATTTCGGCGAAGACGTGACCGTCACGGAACTTTCACGCTCCAAAGAGGACATGGTCGTGCAGCTGACCTTCCCGTATACTGTCAGAAAGCAGAAAACATACCGATTGAATAAACTTCTTTCTTTCGGATTTATAAAAGATACAGGCATGAAATTAGGTATTTTTACATTTTTGATAGGCATGGCTTTGAGCTTTGTATTCAGAAACAACCCGTTTATTTATACCATTTCCCCTCTGGTCACCTCTCTGGCTGCTTATCTGGCATTCAGTCTGCTCAGTCGGCCGATGAAAGAGATACGGCAGGAGCTTCAGTCATTGACTGACAAGACATTCGTCATCACTACAGAGATCGATACCGGTCAAGACATGTTTCAGACGATACACTCCAGTCTGAATGCTTACAAAGCTGAAGTTGCCGAAGATTTCATTGGTTTCAACAGCATGACAGAGGAAATGAACGGGTTCAGCGAGACACTTCGCGGCATTTCTTCTGTCATGAATGATACGAGCAAGGAAATTGCCGGTATCGTCGAAGAATTGGCGCACGCCGCAGGTACACAGGCTGAAGAAACCGAAGACAGTGTCGTTACTTTACAGGAAAACGTCACCAGTATTGAACGTATATCCAATCAGGAAAATGAGAACAAAATCGAGCTTGAATATGCTCTGAAAACCATCCAGTCTTCTTTCGGTGCTTTGAATGGAACAGTTGACAACCTCTCTGATGATCCTCGGTCAATTTGAAAAGGTGAAAAACGAAAGTATCAGCCTGAAAAACAAAGGCACTGAAATTGAAGAAATAGCAACATTTGTAACCAACATAGCCTATCAGACAAATCTTCTCGCTTTGAACGCCTCGATCGAAGCGGCACAAGCCGGAGAAAAAGGCAGAGGCTTTTCGGTGATCGCCGAAGAAGTCAGAAAACTGGCCACGCAATCAGAATCAGCAGCCAATAACATCAAGGAAAATATCTTTGGCTTCCTCGGTGACATGGACACCATGGTCGATGACTTAACTAATCAGTACGACGTCATCAACAGTGAAAGTCAGGCGATCAAACAGGCCATCAGCCAGACAGAACAGTCTTATGGCAAGATAGAAAACGTCTCTGAAAAAATGCTGACCTCAGCTGAAGAACTCAAGAATCAGTCAGATAAAATATCACAGCTTTTCTCTACCATAGAATCGCTGGCTGCTATTGCAGTAGAAAATTCCGCATCCACAGAAGAAGTCAGCTCAAACGTTTCAAGCTATGCTGACGAAATCGAAAAGCTGATCGACGGCATCGGAAACTTCAAGAATCTGATCAGTGAATTTAAAACGTACCTGTCTAATTATGATTTATGATTAAAAGAACAGATCGGCTGACGCCGTTCTGTTCTTTTTTTGATAATAATTTTGCTAATTTGATTATAAAAAAGTTCTCAACTTAAACGTTGACAAGAGAGGAAAACTGTACTATCATTTTAGATATGCACATATGAGAATATGTAAAATAGTTGATAAAGGAGGAACGAGAAATGAATCAATTAACCAGCGTCTTTAAAATTTTATCGGACGAAACAAGACTGCGCCTCTTGCTGCTGCTTTTACAACACGATTTATGTGTTTGTGATATGAGCAGTATAATAGATGCCCCCCAATCTCGTGTATCAAAAAACTTATCAAAATTCAGAGATTTAAATCTCAGTTGTAGATGAACGAAAAGATCGATTTGTATTTTATTCACTCAACCGTGACGATCAGTTGCTAGTGCAGACACTAGAGTATATTCTCGATAATAAACATTTATACCCACAAGTTAATTCTGATTATGAAAGACTTAGAAATAACGAAATAATTTTAAGGCACCCGCTATATGATTCTGAATGAAGAAGAAATAATATTGAGCTAAACGACTAAGTTTTTCCCTAAAAGCATTACTTATATAATCAACTCGTTTTTAATGCTTTGTAAATACACAAACGACAAGGAGCACTATCAAATGAAAAATAAGAATCAACTGATTTTATTATTAGGCTTGATGGCCTTTTTAGCAAATGGGGATAATTACGCTGCGGCACCCCTGATCATTAACATCGCAGAAGATTTGGGTATACAAGTCAATGTAGCTGCTTACTCTGTAACGGCCTACATGATGTCCTTCGGTTTCTTCACATTGATATTCGGCCCCTTATCTGATAGATTCGGTAAAGTTAAAGTCATCAACATTGCCGCTCTAGGAACTGCTGCGTTTAGTATGCTGGGTGCTTTATCTTTCAACTTACCGTCCCTCATCTTTTTCAGGGCAATGAATGGCGCATTCGGTGCAGGGATTTTTCCGGTGACAATGGCCTTGGTCGGTCAAAGTTTTGATGATGACAACCGGCACAAAGCTTTAGGAAAAGTCATGGGATTAATGTTTCTGGGTGGTGCCACAGCTACGGCTATTGGTGGAGCCCTTGCTTACTACGGCTCCTGGAGAATAGTCTATCTTGTATATGGCCTCAGCGAGTTGATCTTGGCTTTGATCATGCTCAAAATTCTCAAACGGGACGAACCGGTTGTGCAGCAGCTGAATTTCCTTAAGGCATATAAAGAACCTGTGACCAATTTCCGCTTCATGCGACTGGTCTTTACTATTTTCTTTGTCGGCTTCAGCGTATTCGGAAGCTTCACTTATTCCGGCAAGCTCCTTCAAGATATTACAGGCTACAATATTTTCATAGTAGGACTCATTTTATCTCTGTTCGGTGTCGGCACAGTAATCGGTGGGCGTATCGCGCCAATGCTTAAAAAAGCCTTGAACCAAAAATTCCTGCTACTAGCTGCCGTTATCGGCGGGGTCTCGTTATTTGCTCTAGCCAATTCTGCAAACACATGGATCTTAGGATTAAGCCTGTTTGGTTTTGGTACAGCCTTTATTTTCCTGCAATCGACTTTGATTTCTACGGCGCAGGAAATGCTTCCTAAAATGCGCGGTACTGCAATGTCTTTGGCCTCTTTCAACATGTTCGTTGGTGGCGCAGTCGGAACAGGAATAAACGGGCAAGTCATGGAAAGGTTTGGAGCTCAAACGATATTCCAAAATTCGGCTTATATTATTTTCATTGTTGGTATTGTTGCTGCTGTTCTCATCGCACGTCACGAAAAAATGAAACAACGTTATATTTTTGCAGAAGTACAGCAGCAAAGATATCGTTAACGCATGTCAGGCACTCGGATTTCAATCTGAAATCAATTAGTTGACGTACAGTTGAACGCGACTCAACTTATTCCACTTGTAAAAAGGATAGGGCTCATCACAGCCCTACCCTCTTTTTGCGTTTGGTTTATTGAGAACAGAACGGGATCTGGCCCTTTTTTGAAATCATTTTGCCTTAACCGTTCAGTAGCATGATCAGAGTCCCCTCCCACAGTGTTTACCAGCAGATGAGCGATGATGATCATCGTTGTATTTTTGAATCTCTGTGCAACGTAGGAGGCGGCGAGTGCTCCTGGGAGAATATAAATAAGGGTCCACCACCAGAAAACATGGAACAGGGTCCATAAAACACCGTGAACGACCCAGGTATATTGGCCATGCACTATTTCCTGTCTTGGCAGTATGTAGCCTCTCCACCAGAACTCTTCTCCAAAAATATTGAAAAACAGGAAAAGAAGTTGAAACAGTATCAGCCAGGCCAAAGGTGTCGTCTCAAACTCGGGAGGTATCCCCTGCACGGTAACTCTTGGATCTAACGTTGAAGGCAGGTAGTCGGGCAGAGAGACGTTTAGATTGTCAATAAGCCAATCCTGGGTCGGAAAGAGCAATAGATTCCCTGCGACCATAAATAAAGTTAAACCGGCTGTCCAGATCCATTCTCTCTTACTGAGACGAAAAAGCCGAAACCTCAACCTGATAGTCCGCCGGTTCAATTTGTACCCATCGATTTTAAGCGCTGCAAAAGATGCCGCGAACAGTAAGGCTACAGGGCCTGTTAGTGTGAGCGTATAATTAATGATGGGATGCACCCCTGCCCGCCCTAATCGCGGCAGAAAGGCATATATGCTGATCAGAAAAATAAGAGCAGGTATACCGAAATACAATGCCGCTTTGTCTGATTGCATCGGTTCAGGCATTTTTGTTATAGCCATAATTTCTATCTCCTGTTCTTTTAATAGACACGTTTTTCGCAGGATAATACTACAAAATATTCAGTCGATCATCTGTCTTAATTATTATCAGTATTTTTTAAAGGGTATCTTAAGACAGTCCTATAATTTTAATAAAACTGCAGAATAGATTAAAATAGAGGAAAGGACTTTAAATTAGGAGGGATATTTATAACATCATACGCTCAAGGTAACGTCTCCCGGCATACGACAGGGTATCACTGATTTGGTATAAGAGAGGATGACATGTTATGAATCGCACAGAAAAAAAGGCGCTGATCACTTTTTTATTCTGGCTTACAGTTTTTCATGGTCGTTCTGGCTTCTTGCTTTTATTCGATTACAGCGATCCGTCTTTTGCAGCGACATTTGACACTGAATTTATCCAGTCAGATCAGCTTCTCCCTTTCTCATCTTTCGTCTCGGCGTTTATGGTCCGCTGCTTGCGTCTTTATATGTGAGCCGTCTCTACTGTGAACTACATCGGCACTGAAGTACCGAGCTTCTGGGAACGCCTTTAACTTACCTGTATTGCACGAATGCTTACAGGCAGCGGTTTAGGCTGTTTGACCAAGGCATGTCCCATGCCAATGGATAAAATGTTTTTCGCCGCATTTACATCGCGGTCGTGGTGTGTGTGGCAGGACGGACATATCCATTCTCTGATAGCTAGACCGTGCTTGCCGTCGTCGTGCCCGCAGGACGAACAGACCTGGGAGGTCTTGTACGGGTTGACAACGATCAATTCCTTACCGTACTTTACGCACTTGTATTCCAGCATCCGACGGATTTCCCGCCAGGACTGAGCCGCAATACTGCGCGCCAGATGATGATTTTTCATCATGTTGACGGTGCGCAAGTTCTTCCAGTACAATGACATCAAAATCCCGAACCAGTGCGGTCGTCAGCTTGTGCAGACGATCCGTGCGCTGGCTCTTTTCTTTCTGGAACACTTTAGCGCGCTGCTGTTTAGCCTTCTGGCAATTTTTAGCATCGGACAAAAGGATACCTTTCGCCTTCGCTAAACGCCCACGACGAGCGACGCGCTGTTCCCAGTACGTACGCTTACCCGTTAAACGTTTGTCGTAACGGATCGTAGCGACTTTATCCCCAGTAGACAAAACCATTAAATCAGCGACGCCCATATCGATCCCGACGGAACGGTGCGTGCGTGTGGCCCAGACTTGGCTTTCGTCTTCCACAAGCACACTGCACTCAAACGCCCCTGACGGGGTGAGGGTAATGGTCGCTCTTTTTATTTTTCCCGCGATCGTCCGACCACAACGAAAACGCACGAACCCGATTTTAGGTAACCGCAGGTACCCGTTCTCATAACGGATAGACCCATTAACGTTTTTCGCGGTATAAGACTGCCTGGCATGGTGTTTGCCTTTGAAACGTGGGTGTTTAAACTGCCCACTGTTCTTAAAGAACTTTTTGAACGCCCCCGTTCGATCCGCCGACACCTGTTGGAGACTGGTGGAATCTGATGTTTTTAAAAAGGCGTACTGCCGCTTCATTGCGGGGATCAGGATGTTTAGGTCATACTCGCTCAACGTCGGCATAGAAGGATTGTTTGTGTAGCGCTCGTTCCACATATTTCAGGAACTGATTCCACACAAAACGGGCATTGCCGATGTTCTGCAATACCTGGACTTGCTGGTCTGGGTTAAGGGTTAATTTGCCTTTAATGCCGACTAACATATAGCGTGGCCTCCTCCCTATGTGGTACACTTATTATATCACATATGTTGTCAGTCGAAGACTATTTAAAACTCTTGATTAAAGTAAAAGGAGGAATACAGGTGTATACGAAAACACGGACAAATGTTTACCGCACGAACCTACCATTTCAGTTTGGGTAACTAAATACCGCAAGGCCAGTTTCTCACCACACCCGAACGCCGTGAGGCGATGAAAGACTTCTTGCGCTTAACCGCCAAAACAACGAAATTACCATACTTGATAGCGAAGTCGTTGAAGATCACGTTCATTCGTTGTGTCGTTCCGCCGAAAAAATCCATCAGCTCAGTTATGAAGGCATTAAAGGGCGCTTCAGCAAGGGACTGGTTCAAACAGTTTCCCGACACGAAGAAGGAACTGTGGAAAGGCTCGTTATGGTCGCATAGTTACTTTGCCAGCACGATTGGCGACGTCTCCAAAGAGGTCGTCATGCAGTATGTCCAAGACCAGCTGAAAGAATTCAACAGCGGGCGTTCGAGCGCGATTCATCCCCTGGTTGAAACCAGGAGTTTTCTCGCTAACGCCCCTTATAAAAAAGCTGGACTGAAACGTTTGCTGAAAAAAATTTCCCATTGGCGCCTGCATCCGAAATTTTATTTTACTGCTTTGTTTCTACCTTTACTCATCCTTTTCATCGTCTGGATGATCGGATTGATTTTAAGGATACCCTCAGATGACTTTTTCAATTCGGGCCTTTCAGTCTATCTTTTACTGCTATTTTTCCTGTATCAGATTTTTACCAGCGGTCTGGAAGAGCCCGGCTGGCGTGGATTTGCGTTGGAACATCTTGAAAAAGCTTATTCATTCGAAACAACGAACTGGATCCTTGGAACCATTTGGGCCGTCTGGCACTTTCCTTATGTGATCTATCTCTACTACGGTGACGGTGTGACGGCGATCCTGTTCACTTTACTCGGTTTTTCCTTTTCGATCATTGGCCAGACATTCATTTTTTCGTGGTTATACCTTAAGACCAGAAGTGTCTTTTTGATGATTTTGTTTCATGCCTGGCTGAATACCAGTACCACACTTGTCCTCGGAGATATCACCATAGAAAATCCTGTAATGGGAACCGTTCCCGCCCTCGTAACTTGGGGAATCGTTTTTCTGCTTACTAAATATGCGCCAGTCCATACAGAAAAACAGTCAACTATCAACTAGACAAAAAACGAGCCTTTGGAGTAGGGTTTTTCTCGCCTGTCGCTCAAGGTATCTCTTCATCAGGATAGTGATTACAAGTCTTTTTTTGAAAATAGTTTCAGCGGATTCTTACTTGATCAATATCACCTACCGGAAGCCAGTCATCCATATTCCCATAATTTTTTTTATCTATTTCAAAAGGCTGAATCGTTTCCCACATTGGTTTACTTCGATTGAAACAAGATATCTTTTGCCAGCCCAGCGTGCGAACTGTTTTTCTGTTAACTGCAGTTTCTCCTGGTTTTCTTTAACTAGCTTTTCAGATTGTTCTTTCGTCAGCCTTTCTGAATTAAAGACATCCACTACACTGGCTTTTGCCCTTACTTCGCCTTCTGCGTTGCTATTGATGAAATACAAAGTATCTTCCTTTGTTCACTTTGCCATAAGGCAGTTTTCTGCCAGCTGCCCCTCTCTGACAATACTGGTCTTGGACCCGTCGGTAGGCTTTTTCAGTTCTTGTGCTTTGGAATCTACGTAAACGACATGATCCATTTCTTTTCCTCCCTGTAATGAAGTTTTATAAAGAGAATAGTTTATAGGTCATTCAACCATCCCTAACGCGGCAAATACGTCTACATTTGAAAAAGGGAAGATTTGGCAGCATCATTCATGTTCAACTTTTTGCTGAACTAAATTTCTCGATATAGTAATTTTTCAGTCAACCGGGACAGCTCTTCTTTACCTGAAGTCTCAGGCAGCTGACCGATAAGATATAGTGCTTTTTCCGTATACTTTTCAGCCAATCTGAATGCATCATCAATACCTTTAGGACTGGTACAGCTGCTCCCTCATTTCTGCTATATCGTCCTCAGACAAATCTTGCTGACTAAGTACTTTTTTTAAAAGTCCGGAGTTTTCTTCAAAGAATAGATGACGGGTGCAGTATAGATGCCCATTTTTTATATCCTGAAAGAAAAGATTGTTCCCACCTTGTTTACGTCCTACGCATCCTCCAGCAGATCATCCCATCAGCTGAAAGGCCATGCCGATTTGAACACCTATACGGTAGCTTAAGGCCTGCTGTTTTTTTGACATGCCGCTTCCCATGGCGCCCGTCAAACAGGGAAGGCCGAACAGTTCTGCCGTCTCCCTCTGATACTGGGTCAGATAACTGCGAATGGTCACACTCTGATCGTATGAAGTGCTTCAAACTGCTGAAGCTCTCCTCCAATCACCCGCTCCATGGCACGTGTAAGTATCCCTTGTGTATCTAGAAATTGAGTGTAAGGATGCGTCATTTTAAAGCAGACAGGAAATCAGATGCAGTCCCCGGCATAAACAGCCGCTTTTTTCCCGTAGACTGATTGAATCGTAGGTTTGCCTCTTCGAACCAGTCCCGTCATGAACGATGTCGTCGTGTAAAAGCGTGGCATTATGAAAAACCTCGATCGCCGCTGCCATATCTCGTGCGCGCTTTTGGTTCGCTGTTCTTGCCTAAATTAGAAAACATGAGAGAATAAGCCGGACGGATCATTTTTCCATTGGTTCTAAAAACTTCGATCGCCGCATGGTTGACTTTTTCATTTCTTATAAATATTTGCTCCTTAATGAGAAATTCCTCGACTCAGGACCAATATCACTTTTTATTGATGGATAATCAGTTCCAAATCGGATGGACAGTCATCGTTCTCACCTCGAGTCGTCTAATTTAAATTTATTCCAGTTCACATAAATTTACTTATTATTAACTGGATATCACGTATTTGTTTAGCTCAAGTATACCAGTGAGAGTAATTTATTGTCTAAAATTAATACCTTATCGAATTGACTGTGCTAAAATAATCGAATTATATCCAGACACAGTGGTATACTGTACTCAGACCAGCATCATACACATCAAACTATATGGGAGGGATTTGTCATGTCACTTGCACAGTTTCTCAGGATTCGTCGATATACGGACCCAATTCACAAGTATCCTGCCTGTCTTTTTAGGCGTAGCTTTCTCGATCCATTATTTTGAAGCGTTCGATTTATTGAAATACTCTGTCATCTTCATTGTCGCCGCAGCACTGCTCGACTTCACCACTACCGCAATCAATGTACTCATAGACTACCGCACAGCCTCCAGTGAGGAATCCAAACGTACAGGTAATATCATCGGACGGGAGAATATTCCTGAAAAGCTGATCGTAAATTATATCTTCGGCATGCTGCTGGGTTCTTTTCTTTTGGGTCTGATCCTTGTCTTCAGGACGAATATCGTTTTGCTCTTCATCGGTCTTGTCTGTTTCATTATCTGGGCATTACATACACCTATGGCCCCATACCTATATCACGCATGCCGCTGGGCGAACTGCTGTCAGGTCCGCCTTTGGGATAAGGAAGAAATGTTTGTGACGTCCGTCAAGGCATTTTGGGCTTAAATCTCAGCGAACTGATATTATTCATGGTGGCTATCGTCTGGAACGTGTTTTAGTTTCAAGAACTTTTTTTCTTGCCTAATGAATATTCATTTAATTATGTACACTTATAATCAACCTCAAACAAAAACACGCATCCAGTCACTTAAACGACTGGATGCGTGTTTATTTATAGTTTTAGAATGAAATAACATTCATCGCAACGAGTATATTGGTGATGATCACTAACAGCGGGGATGGGGATGATCGTCTCTGAACAGGAACCCTGTTGATGACGTCCCAGAAATTCAAGTCCGATCTTGGTTTCAACCAAAATCATACCTGTTTCCGACATGAAGACCAGCTGAGTGAAGGCCAGTACGCCAATAAAGAATCGTGCGGCTTCACTTGTCGCCCCACTGATGAAGAGTGCAGGCAAGTACATATCCGCAAACCCGGCAAGTGATGCGGGAGCCATCTGCCCGGCCACTTCGGTGCTGTATCCTATGAACTCATAAGGACGGGTACAAGCGGTGCGCTGATAATATCGAAAAACGGCGTGTACTCGGCAATGACCAGTGATACCGTTCCTACAGCCATGATGATCGGCAGGAAGACCAAATATAGATGTGCACAATATTTTTCAGTGCTTCAACAAAAGCATCTAAAACCTTGGTTTCTTTTGCCTGTTCGACCGCAGAATCATAGGCATATTCAACAACCGTTTCATCTTCTGGTACTTCCACCGTTTTAGGTGTTTTTCCTTGATAATAATCAGGTTCAAATTTCTTCAGGGGCATGACGGGCCGTGATAAAGGCGATGACCAGTGTCACTAATAAGATGGAACCATAAAATATCGGGAAGATACTGCCGAATTCCGAGCAATCGTCAGCCACGGCAGCCGCAAAAGCGATCCCCACGACCGAAAAGCTGGTCGCTATGATGTATGCTTCCCTTTTATTGTAATACCCTCTCTGATACTGCTTGTCTGTAACGACGATCCCGATCGTACCGTCACCTACGAAAGAAGCGATCGCATCGATCATTGAATAACCCGGGACCCGGAATAATTTTTCAACCACAGGTCCAAGTAATATACCAATAAACTCAACTATACCAAAATGTGTAAGCAGCGGAAGCGCGAGTATACCGACAAAGAAAGTAATGTACAGGGTCGTTAACAGCCCTTCCGCCCCGGCCATGACCCCTCCGGTATAAGGATCCAATATTGGACCCGCAAACGCATAATTTTCAAACCAGTTGTTCAGTACCATGAGATACAAAAATGAACCGACAAGTCTTAATATCACATTTAAGGGTGATGCCTTAAACAAGTTATTTAAAACTTTACTTTTTGACGTGTAGAATAAGAACACTACTGTCCCAATCAGTACGATCCATGCACTTGCTGCAGTAAAAGCAAGGAACTCGTCTAGAATGTTATTTTTCACAAAATCGATGATATGTGAAAGCATGATTTTGCTTTCCACCAATGGTGAAAGGAACGAGAAAAAACACAAATCCGAAAAGCGATAGAAATATAAACTTGATCTTATTTATCATATATAAACCTCCATTATTGTCGCTTTTTAGAATAGCATATATAGTTTGTAATTACAATTATTTTATAATCTATCTATTCAAAAAATAACGAAATAATGTATATTAATACTCGCGAATTATAAAAATATGCAATATGCAAAAATATCAGCATCTACAGCTATTATGAAAAGCCAGCTTTTCACATGATACCCTATTTAAAAACGTGCATGTTTCTTGCCTTTCATAGAATAGCGAATGCAGTACTTTTTACAAAACAGCTTGAAAAAACAAAAATCATGATGGATATTTACTAAATTAAGTCTCTGCCATATCAATCCGAATTATGTTCATTTATATAGCTTTCCCATTCCCTGTAAACCTGGAGCAGATCTTCATCAAGATAGGTGAGTGCCTTTTGTTTCAGTGGATCAGGTACACCGTAAAAAGCTTCAGCTATCGATCCGGTTATAGCAGCTATCGTGTCACTGTGTTCCCACCGATTGAAATGGCTGTTCTTAATGGCATCTTCAAAAGATACTTGATTCTATAAAGGCTTTGATTGCCTGAGGGACCGAGCCCTGGCAGGTGACGTCGAATTCATATGAAGCTCTGATGTCATCCAGCTGAAAGTCCAGTGAATAGTAGTCCGCATTGATCCGTGAATAGATGCTGCTCTTGGAAAGCCCTTGTTTAGCCATGTAAATAGCCAATGTGACTGCTTCTGCGGCTTTCAGTCCTTCTGGATGATCGTGAGAGACCCGTGTGACACGTGTAGCGATTTCCAAAGCATCCATCTCCGTTTCCCCTGCCAGTCCAGCACAGCTCACGCGCATGGCTGCGCCGTTACCATAGCTGTTATACGGCTTGGGATCATCGCTGAACATCCACATCTGAAAATGTCCCCCGTATCCGCAGTTTGGATAGTTCTGACCGATTTCCTGCATATACTTGACAGCCAATTCTTCTACAAGATCATAATTTACAGCGCCAAATGGGTCATGATTTGTAGAAGTCTTCCTTTTTGGCCTCCAAGATCGCCTTTTTCCGACAGCAATCGTCATGATGCTGTCATCAGTTGGACGACAGTCAGTTGTAAACAGTTCAAACTTTTTGCTTTTATGGTTCCACCATACGAATCGTAAAGGATGCCTGCAACGTCTCCAATAATTGCACCTATCATTGAAATCCCGCCTCGTTAAATTATTTATCCTCATTATAACAATAGAATTGTTAGAGAATAACTGATTTACCTTTAAATTATAATAGACATAGGCCCGGTAGTGACCTATGTGCTGGCTGAACGAGAAGAGATTAATATCATTAATAAAAGGAGAATCAGTATGAGTGAGCCGAATATTTAACGCAACTCATGTTGATACTCCTGTAATGAGGTGACCCATAAAGTTAGAGTTTTCTATATTTGTTTTTCTATTAGCCTACGGCTTGTTAAGCAGCGTATGAATAGCCTTGATTTTCTCTAAAGGTAACTGGTGATTGTCGGCCTAGTTTTCGTTTCAATCGGATTGATTACTAGTCAGCAATATAGGATTCAATATTTTTAGATCTTCATAAGATTTTAACTTTTCACCGTGATACATTTCTTGCTTCAATATGCCGAAGAAGCTTTCATTAGGCGCATTATCAGACAATTTCCTTTTCTTGACATGCTTTGATAGACTTTATTCGCTTTCAGTGTGTCGACCCAGCGTTTATTTTGGTAATGAAATCCTTGGTCTGAATGAATCGTAGTACGGTAGACCGCGTGTTTAGTGATAATAGCCATAGCGTCCTGAAGAGATTCCATAGCAAAAGTTACATTAGGAGAATCAGAAATACTGAATGAAATAATCTCTGAATTATATAGATCCAATATTGGGCTTAAATAAAGTTTTTTATTGTTCTGACATTTCATCTCAGTAATATCTGTTAAGAGCTTCTGTAGCGGATAAGGTGTAGTAAACCTGCGGTTTAAACGATCGCTAGCCACTTTACCGACAGTGCCTTTATACGAACTATATTTTCTAGATTTTCGTGAGAATTTGGTGCATTTTAAACCTAAATTATGCATAATACGCTGCACTTTTTTATGATTCATGTTGTGGCCCATGACAATTAGTATATCTTGGATACTTCTATAACCCACTCTTTCATTCTTCTCATAAAAGATTTTACTAATCAAATCCTCCCAGAAACTATCAGGATTTTCCTGGTTAAATCTTCTTAACATGATAGTGATAGGTGGCTTCAGGAATATCTATGAAGAGCTATTATGTCTTTTAATTTAAATCCTTCTTGGACTATCGCGAACGCCGCTAGTGCTCTTCTTTCTGGAAGGCGTTTGTCCTGAAAAGTCTTTAGCTTCTTTAAATAAGCAAGCTCCAGACGAAGTCGTTCCGTTCCACGTTCTAGTTTTGCAAAACGCTTAGCATCAAATTTCTCTAGTTTTTGTTTTTTCTTTTCTTTTTTAGACGTTCAATCTCGGCCATAGGAATACGTCCTTTCGTTTCCGTCAGGGCCTTGACTCCGTCACGCTGGACTTTTCTATGCCAGTCGCCGAACCGTCGTCCCAAAGCGAATGCCAAAGGCATCGCTGTCTTTTGGTAACTGGACCCTGTTCTTTCTCTATAGTCTAATACATCTAGTTTGAATTGAACAGGAAAACAGATTGTTTCTGAGATCTTTGAAGGCCTTTTTCTCCATATTGATTGTACAAATGAACCCAGCTCAGAATATTTTGTGAAGACAATCCTTCATACTTTACTGATAATTTCTTAATCAGTTGATATCGGAACTATTTGACGAATTTCAACTTAAATTCGTAAGAGTATTTCTTCATTTATTTCCCTCCGGATAGCGTGTTTTTATCACTCTAACTTTTGGTTGAGCCATAATCGGTATGAGTTGGGCAAAAAAGCACACCAACTTATCTAGATAAATTAGTTTAATCCCTTTAAAAAATGCACTAATGTCTACATTACGTGCATCAAGAACACTAATGTATTCGAACTATTTTTATACGAAAAAAGACAAGAACACGATTTTCATCATGTCCCTGCTTTCAACTTAATGTTAAGGTTAATTACGCTTTAGTTACGTTTGCTGCTTGAAGTCCGCGGTTGCCTTCTTCAATGTCAAAGTTAACTGTTTGTCCTTCGTCTAAAGATTTGAATCCGTCTTCTTGGATTGCTGAGAAATGTACGAATACGTCTTCTCCGCCTTCACGTTCGATAAATCCAAAACCTTTTTCTGCGTTAAACCATTTTACTGTACCTGTTTCCATATTAAAAATTCCTCCTCGTGCCTCTTTCAGCACAAATATTTTTTACATTATTGCTTAAGGGCCAATTCGGAATGCATTACACAGTTCGTTTGTTGTCTCTTACAATATGTTAAACCATAGTATAACATGTAGAAAACAATAACACAAACATATTTCCGAATTTATTTCATTTTCTGACTTATTTATCTCTGCTGCTTAAGAACAAAGCACTCTAATTTACCGTAAAATGCCGGTATAAAGCTTTTCTAAACTTAATATACCTTGATTAAATTGTTTTTATCGAGCAGTCATTCTGATCAGGATCGCTTTTTTACGTTCATCACTCAGCCAGAAGAATGCTGATCCTTCTGATTTATCTTCTTCGAAATCATCCGGTTTGCTCAAGTCATCAAATTTCAGACTGTCCATATATGCCATATCATCTTCAGAGATTTCAAAGTCAAAAATATCTGCGTTTGACTGGATACGTTCTTCGTGCACTGATTTCACTCAGTGTCACAAATCCATGCTGCAGACTCCATCTTAACAGCAGCTGAGGAACTGACTTATCATATTTATCAACCATTTCTGCAACCTTTTTATCCTCATTCATTTGTTTCATTGGAGAAAGAGGTGACCAGGCTTCGATAATGATATCGTGTTTGCGGCTCAGTTCAACTGTATCCTCCTGAGTCACACCCGGGTGCAGACGGATCTGATTGACCATAGGCATGATTCTGCAGTTGTCGACGATATTGTTGAGATGAGGAACAGCAAAATTGCTGAGTCCGATGGCTTTCAGTTTCCCTTCGTCATACAGATCTTCCAGCTGCACGCCAGGTATCGATAGTTTCCTGTTTCTCTCCACCATTATCCTTGACCACAGGCCAGTGGATCGAAAAGAGAGTCCAGATAATCCAGGTCCAGTCTTTCCAGGGATTCTTCAACCGTCTTGCGGGCCGTGTCGTATCCGTGGTTCGTATTATTCAGTTTGCTTGTCACGAAGAAGTTCTTCGCGCGGAACACCACACTGCTTGATCCCTTCCCCGACATATTCTTCATTTTTATACATCTGAGCCGTATCGATATGGCGGTAGCCGGCTTTGACAGCCGCTTTTATCCCATCGGGTCGCTTCAGCTTGGATCGGTTCCTGCCAGGTACCGTACGCCTGAAACAGGTATTTCTGCGCCGTTCGTTAAAGAGTAGGTATCTTTAATGCTTTGCATCATTACTTCCTCCTTAACTATTTTCTAGAAAACGTTTACCTTCTTTATTATTGCTACATTGAGAATGGAAAACAATTTAAAAAATTTAATTCAGAGAAGCACTTCTTTCTGGCTGATCTCCTGCTTCAGGAAAGCGAGCATTTCAGGATCAGTGTTCAGGGCTTCTTCATCGGCTGCCGTCTTAGCCAGCACCAGTTTTATTTCATCATAGGAAATCGATTCGGACACGACTTCTTTGATCGGTTTAAGGTAATCTCTTCCCACTTCACCTATTGCTCTTCGAATTTCTTCCTCAGCTTCAGGCGAGACCACTGTATCGATGTATCTTCAAGTCATTCCCTTTTTCGATCCATTTGCTTAAGTGGTTCACGATAGTGACGGGAGAAAGATTCCTCGTGTCAGCTATTTCTTCAATCGACTGCCCTTCTTTGAAGGAGTCAACAGTCTCTTCCGCAGAGCTTTTGGAGCTGCCGGTTTTCTGTGCTCTTACTGGTTGAGTGACTGTTTTTTCCGTCACATTATTTTGCTTCAGCGTCTGGACATCCAGATCGCGGTCTGAAACGAAAGCTTTGATAAGAGAAAGAAATGCTTCGCCGTATGCCTGCAGTTTTACATCTCCCACACCGTTTATGTTCCGAAAGTCTTCTTCGGTCATCGATATATTCCGCCATATCGATCAGACTGCGGTCTGTAAAGACGATAAACGGTGGTTTGCCTGCTTCTTGCGCCGGTTCCGATCTCAGCTGTCTCAGTTCTTCGTACAGCTCTTCATCATAATGTTCAATGTTTTCGATCATTTTATTTTTCGGTGCCGGTTCCTGTTTCAGCTGCTTCCGTATGGACAGACTGACTTTAGCCTGCAGCAGTTCACTGGTTTTTTCCGTAAACTGAATAATGGGATAGCTGTCTCCGCTCAAAACGCAATACCCTTCGCTCGGCATGATCGATATCATGTCTTTGATGTCCCGCTGCGTCCTGCGTCGGACGTGATGCCATGCGTACTCAGATCATCAAACGCCAGTTGCTGGATACGTTTGCGTGTTCTTACCTCTAAGGACGTCGGTTATGAGCCCTGTTCCCATCAGGCCTGTTTCATCCGGTAAACAGCATGACAAGATCTTCTGGCTTTCAACGGTGATATGCTGTCGTGACTGATTCTCCGTCGCAGTTCGAGCAGTAGTCACACTCCTGCCACTCCACGATTTGATCCGGAAGTACTTCGAGAATACTTTTACGCAGACAGTTGCCCGTTTTACAGGGTCGGTGATCATGGAATTCAGATTTTGGCGCTGCGTGCGGCGAATTCCCCTGCTCGATCAGCATTGTGTTGGTGATAATATCCTGGGCTGAATAAAACAGGATCGCTTCCGACGGCGCCCCATCTCTTCCGGCACGTCCGGCTTCCTGGTAATAGCTTTCCATATCCAGCGGCATGTTGTAGTGGATGACACGCCGCACATTGGATTTGTCGATCCCCATACCGAACGCGTTCGTCGCGACCATGATCGGCTTGCGGTCGAATAAGAAGTCTTCCTGACGCCGGGTTCGTTCTTCGGCACTGATCCCGGCATGATAGTATGTCACCGGGTAGCCTTTTTTCTCTAATGCAGTGTGTACTTTTTCAACGTTTTTTCGAGTGTTGCAGTAAATGATACTTGATTCCTTTTTATCCAGTATACGAAGCAGTTCGCTTGCCTTCTTTTTCGGTTTGACGACGGAAAAGTAAAGGTTCGGTCGGTCAAAGCTGGCGATATGCTTGAACGGCTCATCCAGTCTCAACTGCTGGATCATGTCTTCCTGAACGATTTTAGTCGCCGTCGCTGTGAATGCCGCAAAAGGCGGGCGTGACGGCAGGACTGCCATGAGCTGCGGGATCTGCTGATAGCTCGGCCTGAAATCATGCCCCCACTGAGAGACACAATGCGCTTCGTCGACCGCGATGAGATTAAGCTGCCACCGTTTGGCATATGCCATGAACTGCTGATTCCCAAGCCGTTCCGGGGAAACATATAACAGATCCAGTTCGCCCCTTGAGGCTTCTTCCATGATCAGCCTCTGTTCAGGATAGGGTAACTGGCTGTTTATATACGCCGCTCTTACGCCCATCGTCTGCAGGGCATCCACCTGGTCTTTCATCAGAGAAATCAGTGGCGATACAACCAGTGTCATTCCGTCCATAAAAATAGCGGGGATCTGATAGCACAAAGATTTCCCGCCGCCTGTCGGCATGACGCCTAAAACGTCTTTTCCTTCAAGGATTGCTTCGATCAGTTCAACTTGTCCCGGACGGAAGCTGTCATAGCCGTAATAATGTTTCAATGTCTCGTAAATAGTTTTCATAAATCCTCCATACAATCTTCTGATACTCTCCAGCTTATCAAGCTCGATCAAGTATTTATCTGCCAATTCTTCTAAAGCCGTGCCCTGCATGCGGTACGTTGTCCAGTCATCCGTTGGCAAATCGCCCGTCTTCTTATAGAAGTTGATGGACGGCTCGTTCCAGTCCAGACAGACCCATTCAAGCCGCCCGTAGTTTCTCTCTTTTGTAAGGTTAGCTAAAAACGTGACATCTTCTCTTCCCGAATCCTCTGCCCCGCATGTTTGGTTTCACATAAAAATCCTCTAAATACAAACCCGGTTTCCCAAGGAACGTCGAAAAATTGGGGAAAAACAAGGCAAAAGCCACCGGTTCATTCTCGTATTCACCGATGATGACTTCCACCATTTCCTTCTCAAACAGATACGTATTCAAACTCTCTTCAGTAGCAACCACTTCATCCAGCATTTTTTCATAAACAGCCAGTTCTCTGATCAGTTCCAGAACCAGGGAAACATCATCCGGTTTAGCGAAGCGGATCGTAAATCCACTTTCACTCATCTTTTTATTCATTTATCAGACACTCTCCTATTATGTCGTTTATCGATAGTGCAGAAGAAAAATTATCTGTCGTACCTGTACCGGCAGATTTCAGTAACAATGCCCTGGTAATGATCTGGGCAACTGATCTGCAGAACAAACTCGCAATTCTCCAGAACTTTTTGCGATGCAGTATTTTCAGCATGACTAATCCATAAATCACTGATGTTTCAAGCTGCTTCATGATCACCGGTAAAAAAGCCCTGACAGCTTCCGTCGCATAGCCTCTGCCTGTGTATTTTTCAGCAATGTGATAACCTATTTCCATTCGTCACCCAGCTGAACAGCCTGCACATGACCAATAACCGTCTCATCTTTAAGCAAGATGGGGATATACAAAGGTCCGCTTTCGCTTTTATAACGGCCAGTAGATAGTCTAGCGCTTCTGTTGCTTCGCCGCGCGTTTCGAACACCTCATCCGGCACAAACCGTCTGTTATCCTCATCCATTGAATTCATCTGCACGCTCTCTGCCATACCTGCATCGAACGCACAGATGATCAACCGCTTAGTTTCTATCCACATTCTTTCGCCAACCTTTCATTACCCGAAAACATCCAGCACAAGGTGAAATCATCCCGTGTTCCAATGATTATCAGTTAAAAACGCCAGCCTAAAATGTACCAGCCTACTATTCCAATGATGATAGCAAGAATCACTACCAGGACCGTCCAGTTGACTCTTCGTTCAGGCTTATTGACGTCTTTCCCGGCGGTCATCCTCTCGAATACCGTCACCATGA
This sequence comes from Alkalibacterium sp., assembly GCA_034520745.1. Classification (GTDB taxonomy): domain Bacteria; phylum Bacillota; class Bacilli; order Lactobacillales; family Carnobacteriaceae_A; genus Alkalibacterium. The sequence continues at coordinate 256,088 of JAXHNF010000003.1, forward strand.
CGACGGCTACAAAGACCAGACTGATGAATATGCCCATAAAAATCCCTCCGTTACTTGAATATGTTCCTTAATATGTTTTGGATTAATGTCACATCGATCGTAGATCATACGATTTATTTTAACACAAATTAAAACCCGCAGACACTCAGTCTACAGGTTACTGTGATATAAAATGAGCCCGGCCGATATCTCCCTTAAATATATCTGACATTGTACTGGAAACCGAAAGCATTCTTGAAAATATACTGTACCGAGATTTTTCACCTCTCGGTCTCGAACCCTGTCTATGAAGCTGAAACCGTATAATCCTAATATGGCATTGAACACTGCAATGCTGAAAACACTAAACCGCTCCACCACTTCCAAAATATGCTCTAGGCACCACGATGGTTCCTATAGGCCCTATAAACATAAATATCAATGTAAAGAGTGCCCATATGGCTAACAACCTATATTTATGATTATGTGTAAAGCCCCCTATGATAATTAAGACAATGGAGCAAATCGATAAAACAACCACTGAAAATGTAACGATATAGACATGCATGATGTCCTGGAATGTGCCGGCATACCCGCTTTCTGTCAGTGGAAAAAGTGTGTATCCTACTGCAGACACCCAGTTCATTAAAGCAAACAAATAGATTCCGACTCGCAGTACCTTGTTTCCTTTATCCTGGATGATGATGCAAACGAGCACAGAGCTTAGACAGGCAAACAGATGATGAACAGAGACAAGTCCACTTGCAATCATAAATGAAGGTGCATTTGTTGCAGTTAAATCACTTACTGCCTGGCTTCTCCAATCGTACCCAGGATATTTCATTGCACCTATGACTGCATGCATGACATAAAACAGGAGGCTTACTAAACCTGAAAGGCACAACCAGTTAGCCAGTGTTTTACCTTTCATCTTATTCATCTTATTCATCTCCTTCTGATACATGAGAAACGACCACAAGACAAACTTGTAATCAGACATGAGATTCACATCTATCCTCAAAAGATCAGCAATCACTTATCTGTTCTAGTATTTAATGTCCGTGCAAATGAGTCAATGGTTTCCACTTTAATATCGGAGAAAATGCAGACGTGATCTTTGCTATTTTTTTAGTGATCGTCTTGTCAAAAAAACTCATGTCCTCAAACCGAAACTCGCCTCCAAAGTGTGCAGTGACCTTTGCGTGGCGTATCAGTTCGGGTGGAAAACTGGATCTCAGCTCATCTTCGATCACGTCTTCTTTCTGCATCCCGCAGATAAAGAGTCCCAGACGTTTGTTTTTGAGTACCTCAAGATGCTCGTCACAGAAAATAGTGATTTCTTTGAGAACCCTTCCCAAGTATATGGGACCGCCGATGATCACTGTGTCGAATGGGCTTAGATCTGCATCGATGCCGTCTATCAGATTCAGGTAATCGACGTGTGCATCAAGTTTATCGCCGAGAAGATGGGCGTACTTTTTTGTGCTGCCGTATTTTGTAGCATAAACGATCAACATGTCCTCATTATTGCACCTTCCTTTATTCAACGAATGAGCTATCCTGGAAGTCTTACTAATTGCAAGTCTACCTGTAATTTTTATAATCTTTATAGAAACCAGCATCTGTATCTCGTAAACAATCTTAGTAACTATTCTTTAATTTTTTCTGCTATCACCAACAACACCATTTGTAAATATTACATAGAAGGCCCTTTAACTACATGAAGATTATCACTTACTTATGTTTATTATACCGAAACGATCGTTAATAGTTCATTGAATAGGCCTTTACATGTGATTTTATTTTATGAATAGTGTGTGTCTTTCTAGTCAATCAATACCCAGTTTAAACAGAAAACCAGTGTATTTCTCTCTCAGGTAATTAATAAGGCTTCGTCCCGATAAAAGACGAAGCCTCATTTAACGATGGATTTGCATTGATTTTTTCTTAGCCATCTGTTTGAGTAGCTTCTAAGCTTTTCCCGTCGAACAATGCGGCAGCATTCGATTTATCATCTGAAGCAATTTTATAGTGGTTCCTTCCTTCTCTTTTCACCTTGTACATCGCTTCATCACTCTTGGAGATCAGTTCATCTATAGTGTGACCATCAGCCGGGTAAACGCTTATGCCGATGCTTACGCCAATCCTGCATACATTCCCTTTTATGGAAATAGGTTCAGCGAGTGCTTCCAGAATCCGCTCCGCAACATCACTCATTTGCGTTCCGTTCACATTTTTCAGGAGCAGGACAAATTCATCTCCGCCGATCCTTGATGCCATATCATCGGGACTTAACAAGTCAGTGATTTTTTCTGAGACAACTTGAAGGAGTTCGTCCCCAATCTGATGTCCATAACGGTCATTGACTGATTTAAAGTAATCCAAATCGATAAACAGCAATGCAAAAGTACTTTCTTCTTTTCTGGCCTTTCTGATATAGTCTTCAGTTTCTGCCATAAAGTATCTTCTATTTGTCAATCCGGTAAGAAAATCATGATTGACCAGCTTGTTCAATTGTCTGTTTTTTTCTTCCAGCAAATTGGTATACGTTTTTATCTGACCTAAAATATCGAAATACTCATATTTTTCTTTTCCAGTGTAACTGTATGCAATCCCGCCCCCCATGATGATGTAACTGATCAGAAACAAATTATGCGCCAGCCACCAGGTCGAATCCCAGGGTGTTGAAACCATGAAGATGATGATCGTTTCCATTATGAGTAACAGACCAATGATAAAAGTAAGGATAGTGAAGTTCGATTTCACCTTGTAGGAATAATAATATTTCAGTGCATTTATTCCTATCAGTATCAGTGTGAATACTTTTATGAGTATAGCAAAATAAGTGTCTGTCAGATTTTCATTTTTAAATGCAGGAATCATTTCGGGAGTACTTATAATTGCATACCCCGATATAAAGATGATCACTGATAATACTGTCAGGGTATACCCGTTAAAATACTTTTTTATTTGCTGTTTGTTATCAAAAAAATTATCAGGAATAAACAACATCAGTGCCAGCCATAGCCTGCTCAAATCCCCCAGCAGGACGAAAACACTGATATTCCTGACAGGAAATGAAAGTCCGGCATTCTGCAGTAGTGTGACTTCCGGTGTGATCAAGGCATGGAAAGCATAAAGAATCCCAGTCCAATAAATCCAACCGAGACCAAGAATATCTTTTCGACCTTGCTTTTCTTGTACTCCAGAAAGGCTGAATAGCCGACAAAAAAAGCGATCATCGCACTGAACAGTACATAATAAAAATGTAAATCAGCGTTCACAGCAACGCCTGGTCTGTAGTTATGCAGGTGATAATAAATAATCGCAGGTAAAATCAGGATAATGATCGCTGACCAGTTTGTTGCTTTTTTCGATAACATTAGTCGTCCTCCGTCATAGATGTTTGTCGTTTAAGGGTATGTAGATGGAAATTTATAGAAGGTGAAAAAATAATCTTTGTGAATTCAAAAAAAGCATAGATCTGATGAAGCAGGTGTCACCTATCCTCTATAAGCTTGTCTTTACACGTAACAATAACACGCAAAAAAACTTTCCTATGATACAGGCTGTCGCTCCGGGCAAAAGCGTTTGGTGCTGATTTTTCCCCTGAGGATATAATAACTGCCATCAACAGAAAGTTTTACTTTTCGTAGAGAATAAGATCTCCCTGAATTTTTCACACTATTGATTCAACCAATCTATTATACCTTCTTTTTTAAAACACTGTCAATTATCTGTTATTCTGAATGATAAAGGCATATGAAGACCTTTTTGATTCTTCCCTTAGATTCAAATGAATGATCAACCTTTCAAGTAAAACTATGACTACATACTCAAATTGTAAGCAGGTATTGCTTCAACAAAAAAAGTAAGCTTCATTTCAATAATAAAGCTTACTTTGTAATGTTATTCAGTTCTTCGTGGATAGTATAGTATCAGTGTGTTCTTCCACATTATCATAGTTTGCTTCAAAGTCGTGCAGCAATGAACGCACTTCATCTGTTGTCTTCGTTTCCATCAGCTGGCTTCTCAAGTTACTTGCTCCGCGAATGCCGCGGACATAGATTTTAAAGAAGCGGCGCAACGGCTTGAATGACTGCTGCATTTCTGAAGAAAACTCATACTCGTCAAATAGGTCCAGGTGCAGTCTTAACAGGTCCAGCATCTCTTCAGCACTATGCTCTCTCGCTTCTTTCTCAAACGCAAAGGGATTCGTGAAGACACCGCGTCCGATCATGATTCCATCGACACCGTATTTCTCGAAGAGTTCCATTCCCGTTGCTCTGTCAGGGATGTCTCCATTGACCGTGATGAGTGTATCAGGTGCTACTTCATCACGTACTTTCATGATCTCCGGGATCATTTCCCAGTGAGCATCGTACTTGCTCATTTCTTTTCTGGTACGCAGATGGATGGATAGGTTCACAATATCCTGTTTCAGCAGATGCGTGATCCAGTCGCGCCATTCATCGAGTTTAGTGTAGCCAAGTCGCGTTTTCACACTGACCGGCAAGCCGCCTGCTTTGGCTGCTTCGATCAGTTCGGCCGCAACTTCCGGACGTCGTATCAGTCCGCTGCCTTTGCCTTTTCCAGCTACATTCGGGACAGGGCAGCCCATATTGATGTCGATTCCTCTGAATCCTTCTTTCGCCATACCGATACTCATTTCACGGAAGTGCTCAGGCTGGTCCCCCCAGATATGAGCAACGAGTGGCTGTTCGTCCTCCGTATAGGTCAAACGCCCGCGCACGCTGGTTTGTCCTTCCGGATGACAATAACTGACTGTGTTCGTAAATTCAGTAAAAAACACATCGGGTCGGCCAGCTTCAGCTACGACATGACGAAACACAACATTCGTCACGTCTTCCATCGGAGCCAGGACGAAAAACGGTTTCGGCAGTTCTTTCCAAAAATTATCTTTCATATTTAAATAAATCCTTTCGCTATTAAAGTAACGTTTAAAGTTAGCAGTCTTTTTATTTGAAGGTTAGTTGTCGCTTTTAATTATTTCATCTTAAGGACGTATCTTATATCTAACCTTATCTATTTTAACTTTTATAGCGGTTTTGTCAAATAATAGTTTAGTTCTTGCTTGATCTTCCATTAGTCACCTAAGTGCCTATATTTAAGACCTTTATATAGTCCGATCGCGGATTCTACCATAGTCGCAATAATAATGACTGCTGTCGTTAATACTAACGCTCTTTCAAAGGATAAAGGCACGAACTCTTCGAATCTCAGGACAAAGTCATTATTCCATATATTGGGGTTATATATGACCGTAACAAGAAGAACGGCAGATATCACGTTCAGTACTGCAGCAGACACAGCTATTTTAAGTGTCCATCTTCCTTTAATGATCTTGATCAGTTCAACTAGGATATTGACAGTAAATATCAGTAAAATCAATAAACGTATTGATACAACTTCGTCATTATTCAGCATGGGAATAAAATCGAATCCTTCACCTGAACTGTAATAAATTCCGATTCTCTCGGACATAAAGAAAAAAAGCAGAAGAAACAGCGTGCTGATGATAATTGAAAATACTGATTCGCCTCTTGATATCATGGCTTTTTTATCCGGCAGTTTTGGTAGATGAGAAGGTTCCCATCCTTCTTTTGCTTCCCTGGATTCAATCGATACGTCATTATACTCCATTAACGCAAAAATACCGGTCACCCAGGCCGCACCTTGTAATACAGCAGAAAACAGGGTAAATAAATAATTACCCAGGACTTCAGTTATGCTTTCTATAGTGAATATAGCTCCTATTGCCGATACAACTGAAATGCCGATAATTATAGCCAGGATAACGATTTTCAGGACAAAACGATAGGTGTAAAAATACCCTGGTCCAATCAGATACCGTTCTTTCCCTCTATATTGGTCCGCTAGTTTTCTTGGATCACCGAGTTCCCGCAGCACCTGATTTACTTTTTGATCTTCAGTAAGATCATCATCCGTTCTGTCCATCATGTCCTCGATCAGGACTCTTAACTCGTGACCTGCCTCTTTCCTGGACTTCTCCGGCAGTTCTTTTGTCACTGCGTATATATATCTGTCGATCATCATATAAATCCCTCCCGCTGTTATAAGAATCAGTCCTGCAATTTTTTAAAACCGGCTTGAAACCTTACGTAATCAAAAATCCATACTCTATGATATACTTTACTCACAAAATCAGTTTTGCAAAATTTTATGTACATTTCTTTTTTAAGAAGAGAATTTAATTAATTGGTTATCTGAAGGAGGAGTAAAAATGGAATTAGGTGCTTTCTCTATAAGTCTCAATGTCAGTGATTTAAACGTCTCTAAAAAATTTTACGAATCTATAGGATTTAAAGTCTTTGCAGGAGATTTAGACCAGAATTATTTGATTATGAAAAATGGCGATTCTTTAATAGGTCTTTTTCAAGGCATGTTCGATAAAAATATTTTGACATTTAACCCGGGGTGGGATCAAGAAGGTAATACACTGAAGGATTCTCCTGATATTCGCGAAATTTATATACGCATCAAAGATCAGAATATATTAACAGAACAAGAATCACTTGAGGGGGACAAAGGACCCGGGAGTTTCATCATGATTGATCCTGATGGTAATCCCATACTCATAGACCAGCATAATTAAACAGGAATCTTCTCAGGCCAAAAATTTGGTACAAGCTTAGAAATCATTAAAAAGTGGTTTCTTGGAGCTTGTTATATGATGTCAATTCTTAAAAACAAACCCTCGATGTGTTCTAACGTACGTTGATCGGGGGTTTTGATTTTTTCAAAAATGAGTAAGGGTTTACCTTTTTGTTCTTACTCGTTTTTATTTCTTGCATCCATCAACATACCGACCACTATGCCAATCATCATACCTATCCCGGCTCCGATCGGTATCCCGAAAACCATCCCCGTATCGATCCCACCAATCAGACTAGTCAGTATGATCCCTGCTGCACTGCCGAAAACCAGTCCCAGGCCGACTCCTAAACTCATATAATAATGCTCATGATTCTTATTCTTTTTATCAGACATATAATATTGATCCCCCCGGTATTCGATATGGTAATGACTATAACTTCTGTCATATGTCGAATACGTTGATTTCGTTTCTGTAATAAGTACTGATACTATTCTTTAATCGCTTTGGAACTTTCTGTCTGCCGATTTTCTTCTTTCCTGACAACTGATCTGCCTATAAAAGCAAAAGCAATTAACAGTGTACCTGTCAGCCAACCACCCAGACTGAACATCTGAGGGCCAAAAAGCGCCAGTCCAGTCCCGCCTAGAATCAGCAAAACTGCCAGTATCCCGAACAGTTTCATGCCATAAAGGGTCATGAAGGGCAAGTAATGAGACCCGACTATGATCATGGCCGCCGGGAAAAACCATAGGGGCCTGAAAAGAATGATTGCACCCACCAGCAGAAAGTTGATCGGCACCGTAAAAGCAATTTGGGAACCCAGAGACCACAATTTGTTGTCCTTGCTCACCTTTGCTGCTCGTTTGATGGCCCGTAAGGTCAACTGAGTAAGCGGGAAAATCATCATACTGCCAAAGAACAGAACTAGCATGCCATATACAGGGTCAGATATAACGCTGACCCCAGCAGCTGCCAGCCATATCAGTCCAGAAACAAGCTGACCCGCGAAGCCGCCCAAAAAAGCCGAGCGCATTTCCTTCTGATCCTCTGCCATGGTTTTTGTCTCCTGTTTCATGGTTCGCCATTTTCATCATCCTTTTATAAGGGGCGTTAGTCAGAAAACTCCTGGTTTCAACCAGGGGATGAATCACGTCTTTGAACGCCCGTTGTTGAACTCTTTCAGCTGATCTTTAACATACCCCATGACGACCTCTTCGAAGACATCGCCAACTGTGCTGACAAAGTAACTATGAGACCACAACGAGCCTTTCCATAGGTCCTTTTTCGTATCGGGGAACCGTTTGAACCAGTCACGCGCGGATGCGCCCTTTAACGCCTTCATCACTGAACTGATGGACTTGTTCGGCGGGAAAGATACAACCAAATGAACGTGATCACCAACGACTTCGCTCTCCAGTATGGTGATCGCATTGTTTTGGGCGGTTACGTTCAGAAAGCCTTTCATCGCCTCGCGGCGTTCAGGGGTAGTGAAAACAGCCTTGCGATAGTTGGTCACCCAAACCAAATGGTAAGTTGTGCGGTAAACATTTGTCCGTGTCTTTGTATACATGTGTACCCCTCCATTTACTTTATTCAAGAGTTTAAATGATTATTTTCTACTGTCATATGTTATATAATAAGTATACCATATAAAGAGGAGGCCTCGCCATATGTTAGTCGGCATAAAGGGTTAGTTGACCCTTAAATCAGACCAGCAAGCCCAAGTAGTGCAGAACATCGGCAATGCCCGTTTTGTGTGGAATCAATTCCTGAACATGTGGAACGAACGGTACGCAAAACAATCCTACCTTGCCAGCATTGAGCGAGTATGATCTGAATAATCTTCTGCCCACACTAAAGCAGGAGTATGCCTTCTTGAGGGTGTCAGATTCCACCAGTCTCCAACAGGTGTCAACAGATCTAACGGGGGCGTTTAAAAAGTTCTTAAAGAATAAAGCACACTTTAAACACCCGCACTTTAAAGGTAAACATCATGCCAGGCAGTCCTACACTGCTAAAAGCGTTAGTGGCTCTATTCGTTATGAAAACGGGTACTTGCGGTTGCCTAAGATCGGGTTCGTGCGTTTTCGTTGTGGACAGGCAATCACCGGAAAAATAAAAAGAGCGACCATTACCCTCACCCCGTCAGGGGCGTTTGAGTGCAGCTTGCTTGTGGAAGACGAAAGCCAAGTCTTGACCACACGAACGCACCGTTCGGTTGGAATCGATATGGGTGTCGCTGATTTAATGGTTTTGTCTACTGGGGATAAAGTCGCTACGATCCGTTACGATAAACACCTGTCGGATAAGCGAACCTACTGGGAACAGCGTGTTGCTCGTCGTGCCCGTTTAGCGAAGGCAAAAGGCATCTCTCTGTCAGAGGCTAAAAATTACCAGAAGGCCAAGCAACAGCGAGCCAAAGTGTTCCAAAAGAAAAGTACCAGCGCACGGATCGCCTGCATAAGCTGACTACAGCACTGGTTCAGGATTTTGACGTCATTGTACTGGAAGACTTGCGCACCGCCAACATGATGAAAAATCATCACCTGGCGCGCAGTATTGCGGCTCAGTCTTGGCGGGAGATCCGTCGGATGCTGGAATACAAGTGCGTAAAGTACGGCAAGGAAGTGATCATTGTTAATCCGTACAAGACCTCAGCAGGTCTGTTCATCCTGTGGGCACGACGATGGCAAACATGGTCTGGCTATCAGAGGCTGGACGTGTCCAGTCTGTCATGCCTGTCACAACCGTGACGTTAACGCAGCTAAAAACATCCTATCTATTGGCATGGGACATGCCTTGGTCAAACAGCCTAAACCGCTGCCTGTAAGCATTCGTGCAACGCAGGTAAGTTAAAGGTGTTCCCAGAAGCTCGGTACTTCAGTGCCGATGTACGTTCACACTCTATATAACAAAGAGATCAGTGACTGTCTTCTACCCAACCTATTAGCTTATTAAATACGATAAGTTGCAATCACATTCTGATTATACGAAGCAACACGATAGAGATTGTGATAATGGACAGCATACCTAATAACAGCTGATAGAAAAAGACACCGCCGACTGGATCTAATGTTTCCTGGAAAGCAATCATCGCTACACAAAACACCGTTGTCAGCGCCGTAAACACGATCGATACGGATATCATTATTCTCTTATGTGCATCTTGAAAAAACTTCCTGATATTGAATCTAAACGAGAATTGCCTTACGCTCTGCACGATATCCTTCCACATTAGAAGTACCACAATAAAAGAAACAATGCCGAGTCTTGTCATCATATGAACGTATGCAAACACGCCTTGTTTGGGTGTGTCGATGCCGGTAATCATCATAAGACTGTTGATCACTGTGATCAGAGTGAACATCAGACAGATCGATTCTAAAGCCGTTATATTTTCCCACCATAGTGATAGTTTCCTAGAGCTCCCTCTCAGCGACTTTTTCTTGTAGATGAAAGCATACAAGTTATAGCACAGTATGCCGATTCCATAGGGGACGAGAATGCTTCTGATAAGATCACGGTAGGCATTCGGGTGTAAAGCCACAAAGTTGCCCATAATAAATAAAAACAGCCACGCTACAACAAGGATAATGAGTATGATGACGATATGCTTTAAAATCTTTGACGCAACATGTTTTCGCCTGAATTTATTAGCCATGTCTGAACACCTCCAAAGATGCCAGTACTTACTGAAAAAGGCCGCTTCTTCATACGATTATTGAACGCTTTATATAACTTTAAATTACCACAACACCACCATTATTACCATTTATATGTGATGATGTTTACAAGAAAAAATCATATGCATGAAAAGGTATAAGAACTCGTTTCAGTACTTCACCCTTTTTTTACTCGATATAAGTTAGTTCTAACCTAGCCTTTTGACTGATCGATCGTTTGACAATCAGTTTCATTGCAATTCTCTTTAATAGAGTAAAAGCCTCTTATCAACAGAGTCTAGTTTAACTCCGGATAAAAGGCTTTTTGTTTTAAAAAAAATCATGACATTCATAACGTTTGTTTCTCATTTATTCTGGTTCTTATAATCTATAATGGTGCCGACAACTGTTCCTAACAACATACCCAAAGCTGCTCCAATGGGTATGCCAAACAACATTCCTTTTTCAATACCATTTGTTAGAATAGTAAACAAAACGCCTATACCAGCCCCTGAAACTAAGCCTAATCCGATACCATAACTAAGATAATAATTGTTTTCTTTGTTCTGATTGACACGCTATTACTCTCCTTACAACAAATGGTTCCTTCTATAAAGACTATACTCTACTTACATTCATCACTTGAAAATAAATTTTGATTCAGCTTTATATACTGATATCCTATCGTAGTCGATCAATCATAATATATATTCATATTTGGTTTTGATGCCGCTACTTCATTAATAAAAAGCGACGCGTACGGAAGGTCACCAATGTGTTCAGAGAACGCTTCAGCTGTCCCGTATACTCTAATACCATAGGTTTCAACACCATTTTCATCGATGTACTTTAGAGCATCTTCATAAAAATCTGTTTTTGAGGTGCTGTAATTAACTAGTTCCACAAACTCTTCCTGGTTTCTTATATAGTTCAGTCGTGACTTGAAATGTGTTTCATACGCTTCTGGAAAATCTTCAAATGGATTAAAGGACTCATCCTGCACATACACATCATTCAGATAGAAAAGGGGATATTCCTCCGAGTCGGGCTGTCTATTAGATGACGGCTCATCGTCTGGATCCGGGTTAAACCCAATCAAATTCATACCATAGCTGTCACTCCAAACAGTCCCTGGCTCCGTCGTACGTATCCCGGCCCATTTAATATCCAGTTCCGAGTATTCACTACTCAGATCATAAAGTTCAGTCATAGTAAGATCTTCCTCGAATACAATACTCATGGATATATAAGAAAGCGGGTTTAGCGTATCCACATAATCTAAAGTGATATCATTTTCTCTCTGTTTCAACTCTTCGTGAAATTCCACTAAACTCTTCGGATGTCTCTTCTGATTCAGGATACTCTATCTCTTCAAACCCACGCCATATGTTGAATCTGTTTTCTGTTCCATAAATCCCATCGATCGCATATGTGAACCATCCTCTTTCTAATTCAAGAAAATGACGTTGTTCGTTGATTTGTAAACAAATTTTTTAATGAATAACTCAAATCATAGGTTCCAAACCCTTGAGGTTCTTGAGTAGTAGTTGAGTTTAAAACATATCCTGGCATATTCAGGCTGATGTATGCCGCCATATCAAAATTGAAATCAGGCGTTGGATACTCTTCGTCTTCTGACTCAGTCACTGCTGTCGGGTCATAGTAAAATTGATCGACAACACTGGAAAGTCCGTAAAAAATCCCGACGTACAGCAGGACGACAAGCAGTACAGACGTGAATACGACTTTCGCCAGTCTGCGGTTGACCACCTTATCTGAATATCTTGTCGTTTCATTCGGCATCATCAATAACTTCATCTTCATCTCTATCAAAAAAATCATCCGGCAGCTGTTCTGCTTGATATGCTTCAATGGATTCGTATTTTTCCAGTTCTCTCTCGACGATTTCTTTTTCTTCTTCTGTTGCCGTTCCGTTTTTGTAGCGATCAAGTAAGTCTTTAAAATTCATAGGAATCCTCCTTCAATGCTCTTCCCAGTTTTTTTCTTGCTCGGTATAAGGTCGTTTTCGTATGGCCTTCAGACCGGTCGATCGTCGCTGCAATATCTCTGACGCTCATTTCACCGTAGTAATAGAGATATAGCACTTCCCGGTAGATGTCGGGTTCCAGTTTCATCAAATGCCGGTACAGCTGCTGATCTCGTTCTTTATGTATGTAACGCTTAGCCGGTCCTTCCCCGGATCGATCCGGTATGACTTTCCCGTAAGTATCCAGTGTCAGGATTCGTGATCTTTTCGCTTCAAGTCAATAAAATGATTTTTCAATACTCTGAAAAGCCAGTACTTAAAAGAACCCTCCGGCACATTGGATCCGATAAACGCCTTGTAGAAGGTTTCGCTGACCAAGTCCTTAGCCAGCTCGTCATCTCGGCAGAGACTGAGTGCGTATAAGTAAAGCTCTTTATGATATTTTCTGTAAGCTCTGTCCATGGCATCAGACTTCATCAGAAACCTCCTTTCACTTTATATACGTATTGATCTGGAAAAGGTTACACTGATATAAAGATTTTTTCATTATATTATGTTTTTATCTATACTTTTTAGTCAAAAATAGCAGCATAGTCTCATTTTACACGAAAGCGGGATTTCCAGCATCACCTTTGCCAGAATCCATTCAGTATTCACTGACACTTATACAAAAAAAACCCACTTAAGAAGCTCGTCATAAGTGGGTTTTTCGGTGACTTTTTTAGTTGTAATGTCCTATAAACTGGTTGATCATATACTTGATTTATTTTAACATTCACTTTATTTTTTTCAGCAGATAAAGCAAATACGGTGCCCCGATCAGTGTAACGACAAGTCCGGATGGTATTTCCTTTGGCGCGATCAGTACGCGTCCCAGCAAATCTGCCAGATTCAGCAGCAAGCCACCAATCATCATACTCACGATCATTAGTGGGAGATGAAAATATCCCGTTAAACGACGCGCAATATGCGGTGCCAGCAGACCAATGAAACCAATCGTTCCTACCATGGAAACTGCTGCTGCACTTAAGGCAACTCCAATCACAAGGGCAAAAGCTCGTGCCTTTGTGACCGATAGTCCATGACTTGTGGCGATTTCATCGCCAAAAGCAAGTGCATTCAAAGCGCGTGTCAGATAGATCGCGGCGGGTACAAGCAGCGTGAATAAAATCACTGCGAGATACAAATCGCTCCATCCTTTGGCATAAGTACTGCCTGACAGCCAGACCAGAGCCGCACTGACCACTAATCTGGATCTTACGACCAGGATTTGAATAATTGCAGAACCGACAGCGGAAACGGAAATACCGATCAGAGCGACTAAGATGGGCTGAAAGCCAGTCTTTGACGTAGCACGACGATCACCAGCATGGCAGTCACAGCGCCCAGTACTGCACCTAATGGCAGCCAGACAATAGAAATTCCAGGGAACAGTACAAGGAGGATCATCGCTCCAGCACCCGACATGGAAGTGATGCCTAAGACACTCGCATCGGCTAGAGGATTTCTCAATACACCCTGCAGCAAAACACCACTGACCGCCAGCATGGCTCCAATGATAAAGGTGATGAGCACACGAGGAATCCGGAAATTCCAGACGATCACAGATGTCCATTCCGAGTATTGGTGTCCAGTCTGTTCCATTATAGGACAGCGATATAAACATCGCTGTTCCCATCAGCATCAGTAATCCGGGAAGAAGCCATTTGAAAGAAACAGGTTTTTTGTCCCCCCAGACTTCTTCTCCTCTTTCGAGTGTTGGCTGTACGGTAGGCCAGAAACATAAGCCAGGGGCCACCGATCAATGCCGTCATGGCCCCCACCGGGATTTCCTGGCTGAGGTTGAATCACGCGGGCAGCTACATCTGCAGAAACCAGCAAAACGCTCCCCCATAGAAAGGAATGGCTCACTAAGGCTTTGTGCCCTTTGATACCGATCAGCCTGACAATATGTGGAGCCATCAGTCCGATAAATCCGATAGCACCTACGACACTCACAGTCACTGCCGATAACAGGACCGCCAGTGACCATGAAAGAAATTTGACCTTAGAGACAGACTGACCGAGAGACGTTGCCAGATCTTCCCCCAGTGAAAATACATCCAGCGCTCTTCCCGACAAGACTGATGCGGCCAGCGCAACTCAGAATGAAGGGTGACGCGAAACGAATCCCTGACCAGTCCAACTGGATAAGCGTGCCGGACCCCCATAGAAACAAGCCACTGGTTTCATTTTCAAATGAAAGCTGCAATGCGCCGGTAGCAGATGAAAACAGTAGGGAAACGACCATGCCGGTCAAAGCGACACGCACAGGATTCAACTCTCTCCCTGCCAAGTCAATACAGCAGGACTGATGAAGACAGCCCCGAATACAGCTACAACAAAAGGGTGATTTCCCAGTACGCCGGGAAAGAAGATGATCGATACGACAACAGCAAAATATGCTCCTGCATTGATACCGAGTGTGCTTGCAGAAGCAAGAGGGTTATGTGTCATCGTCTGGAGAATGACACCTGCCGATGCCAGCGCACCGCCGGTTAGGATCCCAATGACCAGACGCGGCAGACGCAGGCCTACAACAAGATCCTGAACGCGGCCTTCTATCCAGACTTCAGTTAAAAGCTGCTGGATGACCGTACCCAGCCTGTCCTTGCGTCAGGTGGATCATGTTGACTATTGTCAGTAGTAAGAAGCCCCGAAATAAGATATCCAGGGACTTCTTATGCAATGCAGTCATGATTAATTTTCCACCAGGGTATTACTGATCCGTTCAGCAACTACTTTAGCTGACAGCGGTTCGACCGAACAGCCAGGCATCGCCACCCAAAGCGTAGGTGCGGCTTTCTTCAACAAAATTCAATCCGTTCCATATTGATTATCTTCGAGCTGATTTTCATAGATATTATCGTCATCCTGAACGACATATAAATAATTGGCATCTTCATCATTCGTCAACGCTTCAACATTCACCGTACTAAAGCCATAGACTTCAAATTCATCTGTTTCATGAACATTATTCAGTCCAATTCTTCAAGAATGACTGAAGCAAGCGCATTTTGCGTAAATAAGCAAATTTCGGGCGCCTGATTTGCACTGAATGCTTCGTTAATATAACATCGTTTGTTTCCAGATCAGCGTCATCGATACGCGTCATTGCTTCTTCGTATGTAGCATCCAATTCTGCCAGTACATCTTCTGCTTCATTGCTTTTTCCGACTGCTTTTGCAATTTCTTTAAAGGTCGATTCCATCTCATCATACTGACTCACCGTTTCATCAGTTGGATACGGATCGAAGAATACTGTCGGTGCAATCGATTCGAGTTCAGCTTGTATGGCTTCGTGTCTGAATTTAATCCGATGATCAAATCCGATCGAGCTCTGCGATTGCTTCGAGATTCGGCTCCTGACGAGTCCCGACATCCACGACATTTTCATCGAAATCTTATTCGATCTGAACCCAGCTATTATACCCTTCTATATCCGCCACTCCGGCAGGTTGTACACCTGCACCAACAGATCTTCAGCATAAGTCCATTCCAAAGCAACGACCTTTTGAGCGGGTTCTTTCAGCTCCACATATCCCGATACGCCGGAAGCTGTTGATAGGTTCAGCAACTTCTGATTCAGCTTCATTCCCCGTAAGACGTGTCGTCTTCTTGTGAACAGGCTGTCAAAAATAAAAACCGAACGAAAAAAACTGATAAAACAGTAATAAGACTTCTTCATTGATGATTATTCCTCTCTATGTTTTGGTATAATATGAGAATGAAAATCATTCTCATTTATAAATATAAGCAGAATCGGTTTCGATTGCAAGGCTTTTGGACTAATAATGTGAAAACTTAATCAATGATTGGAGAATATATTTATGAGTAGCTGGTATTGCTACAGCAATCACTCTCA
Organism: Alkalibacterium sp.; assembly: GCA_034520745.1. GTDB lineage: Bacteria > Bacillota > Bacilli > Lactobacillales > Carnobacteriaceae_A > Alkalibacterium. The sequence continues at coordinate 272,260 of JAXHNF010000003.1, forward strand.
TTCAGGATTACGGCGACACGCTCGTGAATAAACAAGATTGAATTTAAAAATCGCCAGAGGGGAGATCACTGTGTTTATCGGCGGAAAGCGGATGCGGAAAGTCCACACTTTTGCGGTCGATCGCCCGTTTGATCAAGCCGAAGACTGGCACGATCCTCCTGGACGGTGAAGAAGTTGCAGCTTTAACGTCCAAAGAGATCGCAAAAAAAATGGCGATTTTACCCCGATCCCCTGTTTCCCCTGAGGGATTGACCATTTATCAGCTGGTAAAACGAGGGCGTTACCCTCATCAGTCATGGCTCGGGCCAGGTGGACAAAGGAGATGAGGTACGGGTCTAAAAAAGACACTTTCGCTGACTAAATTGACAGGGCTTGCCAGGTGTAGAACCCACTGATGAATCTGGCAGGTGGTCGGCGGTGCGTTAGCGCGCCTGGATCGCCATGCAACGCTGGCTGGAAACACCGATATTATTTTATTGGATGAACCGACTACTTATCTGGATATGGCTCATCGAGATCGAAATCCTGGACCTGCTGTTTGAACTGAATGAAAAGGGACAGCGCACGATCGGTCATCATGTTGCGCATCGATTTGAATCTTCGCCTGTCGTTATGCACATAATCTGATCGCTATAAAAGATGGGGAGATTTATCCGCACAAGGAAAACCGGAGACGGTCGTTCGCGGTGACATGGTAGAGCACGTTTATGATATGAAATGCAAGATGACGAAGGACCCTCTGTTCGGCACACCATTATGTATTCCCTATGGAAAAGGGAGAGAAAAATATGGAACAACCCTTTAAATCAGGACGTAGAGAAAGGCAGGTTATTTAAACCTGCCTTTACTCTCTGTTATATTTTACTTCAACTCTGGACCGTATTCCCTTCAGCGGGTATAGGATGTTTTTTAAGCATCTCAGCGAAGTGAACGAGGTTATATCCCATCGTTTTCGCATTATTCATCGTGAAGTCATTATTTTTGCCACCTGCATCGATAAATGAAGGCCCGGGTCCCGCTTCACCGACCCAGTACGTATCGACATTCGGTGGAATGGTAAAGCCAATATGTGATAGCCCGTAAATAATAGAACGGGAAGCATTTTTGCCCCCATCTTCATTACCGGTCACGACAGCGCCGCCGACTTTATTGTAATAGATATACTGGTCTTTTTCGTTAGTCAGACTGCTTCCACCGTATAATCGCTCAATGACTTTGGTAGCCAGGCTGCTCTTTTCACCCAGCCAGATCGGCGTACCGATGATCAGAATATCAGCGGCTTTTATCTCTTCAAAAATGCCGGGCCAGTCATCGCCTTCACCTAAATCATCCGAGATCCCAACAGGAATGTTGTAATCTGCTATTCTGAAAATCTTGGTCTCCACTTCTTTTTTATCAAAAACCTTCACCACTTCATCGATCAGAGCACGCGTGTTGGATGTTTCACCGCTTCCCTTTAAACTGCAATTCAGAATCACTGCTTTCAATGACATGTTATTCCTCCTCATTATTAGTTCAAGACAACCAGCTGCTGATTCGTCATCCCTTGATTACTGTTATCGGTCACTTTCGAAACTTCAAACTTTCCCGGTAGATCATCCCTCCTAAACCAGTCTTTCATTGGCTACTGATAAATGACAAGACCCGGTTCCGGATCCAGATTCAGGACCTCTTCAGGTGTCATGAGCGGGTTGTCATAGTGAACACCAGGATCATCGGAGTAATGATACCATAGCTTGAATCCTTTGTATGGAATTGGCGAGGCTTCGGTGACTCTTTCATGCGTCGCTCTCTTTCCGTCGGGAGACCCCCATCCGGATGTGTTATGCACCAGCAGTACAGGATCATAGTCTGTAGAGACGTCTTCAACGTTATGGATCATTTTCTCGACAAACTGATGGAAGACAAACTGTCTGGTTCCCGGTATGTCATTGGACTCGATATAGTCCTGCATGATTGCCTGCACTTCATTGATTTCTGTCCCCGTAATGTGTCCGACTTCCTGCATCGGTCTCTCTGTACGCCATTCCGGATCCAGGGCCAGATGAACATTCGGGTATCTCAGAAATGACAAAATCTCGTTTATGGCATAGGTCGGGTGATTTCTGCCCATCTGATGATCGATATACACCAGCACGCCTTCTTCATAGGCTGCTTCAATGTAGGACATGACAAGGTCGTGATTCATCCTGAGAACTGCTCCACCAGGCTGAACCGTCCCGTAGACGAGGTAAATCGCCGGTACAGCTCCTTGATCCTCATCTGCATCATCATACGTCTCCGTCGTTTCTTTGAGCAGATCGATCAGCTCCTCTACCGAGTGACGGCCGACGATACCCATGACTTCAGAATTAGGGTGTCCGTAATACGCCACGACCCGGTTGTCCTCAAAGAGTGTAGGAGATGTAAAAAACTCATTCAATTCTTCATCATCAAAAGAGGTCGATGAATGAAGTTCGTTCATGTCACTGACTGTATCGTGGGACGATACCCATCCCTCATTCATATTTGAATTATGATGACTGATCTGATACCAGGTCGTGTCTTCATTTTCCACTTCATCAATGACGGTGACTTCATTTCCTTTGATCAAAGTGCCAAGCGATGCACTCTCTTCACTGTTGTCTGCTCTGACGCTTACGCTATTGGCATTGATATAAACATTGTTTTCCTGGTTCCCAAAGACCGAGACGGTTTCTTCCTCAACTTCTTCGGGTTCCTCCTCTGCCGGTTCTTCTGCATCTGTTTCCTCAACCGTTTCATCTGTCTGAGTCTCATCCTGATCTACATCTGCGTTTGAATCATTCTGCTCAGTGTTTTCCTCTTCTTGAATGTCACTGGTTGGCTCCTGCGTTTGTGTCCTGTTCACAGCCTGATAAAGCCAGCATTGATGCAGAAAACAGTGTTAACCCAGCTAAGTAAAATCGTTTTGACATGTTATCACCCTTTCTCTCATTGAAAAAGTGTTACTGCTTCTTCAGCTCTGTTTTTCCTGAGGATAAACAAGTCCCATATGTCTGCGGCATTCATCAAGCAGCGACATGACTTCGATCGTACTTCTGGCGGAAATTTTCTCGCCTTCTAATACTCCGGCTCTGATTTCCGCTGCAACATTGGAAAATTGCTGTCCCGTACAAAAGTCCCTTCATCTCGAATGTCTCTTCTTTGTCTTCGGTTCAGACGTGCGCCTGTTTGGCCGAATTGAACCTCGGCACATGAATTGGAACCCTTGTTCCTTTAATCTCAAAGAAATCACCCATCTTCTTCCATCGAGACAAACATATTTGCCTCGAAACCCGGGATACTCAAAAGTGATATCTCAGCTGTGATCGACTTCATGCATATTCCCGTCACACTTAATCTGCTCAGGCATACCAAAAAGCTAATAACAATATCTGTACATTGTAGACACCCAGATCAAGCAGGGCCCAGCCTCAGCATGGAAGGTGTCGGCGGTCTCGGATTGTTCGAACGCTCAAGCTAGCGGTACAGCGAAACGCCACAGTCAACAGATTCTATATCGCCGATGACACCGGACTCCACCCATTCTTTCACCTTTAAAGCTGTTTCGTTGTGCCAGGTCCACATCGCTTCCGAAACATACAACGCCTTTTTCTTCAGCATAGTCAAAAATTTCCTTCGTCACTTTCTCGTTCACAGCAAAGGGCTTTTCGCAGAGTACCGGCTTACCGTTCTCGATCGATAGTCTTAGTATCATCTGCGTGCTTGTCACCATTGACGTTCACATAGACGCCTTCGACTCCCTGAGCGTTGATTGCCTCTTCCGCGGTGTCGTAAACGGTCCCTCCATACTGTTTCGCAAAGTCTTCCGCTTTTGACTTTGTCCGGTTCCAGACGGCCACGATTTTATTGTCATCTGTCTGCACCAGTTCTTTTGCCGTTGTATGTGCGATCGATCCGCAGCCAATGTAAGCCCATCCAAATTTTTCCATAAGTAAATGCCTCCGTTTTAAATTTATACGTTATGTCACTTCTTTATTCTATTATAGAAAGTGAATTTTTGAAAGATATATCCATTGCAGCATCTGTTATATCGTTGACAAGTTAAACCATTACAATAATGATACCGACGAATCAGGTCACTATGTATTCTCACCTAATTGCGTTTTCAGCTTTTATCGTGCAATATATGTTAAAATAAAAATAAGACTACAGACTGAAAGATTGAACACGAAATTTATTGCACTTTGTCAGGATCTGCTTTATTTAAAGGAGGAAATGAAAATGAAAGCTGCAAAGATAGTGGCCTGGATCGGCCTGCTCGCAATGACCGCCGGATTGATAAATGGGTTCGTAAACGGAGATTTTTTGGCCGATGGCGGGGCATTACTGGAAAATCCCTGGGGAGTCATGTCTCTGATCGACTTGTATGTCGGGTTCGCACTCTTTTCCATCTGGATCGTTTACCGGGAAAAAACAATGTGGAAAATCATTATTTGGGTGGTCACCATGATGATTTTCGGATTCCTGATCGGAAGCATTTATGTACTGAAAGCGTTATACGAATCAAATGGAGACTGGTCAATTGTGTTCCATGGCAAACACAGGAGTGTCGCTGATGGAGAAGATTAAAGAATGGCTCGAACAGCTGTTACTTGTGTTTGAAAAGAAAACGATCGATGCACTGTTCCCGCCTATTATCTTTTTTATAGCTAATCAGTTCCTGTCTCTAGAGCTTGCGAGTGGCATCACTCTCGCTTATCTCTTTGTTCTTATTGTATATAGAATTCTTAAAGGTCACACCAAAAGATATGCCTTCGTTGGTGTCGGCGGGGTCCTCCTTTCTATTGGCTTCAGCCTGTTATCCGGAGATGCCATCAATTATTACCTTCCCGGTCTGATATCGACTGGACTGATCGCAGTCGCTTGTGTCGTGTCACTCATGGTTCACCGGCCCCTGGCGGCGATGGTGAGTCACTTGACCCGAGGCTGGCCCCTCGACTGGTACATGCGTGATGATGTTCGCCCGGCTTATAAAAATGTTACGATTCTGTGGGCCGTTTACTTTCTGCTCAAATTGACTATTCAAGGGTATTTTTATTTAAGGGGAGATTTCTCTGTTTACTTTTACGTCAATACCATAATGGGCTGGCCGATGACTGTCGTTTTGCTGATAGTCACTTACGTATATGGCATCAATGGCCTCAAAAAACTGTCTGGCCCCAGTGTGGAAGAGTTTCAAAATGAAGAAGACCCACCTTATGAAGGTCAGCAAAAAGGTTTTTAGCTTTTATAACTTAAAAAATCAGCAGTCTAAAAATAGACCGCTGATTTTTTATATTTCAATGTGGTCTTACTCAATACTTAACTGATCGGTCCAGCCATGACTTTATAGTCGATTTTTATAAAACTGTATCAGCTGCGATACCGACTAAAAGCGACGATACCGATCAAGGCCACGATCTGAAGAACATTATATTCCCCTTGATAGCCTTCCGGTGATAACAGATAATTATAGATGCCAAAGTATGCCCAGGCTATAGGGAGAGGGAAAATAGCATTTTTTATATCTAAAAGGACGAACAGTGTCAGTCCGACAGCCACGAGAAGAATAATGGAAGCCCAGGTTTGATCAGCGATCCCAAAACCGTTCCACTCGATTTTAACCAACCAGGCCGCTATATTAACAACAGTGGCGATAAACAGCCACCCAGCATACAAACCAAAAGTGACTGGCAGTAGCCAGCGTCTTTTTTTCTGAATCTTCCCGACTTTTTTCACGATGAATACCATCACGAGCAGAAAGCCAAAGATAAAGAGTGTGGACAAGCCGATCAGATTGTAGGAGAAAGTGACGATCCAGACAATGTTAAGTACACATGAAACCCAGAAAAGGTAGCTGATCTCATCGACCGCGCGTTCGTAGTATGGGTCTTTATATTTAACTAGCAGTACAATAATGGAAATAATCAGAAAAGTGTATATGACGCTCCAGATACTGAATGTTGAGGGTGCCGGTGTGATCAAGGTCGGATACATATCTGATACTTCTCTTTGTGAGAGGTCATTGATCAGACCGAACGCTCCCATGGCATTGACGATCAATGTGAGCCCCAGTAAGACAAGATTGACCCATGCTTTCGTTTTGATTTTCATTTTTATCATCCTTTTCATAATCTAGTGTTCTCACCCTCTATACTCCTCTCATGTTTTCCTGATGATCTATTTTATAGCTTCAATTATAATACTAAACGGCATGAATAATGGAACCGAAGCGGTTGTGTGTCGGCAATAAATAGAACTTCACCATTTAATTCACTCTTAAATATATTGGTTCTTTTACTAGTACTCTCTCCCCGTAAAATGTTAAGATGTTCACATAAGGAGGCGCTTACATGATCAATTCTAAAAAAAGTCTGCTGTTATTATTATATTTTGTACTCACCCTTTTCTCAATGGAGCTGTTCTTGAGATTTAACCTGGAAGGAAATTCAAGTCTTTTTGATATCAATCTGCTGATTCCTTTGATTTTTTCAATGATTTTTGCCGCTATCATGTATTTGATTGTCACTTTCTTCGAAGATACACTCAGTTACCTTTTTCTCTTCTTGCTTCTCCTCGCCGCGGGATTCCTACTTTTCTTCGCAGTTTATTTATGTAAGGTTTTTCAGAACGTTCTACAGTTTCTATTCAGCCGGTAATGCTTCCCAGATATTTGAATTCTGGCCGGATATACAAGCTGTGATCGCCGATAATCTCCTCTGGCTGTTTTTGTTCTTCCTCCCTGCCTTGTTTTTTCTGTTCTGGGGAAAGAGGCTTTTCCACTTCGGCAGAATATCAAATAAACACAGAGTCCTGCTGATTGGATCGACTATCCTCATTCATTTAACAGGAGTGACGGCTGTGTGGGGCAACGGCCAAGAACAAAATTCAGCCTATGATTTATATTTTCAGACTAGAGATCCTGTTCTTTCTGTCGATAGACTGGGCATGATCACCACGATGCGCCTGGATCTTCAACGGTTACTGACTGGCTGGTCCCCTACCCATGTTGCTCCTGATATGCCGGTCTTTGAGCTTGAACCTGAATTGGAGCCCTCAGAAACTGTTCTGGACGAAGAGACTGGCAGCACTGACGTCGTGCGGGCTGATGAGGAGGAAGACACTTTAGAGAAAGAAATAGAATACAATACATTACCCATCGACTTTGAAGAAATGATTGCATCCGAAAATAACGCGGATTTCAAGCAGATGCATCAATACTTCAAAAACGTGGAACCGACTGCAAAAAATGAATACACAGGTAAATTCGAAGGATATAACCTGATTTTCATTACCGCAGAAAGCTATGCTCCTTATGCTGTGAGTGAAGAAGTTACGCCAACTCTTTATAAAATGATGCATGAAGGATACAACTTCACAGATTTTTATGTCCCGCTTTGGGATGTCAGCTCGTCCGACGGCGAATATGTTTCCATGACAAGTTTAGTCCCTAAAAGCGGCATCTGGAGTTTCTCTGCATCCGCCGATATCGAGCTTCCCTTTGTGATGGGGAATACGTTGAATGAGAACGGGTATAATACAGTGGCTTATCATAACCACAGTTACACGTATTACAATCGGGATGCGTCCCACCCCAATTTGGGTTATGAGTATACGGGGATTCGGTAATGGGCTCGACATTAGCGGCGGCTGGCCAAGATCGGATCTGGAAATGAATGCAGGCGTCCGTTCCCGAGTATATCGATGAGGAACCGTTTCATGCTTATTACATCACCGTCAGCGGGCATATGCAGTATTCCTTTGCCGGAAACAACATCGCCTTAGGTCAAACAAGAGACCATGTCGAGGATCTGCCTTATTCAGATCAGGCCAAGGCTTACTTAGCCACTCAGATTGAACTGGACAAGGCTCTGGAAAACCTGCTCAGCCAGCTGGAAGAAAAAGGGATCGCTGACAAAACGCTGATCGCCTTGACGACCGATCATTACCCTTACGGTCTTGATAACTCGACGATCGATGAGCTAGCCGGACATGAAGTAGATAAGGTTTTTGAACTCCATAAAAACTCCCTGCTTCTTTATACAAAGGGTATGGATCCTGTGATGATCGATAAACCCAGCTCGAACCTTGATATTGTGCCGACGCTTTATAACCTGCTGGGGATAGATTATGATTCCAGGCTGTTTATGGGTACTGACATCTTTTCCGATTCCACTCCCCTCGTCATGTTCAGAAACAAAAGCTTCATTACCGATAAAGGAAAATACAATGCGGCCACTAAAGAATTCATACCAAGTGAAGAAGATAGTGACGAAAATTATGATGAGTATATCGATGCCGTTTCTCTGATTTTAGATAATAAATTTTACTATTCTGTTGAATACATCGAAACAGATTACTCACAGCACGTTTGAAGTGTATCCGGTCCTGCTCATCAGAATATCTTCTCTATAATTGACAAAACCAGCATGGGGAGTGATTCCCATGCTGGTTTTGATTATTGTTGATCAATGCGCGACAGATTCCTGCACGTTGTAGTTGCCCACCAGAAACCTGAGTAATATCACGTTTGTCCAAATCGCCAATCCTGACTTTTCTCATAAGCTTTTTTGCCTGTATCGATACTTCCGCTCCCTGCTTTCTGTTGTCGCGCATTGAAGGGAGAACGATATTATCCAGTATATTAAGATTCTTAAGCATGGTTGGCTGCTGAAAAACAAACCCCATCCTGGTTCTCCTCAGATCGGCCATTTCTTTTTCGCTTAAGGTTGATATCGTGATCCTCAAAGGTAACCTTTCCAGTGTCAAAATCGTCCATGCCGCTAAGTGCGAATATCAGGGACGTTTTCCCGGAACCTGAAGGGCCCATGACCGCAACGAACTCTCCCTCATTGATTTCTACCGAGACTGCGTCAAGAACAGTCGTTTTTTCGCTGCCCACACCGAAGGATTTGACTAGATTTTCAGCCATTAAAATTTTTTTCATCAAACTGACTCTTTATGTTCTCAGAGATTTTGATCTGTGCGATATCTGCTGTTCCGACAACTGTAGCAATCATTACAAAACCAAGCATCAGCAGCGGGCTTAGCAAGTAAGATAAAACGGGTTGATTGTAAAAGAAAATGATGAAGCTCCAATGAATGAAATCGCCTGTCCAGCCAGCAATTGCCCCAGTGTATTAGCCAGTAACGTACCAGTGACCGTCCCAAGGAGTAGCACGAACACTGTTCGTGACGCAAACTGCATCCGGATATCCTGCGTTGTATATCCAAAAGCCTTCATTACAGCAATAGCGTAGCGCTCTTTAGCTATAAGCATCTTCATGAAAAGCAGGGTGACCAATACACATATGAATAAAGCAATAGCCGCTGCAGCGTAGGCAGCTTTACCAACAGAACTTATGGTGGAGCCATAAGTCTGCAGAACATATTCATCAATGGCTGAAACCTTGGCAAACCAAAGACATCCTGATACTCTTGGGACTTGCTTTCCACTGCGGAACCATCTGAGAGTTCGATATTGATGATGTCTTCACATTTATTTCCCCGCACGTATCGTCGGTAAAAGCAGCTTTAGCCGTTTTCCCGCCGTTCGTCACATCGGAATAAATGCCACTGACAATAAAATTCTTTCCTGAAACCATCTACAAGAAGCAATCGAGTCACCGGTAATTTTTTCCAACTCTCTTGCATCTGATTCTCCGAAAGCGAAATCTTGTTTTCAGCAACAGGTGCGTTACCTTCCGGTATATCCCAGAGGAAACGCCAAATGATCGCCAAGTTCGACCACGACCCCTTTCAGTCGTTTCATCTGCCACGATGACGTCATATCTTTTAGTAACCAGCTGAGCATACCTTTCAATGTCCCCGTCATTCTCTATTCTTCTACAGCGTACTTCAGCGGTCTTTTCAGCAATACTGTCGGTCTGCTGGATATCGATGCGCATATCACTCCTGCCTATACCCATATAGGTAATAAAGTTTTCTGAAGAAATGGTATTGTAGAGGTTTTGCGGAACTATCATGATAAAGGCTGAAATGACCAGTACCGCGAGCATGGTTGCATAAAGACCTTTCCGCGCAAGGACATCCTTAACTCCAAGAAATATATTGCTGTTTATAAACCTGTTTTCGCTAAGCAGCAACCATTTTGATGTGTGGCTTTTTCCCTGGGCCATACCGAAACGAATCGCTTCCGCAGCAGATATTTTTCGAAATCGCTTCAGAATTCTGTTGACAAAAATGATGATCACCAATGCTATGATCAATGCACCTAGCGCTCCGAGCAGAGGGGCAAGTGAAACATTATCACTTTCACCCATGAAAAGCCTTATGTTCACCATCAGTAGATCTTTAAACAGAAAAGACAGCCCATAACCGATAGCAGAACCGATCAAGGCAATAGCCGCATATTTAGCCAGATAAATCTTCTTGATATCAGTAATCCTCAGCCCGATAGCCTTCATCACTCCGATTTCGCGGTAATCTCCTTCCATCTTTCGCCAGCAGTGTAAACCGGATGTCCACAAAGGCAATCAAGACAACCATAAAACTAACCAGCAGAATGACCGCGATCATCATTCCATCAGAAATTGAATTGATCAATCTAAAAAGAGGATAGGTGATCGTTGGCCCGTTTGCTTCGAGCCCTGCGGCGTTATAATCAGATTCAAACGCTTCGGAAGAGCTGACAAGTCAGAGAGCCTAAATTCAATCAAGTATCTCAATGTTTCCAGAACTTCTTAGCTCCTGGAAATCATTTTCACTAACCAGGAATCTCTTTTGATGAAGAGAGAGTAGAGTTCATTTGCGAATCGCGGAGAAAGCCCGCTACAGTGAACGCTTTTCCGCTGTATCGAAGCCGAATCTTCAACTTGAGCCAAACCTCTCTCATGTAGTTGATCGGAACATAAAGCTCTCCATCTTCAGCAGCTATAATCTCATCATCCAGGTCCAGTAGATAGTCAAATTTTTCACTCTGCCTTAATAAACCGTTATCCTGAAGGCTTTGAGCAAGCGAGTTATCAGCTAATACGATTTGAGCTCCTTCAAGATTGAGGAATTCCAGTACTTGAAACTCTTCGACACGTTCACTTTCCTCGGCGAAAACAGTCAGTCGATCCATGTCCAGTTCTCCGGAATGCATCTGCATATAATGCGGCGTTTCAGCCTTGGGTCATCATTGAATCGATCGCACCGGTCAAATTGATAACCAGAATCAGGGCCAGCGATACCAGCATGGCAGCTGCAGCGACAAAAAAAACAGTGGTCAGGGTTACCGCTTTACTTTTTTGGAAGTCTTTTTTGATCAACTTATAGTACATAAGTCACCTCTCTATTCAAGCATCTTGGCTGTTTTACGATTTATGTGATTATCTCAGTCGTAAATGCTTTTTCCAGCTGGTTAAAATTCCCAACAATAAACAGGGTTTGTTCATAACTTTCATATGTATACTATAATCTCTATCAAGAATATCTAAGTACCTTATTATACTGCCCTAACTTAGCTGTGCTTACAATGATATATATGTGAAGTATTTATTGATTTTATTATAGCACCTACTTTATTTAAAGCACACCGAAATGACCGACGTCTAAAAAGGAAATCCAGCTATGCACCTCACTGAATTTTCTCTCCCAATTCCTTTAGCTATGATCTCTTTTTTTAAAAAATCAAATCAAAAAACTGAAACCATAACTATACTTACAATTCATCTTTTTTACTGTCTCAATGAGAACACATCCCACCCATATATCATCTTGCTTTCACAAAATAAAAACCCCCTGGAAATAACGTAAATACGTCATTCCCAGGGGTTCCTAAAGTGTTTGCTTCTTTTTAAATCATTCAATACTAAGTCAATACAGTTTCCCTTACTCGAATTGTAACTGGAAATAATCCGGAACGATTTTAGGGACTTTACGGTCCAGGACATGCAGGACAAGTTTCGAAACAAGCGCCCCAGGTCCCAGCGCCTGCCCTACGCTGATCGTAGGAATAGCCTTATTTTTGACCCATTCGATTATTTTTTCTTCCGTTGCATAATCGGGAAGGCTCTGAGCATAAGCTGACGGCGGGAAGGTCTGTCCCTGCAGCTCATCGATCGTCGCATTTTCGGGTATCCCCGTATACTCTTCTAGCTTCATGCCATTGGGTGAGAAAGTCAAAACAGACGTGCCGAAAGCCAAGTGCTACAGCAGTCGTCACAAAAAGGTTGCGGGAACGGGCTGCACGGTGGAGCGCGACAGCTTCAGGAAAAGCAAAATAATCGATGGCGTCGATCACATAATCTGCCCCGTCCACAAAAGAGGCCGCATTGTTCTCGTTGACTCCGTCGAGATAACAGATGATCTCGATGTCGGGATTGATGGTCAGCAGATGATCTCTCAGTGCTTCAGCTTTTCTCTGCCCGACAGTAAGATGTGTGGCTGCACACTGGCGGTTGATGTTGGAAACGTCAAAAACATCAGGATCTGCCAGGATCAGTTTGCCCACGCCCATCCGTGTCAGCAGTTCCGCAGAAAAGCCGCCGATACATCCGCAGCCCGCGATGGCAATCGTTGTTTCATGAAGTTTCTGAACTTCTTCTTCAGACATGATGCCTAAGTTTCGAATAAACTGCTCTTTTATCATTAGTTTAATACCTCCAGGATATTTTCTTTGTCTTCCACAAAATAATCATACAGCTTGCGTCGTTTTTCCTTCAGTGTGTCTAGACATTCTCTGAGATCCAGTACACACGGGATGGTTTTTGATCCCAGATAAACGTTCGGTTCACCGATAACCTCGAATGGGAATTTAAATATCCGGTGCATATACCTGTAGACTCTCTCATCAATGCAGCAGACCCAATGCGTCATGCCGTTGGACAGGGAATAATCCAGAACGGTTTTGATAAGACCCAAGCCCACATCATGTTTCGGCATCTTGGTAAATGCGCTGATTTCTGCATACTTAGCGCTGTCAAGTTGAGCTAATTTCAATTTTTCAATTTCGAAGATATTAAAATGTCTGATCGTTGGAAGTTCATCCATCGGCATGAAAATAAGCCTCGTCACGCCGACGACCTCTTTGGAGTCAGCCGTCTCAACGACAAAATAGGTTGAATCATTTATGTAGGGATCATCCTCATTCTCCTTGAAAAATCCGACTTCCTGATAACGCTGATGATGCAGGGCGATCGCTTCTTTGGACCGATCACCGTCTACTTTCCCAAAACAGTATTCTTCCTTGATTTCCATTTTAACACACTCCTTTATAATTATTCACTACTCTTATATTAAAAGTCAATTCTTATTGAATTGAAAGCATATTCCGACAATTTCATTATTTTATAGTTATTCAGCTGAAAAAATGATAAACTTTTATAGGACAACCAGTTATAAAATAAAAGAAATTAGGATGATAACCCGCATGAATCAAGTACTAAATAAAAAAGAACGATTACTGCAGAAACTGACGAACAACTATGATAAAAATTTGAATGATCAGATTTTAAAAATCGTTCTGATTTACATATTGCTCAGTATCAGCTGGACCCTTGTTTTCAAGTGGTTCAACCTCCCGTTTTCCCGTGCGGATCTCGGCATACTGCTATTCATTTTCGCTGTATGGACAGGAGTGTTTTTGCTCTTTCGCTTCACAAAAATTTCCACGCAGGTTAGGACACATATAGTCCTGGTTTTTTCTGTCTTTGTCATCATCAGTCTGTATTTTGGTTCGGGATATTCAGAAGGCTGGAGTTATTTCCTGCTCATACCGATTATTACCAGCCTGTACGGCAAGCGTTCCCTGTCGATCTTTTACTCAGTTGTAGGGCTTGTCAGCATGGTCTATGTTCGGAACGGCTTCCCGAGGAACACCTCTTATATTGCTGATGCGATCGATATCTCCAACCGCATTCTGCTCTATATTATCGTCGCGACATTCAGCTACCTGCTGCTGACAAAACTGAACATGCTTTACAACAAGCAGGTCAATATCGTCATTCGTTCAATGGAAATCACACTGGAACAAGTGGTCCAGAGCTTCATTGTCGCCATGGAGGCCAAAGACTTGTACACCTTCGGGCACAGTGAAAGAGTGAGTCAGTATGCTGTCGCCTTAGCGAAACATTTACCCGAATACCAGGACAAGCAGAAACTCAAACATCTGCGATTAGGCGGGCTGCTTCACGATATCGGCAAAATCAATATTCCTGAGCAGATACTGACAAAGCCGGCACAACTGACAGATGAAGAATACGAAATGATCAAAACTCACACCACTTTCGGAGCACAGATGGTCGAAAAAGTCGAAGGTCTGGAAGGCCTGAAAAACGGCGTTCTGTATCATCATGAACGGTGGGACGGAAAAGGTTATCCCACAGGAAAAAAAGAAGATGCGATCCCTTTAGAAGCGCGTATACTCGCTGTGGCTGATGCCTTTGATGCAATCACTTCAACAAGAGCCTACCGCAGTGAGCGTTCGTTTGAAGAAGCGTTTCAGGAGCTGGAAGAAGGAAAAGGAACTCAATTCGATCCTAACCTGGCCTCAGCTATCGAAGCTGCCAGACCTGAATTTTTGAACATATACACCGATGCCCATGATTCGTTAGAAGAATTTGAAAAAATCACTGACTTTTTATAGAAGGTTGTCTGAGAAACTCTGATGATCTGACAGACAGAAAATTACAGTTCCCTTAACAATTTATTAGAATTAAATTTGTTATTCTAATTATGATTATATGCCCTAAATAAATATATATCAACGTTTATTTAAGTATAATACAAAATTAGTCTTTATCGACGGTTCGACGTTCATATCATTAGTATTTTTAAATTAAAACCCCTGAAGAAAGACAGCTATCTGTCTCTCTTCAGGGGTTTATTCGATTATTTTACATTAGAATTTAGCTCTATAAGCTTATAGTAACCCGGTGTTTCTTACTGAATGAGGAGAATCCCATCGTTACTGCAGCTTGCTTTTCGCAACAGAGACACTGATGCTGTCGATGCTGCCTTCGCGGCTGAAGATAGCCTGACTGGTTTCAGAGTCCAGTGTGTCCGTATCTTCAAAAACATTTTTTGTCCCGTCTTTGTAGCTAACGACGATTTTCTGCTTATCGCCCAGATCATAGGTCACTGGAACTGAACAGAACGTAAAGCCTAAAGTGCCCTCTTTCAGTCGGATCGCTGCTGTCTCTGCTCCGTCCACATTAACTGGCAGTGACCAGTCTGTTGTTTCGTTCAGGAACTCAGACTCAGCCAGAAGCACGGGTATGAACTGGATACGGCCTTCTTCTACCTTGATGCCTAGTTCACCCAGTCGTGAGATAAAGTCTTCTTTGACCTGGCCAGTCATCCCCGGCTGCTGTACTCCCGCAAAGCCTGGCGTATGAGAATAAGCTTCCGTTGGGAAAGCTCCATACAAGGCTGGAGATTTTTTCAGGCCTATGCCTTCTTTGATGTCTTCATAAGCGGCCATAAGCGCTCTGGCTTCTTCATTCATACCTTCTTGAGCGTAGACATCTCTGAAGTTCTCCTGCGTCGCTAAGAGCAGTTTTGATACCATATGCCAGTAGATCGATCCGAGCCCTTCATATTTATAAAACGTACCGGAACGTCCCGTAAAGGCATGATGGTTAAACAGCTCCGTAAAGAGCTCTTCAACGACTCTGATCTCTTGATCCGAATAATCGTCGGTCGCTTTCAAAGCCTCTGCGATTTCCTCACCGTTTCTGAAACAGCCGTTGAAATGGTACTTCCCATTCACGTCTTTTTCAATAAAGCGCGTACGGTTATTAGTCAGTTCTTCTTTCAGGACAGAGGATGACATCACCTGTTCTTCGGGAATCACATTTTTTTCCAGAAATTTCGGCAGCTCACGGTTCGGATAGAGCATATAACTGTTCTGATCTTCCCGGTAGATCGCACTGTTTCTGAGAGCTTTCAAGACAGCGATCGTCTCTTTTGCATCCAGTGCTTTCGAGCTCAACACGGCCACCTGACCTTCAAGCATTTCGTAAAGATTGGAAATACTGCAGCTTTCTCCATCAAAGCGGATCAGATTGTAAGAATGGTACAGACCGTCTTTGCGTTTGTTCTTGTCGATCGAGTCTTTCAAATGACGCATGGAGACTTCAGTAAACGCCTTGAGATCTGCTATTGAAAGGTCGGCTTTATCTCCGCCGAACCCGTCATCATATACGGCATTCCGGTAATTTTCGCCAATCTGACCAAGCATTTTCACGATTTCAAATCGTGTATCGTTTGAAATGTCAGAGTCAAGGTGTTGTTCACTGTCCTTCAAAACCTTGAAAGTACTGTTGAACATCTCCAGCACTTCAGCTGAGACCTCGATAGATTCCTCACCGATTTCCTCGACCAAATCACTCATGTAGTCCTGGAAGCGGTGCATGTAATACAGTGTCACCATTGACAGACCGTTACCGACCAGCGCGTTGTTGGCATCGTTCCACTCCGGACGCTGGGTGTTCATCCAGATCCCGCCCTCAGGCACGTAATTGGAGAACTTAGAAAGCAGTGTGACCAGAAGTTTTTCCATGAGGTTGACTTTATAGGTTTCCCCGTCATTGTAAAGCAGCTTGCCGTCTGAACCAAGGCTTGCTGTTTTCTCATTGATCCGTCCTTCCAAAGCATCGTCATAAACGATACTGTCTCTGGGATCTTCCACTAATGCATCAAAACCTTTGATTCTGTATGGTACATTCGCATAGACAAAAATGTCTTTAGAAAGAAGCGTCTGCAGTTTTTCAGGATTATAGGCTTTCGACAGTTCCATCAGTCTCAGAAGGTAAATGATCTGATGATCTCCCCAGTATCCGATGTTTGACCATGGATCATCAGGATCGAGCGTCTCCCAGTCGATACCGTCCTTAGTGATGCGGTACGGATTGTAACCGTCTGGTGTGGAAGCATTGACGAATTTGGCAATGATGCTTTCCGTATATTCCGGGTAGGACATGGACAAGGCTTCCCAGTTCTGGAATATGTCACGCCAGTTCCCTTCAAACTTAAGCGCTTTACCTCCGTCTTCTTTCGATACTTCGATATTGAACTTGTTCCAGGGACGGCTGGGATCGCCATGACGTCTGCTGAAAGTCAGCGGCAGATACTCAAAGACCAGGCGTTCAAAATCCCTTTGTTTCAGTCCTGAGACTCTGTCCATCAGCTCATTGTAATGAATGGAATCAGGCAGATCGTTCAAAAATTCGGCCTGCTGATTGTAAACGTCCTTGTTCCATGTTTTTACAAACGCTTTGAAGTCTTCTCTGTCGATATCATAGCCGTCCGCATAGATCCCCCCACGCATAATGTTGTACAGCGTATTAGAGAAATGCCTGTAGCTCGCCTTCTCATCCGCTGTTTTCTGGAAGCCGTCCGCTTCATACACGAGCCTTTTCAGGGTCTCTTCTCCTCTTTGGACATCTGATTCGACCTCAAGCTTAAGCGCTTCAGTTTTCAGGATATTTTTTTGGAGTTTTTCAACATCTGCAGCACTCTGGTTAAGTTCTGCGACGATGATCCACTCTCTCGATCCGGATTCTTCAAGCGTAACAGTATCAGAAATATAGTAGGATCCTCTTCTGCCTTTGACATCCTTTTCAGTCTCTATCTCTTTGTTTAAAGAAAAGGCATCGAGCTGCTGTTCTGATAATAAGTAATCGGGGTCATCCAGTCCTTCTGACCAGACTGTTGTGGCTTTCAGTGATTCACTCGGTTCAGCCTTGTCTGTTAAAATCGAGCTGAGCGTATAGATACCAAGTCCTGCGTTTTCCAGCAGTTCAGAGCGTTTGTACCCGTCAACAAGCGTACTTTTCGTATCCTGAAGAAGTGTATTGACACCGTATGGCAGGATGTTTCGTATACCGTCCAGCACTCTGATTTCCGTTTTCTCTTCTGAAAGACTGCTCAGTTTCGATTCTTTGACGAATCCATATGCGTCGCTGTTCTTCCACGTATAGCTGTAACTGACCTTTAAGTCATGGTTGATTTCTTCAAACATGATTTTGTTGCCGGTAACGTTTTTATATAAGTTTCTGGTGACCTGATAGACTTTGCTGTTATGGCGAGAGAAAGGTTTCCACAGAAAATTTTTCTCATCTCTTTTGACGATCAGAGTCGTATCGGGGCCGGTCGTTTCAATACTGTCATGGATTTTATCATCCGTATAATAGGGAAAAAGTGCTGACTCTGCATTTTTACGGCCGCATGTCAGTCCGCCGGTGCTTGATACGAACATCCAGTGATCCGCATCACTGACAACAGTCATAAAAAACGGATTCATGTGATTGTAATTTTTGATCTTGAAATATGTGTCTTCATTCAGGGACACCGTTTCCAGAGATACATCTGCTGTTCCCTCTTTTAAAGATGTATTTCCAAAGTACAAATTATCTGTCTTAGTCATCATCTAATCCTTTCTTTTTTCAATTTTTTTATATTTATCAATCATTATCAATTATATAGTGTAACGGTTACAAGTGCAATCAACATCAGGGAAATCAGCTGAAAGGTTCGCCTTTAATGTAAGCTCTAGCCCCTTCAGCGGACTATGACGACAGGTTTTCATCATGGCTTCATTTTTCTGATAGAATTCATACACCCGCTGCCAGGATTTCTTTTCATCGGCTTTTAGATCGATAGCGATGAACACTTCCGGACACACGACATGTCTGTATCCCCATAGGGCAACTTTTGACGGCTTAAACTCAGACAGTTCACGGACACCTGCTTTGACAGCATCGTTGTACACCTCCCAGTTGTATGTACCGTTATCCAAATCCCAGTCGATCGCAGCGTAGAAATCAGCTTCAGGGGTATCCGGCCAGGACAATTCATCCTTAGACCTCTGAATGGAACCCACCGCCACGTCGATCGCTTTCATCCTCGGCATCGTCAGCTGATAGTGCTCATCAATAAACTGATCATTGATCCCGATGAAATTATGACAGTATTCATTGGTATGCAGTGAATATTTTCCTGTATTTGTCAGCTGGTAGCTGATGATCAGTTTGTTGTCTTTTATAGCTACCTCCTTTACCAAATGATACCCGTAGCCACTTGAACTGTTGTCTGTGGTTTCAAACATCACCGAATCAGCGGCTTCTCTTATTTCCACTTTGGCAGGTGCTACATCATAGGATTTAAAAAAGTCATAGTCGCTTTCCTGTTCCTTTTTCAGCAGACCCACACCAATTTTCGGGAACACATCTCCAGCGTCGACCGCATCGTAACCGACCGGCTTGTCGATGCCAAATTCATTGCAGAAACCCAATCCCCCGGTACCTTTTCCTTCCTCCAGCTGCTCGGGGACGCAGTAAGTGACTGTTCCGTCCAGGGTTATCTGACTGATGAAGCCCGTCCAGTCGAATCTTGATCCTTTATAAAGCGTTCCTGGTTTTTCTATCTCTACTCTCAAGCGTTCGTTTTCCAAATAAAACATCGTGTTTCCTCCTATTTATCACTACTGGTTGTATCTTTCTCCTAAAAAAGCGATCCTATTACTCTAAACAGTACGCCCTTATGTCTAAGACTAACATAACTCACGTTTAAAAAAGTGCACAGCGCGCTTTTCCAAGGGACAACGTCCAGTATCTCATTCTTTTAGCACTAGAGCATATCAGAGTGCCCTTAGATAAACTTATTTTAATGGTTGGCAAAATCACTTTTTTACACTCAAATACATGATAGACAATCTCTGATCGTGTGAAAAATCATTTCAAAGCTAACTCGTCTTTACGAATATTCAGAGACGTTTTCTGATCTACAATTGGATCCGGCCAATCAGTCCTCTTCTGAAGTGCTACGGGATCGTACACCACATCACCAGAGAGGTTTTCAGGCAGCTTCAGCCAGTGCTTGACGTAAAGCCCTTTTGGATCATAACGTTTCCCCTGACCGACTACATCGAACGCACGTAATTCACGCATATCCGTCCCTACTCCTGCCTGATAGGCCCAGTTTCCGTAATTGCTGGCCGGGTCGTAGTCGATAAGCTTTTCCTCAAAATATTTTGCTCCCCAAAGCCAGTTTATTCCGAGGTTTTTGGTCAGAAAGCTGGCTGCATTTTGTCTCGCCCGGTTGCTCATATAGCCTGTGGTATTCAATTCCAGCATAGCCGCATCCACGAGGGGATAACCGGTTTCGCCTTTTCTCCAAGCATCATAGCTGCTTACGTCGTCATGCCAGAGCAGTTCGTCGTCCAGCAGACCTCTCTTTTGAAACAGCCGATTATCTGTCGCAAGCATCAGCCACTGAAAGTATTCCCGCCAAAGCAGCTCAAAAAACAGCCAGTAACTGGATTCATTACGCCCATGTTCAGCTTCCATCTGTAATATGGACTGATAGACCCGTTTAGGTGACAAGCAGCCGTTTGCAAGCCAAAAAGAAAGTTTGGAACTGTCATCAAACGACAGAAGACCATTGCGCGTCTCTTTATAAGTAAATAGATGTTCGGGATCGCAGACATAATCATGAAGCCTTCTCAGACCCGCTTTTTCTCCGCCTGTGACAATCCCAGCATTTGCAGATGGATACTTCTCTCTTAATCCGTTAAGCGTCACTGACCCTCTGACTGAATTCGCTTCGGGATGTGCTGAGGGCGACTCCTGAATGATGCTTCGCTCTCCTTCGGTGTACGACGTATTCTTTTGAGGAATATCCAGTGCTGATTCCAGTTTTTTTCTGAAGCGTGTAAAAGACATGGGAAAATCTTCCAGTTCAACAGGCAGCTGATCACGTCTCAACAGCATATGCCCCTCCGACACATGCCAGTCGATATGCCGGGTGGACGTTGACATCAGTTTTCTCAACTCACGCCGCTCTAAAAAGCCTGGATGATCGTGTACAAAAACACTGCGGGCATTTTGCTCGGTCAGCCAGTCCAGTAAATCGTCCTCTGCATTTCCATATAAAATCGTCAGGCTGATACCGTACATCCTTAAAGAAGTTGTCAGATCCTCTAGACTTTCAATCAAAAAACGGCGCCTGGCATCCCCCATTCGCTTTATATCCAGCGGATCTTTCTCATCCCAACGCTCGTCCCAGACATAAACAGCCCGTACGTCTTCCCCGTTCTTAACGGCATTGAAAAAGGGCTGATGGTCGTGAAGCCTTAAATCGTGGCGAAACCAGACAATATTCAACGTTTATCACTTCTCCTTTGGATTGTTTCCTATCGTATTTGTGGCATATCAAAAATAAGGCAGTCAGACCTGATCTTAACCGGCCCCTCCGCATTATTCGAACGAGACTTTTAGAAACGGTTCATGTTCTTTTGCATAATTCAATCAAGAGGAAGCTGTCTGACGCTCCAGATATAAGCACCCACCAGCAAAAGAATACTGAGCGGAATCAGATAAGGCTGCAGGCTGATGAAATAAACCGCAAAAGATCCCAGAGCTGGGGCTAATGCAATAAGAAAGGTAGGGGCGCAGCAGGCAAAACCAGTCAGTAAACTGGGCAGCGTTCCGAGCAGACTGTAGCCGGTATTGATCCGGCAGACTTTTCGGTAGCGGTAAGCGAACACGGCCACCATGATGTTGGCCCCTACGAGCAGTCCTAGAAATCCTCCCAGCAGAAAGTTCAAGGGAGAAAGAAACAGCCTGATGTTCCAAAGTGTTACAGCAATGATCGGTTCCCACACGAAAGGCGCTCTGGACATGAACGTTCTGGATAAAGGATCATCCACCACAAACACCTCAACAGGCCCCTCCTGTAAAAATAAATGATCGATGCTGATGAGGTACACGACAAAGTAAAGGATCATTACAAACATACCTGCATATTTCGCCTTGGGATCCTTCCATATTTTATGCACCTTTTTTTGCCACCGTTTTTTATTCATAGATCATCGTCTCCGGAAAAAAAGCATACCAGGCGAACCACATGACATCAAAGGAATTGACAGGTGTTTCACCTTCCTCTTCATCAATAAAAACCCTGGCCGAATCCAATTCTTCATCATATTCAGCTACAAGAGAGTGTTCACCCACAGTAAAGGTGATGACCTTCTCTTCAGCCAGAGAACTCTTTAATATAGCAAACGGCAGGTCTTTGACTCTGCCGGCGATCACAGGTTCCTTGGTTTGAAATCGGTCGTCTTCAAACATCACCGGATAAAGCAGCGCATCATCAAAATAGTAGCCGCTGCTTTCGACATAACCCCCGTAAGGATCCCAGTTATAATCCCTGATAAATCCTGTCTCTTCTGATAACACTAAAGCCTCGTCGTAATGTGCTTTCGCCCTGCCCCAGGTCGACCAGACGACGGGGAATTCCTCGAGACGCTGTCCTTTCATGTCGCCTTCCACGGCTATGGCTAAAATTTGCGGGAAATAGCTGTCTGTTTCCCGATCATACATTACGAGATTACTATTGATCAGTTTTCCAGATGTGCCAAAATCCGTTTCGATGCCTTGAAAACGTCCTTTGAACCCGATAGCGGAACCGGTAAGCGGACAATACGTGATGCTGACCTTTTCACCGTCGAATTCTTCGTTAACGATTTCGTGCCAGACTAAAATACGCTGGGGATAAAGAAATACCTCTCCGTCAGCTTCAACAATAAAGACAACATCCTGATCCGCCATATTCAGATCCGCTTCGGTCATGGACTCGTATACTGGCTCATCAACAGGGGGGATCCCGTCCGGTGGTGGGCCGCCGCTTCGAATAAACTGATGATAAGACGTAAGTCGCTCATCCGTCATGCTTCCCGAGTTAAACAAGGCGCTATCTATCTCTTCTCCTGACTTACCTTCTTCTGACTGCCGGTCACTTCTGAGCACATAGCTCACCCCGAGAATCACTGCAAGCACAGCTATACCGATGATCAGCTTTCTGTTTCGACTTTTCATTATTCCACCTCCGTTGATAATGAAAAAAACAGTCATGGTCGCTTTATGTTTATTCAATTATCCACCGATTTACAACAATAAGCAATCCATCGAGCTTCAAGTTACGGCTGTCTGATCATGTCTGTTTGATTTTCCTGACAATAAGTGTCACCAAGATCAATTATCCATAGGCACGTAAGGAATAATTTTGGCGGCCAGATTGCTGATGGGCATCGTCTGCAGTGTCACTTTTCCTGGACCGGTCAGTTTCACGAGAAAGGCCCCCTCTCCACCGAACATCATGTTTTTAAGCCCTTTGACTGTCTCGATCGAATAGTCAACACTGTCATCGAACACGAAGACATGACCCGGATCTACTAAAAGACCTTCCCGATATCCCAAATCGTATTCCATCAGCGATCCATCGGCTTCTAAAAACAGATCACCCCGGCCTGAAAATCTCTGCAGTACAAAACCCTCGCCCCCGAGAAGGCCAGCTGAGAATTTTTTAGTCAATGCCACTTCAAAGTCGACGTCTTCAGTAGAAGCAAGGTAGGCATTTTTCTGAGCCATAAGGGTCTGTCCGTTCATGTTCTATATGAACGATCTCTCCTGGCAGTGAGGACGCAAACGCGATTTCCTGTAGATTTTGCGTTGCCGTGTATCGGTTCTGAAACATACCTTCACCAGTCACAGCACGAGCAAAACCTTTCAGCAGACCGCCACGACTCGAGGTCTCAAGCTCGAGCCCCGGCGTCATCCATGACATGTTTCCAGAACTGGTAACGATGGTCTCACCGCGGTCCAGCATGCATTTAAGTACTGGATATTTTCCCTGTATATCAAACTTCATATATGTATTCTCCTTTTCAGTAAAATGATGATTGCTGTTGGTTAACAGAAGCAACTTTTTTAAAAAAAATCTGACTTCGATCAGAAAGCGCATTCCTTGGACTCATTATATTCCTTTGATTGTTTGATCACAATATTTAATTTGTTGTATCCTATCTTGATTATATTACCCTTAGTACATATTAATGAAAATAAATCCGCAATTATCTGATCGTTTCAGCACTCCCTGATAGTTTATGATTTTCTTGTTATCGTTCGCTTTACTTCTATCAAATACATCATTCTCTTAAACTATAGCGTTGGATTATATGGTAAAATATATGTATGTTTTATTTCCAGGGAGTTCAATTATATGAATGCAAAAGTGATCAGTAAATTAAATAATTTCTTTACCTATTTAGTCTATGCAGCCTATCCTATCGTTCTTTTCCTATTGATTTATACTCGTGACGCTCGATTTTGGCGGGTCCTGCTGACTCCTTCAATATCCTTTGTATTAGTGAGTGTTTTCCGGAATGTCGTCAATGCTCCCCGTCCGTATGAAGTCACAGGAAACACACCGTTGATCAAAAAAGACACGCAAGGCAAATCTTTTCCCAGCCGACATGTCTTTTCGGCTTTTGTCATTGCCTCGACGGTCTATTTTATCTCAAAACCATTGGGCATTTTGTTGATGGTGGCTGGTGTTATGATAGCCGTTTGTCGCGTGATCGGCGGCGTGCATTTCTCAAGGGATGTCATCGCCGGAGCGATTATCGGAATTTTATCCGGCGTGCTGGGGTATTATATTTAAATACCATTAATTGTGTTCCTGCTTTTCAACCTTATTTTAGAAAAAAGCGAAGTCCCTTGGGTCATCACTTGACCTGGGACTTCACTTTTTCATCATATCCAATTAATACAAGATTTCTCATTTCAGTATTATGAATCAGTACTATGAAATGGAAAAATTGTCATATTACCCTTGATTTAAACCGATCTCAAGTATTAAAGGTGTGTGGTCCTGTCGGTCTCCGGAATCCAGCATATCTGATTTCTGGACGTTATCAGCCAGCTTGTCACTGACCAGCCAGTAGTCGATCCGCCAGCCGGAATTGTTGACCTTGCTTGTTTTGGCACGCTGGTTCCACCAGGAATACTGTCCGGTCACATCGCCGTGAATATGACGGAAGGTGTCCGTAAATCCTTTAGCCAATAATTCTGTAAAGCCTTCACGCTCTTCATCTGTAAAACCGGCTGACAAGTGGTTTCTGGCTGGATGGGCGATATCGATTTCTTTGTGGGCCACATTATAGTCACCGGTCGCAAGAACAGGTTTCTTCTCATCCAGACTGACTAAGTATTCGGCATATTTTTCATCCCACTGCTGACGCTCTTTTAATCGGACTAACTTTGATCCGGAATTAGGGGTATACACTTGTGTCACGTAAAACTCGTCAAATTCCAGCGTAATGATACGTCCCTCCGCATCCATGGTATCCGGTGCACCGATTTTTGGATAAGAGACACTGGGGTTTAAATGATTCTTGTAGAGAAACATCGTGCCCGCATAACTTTTTCTTGCCGGTTCTTCTGAAACATTCCACACATAATCATAGTCAGGAAACAGATCGTCCAGGATAGCCTTGTGTTTTTTTGAAGGCCCGGTCCGAGGCAGTTTGGTTTCCTGGATTGCAATAACATCAGGATCCTGCTCAATTATTTTATTCATTACTTCTCTGGACATTACAGCTCGCGCCGAATCACTCGTCAATGTTGCATTCAATGAATCGATATTCCATGTAATTAATTTCATTGTTATACTCCTTTGTAACTTTTATTATTACTGCTTTATCCATCATATCATGATAGAAGTCATTGAACGATTATTTTGATTAAATTTTCAACACACAACAACACTTATCTGTTAGGAAGAAAGATATTTCCTTGACAATGCTTATTTGCTTTAAAATTTAAAAACCACCAAAAACAGCGCTATTCGCTATTTTCAGAGGCTTATAAACTTATTTTTCAGTTTACAATGTAACACTTTCGACATGGCTAGAGAGGAATGTTTTTAAAAAAATAATATAAGGTCTTTTTTAGCTAGAGTGATTTTCTGATCGCTTTGAATCCTGATACGATATCATTTAATTCTTCTGTGATGCTGTTTTGTCTTTCTCGTCTATATAAGTCGTTTAGTTCCTCTAATTGATTGTCTATATTTTTTTCGGCAGATTGCATAGATGCCAGCCGGCTGGCATTTTCCGATGCCAAAGAAAAGCAAAAGGTACGGTATAGTGTGATGAAAAAATATTGTCTTATTAAATCCGAAATAATTTCTTGTTTTTCCACAAAATAGGTGGGAAGCCCCTTTGACTCCCATTGCACTTTATTCTTTGACAATTCAACTAAATCGATTGGAAAGAGTAATTCCGTATCTTCCGCAAATATAGAAGTATCATGTGGCTTGTTATAATAAAGAACAATTTTTTCAATAGGTATTTCGTTTCGAATGTCATCGATCTGAACAAGTAATTTGTTTACCATGGAAAAAATAATGTCTGTTGACTGTGGTTGCATAAAAGTCTTGGAAATCGTAACATCATCCTTCAGTCTTTGAAATACCTGCTGCCCGATGACAATCACTTTATCGTCCGCATTTTGGGAAATCTGTTGCAAGGCAAAGGAACTAATCCTTTCGTTGATTCTGCCAGCAAGACCATAGTCTGAGCCAAAAACTATATGAAGGATATTGCCCTTTTGAATTTTCTCAGATGTTACCATTTCTTCTTCTTCCGATAAAACAATAAACAAAGACATATCCAAAACCTTCCGATATTCCATAGAGGCTTTCGCTGCGTTTTGAAATTGATTGATGTTGGCCGAAGCGTGTGCTTTCATTGTGCTTACAATGGCACGGAGATTTTCTGCGGAATCTATGCTTTTCTTTATCCCTTGTAATCCCTGCATTAGATATCCATCTCCCTTTTAAGTATGTCTTTTATTTTTTCTATAAAAGTATTTTTTACTTCATCTTCTAATTTTTTGTCACTTAGTAAATGCCCGCGAAATGCATCGTCTTCTCGTACAGCTTTTCTTATATGTTCCTCTGCTTCATCGATCCTGTCCAGTGCAACACCTCCCAGCACCCCCGTCGTGACAGCCATCAGAACCCCTATTTGCTCTGTAATTTCAATCGGTGCATGCTGCGGCTGGGTTAAAACCTGACGTATTCTCCAGCCCCGTTCAAGCGTTCTTCTGGTCGATTCGTCCAGTCTCGTCCCAAAGCTTGCAAACGATTCCAATTCCTCGAATTGAGAATAGGCGAGTTTTAAATCACCGGTTATATTCCGATATGAAGGAAGCTGAGTTTTGGCGCCGATCCTGGATACAGATAATCCTATTTGGACGGCTGGAAGGTTACCTTTCTGGTAGAGCTTCGGCGAAAGATAGATTTGCCCGTCCGTAATCGAAATAAGATTTGTGGGAATATATGCAGATAAATTTTCTGCCTGTGTCTCTATAATCGGAAGCGATGTGATACTTCCACCTCCAAACTCGTCTTTTAAATGGGTGGATCGCTCGAGAAGTTTGGAGTGAATATAAAATATATCTCCCGGATAAGCTCTCGACCGGGCGGTCTTTCTAGCAAGAGAGACAGCTCCCTGTAGCCCCTTGCATGCTTGGTTAAATCGTCATAAACAACAAGCACATCTCTACCTTTTTCCATAAAATATTCCGCTAAAGATATGGCTGCATATGGAGCTATATAAGCAACGCCCGGCGGATCTTCGGAACCAGCAACCATAACGATTGTATTTTTCATCGCATCTTTTGATTTAAGCGTATTGATAATTTTTGATACAGATGTAATCTGTTGACCGATAGAACAGTATATACACAAGACGTCACTGTCTTTTTGATTGATGATCGTATCGATTGCAATCGTAGTCTTGCCGGTTTGTCTGTCACCAAGAATCAGCTCTCTTCTGACCCTTTCCTATAGGGACAAGGGAATCGATGACTTTCAGACCTGTTTGTAACGGCTCAAATACAGGGGCTCTTTTCATGATCGACGGCGCTTCTCTTTCCATCGGAAGATATTTATCCGGCGTTACAGCTCCCTGGTCGTCCAACGTTTTTCCTAAAGGGCTTATAGTCCTTCCTAAAAATTCTTCTGAAACCGGTATGTCTGCTACTTTATGCGTTCTTTTCACCTTTTGACCTGCTTTAATATCATAAAATTCCCCGAGGAGTATAACACCTACATCGTTTGGGTCTAAATTGAAAGCTAGACCCATCGTTCCATTTGGAAATGCTATCAGTTCTTCGTTTTTAACCTTTCTAAGCCCTTTAACCTTAGCAATTCCGCTGTCAATCGATACAATCGTTCCACTTTCCTCTATATTGATTTGATCGAAATCCTTTGCCAATGCTTTATCTATAGCTTCCTCCAAAACTTTGAACTGATTTTCCAACATTGGAAGCACTCCTTATAGGTTTGTGTCCAGACTCTTAATGATATCTTTTTCTATTTCATCTAAATAATTCTTGATATTCGTATGAACAGTATAGGTTTCTAAATATAATTCATAGCCTAAAATCAGTTCAGGATCCGTTTCATAATGTATCTCTTTTACGTTTTTTAGCTGTTCCTTTAAGCATCTTCAATCGCTTTCTTTTCATGATGAGATAAATCTTGAAAGGAATGCACTTGCACATGTTCTTCTCTTTTTAAACCCTCTAAATCGGGTATGTTTCGTTTTATATTTTTCAAATCAAGAATAAACGTATGAAATACTTCGCTTTCAAGTTCCTTGGAAGATATGTCGGTCAAAATGCGAGCTGCTATTTTAACAGCGCTCTCACCCAGGTTTTTACTTAGGTGACGTTTGAAATTTTCTTTCTCATCTTGGATTTCTTTTAAATAAACATGTCGTTTACTTTCGGCTTCCTTTTTATACTCGTTTATAAGGCTTTCTTTCTTTTCTTGAGCTTGTATTCTTGCATCATCTAAAATATCTCTTTCTCTTTTTGTATATCTTCTATTTTTCCGACATACATATCCATAAGCTCTGTCGCTTCCTTCATTTTAGCATCCGCTTCTATCTGGGCCTTTTGAATTCGCTCTTGCCTTTGTGCCATCACATTCATAACCGGCTTATATAGGAACTTTTGCAAAATATAAAGAATGATAAAAAAATTAATGATCTGCGCAATGATTTCGAACCAGCTTATTGTCATAATATTATCCTACTACCATATTCCAAAACGGATTTACAAATAATAAAATCATAGATATGACAAAACAGTAAATCGCAGTGGATTCAATCATTGCTAGTCCTACAAAAAGAGTCCTGGAGATTGTGTTTGCTTCGTCAGGCTGCTGTGCAATAGACCTTAAAGCCTGTGTCACAGCGTTTCCTTCTGCGATAGCCGGCGCTATAGAGCCCACCGCTATCGTTAAGCCCGCCATGATAATGGAAACCATACCTATAAAACCAACATTATCCATCATTATTCCTCCTTCAGATTTCTTTTTTCATTTTCAATCGCCGATGCAATGTATACAATTGCAAGGATAGCGAATATATATGCTTGTATAATACCTGTCAGCAGACCAAGCGCCTGGATGACGACCGGGAAAAAAGAGGGACTACACCCAATAAAATAGCCACGATTATACTTGAACTCATTACATTTCCATAAAGACGAATAGCCAAAGACAGCGTTCTTGACACTTCACTTATGATGTTAAAAGGCAACATCAAAAATGTAGGTTTTATATATTCCTTTAAATAGCCGACAATGCCTCTGTCATCGATACCATATTTGGGTACGGCCACAAAAACACACAGCGCCAAAGCAATAGTTGTGTTTAATGAACCTGTAGGCGATATAAAGCCCGGTACGATGGACAGTACATTTGACACCAGTATAAATATAAACAACGTGCCTACAAACGGAAGATACTTGCTCGGGTCCTGTTGACTGATTTGCTTGATTTGGCTGTTAATCGTCTCTATTAAAGCTTCCAGTATATTTTGCCCTCTAGAGATTTCGCCTTCTACCTTCATATTTCTTGTGACCATATACGATATGGCGGCCAAAATAATCATAACGATCCACGTAAATACCAGCGTTGCCGTAATTCGTACAAATCCCGACTCAAAATACACTATTTCACTTGGATCAATATTCATTTAGTCCCCCCTTTTTTTGTTTTTCCGTCGTCTCCTCTATTTTAAAAGTCATTATGACACGCACTAAAAACATGCCAAGCATTGCATACAAGATTCCCATGTATCCACTTTTTGAAACGTAAAATAAAACACTCAGCAATACGGCCATCCTGAATATAAGGCTGCATATCATTAGAAGGCCTGGTCGTTTCACCTCCGTTAACTTTTGAATCGTCCAATAAAGCCCACCGAAGAAAATGATGCCCAAAATGACGCCAATCAAAAAATTAATCATTATGATCCTTCCCACTCATCTTCGTTTTTTCCTTTATCCAGCGCCATGCGTTAAACGAACCTAAAATGATGCCTGTAAATAAAAGCGTGATCGTCCAAGAGAAGCTGTGGGTGAATCTTTCATCTAAAAAGCTGCCGAGGGCAATGCCCAATACTGTAGGTATTGAAATGGACCATCCTACAATCCCAAAGAGGTTTAGACCGAACATGATTTCGCTCCCCTCATCATGTGCTTTCATTTTTTTTGCGGAATCTTTTTTCACTATTTCAAGAAGCTCTTCTTCGGTTGACTCTTTTTTCTTAGCCAAAAAGATTACCCCCTTTACATATCAAGTTCCATAAATTTCCGAATCGTTTCTGATTCCAGTCTGATAAGTACTTCTCTAGCTTTTCTTTCTTTTTCGTCTATCATTTTGAAAGTTTCTTCTACTGTTTGGCTCAACTCGCTTAAAGATTCTCCGGCAATCGCCTGCATGGTAACCAGATAAACGGTGTCTCCCTGCTTGACCGCTACGCCATCACTGATCGCATAGTAAAGGTTCTTCTCTGTATTTATTTGCAAAATACCCGGCCTTAAACTCCAAGTTGCGTCTATATGTTTTGGTAGAATCTGAAATTTTCCATTGGAACCGGGTGCTGTAATTTTCTTTGCATCCGTATCTAAAATCGTTTTATAAGGAAGAGTTATCTTAAGTCTCATTTTTTTCTTCTCTTTTCTTTTTTCGTTCTACCGCTTCTTCTATATTGCCAATCATATAGAGATCACTTTCTTCATAATTTTGGAACTCATCATTTAAAATGCGCTCGCACCCCTCAAGAGAATCTTCGAGCTCCACCAATCGGCCCTCGCTTCCGGTGATTTCTGCTGTGGTAAAGAACGGTTGCGTTAAAAATCGCTCTAATTTTCTTGCCCGGTGGACGACGTTGCGGTCCTCCACAGAGAGTTCTTCTATACCCAACATTGCAATAATGTCTTTAAGCTCTTCGTACGTTGCGAGAGTCTTTTTATTTCGCGCGCAATCGTGTAATGTTTTTTACCAACAATCGCCGCACTCAACATATTTGAGGAAGAATTTAAAGGATCGATCGCCGGATAGAGCCCTTGGCTTGCTCTTTTTCTTGACAGCACAATAGATGCCGACAGATGGAAAAACGTATGCGTTGCACTTGGATCGGTAAAATCATCTGCAGGAACATATACCGCCTGAATCGACGTAATCGCACCGGATTTCGTGCTCGAAATCCGCTCTTCCAGTTCCGCCAATTCGCTTGCTAACGTAGGTTGATATCCGACCCTTGAAGGCATCTTCCCCATAAGACCGGAAACCTCAGATCCTGCCTGAATAAATCTAAATATGTTGTCGATTAAAAGAAGTACATCTTTTTTTGTACATCCCTAAAGTATTCTGCCATGGTCAGAGCTGCGTGACCCACCCTAAATCTGGCGCCCGGAGGTTCATTCATCTGAGCAAAGATAAGAACTGCATTTTCTAAGACTTTCGCTTCTTTTACTTCTCTATATAACTCTTCTGCTTCTCTGGACCTTTCGCCAATACCGCAAAAAACACTATATCCTTTTGTCTTTTTTGCCGTATTATTTATAAGCTCTGTAATCAAGACTGTTTTCCCTACGCCGGCTCCTCCAAACAGACCTGCTTTTTCACCTCGAGCCAATGGGGTAAGAACATCTATTGCTTTAATGCCGGTTATAAACAATTCATTGGTTGTGTCTCTTTCGGAAAAAGGAACAGGTTTTTGATGAATCGATCTTGTATTTGCACCTGTCATGTCTTCCCCATTTAGCGTATTCCCAAAGATATCGAACATTTTACCTAAAATCTCTTCTCCTACCGGAACTTTTATCGGCTGCCCTGTGTCCGTTACTGCATCCCCTCTGGATAGCCCTCCGGTAGAAGTTAAAGCAATTGAACTGATGGTTGAATCATCTATATAGGATGAAACCTCCATGATGACCCGATCGTCTTCTCCGGTGACAAGTTTATTGTTAATAAACGGTAACTCCTGCTTAAATACAACATCAATTATGCTTCCTCTGATACTTTTTATATAACCTTGATTTTTATCCATAAAGTATCATCCTCAACATTTCTCAAATTTCCGCACGCCATTGTAAGCGATTTCATTTCGTGCGGTGTACTATACAAAAAAAGCTTATCACCCATTCATCAGATTTGTCAAACATATGTGTTTTATAATAAATCGTGTCGGTGAATTCTTTAAAACTCACCGACACGATTTAGTTTAAAACTCTGTATCTTACTGTAAAAAGATAGTCTCCAAGTCGCTATTTTACTACCTGGTTAACAACAGGACACTCTCATTATGTGTTGAAATGATAGTGCGTACACTTCTTATTATAGAAGCTGTAATTAACGATCAGCCTGTCAACCACCTTTAAACTACATTTAATCTTGGAATGGAGAGCCGATACAGTTTGTCATCATTTTCTTTTGGGTCACCCCGTCCATCTGTATTATTGCTGATGAAATAGAGTATATCATCTTCGATCAGCACATCCCTGATTCGGCCGAATCCAGATACTGCTTCGCTCTGCTCATCTGTTTCAAGGTCAAATTCAAAAACAGCGCGCCCTCTTAAGCCTGCGACATAAATTCTGCCATCATAATAGTCCATTCCAGATGGGGCCCATGTATTTGCACCTCCCGAGGTGAAGAGAGGGGAGACCATGTCCTCCTGCTCCTGGTTTCCTTCAATGATCGGCCAGCCGTAATTCTGACCCCCTTCAATCAAGTTGATCTCATCATTGGCTCTGTTGCCGTGCTCACTTGAATAGAGCGAGCCATCAGACGACCAGGTAAGTCCCTGTGGGTTTCGGTGTCCATAACTGTATACGTAGGAATCAGTAAGGGGATTGTCAGCAGGGACCGAGCCATCACGGTTCATTCTTAAAATTTTCCCACCTAATGAATCAGGATCTTGTGCTATATCCGGTGTAGATGGCATCACCCGTTGTTGCATAGAGCATGCCGTCAGGTCCGATCTCCAGTCGGCCGCCATGATGAACTCTTCCGCTCGGGATTTCATCAAGTAGTACATCCTCCTCCTGCCAGACATCTTCGTTTAACTGCAACGAACGATACGGTTCAAAGGTCCACTGCTGTCTTCATAGGTATAATATGCATAGGCTAGATTGTTCTGTGAAGTCCGGATCGAGTACAAAACCTAATAAACCAGCTTCCGGGACGATTGACAGTTCCTGTTCCAGCTCGATATCTTGTCTTACTGTTTCTCCATTTTCAATTCGTATGATGCTTCCGGGTCTCTCTGTCAAAAAGAATGTCTCTCCCTCTTTTTGAATCGACCAAGGCGTCTCGAGATTTTCAGCAACTATTTCCGGTTCGTCAATAATTTGATCCAGTTCTCCCTCTTCATCCTGCAGTTCTTCTTGATTTCCCTCATTGAACTGCTCTTCCTATTAACCCGTTTTCTGTTCATTTGAAATGATGTCGGAGTCATTTCCGTCAGGTGTTTTATCCGTATCAACACATCCGGAAAGTAGAGTCACTAAAAACAGACAGAACACACTGATTTTTTTCACTCTTATCCACCTCTTCCTAGTCATTTCAATCTATTTAACTTATAACTTATTGTAAGTCATCCCTGAATAATTTGCTATTCAGAGCAATGATGCTTAAAAAACACATTGATAATATGATATACCAGGGGCATAGGTATTATGACCGCTTAAGAAATCTAGAGCTTAAACCAATTATAAAACGTAAAAAACAGAACAGGATGATCTGCTCTGCAAACTATTTACTATTATTTCAGTGTCCTTCTTCTTAGTACTCATATGGACCTGGAAGATTCGATAGATTAAATCAAGCCAAACAATATAAAGCCAACGGTGTTGATTGCGAAATTGGCAAACATATGTACAAGCCATGAGGGATAAACGTTTTCAGACTTTTCATTTAAATGATTAAAGATACAGCCACCCACAAACAGTCCGGTCATGGCTAACAAATAAATACTCCAATGAAACCATCCACTTGTCATACCCACATGATACAAAGCGAACAGTAATGCACTGAATGCATAGGCAAAGAGGCGCCCGGTATTTTCCTTTAAAATCAGAAAAGCGAAACCTCGAAAGAAAAATTCTTCCAGCAAAGAATTGATCAAAGAGATATAAATGGCAACAAAAACAAAATTATCTGCATTGACACCGATACCTGAAGTTAAAGACTCGCGAATGGATGATAAATCAATATAGTTTCTTAAAACGACATAGGCAAGCAGGATAACAGCATACACGCCAACTCCCAGTAAAAGTGCAAGCATTAAATCTGACTTTCTCGGAATAAATAATTTTTTCAAACGACTGTATTCATCCTTATACCTAAGAAAATACCCCATAGGGACAACAGAAAACAGAATGATTTTCACAATAGATTTATACAGATAGGGCAGTTGAATGAATCCGTCTATCACACTCATACCTATAGCTGAAAGTGTGATAGAAAGTATGAAGAATACTTTTTTTGCTTATTTTCATAATACTAATCTCCTTTGTATAACTGACTATTCATTTTCAAGCACTAACGCTTTGGCACTTAGCCAATATTAAATCATAGTTTTTCACCCAATTACACAACTAATTAAAAAACTCCACATTCAGAATTGCCATGTTTACTATAATTTATTTACTTTCTTCCCATTCATCGGAGAAATCTAATACTATCCTTGGGCATAGCCAGTCCAGAAATAGACTGTCGTAACACATTTTTGTCTCCTGCTAGTTAATCCCTACAATTTCCAGGTCTTTATTTAGAAGAGCACTTCCGCTACTTCCCTCTGATATTAAAGCGGTATGCTTAATAACTGGATGCTGCATTTCACCGTCTTCATCATTGAAAGGTTTGGTTTTTCTACTGATTACTTTGCCAGCAGTGATACTGTTTCTTTCCTCATATGGATTGCTTATAACTGCAACTGTATCTTCCATATTCGGGAAATTTATCTGAGATCGAAATAGTGCTGTAATCCTCATCAGAGTAAAAACTAACAACAGCTAAATCATATTTTTTATCTGAATACTCAATTACCCCTCTAGGAAACTGCTGATAATAATTAGCTATCCCCTAAATTTCCCACCATTGTTAAAGTAGTCCTTAAAAGACAAACCATCATATCCCAAGATTATTATATTTGAACTATTTACATTTCTCTCTTATCAATAACATGATAAGCAGTTAGAGCAAAGTATTTATTTCCCTCTTTTTTAAAAATAGCCCCGCTGGCTCCAGCTGAAAATTGCATTACGACTTACATTTTCTTCTTGTTTAAAGTTTTCTTGGACTATCATTATGTTAGAAGAAACAGGTATGCTCTCTAATCGTTTTCTATAAAATTTTTATTACTGATCTGATTTATTTTAAATCTACTACTTGGCATGGATATGATTAGGATTAGAATCAAGATAATTACTATACTAATAAATATATTACGTTTATTTATTTTCATTTCTATTCCCTTTCTACTACTCAAAATCTCTTAGTGCTAGTATTTTTAGAAATAGCTTTATGTATCCTCATCATATTATAGAGTTTTTTTACCTACCATCAAGTACTCAGTAGACAAAAATGTAAGATAAGACAAAAGCATTTTTAACTCTACATTTAAATTCTTTCTATTCAGGATTAAACAAAGTATCGACTGTTGTATTCAAGTTCTTCGCCAGATCAAATGCAAGCTGCAGTGAGGGATCATATTTTTCGTTTTCAATTGCATTAATGGTCTGTCTGGTAACTTTACAGTAATCGGCCAATTCTTGCTGGGATATTTTTCTGGCTTTACGACGTTCTTTGATCTGATTTTTCATTGGCTTAGAAACCATAATAATCCAAGTAAAAATGCAGCAAGAACTAAGGCAGCGCTAATCATTCTGTTGAATCTTTTGTCTTCATTCATTTTAGATAAGAAATATTGCTCAAGTGAAATAAGAAAAGTAGTTGAAAGTATAGCAATTAACTGGAGCGTTTTGCCTTCATCAACGTTCATAATAACGTTGAATACTGCCTATGATAAACAGAGCTGCAATAGTAATAAACCAGGTTATATTAACAGCTTTATTGGCCACCTTCTGTTCCATTTCGTCTTTTTTACGCATAACGAATCCTCCCTTTAGTCAAACACTTTTTACATTTATATAATACCGAACCGTTAAAATGATGTCAAAAAGTTTTTACATTTTATAACATTCATCACGCTGATTCCATTCTGCTATCATGGCTTTATACATTGCAGAAATCGGGATGTATTTTCTGCAATACCGATATAACAAGGCTTCACACTAAAAAACTTACTTTAGAAGAACTACAAGCAGAGCTCCTCAAAACTGGCCAGCACCAAATCAGACCATGAAGATGTTGCAGATGAAATTTATACCCCGAGAGAAGACAAGCAAAAATCCAAGGTGGACAGCGCTAGCAAGGATGAGATCAAGAAAAAGATCACTGACATGAGCTCATTCTTAAAGAGCAATCTTCCACCCTCACTGAATATGATGAAGCTCTGGGAAGGAGGCTGAATGAAAAAGTCACTGTTTACTGAGAAGAAATTCACTGTGGAATTTAGGTCTGGACTAACAGTGGATATCCAAGAAAAGATAAAAAGCAGGCACTTGACAAATTTAAATGCAGTGTGCCTTACTTTTTAATTTGTAGGTTACAATTCTTTATTCTATGTTTATATTTCTAATTTTTCTTTAATAATTGATATTTGTTTTGTGGTTAATGGTTCTTCCATATTGAGTGTAATAATTCTATCCTCAAAAAACAACGTATACTCTCCTGTGGGAGTGTCCTCATAATAGCGTTGATAAGCTTCTACTGTGTCAAATATTTTGTTATCCATGGGTTCAAAGGTCGTGTTATTTCGCCACTCTGGTATTTCAAGCAGGTGCTCCTTGGCAAGTTGATAAACGAAATCAAATTGAGGTTCTAATATCTCATATTCAATCCATGGAGGGGCATCTTTTGCCGGCAGTGTATCTTGACGATAAACGCTTTTGGAAAGAAAGAAAGTGTTATCAATCTCCTTTTCATATGAATAATAGTTATAGTCAATTGGACCGTATAAATCCTCACTGGTAAGAGGGATTTCGTCGCTATAGAGTCTGTACTCATAGCTTTCTGTTTCAGAACGTTGCCAATCAACAGTTCGATAATTCGACTCATCACCCATACTAAATCCAAATCGCATAATGAACGTCATAAGTAATGCTAAATATGCAAAACTAGCAAAAATAAACACCACGACCGATATCACTTTATTTTTTGTAGCAGATATTTTTTTCTTCTTCAAATATTTGATTGATATCCAAAATATAATCATCAGAATTGGCATTTGTGCGATGGATAAAATACTAAACCGAACCCGCTTGTATTAGAAGCAAGGTGAAACAATAAATAACCTAGACTGCCGAATACGAAAACCATAAAGATGATATCAACCATTTTATATACTATGCTATTGTTTTTTACACATCCCCCGCCAAGAGCAATTGACTTTTCCGAACGTTTAAGCCAAAGAACGTAAGTCATCAATGAATACACTTGATATATGATAACTGCTGCTATCATAGAACTACTTAATAATCGAATAGAATCTGACAAATAATCTATTGGGTTTAATTGAAATGAATTGAACTGCACAATCAAATTTAGTACAAAGACTAAAATCATAACAATCATAGATGGAAGATAACTCTTTTTCATACATCTTTTGATATTTTCAAATTTCACTTTTTCATCGGTTTCGAAGGGGATCGGATTATCCGCTTCACTACAAAAAATCTGCATTTGGTTAAATTGAGTCACAAAATTCCATCCGGCAGCCTTCGCATAGTCGAAATAGGTTTGCTGGTTATCGGTAATATCAGGATTAAACACAGATCCTTCAGAAAAATATGTAACGGTGTATTTTACTTTCTTCGGTGTTCCTTTTCTAAATGTCCATAAAAAAGATCCACATTCCTCTAAAAATAGTCCCTTTGCAGCCAGTTTCTCCAATTTAATTTCTGTATCTTCATAGCGATCGAACCTAAATTTTATTACTCTTTTAGTTGTATCTTTCATTTTTGCTCACCACCTTTTACTAATATTTCATAATCATTTTTTAATTTTGTCACTCGAAGATATTCCTTTTCAAGCATTTCTGTACCAAGGCTTGTTATAATATAATTTTTTTTTCGATTTTCAATTTTGGTTTCTATAATAATTTTTTCTTTTACAAAGTTATCTAACAAGCTGTAAAGAGTACCCGGTCCGATGATAACCCTTCCATTTGTAAGTTCTTCTACCCTTTTCATAATATCAACACCACAACTCTCTTGTGTTAGACAAATAAGGATGTAAAACATTTGCTCTGTTAACGTTTGATACTTATCCCGTGCCATTAGATCACCCCACTTAGTATCGAATATCGATATTGTACTTTTAAATCGTAACATCGAATATCGATATTGTCAAGAAAAAAACAGAATCGATTTCGATTCTGATAGGAATTATTTATATACTGATAATTCTTACTTTAAATTTCAGATTCAACAATTGCATAAGCTTTCAATTTCAAGCTACACATCCAATCTATTTTCTCAACCTCCCCTAATTCACAAAAACATCCATTCTGCATTAAAGTAGATCATCCATAACAATGTTTATTCCAGAAGACCGAAAGAGTTATCAGTCTGAAAAAAACATGAAACACAGACATTTGTTGAACGCTTCAAAACGGCACTTACAGATATGATCATACACAAGATAAGCAGCCTGATTGTACTTCCGATTCTCTTAAAGGAGATGATTATCAGAACCGCATTAGAGCCGATAAGTCTGATTAGTTTTGAAGCATTTACTATTTACTGAGTTTTTTTGGTTGCATCAAAATATTTATTCAGCCATAAAGCTAATCGTTCAACTACTTCAGAATGTATAGGATCTTTTGCCTTTTCTTTATATTCTTTCTTAAAATTTAATGCAGACATTGGTCCCTCTTGCTTCTTTAAACCATGGTTCATATCTTTGATGCTATAATATTCCAGGTCTCCCCTAATGAGATCTGGTAACCTTCCAAGTTTACTGTGATCTGCTTGAAAATCTTTATCGCCCGTTAATGCCAATACCGGGCAGTTAACTCTCTTCAGATCTTCCAGTACATTGTAGTAGTGATGTTCTCTAAACCATTTGGCATTTACTTTAGAAAAATTATATCTCATCATTGTTTTATTCGAATGAATAATCTTGTTCATAAATTTATCCGCTTGTTTATCGACTTTTTTATCTGCCTTCAGTAAGCGTAGTAAGAATCCATTCACCTTATTTTTATTCTTAGCCTCTTCTACTAAAATTTCTCTTTGTCTTTTTAATGCCTCCTCCAACGTTTCTGCTGCGCCCGATAAAAGAATCAGTCCATCAACCGGTTTTCTTGCGTTAACTGCCGCGGCTAACATACACCCTTCACTGTGACCCAATAGAATGATTTCATTAGGATCTACGGATGGTTGTTCTTTTAAAAAGTCTATGCTCTTTTCAATATCTTCAACCAAATCCCACATTCCTGTTTCAAAAAAATCACCTTGACTTTTCCCTACGCCTCTTTTATCTACTCTCATACTCACAAAGCCTGAAGCAGTAACAATATGAGCTAAGTCTTTGTATAGATTCGTATGAAATTTCATGTTTTCAACATAGCCATCTCTATCTATCTGCCCCGATCCAGGAATAATTAACACTGCCGGTAACTTTTTGCCTTCTCCCTTGGGAATGGCCAATGTTCCTGCTAAACGATACTGACCTTTAATAAACACTTCTTTTTCTTCATACGATTTGTTTTCCAAAACTTATGCCTTCTTTCTATTTGACGAACAGCTATTACTATTATTTGGGTATACTGATATTTGAGATATTTATTAATTTTCGTTCTTTTGAAGGCTTGTTATCTATTTTTTCTAATATTAGATTCGATATATCTCCCATTAAATCCTTCAATTCCTGGTCGCTGAGGTAAATATTGGCCTGACGATATGTCACCCCATCATTTTTCATATCAATTTCTTCTCTGTTCAAATAATTATCAAAGTCACCCATAAGCATCGTTAAGAATGAAAAGAACAATTGAGAATGTTCATCCCTGCTTAATTCATCTATGTCTTTATCTGTAAGTATTTGCAGACTGCAGATAAAGCATAAATCTTTTCAACAGTCCCTCTTACTTTATTCTCCAATACAGGTTTGATGAAATCAGCTTCGACCAATTTATTTATATGACGATATAAGGTTGCTTGCGGAACATCAGGTAAATAGTCAGAAATTTGTTGAGTGGATAGATTTTTATTAATTACTAGAGTTTGTATAATTCTCATTCTTATAGGATGCATGACTAGATCCATTTTCTTTTTCAAATTAATTTCAATCACCGCTTCTTTCTGTATAAGTTTAAGATTAAGTCAAATTATTTATATTATCATTATCAATAATGATAATAATGATATAAATCATGCTGAATTGCAATATTTTTTTTAATCTGATATACCAATATAAAAAAGGCTCCACACTATAAAATCCTGCTTTTAGTGTGGAGCCTTTTTTCTCTATAGAGTAATACATTAACTGACTAAATTTTATACAAACCACATAATATTGTATATATATTATTCATCTAATTACCTACGTTAAATCTACTCTTAGAATCTAACGGGGCTAAAAACTCATTAGTTATCTCCCCTCTTCCCTTAGTTAAGCTTCAGTGGCCATAGCTATATTTTATATTATTTACTCGACTTGTAGCTGTTCATCAGAAATGACATTCTTTATTCTTTAAAGTATCTCATTGAGTGCACTCCACCCTTCAGATCTTTGATGCTAAAATATCCCCAAGTACTTTACATTTACGTGTCTTAAGATATTTGATCAGTGTTTTCTTTCTTTGGAGTGGAAAATATTGATCAAATGATTTCATGAAAAATCGACCGTCTCTATAGTCCGAATCTTTTCTTGTTTTAACTTGAAATTGATTCAAGACTTTCGTAAGCCCCGTTCTTGCCTTTTCATCAAAGGTAAATTCAAGACCATATTCAAACAAATCATAGTCTCTCTCTTCTATCCAGTCTAGAGACCCATATGCCTTGATTTCTTCTCCTGATAATTCCGACTTAAATTGTAAAATGATTTCCTTGTTAACAGGTAATTTAATATTGGATATAAAGCAAAGGCCACCGGGCCCAATGTTTTTGACAACGACCCCTGTTTCACCTACATCTGCCTTTTTCCCACTGATACTTAAAATAGTCATATCTGCTTCCAATAAGTCGGGTAGTGTCAATCTAAAATATTTCCTTCTTTCTTCTTTCGGTTTCGTTTCATTGCGAGAAGGTTTAGATGGCGTACATTTACCTCTAGTCAATATTTTTTCAAAATCCTCTAACGGGACTGGTTTGCTGTATAAAAACCCCTTGACCAGCATAAACAGTCTAGTCCACTTAGATAAGACAACTGCTCCCAGTTTTCAATTCCTTCTGCCACTAGTTTGATTTCAAGGTCTTTAGATAAATTCACGACAGCTTTTGTAATTTTAGTGCTCACTTGATTGTTCGGCACGTCCTTGATAAAAGAACGGTTGATTTTTATAATGTCTACATTAAATGAACTTAAATAAGCAAGTGAAGAAAACCCTGTACCAAAATCATCTATGGCAAT
Source organism: Alkalibacterium sp. (assembly GCA_034520745.1). Lineage (GTDB taxonomy): Bacteria > Bacillota > Bacilli > Lactobacillales > Carnobacteriaceae_A > Alkalibacterium. The sequence goes on from JAXHNF010000003.1 coordinate 314,116, forward strand.
TTGAACACCTATCGCTTGAAGACTCTGGATATTTGAGATTACCTGTTGAACGTTATTAATTAGCGCGCTTTCTGTTAGTTCTATAATCAAAAAACTAGGATCTAACCGAGCTCATCGAGTAACATTTCTATATTCTCAACTATTTCCTTCTCAAAAATTGAATACTAGAGTAATTGATCGACACTCGATTTGGTTTTAAACCTTTTTCTAACCAGTGCTTATAGACGTGACAGACTTCTTGAAAAATCCAGTTCCCCAAATCTATAATATATCCTGTTTCCTCTGCTAAATGAATAAATTCATTAGGTGAGACCATTCCCCAATCTGGATGTTTCTTTCCAACGAATCAATGCTTCTGCTGCTATAACATCACCTGTTTGCAAATTCACCAGCGGTTGATAATACACTCTAAATTGATTTCTTTCAATTGCTTTTCTTAAATCGTTCCTTAGATTAAATTCTTTATAAGTTTTTACATCCATATTAGGAGAATAGAATTCATACTTGTTCTTTCCAGATTCTTTGGCCCTTAGTAGTGCAATATTTGCTGCTTTAATAAGATTCTCTGCATCTTGGCCATCCTCAAGGAATACTCGCAACGCCAACACTCACAGATATAAACAACTCATACATTTCTACTTTGAAGGATCCATTAAACAAATCCACAAGCTCCTGCGCTACTTTCTGAAATTTATCCATTTGACCTATATCAGTAATAAGCACGCCGAATTGATCTACTGAGTATCGACAAATGAACCGATCATCTCCTAAATAGCTTTGTAGCCGCTTAACAACCTCAGTAATCATGGTGTCGCCTGATTTCATTCCTAAAGAATGATTGATATATTTGAATCCATCAATATTTAGCATCAATAAGGCAAAGTTAGAATTTCTCTTATTATTTTTTTGACACAGACGAGTTATCCTGTTGTTGAAGTAGAATCGATTCGGCAATTTCGTTAGCTCATCGTAATTCGCCATATAAGCAATTTTTCTTTCAGACGCGACTCTTTCAGTCACATCCCTCCAGTTAACTACAATTCCTTCAATAGATGGCTCTGATAATTGATTTTTCATGCTGATTTCCACAAAAATCTTTTCTCCCATGTCGCGTTCTCGTAGTTATGTTTTCTTGAATACTCTTTTCAGGATTTTCTGATAACTAAACCAATCATTTCCTTTAGTGTTATCTTATCTGCACCTTCAACGAAATTCAGTATATTTTTTCCCGTTATTTCATTTGGCGAATAGCCTATAACTTTTTCAACAGCAGGACTAATATATTGAATGATTCCATCCGTATCAATAATTTCAAAGATATCATCTGAATCCTGCACCAACATTTGAAAGCGTCTCTGAACATCAGCTATTTTTTCTTGAATTGCTGTCATTTTTCTTTTTCGATTTCTTTTTTTGCTGTAACATCTTGAATGGTTCCCTTTATAAAAACAGGCTCTTTATCTTCGTTGAAAGTGATTTCCACTATTTGATAAACATAACGAATAGCGCCATCACTACGATTAATTCGAAATTCCATCGTAAAGGGTTGCTCCACTGGTGGATTAGTGAGTATCTTCTGAATGTAGACCTATGTCTTCCGGATGGACAAACTTTAAAAAGCCTTCAAAAGTCCCATCATATTCTTCTGGTGTAATGCCATAAATACGATAACATTCCTCAGACCAATACGTTTTCCTTTTGATAATATCCATATCCCAGCTTCCCATTTTTGTTAATTGCTGAGCTTCCATCAAATTATCATTACTTTTTTCCAGTTGTCGCTGCAGCTGACGTTTTTCTGTCACTTCCTGCAGTGTTCCTAAAATCCCGGTTATGTTTTGATCCTCATCATACAAAGGTTCTCCTTTACTAATTACATATTTCATGGACCCATCGGGGTTTATAATCCTATATTCGATTCCATAGGATAGCCCTTTCTTACACTTATCTAAAGATTCTTTGAGCTTTATTTGATCTTCTGGGTAAATATGACGAAGAATACTTTCTACACTTTTATTGAAATCTTGTGGATAAATGCCATAAATTCTATAAATCTCTTCTGACCAATAAACTTCATCTTCTAAAAAATCGTAGCGATAACTCCCAACGCCTGCGACTCTTTGGGCATGATTTAAATGGTTTCCTATCCGCTTGAGATCTCTTTCGATCAATTTTTGTTCGGTAATATCCTGGATCGTCCCAAATAGTTTCACAGCCTTTCCATTTTCATCAAAAAGAACTTCACCCTTGCTATGAATATATTTCTCTTTCCCTGTGGGAGTAACAATTCGATAGCCATCATCATAAGGGTCCCCTTTTAAAGAATCCTCGAGAGCCTTTATAGTGTGTTCTCGATCTTGAGGATGCACATAAGAATAAAAACTTTCTAGCCGATTGTCAAATTCCTCTTTACTACGTTCCAAAATATCATAGGCTTCATCTGAACTAAAAGCTCTTCTTTTCTTAAATCATAGGTCCAACTACCCGTTTTCAGCAGGCGTTGAGTATGTATTATATTTTCTTCAAATTGATTTGATTTTTTTTGTAACTGCATTTTTTCGGAAAGATCTATGAATATAACAAACATACCTGCTAAAGTTTTCTTTCTTTACAATTGGAAGAATCATTACCTCTATATTTTTTATACCCTTATCTTCGACCATTAAATCTGATTTAAAGTTGATAATCTCTCCCTTAGTTATAGTGTCTAAATATGTCAGATCAAAAGCTGATTTAGTTAGATTTAATAGCTCAAATACAGGGGTGGTTATTAAGGGATTCTTCATCACATGATATAAATTGAGCCACCATCGGATTTTTTTCAATGATAACACCATCATGATCACAGAGCATACAGGCTCCAGGGAAATGAGTGAAAAGCAGTTCAAATTCTTCCTTCAAATAACTTAGACTATTATTTCTTTTTATTTTGTTAAATAGACCTTTTCCTAAACTAGTCATACGGTTTCCTCCTTTTACAGCCTGTCGATACTAAATACCATGACTAAAAAACTGTATAAATTGTATAAACAAATCTTTGCATAATTAAAAGGTGCTGATAGTAAGTACACATTATTTATATCCCTTTTCCACTCAATACCTGCGTAACTACCTTGAATGTCATGATTGCATAAATACTTTCATTTTAGAAAAAGAGACAACCATCATTTGGTTTTATTCAATGTATGTTATTTTCCCACTAGAATCTTCCCTATAAACATAGTACACTATATTTAGTATAAGTTGTTAAACAATAGTAAACTAGAACGAATTACAAAAGGAGATAATGTTTTTATGCGATCTTTGTTTATTGGTGTAGGGATATATATATTTGGTTTTATTTTAGTAGGTTTAAGTTCGAACATATTTTACAGTGAAAATGCTGAAATTTCTTATGGAGCTATATTTGCAATACTATATCTTTCTGCTATTGTAGGAATTTCAACATCACTAATACTAAAAGAGTTGAAAAGAATTAAGATCACTGATACATATTTTTCTTGTTGGACGAACGAAAAAGTGGACAAATCGACTGTTCACTTTCAGAAAAAATCTACTATCTTTTCCTTTCATAATTATAAAATTAAATCGTACGTGATGAGCTTGTCAGAACTCATCACTACGATTTAATTTTATATCTCTAAATGTACTCAAAGAATCTATCTCTCAGTAGTTGCGATAGTTATCTTGTCAGTAGCGTGACAGATTCCACATGTGTTGAGATGATGGTACGTACAGCAAAAAATAACGAAGTAGTACTTGCCATAGTACATACTAATATTAACAATTCATTTGCTTGTTCTTTTAATTTTTTTCTATATTAATTTTTCCACCAACAAACACAAGTCCTGCTACAACTAAGAATCCAGCACCAAGTAAATGATCTTTAGATAATTTACTTAAGAACTCTTTATTTCCAGTATCCTTATTATCTGCTTTATTAGCGTAGCTCTATTAGGTGACTTATGATCTCTTTTCTTTCATCCTTATTTAATTCTTCTCTATCTAGCTCTTTTTCCAAAATTCTTCGTGTATCTTCAAAGGCTTTGAATACATGGGCTTGACTGTCATTATTTGATTCCACTGTATTTTTAAACTCTTTTTCAAGAGTATTCATTACTTCTTTAGCAAACTGCTTAAACTCGGAAAATTTCTCAATCATCTTCATTGCTACTTCTTTATCCATATCTGGCATCATTGCAGCAAACTTTATAATCTTATCTTTGGACACTTCTCTGAAATTGTTAACATTAAGCATTTCTTTTATTTGATTATCTGAAAGTTCTTTCATGACATTCTCCTATATTTAAACAGAAAGTAAAATGATGTTTTATCCAAACAGTAACAACTATATATCGTCTATAGCTCTATAAACTTCTATCAAATATCAAATCGTTGAGCTCCGCTCTTATGCTACGCCAGTTAGGCAGATACTTATCCATGTAGGATTTGAATCTGATCGTTGTGATTCCTTTCAAGAAAGTGAACCATCTCATGAACGATGATATATTCTAAGCAGCGTGGGTTCTTCTTGGCGTAGTTCAGGTTCAACCAGATACGTTTGGCACTTTCGTTACAGGTGCCCCACTTTGGTCTCAATGAGCTTGATGCCCCAGTCCTCTTACGCTAACATCCATGATTTCCTTCCCATTTTTCTAATATACTGTAGGAACCATTTTCTTTAGCTCTGAGCGATACCATTCATTTACGATCTTTTCTCGTTGTTCTTCGAGTGTGGTTTGGTCTGACATACAAATCCACAGACTTCTTGTTCCTTAGCTCAACTCTTCGTTTCTCCTTCGATTCTATTACGTTTACAAGTACCTGCTTCCAAGGAAGTAATGACTTTCGCCTGATACGTATTCTCTTGCACTTTGTCTGTCTTGCAGCTTGAATTGTTTTCTCTGTTTCTTTATCCAGGCGAGCTTTGAGATCACGAACAGCCTGATAGCTTCTTCATCCATATCCTCCGGAACTGCCAATCTTGACTCTTCCAGCGGGCGGATGGACTGAGAGATGGACATTCTTGATGTCTTTTCTTATAAATTCAATCTCTATGCCGTTTTGTATATTAAGGCATTCACTTTAATACTCACCTTGATTCTTAATAATCTCCATAACTACGTCGACATAATCTGCATCATCTTCTAAATAATTCACAACTACATTTCTAACTCTGCGTTCTTTTATTTTATTCCCTTTCCAGCCATCAGGGATGTTTAACCTGTAACTCTTTATCCAAAGCCATGACAATACCCTCTTTTGCATTGAGATTATCATACAGTGCTCTTTTACCAATAGTATTGATCGTTTTCGGATAACTCTCTCAGATTGTGTCGGATCTTTTACTTTCCGGCTTAATTCTATTACTTGTTGAAGGTATTCCTTGTAATTATCAACTTGCTCTTTTCTGAACCGTATAATTCTCATCGTAGAAGTACCGACATCTTCTCATAGTATTTTCGGATTCGTCGGTGTTTCATCTGTGATCAACTTCCGAACATTGTTTTTCGATGGCTCTGCTACTGCTTCCGTGATCATTCTTGCATACCTTCAGGAAGGGATTTCAAGGGCTCTTCTCCTTTAAAATCCAGTAAGTCAATGAGTGTCATATCTCCTTGAAGGCAGAGATCCTTTCTGCTGTCTTTTGCAGAGATGTAAGAATCGATAAGGTGGCGCATGCCGCCTTCATAGCTTTTCAGATCGATGTAGTCTTCCAGCAGCATGCATGACTTCTCGTCTGACATTGTCATAATACTTAGTAGCGTCACTATTTCTCTGATTTCTTGATTCGTAAATCCTGCTTCATGCATATCGTTGGCTGTATTGGCATACGCACGGATGAAGGCTGTCACATGCTGTAAAGCGCCACTCTTTTAGCTTCATTATTCTTTACTGCCTCGCTGTCTAGCGTATCCTCAGCGACGAAGTATCTGATATAAGCTAAAAAGTGTCTTTGGTGGTGCTGACAGGCTCGAAGAGAGCTTCCAGACTCTCGTACGCCGTTTCCAGACGTTCTCTTGCACTGTCCAGTCGGTTTGACAGTAAGCCTTTGATATCTTCTTCATCATATTCTTTCAAATGCTTCAGAAGTATAATCTTCAACTGACTGTTCCAAGCTTTTAAATAAATCTTTACTAGTCAATAATATACCCATAGTCTTTATCTTCACTGTCCAGACGGTTTACATCGGCATATTGCCTGGAAAAGACCGTGATCCCTCATACTTTTATCGATAGTAGAGTATGTTGCAGGCGGTGCGTCAAAGCCTGTAAGAAGTTTGTCCAGAACGATCAACAGCTTCATATGCGCTGGTTCATCTATAAACTGTTTTTTGTGCTTCTGTTTCGAAGTCCTCAGGAGTTCTTTCCATTCAGCATCTGCTTGATAGATTTCATATTTTTCCAATGTTTTCCGTGTTCTGCATCTTCCCCTGTCTGTCTCACCTTTGATATCTGATATTTGAGGTGAATAAGAAGTAACAATCGCACATTTCTTGAATCCTTCTGACTGGAAGAGTCATAGTATTTACATGCCTCATAGATACTACCGGCAACGAGCATGGCATTCCCCTGGCCATTCTGAAGTCGGTTTTTCGGTTTCCATATCATAAATGATGTCAGTCACGATTCTAGCCAAGCGTGATTTAGAACTAAGTACTTTTTTGAAGCGTTCCCCATCTTTGCTTCAACTTGACTACGACATACTCTGTGAGTCCCTTTGTTTTTGCTTCAAACCATCTGATCGATTTTATCTTGAGAAGAACTCTCCGATCAAACGTCTCTGGCTTCATACTGAATATATATAAAAAAATCGTGTCAGTGAATTTTTTAAAACTCACTGACACGATTTATTATAATTTTTTTATTTTACTGTAAAAAAATTATCTCCAAGTCTTTTCTTACTATCTTGTTAACAATGTGACAGATTTCACGTGACTCGTCTGAGGGAACATGTCGACGGGCTGTATTTTCTCAGCCGTATAGCCGCCTTCGACGAGTAAAGCCAAGTCGCGGGCGAGTGTTGCCGGGTTGCAGCTGACGTAGACCATTTTCTTCGGTTTCATTTCCAGAACGGCATCGATGAATTGGCCCTCGAGGCCTTTTCTTGGCGGATCGACGACTAATAAGTCTGCCGAACGGCCGTCCTTGCTCCACTCCAGCATGACTTCTTCGGCGGCACCAACTTGATACGTGACGTTTTCGATGGCGTTGAGTTCGGCGTTGCGTTTGGCGTCTTCGACAGCCGGTTCGATGAGTTCGATACCATAGACCTCTTTGGCTTTTTCTGCCAGGGCCAGGGTGATCGTGCCGATTCCGCTGTATGCATCGATCACAGTTTCTTCTCCGGTCAGGTCAGCGAATTCCAGTACTTTGCTGTAGAGGACTTCTGCTTGAGACGTATTGACCTGGAAAAATGAACGATGAGAAATTTCAAATGTATGATCAAGCAGTTTATCATGATACTTGTCTTCACCATGAAGCACGATGACTTCCTGTCCGAGGATGACGTTCGTTTTCTTAGGATTGACATTCTGAACGATGCTGACAACGTTTGGCAGCTCTTCAAGAATATCCGGAACGATCTTGCTCACTGGGAACAGTTTCGGCGTACGGGTGACCAGGACGATCATCATTTCACCGGTGTGATACCCGCGGCGCACAAGAATATGACGCAGGTTTCCGGTGTTGTCTTTTTCATTATAAGGTTTCACGTTATAGGTTCGCATGATGTCACGCACCGTGACGATAGCTTTGTCGATTTCCGGATCCTGGATTTTGAAGTCTTCCATCGGGATCAGGTCATGGCTGTTCTTTCTGTAAACCCCGGTTTCCAGTTTCCCTTTGTGTTTTCGGACAGGAATCTGGGCTTTGTTGCGGTAGCCGAAAGGATTTTCCATGCCGATAACGTCATAAACGGGGACGTCCGGCAGCTTGGCGATTTTCTCCATGACATTCTCGACTTGATTCTTCTTGAATGTGAGCTGAGCTTGGTATGTTAAATGCTGCAGAGGCATCGTGCCAGTCTGGGCATAAGCCTTGTCCTTTACTTCGACACGGTCCGGGCTTCTTTTGATGATTTTTTCCAGTTTTCCGATACCGAAGCTTTTACCCACTTTGATCACTTTGAACTCAACAGTTTCACCGATCAGTGCGCCTTCGATGAAGAGCGGATAGTCTTCTATTTTGGCTATGCCAAGCCCTTCGTGCGTCAGATCGACGACGTTTGCCTGATGTGTTTCATTTTTCTTTACGGGTGCACTGAATTTCTTCTTGTCATTACTCATAAATTTCTCCTTCTTTTACCTGCCGGGATTAAATTGATCTGTTACTTCGATTATACAGCTTATGCCTGAAAAACGAAAACGCACAGGGATCAACTGTGCGTTTTTCTATTCCTTCTTCTTTATTCGTTGCTCTTGTTCTTCTTTGTCTTCCAGCAGCGAGACGTTTTTCTTGAATTCCTCTTCTTTTTCTTCGGTCATCAGATCTCGTGCGTTGATGGACAGATTCACTCGGTCCAGATCAGTGATGATCTCAATATGCTGCTGGTACATCGTGAATTCAGCGGGAGCATCCCCGCCGTATTCCCCGTCGATGTTGATCATGAGCGGCTGATTGTTCTGCGTTTCAGCTTTGACGTAACGTGTTTTTTTATAAAGGACCTTGGGATGATGGATATGCTTGCCGTCGTTCATCAGCAGGGTGATCAGCCGCAGGATTTCCGCAAAGTTCGTGGTCTTGACGACGATCAGCGTGAACATGCCGTCATCCCAGGGCTTGTCCGGAGCGATTTTTTCAAAGCCGCCCACGGAATTGGTCAATGCCACAAAGACCAAAGAGGCGATGCCTTCATAGACACCGTCATCATACGTGATTTTGACCGGGACTTTACCTACTCGAGGTAAAAGTTCTGCACCTTTTACAAAGTAAGCAAGCGAACCGAATAAGGATTTCATATTGGCCGGCACGTCATAAGTCACCTCGGTCAGAAAGCCGGCAGCACCGATGTTCATGAAAAACTTGTCTTCGCTGTCTGTTTTGACTCTACCGATATCCATATGGACCGTCTGATTTTTATGGATCAGCTGGGCGGCTTTCACAAAATCATACCGAGGGATCTTTAGCGCCCGGGCATAATCATTGCGTCGTTCCGGCTGGGATGATGGCCAGTTTGGGACGGGGACCATAGGGCGACATGCCGTTGATCACTTCGTTGATCGTCCCGTCACCGCCGGCTGCCACGATCAGGTCGAAGCCTTCTCTTGTGCAGCGGTCCGCTTCCGTCTGTGCACTGAGCGGCGTGGGCGTGGTGCAGTAAGCACTGGTATCATAGCCCGCTTTTTCATATTCGATCAGAATATCTGGTATCTGTCTTTTCAATGTTTCACGACCGGATGTCGGATTATAAATCACGCGTGCGCGTTTTCTCACCTTACATCCACCCCCTTTTTCTGCTGTCCTTAACGTTTGTCCATTTCTTCTTTAAGAAGTTTGTTGACGACGCCCGGGTTGGCTTTACCTCGGGTCTGTTTCATGACGTTCCCGACCAGAAAGCCTAAGGCACGGTCTTTGCCGTTCTTGTAGTCTTCAATGGACTGCTCATTGTTGTCCAGCGTTTCTGATATGATCGGCAGCAGTTTGGCCGGATCACTCAACTGGACCCAACCTTTGTCTTCCACAAGTGCTTTGACATCGTCACTGCCTTTGGTGATCAGTTCTTTGAACACTTTTTTAGCGATCTTGGACGAGATCGTACCGTCTGCAATCAGATTGATCATTTCAGCCAGCGCTTTAGGCGTGAGTGCGGTTTCGTGCAGTTCCAGATGCTCGCTGTTCAAGTAGGCAGACACTTCGCCCATCAGCCAGTTTGAGGCCTGTTTAGGGTCCGCGCCGTGCTCGACTGTTTCCTGAAAGAAATCTGACATTTCGACGGTTGCCGTAAGAACCACAGCATCGTATTCAGGCAGTTTGTATTCCTTGACATATCTCATCTGACGTTCTTTCGGCATTTCCGGCAGAGATGCTCTCACATCACTGATCCAGTCTTCACTGATTTCCAGGTTCGGAATGTCCGGCTCAGGGAAGTAGCGGTAGTCACTGGATCCTTCTTTGACACGCATCAGGATCGTTTCGCCGGTGGTTTCATCAAAACGACGTGTTTCCTGCTGGATCGATCCGCCGGTATTCAGGATCTTTTCCTGTCTCTTGATTTCATGTTCCAGACCTTTTCTCACGTTGTTGAAGGAGTTCAGGTTTTTGAGTTCCGTTTTGGTCCCGAATTCTTCCTGGCCGACCGGACGCAGGGAAATATTCGCGTCACAGCGCATGGAGCCTTCCTGCATCTTCACATCAGAAACACCTGTAAATTGAATCAGCTGCTTGACCGTATCCAGATAAGCCTGTGCTTCTTCCGGTGAACGCATGTCCGCTTCTGAAACGATCTCGATCAGCGGGGTCCCTTGACGGTTCAAGTCGACATAAGAAGAGCCATCGTCACCGTGTGTGTTTTTCCCGGCATCTTCTTCCAGGTGCACACGTTCGATCCGGATTTTTTTCTTCTCGCCTTTAACGTCAATTTCGATCCAGCCGTCAAAACCGATGGGCTTATCGAACTGAGAGATCTGATAGGCTTTGGGGTTATCCGGGTAGAAATAGTTTTTACGGTCCAACTTGGTACTGACTGGCAATGCCGCAGTTCAATGTCAAAGCGGCTTTCATCCCGAATTCGATCGCACGCTTGTTGACTACGGGAAGGACACCTGGATGTCCCCAGTCAATGACGTTTGTATTCGTGTTCGGTTCTGCACCAAAATGAGCAGGAGACGGGGAGAACATTTTAGAATCGGTTTTCAATTCCACGTGGACTTCCAAGCCTATAACGGGTTCTAAATTCATCGTTTATTCTCCTCCTTTGAATGATGGTTTTTTCGTGTAATGATCGGTTTCTTTCTCGAAAGCATAGGCCGTTCTGTAGATCGTCTTCTCATCGAAGTGTTTTCCGATGATCTGCATCCCGACCGGCATGTCGTTTGAGAATCCGCATGGGACAGACAGTGACGGAACACCAGCCAGATTCACTGGAACGGTGAGGATATCAGACATATACATGGCGATAGGGTCTTCGACTTTGCCGCCGATCTCGAAGGCCGTCGAAGTGGTCGTCGGTGCAACCAGCACGTCCACGTCCTCAAACGCTTTTTCAAAGTCACGTCGGATAAGTGTTCGGGCCTGTGCCGCTTTCTTGAAGTGGGCATCGTAGAAGCCGGAGCTCAATGAGAAAGTCCCAAGCATGATGCGACGCTTCACTTCCTTGCCGAAGCCTTCAGAGCGTGACTTGATGTAGATATCTTCAAGCGATTCGATATTCTCCGAACGGTAACCGTACCTTATCCCGTCAAAACGCTGAAGGTTGCTCGATGCTTCCGACGACGCGATGATGTAGTAGGCCGGGATGCCGTATTTGGAATGCGGCAAGCTGACTTCCACGATCTCCGCACCCATTTTTTTCGTAAAGAGCAAGGGCTTCGCGCACAGCGTCTATGACGCCTGTTTCCTGAGCATCTTCATGGAAATATTCTTCGGGAACGCCGATGCGCAGACCCTTGACGCCCATGTCGATATCCTCAGTAAAATCAGGTGTTTCTCCGCGGTAAGAGGTCGAATCCTTCTCATCTGTGCCGCTGATCGCATTCAGAACAAGTGCGTTGTCCTTGACCGTACGTGTGAACGGACCTATCTGATCCAGACTCGAGGCAAAAGCGATCAGACCATAACGGGACACGCGTCCATATGTAGGTTTCATGCCTACAAGACCGGTAAAGGCTGCGGGTTCACGGACAGAACCGCCCGTATCTGAACCAAGCGAGACAGGCACGAGCCCGGCTGCGACGGCTGCAGCAGATCCGCCTGATGAGCCTCCGGGTACCTTGTTCAGATCCCAGGGGTTACGGGTGACCTTAAACGCAGAGTTTTCCGTCTATCCGCCCATGGCAAATTCATCCATGTTCAGTTTACCGGCGATGATCATGCCGGCCTGTTTCAGTTTCTCGATAACGGTGGCATCATAAACCGGGACAAAATCCTCCAGCATTTTTGATGCTGCCGTGGTGGTCACACCTTTGGTCATCATATTATCTTTGATACCAATCGGCAGACCGCTTAAGACATTGCCCTTGTCTATGCCTTTTTCATCTGCTTCTCTGGCAGCTGTCAGGGCTTCTTCTTTGCTCAGCGTCAGAAAAGCGCCGATTTTCTCGTCTTTTTTCTCAATATTTTCAAAAACGGATTCCATCAGTTCGACGGCTGTAAATTCCTTGTTCACTAATTTTTCATGCAGTTCTTCTAATGTATAGTCCAGAAAATTCATTACGCTTCACTCCCTCCATTGTCAAACATGGCAGGTACTTCGATATAGCCATCTTTACGTGTTTTAACGTTCTTGAACAGGTCTTCCCTGTCTGTTCCTTTTTGGACCTTGTCTTCTCTCCACACATTCGTCTGAGGCAGGCCGTGATAGGTCCCTTCGATACCTTCCGTATCTAAAGCATCCAGCTGTTCCACCATTTCAACGATCTGATCCAGTTCTTTCGTTATCGGGTGGATCGCTTTTTCGTCAAATTCCAGTTTTGCCAGTTTAGCTACCTGTTTGACTGTTTCTTCGTTTATAGCCATGTTATCCGTCCTTTCGTCTGCTTGAATTGGTCCATCTATCAATTAAAGATGTACACGTCATATTCTTCCTGCTCGGCTTCCCGGTTGAGGTAGGATTCCATACCGTTGAGTGACTCGACATTTATCTGAGTGGGAACATTGCCGGGAAGGAATGTCTTGCCGGCTTCATTGAGGAACTGCGTAAATGCAATGATCTCTCCCTTGCCGTAAAACTGTGTATTGACCGTTATCTCCAGATTCGTTATCTGGTCTTCGCTGTAGTGTCCAATGCCGGTCACGCCGCTTATATTAGGGAAGAAGCCTTCGACTTCAGACCTGAAGTTGGCGAAGTTGTTGCCTTCCGCGCTCTGCATACCTTCCAGTGGAAAGACCAGTCTCTCTTCATTGATCATTTCCCAGTCATCGACTGAGGCTTCACCGCCTTCACTCAGGCCCTTGGCGATATACGTGCCGGGCGCCAAGTCATCTCTGGTTCGACTGTTCGTACAAGCCGATCATGACCGGGACGTTTTCCAGACCTTCGATGTTTCTGATGCGGGACGCGACGACATCACCCATCCGCTGCCCTTGTTCCAGAAGCTCTTCTCTTGATATCGACTGCTGATAGGTCGGGCCATACTGCTCGGTCTGATAATAGTCGACCGAGTTCAGTGCCAGACCGATGCTGACGCCGGCCAGCTCCAGGCCCTCTTCGGTCTGGACATAGAAATTCTGTTCGAGGAGCGAGTTCAGGTAGTTGGGCGTCCGTTCGCCGCTTTCGCTGTCGTCACTCGCCGGGGGGTTCAGTCCCTGATTCTGTTCATCGATCTCTTCTACTGGTTCCGTTTGTTCAGCCTGTTCGTTTTCTTCTGTGTCCTCTGTTTCCTCGTTTTCGTCACTTTCGTCTGTTTCATTATTTTCCTCAGGAAGCTGCTCTCTTCTCAGCCAGTTACTGACAAGCTCAGAAGACAAGTACTGACCTTCTTGGAAAAAATGACTGTCTGTAGGAAAATACTCCTGTGAGTGACGCATCAGATCGATCTCGAACGTCCGCATATTCACACTGGAATTCAGACTGCGGGTGATGCCTCTGTTCTGACTCGGTGTATACGTGCCGTCTTCTGAAATGACTGGCCGGTAATAATCGTCATCCACTTGTTCGTCTATCGTTGTTGCTTCTTCTTCATCCAGCTGGTCGGCTGCTTCTTCGCTCTGATCTCCAGGGTTCTGACCGTCTTCATCCGGGCCAGCGGGATCTGGAAAGATATCACAGGCGGAAAGAAACAGCGCTTGAGCTATGATCAAACTGAGAACTGTTTTCTTCTTCACGCGTTCTCACTCTCTATTCTATTCATTCTTATATCTCCTTAAGGGCTTGCTGTTCGGTCAGTATCGGTACGTCAAGTTCTTCTGCCTTTGTCAGTTTGCTGCCGGCATCTTCTCCGGCAATCAGGTAGTCGGTTTTTTTCGAGACACTTCCCGTGACTTTCGCTCCGAGATTCGTCAGTTTTTCTTTCAGCTCACTGCGGGTGAACTCTTTCCAGTTTCCCTGTAATGACAACAGTCTTGTCTGTAAAGAACGTGGATAACTGTTCGATTTCTTCTTTGCGTTTGCCTTTGTATGTCATGTTGACGTCTGCTTCTTTAAGTTTTCTTAGAAGTTCTTCCACTTCATCCAGTTCGAAAAAGGCGTGTATGCTCTCAGCGATCGTTTCGCCTAGCCCCTCAATATCTTCGATTGCTTCTTTGGATGCCTGTTTCAGTTCATCCATCGTGATGAATGTTTCAGCAAGCAGACGGGCGGCTTTGGCACCGACATGTCTGATACCCAGGCCGAATACCAGGCGTTCCAGTGAATTGGCTTTGGATTCCTCGATGGCCTGGAGAATGTTTTCGGCTGACTTGTCCGCAATTTTTTCAAGCGTCAAAAGCGCTTCTTTTTTCAGATAGTAGAGGTCTGACGGATCCTTGACGAGCGATTCATCATAAAGCTGTGCAACGATCCGTTCGCCGAGGCCATCGATGTTCATGGCATTGCGCGAAACAAAATGCGTCAGCTTTTCTTTTGCCTGAGCGGAACAGCCCGGATTCATACATCTCAAGGCGACTTCATCGTCCAGGTGCATCAGCTCGCTGTGACAGGCCGGACAGTGTGTCGGGTACGCATAAGGTTCACTGTCTTCTGGCCGCTTGTCTTTGTTCACTTTGACGACTTCCGGGATGATGTCTCCCGCTTTGCGCACGACGACCGTGTCATGGAGGCGGATATCCTTTTCTTTCATCAGATCGATATTATGCAGACTGGCCCGCTGGACGGTGGTCCCTGCCAGCTGGACCGGATCCATGATCGCTGTCGGCGTCACGACACCCGTGCGCCCGACTGACCATTCGACGGCATGAAGCAGGGTCTCCGCTTCTTCCGCAGGGAACTTGTAGGCGATCGCCCACCGCGGGGCCTTGACTGTAAAGCCGGCTTCTGCCTGATTTGACAGTTCATTAACCTTGATGACGATCCCGTCAATTTCATAAGGAAGATCCGTTCTCTTTTCCTGATATTCCTCAACAAAACTCCAGACGTCTTCGACCGATTCAAATACACGGCGGAGGGGATTTGTTTTCAGCCCCAAGTCGTCGAGCAGATCCAGTGCTTCTGACTGGCTTTCGACTTCTTTTCCGTCCAGCTGCGCAAGCGAATAGAGGAAGACGCTCAAGTTTCTCTGACGCCGTCACTTTCGGATCCAGGTTTCGTATCGTTCCGGCGGCGGCGTTTCTTGGATTGGCAAAGACCGCTTCTCCCTGGTCTTCACGCTTCTGATTGAGTGCAACGAAGGATGACTTAGGCATGAAGATCTCCCCTCGAGCTTCGAGTGTCAGGGGTTCTTTTAATGAGAGCGGGATGGATCTGATCGCTTTGACATTGGCTGTGACGTTCTCGCCGACGGTACCGTCTCCTCTTGTCACAGCCTGCTTGAACTGGCCGTTTTCGTATTTCAGGGAAACGGCCAGGCCGTCCATTTTCAGTTCACAGTGATACGTATAAGCACCGTCGATCAGCTCTGAAACACGACGGTCGAAATCTTTCAGTTCTTCTTTGGAGAAGGCATTATCCAAACTCAGCATCGGCAGATCGTGTTCGACCTTCTCAAAGCCTTCCAGAAGTGTCCCGCCCACTCGCTGAGTCGGTGAATCATTTTTGATCAGTGTCGGATAGGTTTCTTCAATTTCGACGAGTTCTCTGTATAATCGGTCATAGTCTTCGTCCGGTATAGTCGGCTCATCCTTGACGTAGTATTCATGACTATATTGGTTGAGCAGCGTAACCAGTTCATCCACACGGTTTTTTGCCTGATCAAAGGTCATTTCTTCAGTCATTGGACTATCCTTTCTACTCTTGGATTTTTTCGATTGGTGCAAAACTTGCCAGGAGCGGTTTGATTCCGATACCCGGGAAGGCAATATCCAGTTGAAGATCGTCGCCTTCACCGCTGATTTTCACGACCGTTCCGACATCCCATACTTTATGTTTCACTTTTTCTCCGACCTGCCAGTCCAGTTTTTCAGCACCGCTGTTTCCAGTTGCATGGGACGCATAATTTTTACGTTTCTTGGTCTTTTTATCAAAGGGATCGTTCGAACGGTTTCCGAATCCCTTGTACATGCCGCTTGAGAACGGTTTGAGCGAATTGGATTCCACGATGTCCAGCACGTCTTCATCCACTTCGTCTAAAAAGCGGGACGGACGGTTGGACTGCACGCGCCCATATAAGGCCCGTGACAGGGCATTCGTCAGGTACAGTTTTTCTTCAGCACGCGTGATCCCCACATAGGCAAGACGTCTCTCTTCTTCCAGTTCGTCTTCATCGAGTTCAGCTCGGGAAAGTGGGAAGAGTCCTTCTTCCATTCCAATCAAAAAGACGACCGGGAACTCCAGACCTTTTGCCGCATGCAGTGTCATCAACGTGATCTCGCTCGTCGGTTCTTCTTCCAGTCGATCGATATCTGAAATCAGAGAAAGATCAGTCAGGAACGTGATCAGACTGGCGTCTTCCTGTTCTTCTTTATCGAACTGGTTCGTCACTGTAAGGAATTCCTCGATATTCTCTACACGAGTTTCCGCTTCAAGTGTGCGTTCTTTTTTCAATGTCGGCAGATAATCTGACTTGTCTAGTATCTCTTCTGTCAGCTCAGTGACACTCAAAAATTCGGCCATGTTGCGGAAATCCTGAATCATGAGGGCAAAACTTTCGACTTTCTTGGCTGCCCGCGCTGAAAGATTGATGCTGTTCGCGTTCAGTGCCGCTTCGTAAAGGCTCCAGCCCATCTCTTCTGCGGCTAGAGCGAGTTTTTCCACTGTGCTCGCGCCGATGCCCCGTTTCGGTTCATTGACTACCCGTGCGAAGCTGAGATTGTCTTTCGGATTGGCGATGAGGGTCAGATACGCCAGTACGTCTTTGATTTCTTTACGGTCGTAGAACTTATGCCCGCCGACCATGCGGTAAGGTATATTCGTTTTGATCAGCGTTTCTTCCATGACTCGCGACTGGGCATTTGTACGGTAAAGGACTGCAAAATCCCCATATTCCCGGTTGGGATTCTTTTCCAGCTCTTTCTGGATATGCTGGATCACAAAACGTGCTTCTTCGTGCTCGTTGCCTGCGCGGTAATAGGTGATGAATTCGCCGCCGGTCTTGTCTGTCCAGAGGTTCTTGTCCTTGCGCTTGGTGTTGTGAGAGATCACATCGTTGGCCGCTTTCAGGATGTTTTTAGACGAACGGTAATTCTGTTCAAGCAATACCACCTTGGCATCCTTGTAGTCCCGTTCAAAGTTCAGGATATTTTCCATGTCAGCGCCGCGCCAGCCGTAGATACTTTGGTCGGCATCCCCGACGACACAGATGTTTCTGAACCGTTCTGCCAGAAGGTTTACGAGTTTATACTGCGCATGGTTGGTATCCTGGTATTCATCCACGTGGATGTACTGGAACTTCGTCTGATAATACTGAAGGATGTCTTTATGCTCTTCAAACAGCCTTACCGTCAGCATGATAAGGTCATCGAAATCGACGGTCTCCGCTTGTCTCAGTTCACGCTGATAGTGATCGTAGCAGTCCGCCACGATCTTGCCGAAGTAGTCCGTGGCTTCAGCGCGAAATTCTTTTTCATTCTGCAGGTTGTTTTTGGCGTTGCTTATTTCAGAAAGGATCGCTCTCGGGTTATATTTTTTCGGATCGATGTTCAGGCGTTTAAGTATTTTTTTCATCAGCGTCAGCTGCTCGCCCGGATCAGCAATGGTAAAGCTCGAGCTGTATCCGATATGGTCGATCTCTCGTCTGAGTATCCGAACGCACATGGAGTGGAACGTCGAGACCCATACATCTCGTCCGCCTTCTGTCACAAGAGAGGCGACCCGGCTTTTCATTTCTGATGCCGCCTTATTGGTAAAGGTGATCGCCAGGATATTCCACGGATTGACGCCTTTTTCCTGGATCAGATAAGAGATCCGGTGAGTCAACACGCGTGTTTTCCCGGATCCTGCTCCGGCCATGATCAAAAGCGGCCCGTCTGTGTGGGCAACAGCCTCTTTTTGCTTGGGATTCATCCCCTGTAAAATATCTTCTCGCAGTACCACTATTTTCATCCTTTCAGGTGTTCATACATTGTTTTATTATACAGAAAATCACCCCTCTTTTCCATACAAGTTACCGGAGATTATACACCGGTTTTGTCTGATGCAGAAGGGCGTTTGTATCCGCAAGTAAAAAGACCACTCATCTGAGGATGAATGGTCTTCTGATTTTGAACTGTTTTCTTTAATGTAGATAGAGTACTCATATTTCTACGTACTCTGTCGTTTACCTGAACAAGAAACGGTCTTCATACGATGCTGAGTAGTGCAGCTGACTTAGGAGTGTCGAGTGACTTACGTGGTTGTTTCCAAAAATCAGTCCACACCCTGAATCAGATTGATGAGCAGCTGATTGAGCAGGATCCTGATCTCGCGTCTGGCATAGGTGTAATCTTTTTCGCTGAGCCAGTCCAGCAGTTTCTGGTAATGAGATATTTTGATTGCTCTGCTTTTCCTGAATATCACCGGTATCTGATCGGCATTCTGGAAGAGACTCGTCATCGTTTCAAGCACGCGCTCATTCATGTATGTATTTGAATGATGAGCGAGCAGAGACTCCCAGAATACCCTTTCTACCTTTTCAAACCGGTTTGTTTTCAGCGGCTCTGCTTGTCTTCATATCCTCGATCATGTCAGAAAGAGGCGCAGTGTCAATCACGCATTCATCAAGCTGAAGGGTATAGAAAATGTGCTGGAGCATGGCTTCCAGAAAGTAGATCCGCTCCTTGCGCTGATTCAGATCGAGCGGTTTCCCGCCCACAAATACGCCTTTGTTCGGTATTCTGTAGACATAACTTTCTTCGATCAGCCGCTCGAGCGCCTTTCTTACAGGCGTTCGGCTGATATCCAGTTCTCTGGATATATCCAGTTCCTTGATCTGCCTGTCTTTTGACCAGTGTGACAAATCGATCTGATCTTTTATATAAGTGTAAGCCCGGGTTTCGATCCTGCTCGTTTTTTTCATTTCCGCATGTCCTTCATTCATTTAAGAGAAAATATCTGCTAAGTGTTCCAGTGTTTTCTTTAACTGTCTTGCCGGTACGACGATATGCCCGAACTCGCTTGTTCCCGGTTCAGTGATATTGTCGTAAAAAGTAAAGAGCCAGTCGGGTTTGATCTGAGCCTGCGTATGCATCAGGTCCTTTTCTTCTGTTCTGACCAGCTGCATGACGACTTGCTCAGTCAGTCTGCTGTCGACATTAACTGGCCAGCCGGTCACAGCTTTTATAAGTGCTTCATACTGGGAAAGATGAGGATAATCGAATGTATAATGAAACGCACGGTGCGGATGTGCCACAATCTCGTTCACATAGAGCGCACCGCTGCCCGTTGAAAATATTTCGATTGCCATCACGCCGACAAACGTCAGCTTGTCTGCAATGACCTGAGCGATACGCCTGATCTCCAGTTCAACTTCGTTTTCAAGATGAGCCGGAGCGATCGACTGATGAAATTCATCGTTTTTGTATTTCATCTCGGTTATGGCAAAAGTGGAAACTTCTCCCTCTTTGTCTTTCACTAGAGCTAGACACAATTCCTTCTCGGACGGGATCCAGGCTTCCAGAACACAGGTCCCCTGATTTAAAAAGGGAGCTGAGTCGGCAATATCATCTTCACTGAAAAGGATGTGATGTTCTTTGAAGCGCTCGTCCGTGCTGTTTGACTTCAGCACACAAGGATAGCCGATACTCGTCACGGATTCCCGGATATCTTCCACCGAGATGATCGTGGCAAATGGTGCAATATTCACCCGGACAGATTCCAGAAAAGCTTTCTGCAGCATTCTATCCTGTGAAATCGACAGAAGTTCCTCCCCCTGAGGGACAGGGACAGTCCGCTTGATCCTGTTGACGAGGTTTGAAGGAAACGCATCGGATTCATAGATCACGACATCGCTCTTCATCGCCAGATCCAGACAGGCCTGTTCATTCGATAAGTCTGCCTTCAGATGCCAGTCGGCTGTGCTCTTAGCCAGACAGTTCGCATGCGGGTCGAGTACCCCCACATGGTAACCCAGTTTTTTCGCGGAAAGGGCCAGCAGTCTTGCAACACTTCCGCCGCCAATAATACCGACCGTGCTTCCCGGTTGGATCCAGTTTGTCATTGTTGTCACCCCATCATTTATCTTCGGTAAACGGACTTTCCTGAGGATTGTTCTTGACTTGTTTTTTATTCTTTTTCATACGTTTTGTCCAGAAACCACCGTTGATGTAGCGGGGCTCATAGGAGATCATAAACGCTCTGGGTTCTATTTCATGGATCAGCTTGTATAATCCTCTTTCGTTCGAACGGGGCGTCAGGATCTCAAGGACATACCGGCTGCCTTCTCTGCCGTGTGCCTGTGTGATCGTGACACCAAAGCCTTCGCCTCTCAGCTGTTCCGCGACGTCCCATCCGTTATCCGGGACGATCGTCGTGACCAGAATGTGCCCGAGTGCCAGCTTGTCTTCTATTTTCATGCCGGCATAAATACCTGCACCAAAGCCGACGGAATAAACAATAATGTTCAGGACGTTATCCAGATTATCCAGTACCAGACCCAGACCGACCACCCAAATCGCTACTTCGACCATGGCTATGAATGGTGCAGCCAGCTGATAACCTTTCATTGTGAGCATCATTCTGAGGGTATTCAACGTCACATAAACGATATTGATCATAAATATCGTGACCAGCATTCCAATATTAATATCCACTCTATCTCTCCTTAATTTCTTAAAAGCCATCCAATATGAAACAACGGCCGAGACAACAATACCTGTCTCAGCCTTTGTTATTAAGAGCACAGGTTCTTGATCTGTCTACTCTTGCCCGTTTTCAGTTGTATACTCTTTATTATCTTCTTCAATCTTTTTGACTATCAGCGTTGATATCCTGGATCCTTCCATTTTGCTGACAGTTAACTGCAGCACCCCGACCTCTATGAACGCCTTTTCGGATTCAGCCGGTATGCTTCCGAATTCTGTAATGAAATAGCCGGCGATCGTATCAACGTCTTCTGAATCGATCATCGTGTCAAAATAGTCATTGAACTTGTCAAGCGGTGTAGACCCATCTACACTATAGGTCAAATCCTGCAGTGGTTCAATCAAGTTGTTTGTTTCATCATATTCGTCGTCGATCTCGCCGACGATTTCTTCTAGCAGGTCTTCTAAAGTCACGATCCCCACGACACCGCCGTACTCATCATTCAATATGGCCATCTGGTTTTGGGTCCGTTTCATCTGGAAGATCAGATCATCGATGAAAATCGTCTCAGGGACGAACAGCGGACGGTTACTGATTTGTTTCAGGTCGATCGAATACAGCGGTTTATGTTTGGAAGCCTGAAGCAGATTTTTCACGTGAACGATACCTAGGATATTGTCTTTGTCTTCAAAGTATAATGGCACTCGTGAATGAGGTGTATCAAGCATGGCCTCGATATTTTCTTCGTTCGGATCGTCATAATCCAGCATGAATGCATCCGTACGCGGAACCATCACTTCTCTGGCAATCTTGTTGTCCAGAGACAGGACTCCTTTAAGCATAGAAAACTCATCGATGTCGATAACTTCATGCTGATGACTGTGTTCAATAAAAGAACGGAATTCATCACGTGTAATGGTTTCATCGTCTTTGGTAAAATCCATCGGCAGGATATGTTTTATTCCTTTTACAGTGACATCAACAAGCCACACAAAAGGCAGCGACACATACCTTAATCCCAGAACCATGCCTGACAATTTCATTGCGATCTCGTCCGGATTCTGTTTTGCGATAGCTTTAGGCAGTTTCTCGCCAAATGACAAAAGCAGGTAAGTCAGGATAACGGCACTGATGACCAGCACAAATGCCTGTGAAGATAAGACCGGACTCTCAAGAGATCCGACCAGCTGAGTGATCAGAAACGCCGTCATTCCGCTTGTAAACAAGGCGGATAAAGACATGCCTACTTGAATGGTCGTTAAAAACTCGTCTGCGTTATCCAATATGCGCAGAATACGCTTTGCTTTTGTGCTTCCGTCCAGGGATTCTTCCATCATTCTGTTTGGATTGATGGATACCATGGCCATTTCTGCGGCTGAGAAAAAACCGTGTAAAACGATCAAACCGATAATTACTGTTAGTGGCCCAATAAAGGGCTGTATACTCCAGGGGTCGCTGTTCATAACTTGTCTCCTTTAAAATTTCAAATCACATAAAAACACAGTCACTATATCATATTCTTCATCCGGTTACAATGATTATTTTACACCGTTCTGCCGTATCAATCAATCAGCAGCTCAGCAGCTGAAAAGAAAGGATAAAACCGCTCGATCACGTCTCCACTCGTTTGACCTTCCAGGAAACCTGTAAATGAATAGGTTTCATTCTGCTCGTCAAAAACGTACAGGAAGCCGTTCGTCTCATTTCCTTCTTCCCCGGCGATTTCGGCTGTCCCTGTTTTGGCACCGACGGCGTAGTCCAGTTCGTTTAAGGCATGAGCTGTTCCGTTCTCACTCGTCACTGTTTCGACCAGCATGTCTCTGACGATCTGAACGCTTTCGCTTGAAACGACCGGCTCAGTTCCCTCAGCTTCGTTACCGGAAATAAGCTGAGGCGCTTTAATTACTCCATCATTTAAAACGGGAGAGTAAAACGACTGCTGGTGGATGCTGTTCATAAGGATTTCGCCCTGTCCGTAAGCTGTATCGGCAAGCAGGGTCAGATCGCTGATTTCGTTCTCGTTTGCCAGCTGAGCTGGCTCCATGGTGAGCGGGACAGCGAACGAGTCCCCGAACGGAAACTGCGAGAGTCCTTCAACAAAACCTTCTGCTCCAAGTTCCAGTGCTTCCATTGCAAAATAAATATTGTCCGAGTAGACCATGGCGTCTGTAAGATCCACCTCGGTGACCGCATCATTTACACGCGTTATTTCTCTGTTTCCAAATCCCGGTATATCAGGCGACCAGTTGAGCCCTTCGATCGTATTCACTTTCTCCGGCGTCGTCACTCCAGAGTCCAGAAGAGTGAGGGCACTTAATATCTTGAAGGTCGAACCGGGTGCATAACGGGCTGTTACACGGTTCAAAAACGGCTGATTCTCATTTTCACTGTAGTTGCTGTAGGCCTCCTGAGAGATCCCGCGTGCAAAAAGCTGCGGATCGTAAGAGGGCGAGCTCGTCAGGGCCAGCAGTTCGCCGGTTTTCGGATCCATCACAGAGGCTGCCCCCGGGTCTGAATCGAATAATCCGTACAGTTCGGACTGAACCTCGCTGTCGATGGTCAGGTGGATCGATTCTCCGTCTTTTTTCTCGTTTTCAATAAGGACTTCTCTGACGTCGCCGCCGCTGTCAACAATTGAAATCTCTCCACCGGTTTCTCCGCGCAGTTCTCTGTCGAACCTGTATTCGAGTCCGCTTTTGCCGACGACCTGTCCGGCCCTGAGCAAGGGGTTGTTTTCAATGTCTTCGGCAGACACATCACCTACATAACCGGTCAGATGAGCAGCGGCTTCGCCTAAAGGATAGAGGCGGTCCGTTGTCTGCTGGTATAAAACCCCGGGTACCTCAGGCGTTTCACCTTCATCGACCACTTTAAACGGGACCAGGCTTTCGTCCGTGACCCAATCTCTGAGCAAGCAGATTTTCCAGTGTTTCCACCGGTATGTCAAACGACTCACTGATATCGGCCAGACGGTTCTCCCGTTCGTCTCCTTCGCCTAAAGCGGCAGGATACAGACCGGCTTCATAAGCATTCCCTTCACCGGCAAGGATGTTCCCGTTCCGGTCATAAATCGTTCCACGGTTTGGATCGGTATATGAAAGGCTGATCGTATCCCCTTCTTCCATCCCGGGAAAGAGGAGCGAATGATCCCAGTCAACAGTTTTCTGTTCTTCGGTTTCTATAATGGTGGCCTGAAACGCCAGGTTATCCATGTCACCTAAAACAGTGGTCATGTCGGCACTGTAAGTAAATGAATAAGTATCCGTTTCTTCGTCAAAGAGGATTTCCTGACTCGAAACAGCCAGCTCGTCCACGCCGATGGACTGGAATATGGTATCGTATCTCTCAGACAGCTCTTCTTCCGTATACCCGCCGTCTTCTACAGACTGTTCGGCGAGTGTGTCCACAAATTCGTCAAAACGTGTGCCGGCCTTCGCATCCAGATAATCTTCCACGAGACGTTCGACTTCTTCACGCCGTTCTCTAGCCAGCTGTTCCGCTTTCCAGTTTCTATAGAAAAAATATCCAGCCGTACTCAAAACTATAAGTAAAACGAGCCCGCTGACTATCCATATGATCGTCTTGTCTGATGCCTTCTTCTGACTCTTCATTTTTTTCACGTCATCGACTCCCTATAAAAATTTAATCGTCTTCATATCGTCCTTTTTCTATCGCCCGGTAGTCCATCATTTTCCGACTGAACAGTTCCC
This sequence comes from Alkalibacterium sp., assembly GCA_034520745.1. Lineage (GTDB taxonomy): Bacteria > Bacillota > Bacilli > Lactobacillales > Carnobacteriaceae_A > Alkalibacterium. Next base: position 338,793 of record JAXHNF010000003.1, read on the forward strand.
CGTTGGTCGGTGGAGTATAGGTTATTGCGTTGGCTCCCGCTTCAATGGTTTCCAGGATGCTTTTTTCTGTCGGGCCACCCGTAGCGATGATCGGCAGCTCGGGATACTTCTCCCTCAGCTCTCTCACGATGGCCGTCGTCCGTGAGGCCCCCGAGACATTGATGATGTCTACTCCGGCTTTAAGACGCTTCTCGATGGATGTGTACTCGGAAACGACCGTTAGTATGATCGGAATGTCGATCACTTCATTGACTTTTCGGATCGTCTCGACCGGGGTCGGTGCATTCACGACCACGGCCTTGCAGCCATGTGCTTCTGCAAACAATGCCATGTTAGCTGACCGGACACCCTGTGTTTTTCCTCCGGCAATACCGGCCATCACAGGGATCGTCGATACGGAGGTGATGGCCTGGAGAATCGCCGGATGGGGCGTGAAAGGATACACGGCCATAATGGCATCGGCATCATTGTTCATGATAAGGGCAATATCCGTGGTAAACAGGAAAGCTTTGAACCGTTTACCGTTGATGAGTATGCCGCTCGCTTTTCTGATCACTTCCGGCACTTCGACGTAACCGTGATATAAATCTGTTTTAACTGAAGGGAACTTCTTTTTTTCCATTTTTTCTGCCTCATTATCTATAAGTTTAATTGTCATAGCGATCCAAGATCATACTGCTCTATAATTTCAATGATTTTATCAGGATAGGTGGGGTCAGTCGCATAGCCGGCAGCGTATAGCGCGCTGGGCTGCTTCCTGATACGTTGAGGCTTCCTGAACACCTTTGTACAGTTCGGAATCCCAAGCTGTTCCGCCCTTGGCAATCAGATCAGCATAATCTTTGACCGACGCTTCAAGGGAAGGATAGCTCCTGAATGACGCATGGATTTCTTTCCATTCGTCCTCGTACTCCCGTGTCGCATACTTCTGGTCACCGGACTTTCCTTTGATCCCAAAATAATTGTTTTCCTGCCTGGACAGACTGCTCTCCCCCCAATTCGATTCCAGTATCGCCTGGGCGATCGTCACGCTCGGCGTGATGCCGTGCGAGTCTTCTAAAGCCATTGCATGTCCGGCCACTTCTGTTATAAATTCATCTCTGCTCATGTTTCTATTCACCGACTCTCTCTCTACAGATCGACTGATCAATGCCAGTGTTCCGACAAATGTCAGAAATAAAACCGCAAGTAATTTGAGAAATGGCCGTGATTTTTTCTTTTTTGTGTAACTCAGAATTTGTCCTCCTAATCAGCTTCATCTTCCTCTATACTTGAGTTATATCGATACGTGTCTTAAAATGACAGCATTCCGTTTTTCAAGTGTTCTAACAAGCAACTTTCAATCCTATTTTAACATATTACGCATGTACTAAACAGCTTTCATAGAAGTATACTTTTATTTTTTTATAAAAATCTTTCCTATTATTGTAGAAAGAAGGGTTAATTTGGAAAAAATCAGATGGGGGATCATTGGTTCAAAGGAAACGGCTCACTCATTTGCTTCAGCGTTCGAGTCTGACCGGTCTCAGCTTGCCGGCATCGCTTCACCCACGCTTCAGCAGGCTTTTGATTTCGCAGTCCAGTACAGCATCAAAAAGGCTTATGGAACTTACGAAGAACTTGCCTATGATCCGGAGATAGACATCATCTATATTACCGGATCCGGCAATCCGCTGTATAAAAACATCCTGATGGTGCTCAAAGCCGGCAAACACGTGCTTTGTGAGACGTTCTCTTCTTTGAGTGCTGGGCAGCTACAACAGATCTCAGTCTTAGCAGAGGACAATAACCTTCTCGTTGCAGAAACTGAAGCAATCAGCCCGAAACAGACTGCAAATACACTTTCGTTTGTCATCGATGAGATCAATCAGATGCTTGCGTCAGAAACAGAGGCTAACTTTCTTCTGATGATTCAGGATGTCAGCGGTCTGGCCGGCCGGGCTGTTAAGGACCGGCCGACAAACGACTCTGCTGATCAGTGACTTAGTTTCTTGCAGAATGTTTTTGGCAGTATGGACAAAAAGGCTCTCCCTAGTCAATCAGGGTAGAAGGATTGGCGTTATGCCTTCTGCAGCTGATTTCTTCAGGAGAGCTCTATTTATTCAAGCGTTTAATGCTTCTGTTATCTTGTCCAGTTGTTCATCCAGTTTGTTCTTTTCTATGAACCGTGCAAACCGCATCACTTCTTTGCCTTCCACGAAAAGCAGAACGACCGGTACCGTAAAGACCGTGTACTCACCCGAAATCTCAGGGATTTTTTCCACATCTGCCTGCATCGTTCTGATCGACGGATAGCCTTCAACGATCGGTTTTATTTGAGGAAGAACGCCATGACAGACGGAACAGTTCTGACCGTATAAAAACAGAAAGGCCCGTTCGTTCTGATCGACATGCTCCCGCAGTTCTTCAAGCGACTTTGCTTCTTTGAAACCGTCCATACTCTTCTCCTCCATTCAGCGCCTTCTTGCTGCTGTGTTTGCTATTTAGTCCTGTGTTTTCAGCGCTTCGACCATATCGATATGTTTGAGCTTGAAATGCATGACGACCATCACCAGACTGCTGAAGAAAAACATCAGCAGGAAGGAATACAGGTAGCTCGTCCAGGTGATCTGATTCAGAAAACGCATGATATCGAGTTCAGCCGTCTGAAGGACAAAGCGGTGCATGATGATCCCCAAGACAAATCCACGAGGATCCCCATCACAGTCAGGACGAAGTTTTCCCGGTACACATACATCGTCACTTCCTTGTCGAAAAATCCCAGGACCTTGATCGTCGACAGCTCTCTAATGCGTTCAGAAACATTGATGTTTGTGAGGTTATAGAGAACGACGAACGCCAGTGAAGCGGCGGAGACAATGAGCACCACCGTCACAACATCCAAACTGTCCATCGAATCCTGGAAACCTTCCTTGATGGACGAGACAAAGGTCACGCCAAGGACAGCCTCCTCTTCAGTCAGCTGCTCTCCCAGCTCTTCATTATCGACACTGCCGGCATACTTCAAAAGACGCGTATTGAATTCAGCTTCTTCGTCCATCACTTCATCATAATAGTCTGGTGACATATAGATATAATGCTGGACATACTGCTCAGAAATGCCTCTGATCACAACGTCTGAAGTGCCGGCATCGTCTTGGTCCATTTCGATCGTATCGCCAATAGTCACATCAAGCAGATCAGCCAGCTTGTCCGTGATGATCACACCGTCTTCAGGCAAGTCATATCTGCTCTCCCGGTCATCCCTATCTCGTAAATCAACGAATCCTTCAAAACGCTGGGTGTCATCCGGGACCAGAAGCGTGACATCTCGCGTATCTACGTCACTTCGGGCTGTGATATTCTCCTGAAGCGCCGGCAACTGCGCCTCAAAGCCTTCTACCTCTTCAAGTGTCCTTACGAGTGAATCACGTTCATCCGCAGTCGCTTCAGTATTTTCCGCAATGATTGCCTGGTACAGATTGATTTCTCCAAACTGGATATCGGCAAGGCCGGAAATCGAATCCGACAGACCGTATCCGGTCAGAAGCAAAGCCGTACCTCCGGCGACACCAAACAGCGTCATCAGCATCCGGCGTTTGTATCTGAACAGGTTTCTGGAGGCAACTTTCTGTGTGAATGAGAAGCGTTTCCAGATAAATGGCATGTATTCCAGGAAAATACGTTTGCCTTTTTTCGGTGCTTTAGGGCGCAGCAGCGTTGCAGCATTGCTGCGCAGTGAAAGCCGAACTGAAACCAGCGTGGACAGCCCCGTTGCCAATAAGGCAGCCACTAAGGAAATGACTGCATAATCCCAGTAAAAACGGGTTTCAGCTGACGGCAGGTTATACAGTGAACTGTAAGCATCCAGGATCACATTGGGGAAAAGCCAGTACCCCAGCAGCAGCCCGAGTATGCTGCCGATGGAAGTTGCAATGAATGCATAAACGAAATATTTCATCGCAATAGCTGTATTGCCGTAACCCAATGCCTTGAGTGTCCCGATCTGGTTCCGTCCTTCATCGACCATACGAGTCATAGTGGTCAAAGAGATAAGGGCTGCCAGAAGAAAGAAAAAGACAGGGAAGATCCGGGCGATTGCACCGATCCGTTCGGCATTTTCTTCAAATTCTTCATAGCCTGCAAAAGAAGCGCGGTCATTGACGAAATATTTTCCGGTTCTTCCAGATCGGCCAGGTCTGATTCGGCTTCTTCCAGATCAGCTAAGGCCTCGGCGATGTCTTCTTCAGCGTCCGCTTCTTCCTGCTCAAACTCAGCCAATCCTTCTTCGTATTCTTCCTCGGCTTCTTCCAGATCCGAGCGTGCATTCTCCAAGTCTTCTCTCGCACTCGCAATTTCAATATCCAGCTGACTTTCAGCATTTGTGACTTCCTGAAGACCTGCCAGGATCTGAGCTCTTTGGGTCTGCAGTTCTTCATAAGCAGGTGATTCCTGCTGCTGAGCGGCTTGGAGTTCTGCGATCGTTTCATCGATTTCATTTAATGCCTGGTTAAGCTGCGCTCGTTCACTTTCGATCTCGGCACGTGCATCAGCTTCTTCAGATTCAAGGTCGTTTAGCCCGGCTCGATAATCAGCCAGACCCTCATCGATCTCGCTGCGGGCTTCTTCCAGGTCTGCTCTGCCGTCTTCCAGTTCCTGTCTCGCTTCCTCGATCTCTTCATAACCCTCACTGATTTCTTCATCGATTTCTGTGTAAAGTTCTTCATATCTTTCAGCGGGTCTTTGTGAAAGCAGTTCTTCGACCTCAGCCTGTCTGTCTTCAACAAATGTCTGATAGTCAAAGGAGTAGGCTTGATACTCAGCTGACTGATCGAACAGGATATAGGCGTCTGTATAGATGTCCCTGTCATAGACCTCCGACAGCACGACGGAAAAGCCGTTCAGATTGCCGCTGCCTACAGTCGTACTCCCTCTTTCAGATCGCTCAATATATAAGGGGCTCTTTACAAATCCAACCACTTCGAATGTGTGATCAGTGAATACCTCGTTTTGATCTGCTGATGTTTCTTCAGAGACTTGGACCGTATCCCCGATGCTGTACTCATCGGCATATCTGTTTGTCTGATCGAGAGCAATTTCATTCGTACTTTCAGGCAGACGGCCTTCCATGATCCGGAAGGCGTTGACGTTATCCTGATCATCATTCCAGCCGAACACCCGAGAGGTCAAGCCGGAGTCTTCAAAAATGACATCCTGGCTATTCAAAAATTCCACATCAGCGTCGTCTACCCTACTTAAGAGCGTCGGTATCCTCTTCTTCCAGTCCCATTGTTGAAAACACATGCAGATCGCTCAGATTCTGTTCATCATAATAGGTATCTGCCGTCTCGATCATGACGGGCCAGGTGGCGTTCAGACCCGCAAAGAAAGCCACGCCGATCAGAATGATGGCAAAGATAGACAGAAAACGCGTCTTGCTTCGGCCTATTTCTTTAAATGTATCTTTCCATAATGCTCTTTTTTTCATTTTAGATCCTCATTTCGCATCCCGCTCACCATTCGATCGATTCCACCGGCTGCGGATGATCATTCAGTGTCACTTTTCTGACTTTGGCATTGTTGATATCAATGACCCGGTCCGCCATCGGTGCGATTGCCCGGTTGTGGGTGATGACTACGACCGTTGCGCCGAATTCATCTTTCGAGCGACTGAGAAGATCAAGGACTTTTTTACCTGTTTCATAATCCAAAGCACCAGTCGGTTCATCACAAAGCAAAAGTTTCGGCTGTTTAGCCAGAGCCCGTGCAATGGCCACACGCTGCTGTTCGCCGCCGGAAAGCTGTGCGGGGAAATTGTCCATTCGGTCCTTCAGCCCGACGCTGATCAGTATTTCTTCAGCATCCAGTGCATTGGGAGAGATCTCAGCAGCTAGTTCCACATTCTCTTTTGCCGTAAGGTTAGGGATCAGATTATAATTCTGGAAAATGAATCCCACATCATTGCGGCGGTAACCTGTCAGCTGCTTTTCCTTGAAGCCGACGATATTTGTTCCGTCAATGATAACATCTCCTTCGTCTGCTGAATCCATGCCGCCAAGGATATTCAAGACGGTCGTTTTGCCGGCGCCACTTGGACCGACAATAACTGCGAATTCATTCTTTTCTATATCAAACGTTATCCCGTCATTGGCAACGACCACGGTCTCACCGGACTGATAACGTTTCACTTCATTCTTTACAGAGATATATGCCGACATTTCGTTTCGTCCTTTCTCCACTTGTAACTATCTATTTATTTTATCACATTATTACAGGTACGCTTATCGCATTTTACTTTATTCCAATATTCTTCATTAAATGGTCATATTTGCTGAAAAAGAACCCCCAAATAAAAACGGGAGTTCTTTTTAGCGTCATGCTCTTTTAAATTATAGTTTGTTCTCTTTAGCCGTCCATGGTGGATAGTCACTCTATCCATTATGCATGGATCCACAGTCAGATAAGACTAAGTCAGGAAACCTTTTACAGCCTATCTGTCGCTTGAATCATAGAAAAAAACAGGTTTCCCTGTTTTTTTCTATATTAATTTTTAGATCTTTCAAGAACAAAGACCTTGAGATAGTCGGATTCAGGATGCTGCTTGTTCACCGCAAAGTCTTCCGGCAGACCGAATTCTTCCACCAGATAAGCATCGACATCCAGATCAGACGAAAGCCTGATTCACGCTGTCGAAGAAATCATCCCGCGAAACATTCCATGCGTTCGTCGACGTGATGAGCCAGACCGCCGGGAGCCAGAACCTGGACAGCATCTTTCGCCAGTTCAGTATAATCTTTATCCACACTGAATGTGCGCTTCTTCTGTGTCGTGCAAACGTTGGAGGATCCAGAACGATCAGGTCAAACTGCAGCTGATGTTTCTTGGCATAATCCAAATAGGCAAACACGTCCATCACACGGATCTCGTGCTGATCACTGTTCAGACCGTTCACTTCAAACTGTTCTCTTGTGCGTTCTTTGCTTCTATTGGCCACATCCACATTAACGGTTTTCATGCACCGCCCATGCACGCCGCAACAGAAAACGCACCGGTATAACTGAAGGCATTCAGGACAGGTCCCCAGTCTTCCATGATTTTTCTTCTGACATTGCGCTGATCCAGAAACAGACCGGTCATCCAGCCTTCATCTAAATAGGTGTTATAGCGGATCCCGTTTTCAGAATGACCAGAGGCTCTTCAGCTTTGTCCCCTTCAACAAAATCGGCTTTTGTAAGGCGCTCTGAGGATAACGGCATTTTTCATAGATTCCCTTGAAGTCAGGGATCGCCACTTTAAATGCTTTTAAGATCATGTCCTTGTGCTGGTAGATTCCTGCACTGTACCAGGAAAAAACATAATATCCCGCGTAGTAATCGATCGTCAATCCGCCGACTCCATCGCCGTCACCATTGAAGAAACGGAAAGCCGTGGTTTTGTCATCCGCCGTAGAAAGCTGTTCTCTTTTCTCTTGCCATCCTGAACAGTCGGTCAAAAAAGGCATAATCCAGTTTTTCAGATTCTTCCAGCGAGAGGACGTATCCGGCCGTTTTCTTTTCATTTCCAATGTAGCCATAGGCAACAAATTTCCCGGACTTGTCGACCAGCTTGACAAAGTCGCCCTCGACAAGCTCATTTTTATTTACGAAATCCAGTTCTTCAAGTACTGGAAATCCTTTTTTAATGCGGTCAGTTGCCAGTTCTTTGATTTTTAATACGTTCATATCGTGCTCCTTTTTTTATAAGCTTATACGTTGACTATCACAGTAAGTATAACATAGATTCTTTAACTTCGCGGACTTAAAAAAGTGAAAAAGTGAGTGCCGAAAAATCCAGCACTCACTTTCTCCTTATTTCAATTTTTCGATATTCAGTTTTTTGTCCGGATCGATCATTTGAAATGAAATCACTATGATTCATTTCATTGATCAGCTCCGGTGCATCGGATTCATCGAGCGGTTCACCTGTCAGCCGTCTCTCTGTTTCAGAAGACTGTTGCTCTTTAGCGCTTTTTCTTCAAGTATATCCAGCTGATTGGAATAAATATAATCGTTGGGAACAAACTCTTTTATTGAAGAAGGAGAATAAAAGCGCAGCAGATCCATCATCATGATATTATCCGAATGGGTCAGTTCTTTTCTTGCTTCTTCTTTTAAACTCAGCAATTCAGCCAGTTCTTCTTCAGTCAGGTCAGCGGTTATGTCGTTGCCCTCGTTATCATAGATCGATTGTCCCAGGAACGAATACTCGGGAGTCATGACCCTTCCGTTTCTCAGTGGCACCGTATTATTATGATTCCCCGACAATAGGTCTTGTCCCATGAACAGGAATTCATCTGTTTCGATACCCGTCAGATGGAGAAGCGTCGGCAGCAGATCTACCTGGCCGCTATAGGTGTCAAAAACTTGACCGTTTTCCACTCCGGGCACATGCATGATCAAGAAGGGACGCGCTCGCTGTCGACATCATCATTGTCGTCCCATTCCATCCTGTCTTTACCAATAAGTTCAGCAAGTTGAGGATTACGCATATTGGAAATTCCGTAATGATCACCGTAAAGCATGATGATCGAATTTTCATAAAGACCACTTGTTTTCAGGTAATTGAAGAACTCTTCAATGGCCTGGTCAAGATAATTGGCTGTTGCAAAGTACTGATTGATCGTCTTGTCTTCTGTCTGGGCATAGGGAACCCCTCATTCTGTTCATCTAACGGATACGGAAAGTGATTGGTGAGCCGTGACGAACTTGGTATAAAACGGCTGCGGAAGCTGCTCGATGTACTCGACCGAGTCATGGAAAAACAGTTTGTCCTTCAGTCCGTATTCCAGCGACCGTTCGCCTTCTACATCATAAAATTCAGCATCAAAAAAGTAGTCGTAACCGAAGTTACGGTAGGTGTCCGTTCTGTTCCAGAAAGAGCCCACATTTCCGTGAAAGGCGGCAGACGAATAGCCTGCTTTCTGTTCCAGAATGGCAGGAGCTGCGTGGAACTCATTTGTAGAGCCAAGCGTCTGAAACGCGCTTCCTTCAGACAAGCCATAAAGAGAGGTTTCTGCCAGTATCTCACCGTCAGAAGATTTCCCCTGACTGGTCTGATGGAAGAAATTATTGAAACTGTATGAATCTTCACTGTTGAAGAGACTGTTGACAAAAGGCATCACTTCATGTTTTACACCATTTTCATCTTCCAGCTCATAATCAATAAGAAACTGCTGCACGCTCTCCATGGACAGTACGATGACATTGCGGTCTTCTGCCACACCAAAGTACTCCGAATCAGGTTCCCGGTAATTCTCTCTTGTAAAATCGATGATTTCATTTAAATGTGTCTCATCGGCACTCGCACGGATCTGACTGTTCTGGACAGTCTGAAAAACATCATAGCCTGTAAAGAAATTAAGTCCCAGGTACTTCACGATATAATTTCTGTCGAACGTCCGTGTCAGTAACTGAGGACGGTCGATTTCAGCCAAAGCCAGGTTCCCGGCAAATAACGACAAGCCCAGGACCGTGACCGCAAACACATCACGTTTTTTTGCAGATTTCCGGTAATAATTCATTACCCAATCGCGTCTTTTAAAATAAATGCCCGCGACAAGTATAATGTCGAACCAGTAAATCAGGTCCCAGGGTCTCATCATGGCAAACGTCGAAGCGATCAGTCCTGTAGAAACATTGTTGGATCCGACCAGGATATTTGTCGTAAGGAAATCTGAAAACTCTCTGTAATACAGTATGTTCGAATAAAGCAGCAGCGTCGTCGCCACTAAAACACCAAACAGAACCACGTAGGATGTTCGGGACTTTTTAAAGTAAAGTGCACCGGAAAACAGTACAAGTGTTACAGCTAGTGGATTGATCAGCAGCAGGAAATGCTGGATAACTCCAGTCACTCCTAATTCAAATTCTATCCAATAGGCCATATATGTCTTGAGCCAAAAAAGCACAGTGATCAAACCAAATAAAGCATTTCGCTTATTGAAAAGTGGTTTGAATTTAAACATAAATAGCCCTCCTTTTTCATTTTATTTTGTTTTTTATCAGTTTTATCCGATTGATTCATTCTTCTCGCATATTTTAAGCGAAACTTTATTATAAGGCAAATGAAATGATTTAGGCAATTAAAAAGTTCTCATTTTAAAAACGATGCATCATTATCCTGAATGAATCGCTTTTATGATCTTTACATTTTTGGGAAAAAGATTCTGAACGTCGTGCCTTTATCTATTTCACTCTCCACTGTGATTGATGCACCGTGCAGATGTACCAGCTGCTGGACGATGGCCAGTCCGAGTCCGGATTCACCGAATCTGGTTTTTGTTCGGGACAGATCTGCCTTGTAGTACCGCTCCCAGATGTTCTCCATCTGGTTCTCGGTCATGCCGATCCCCGTATCTTTGATCAGGATCTCCGTGCCGTCCGGCTTCTGACGACCGGTTATTTCAATAACCCCGTCTTGAGTGAACTGCATGGCATTTTTGATCAGATTGACCAGTATCTGTTTCAGCCGGTCATAATCTGCATAAACTGTCACCTGATCGACACCTTGAATGACGAGTTCATTGTAGAATCTTTAATGATCTCATCCATCTGTTCACTGATCTCATCAACGATTTCAGACGAGCGGAATGCTGTGTTTGGTCAGCATGATACGATTGGACCGGATATTTTCATAATCCATGTTTTCATTGACCAGACGTATCAGACGGCGTGTTTCTTTCCTCATCAATTTAATGCTTCTCAATTTCTGTGATTCCGGAATGACGTCATGTTCCAGACCTTCCAGGAGTCCATTGATTGTAGTCAAAGGCGTCCGCATTTCATGCGCGGCATCCTGCATGAAGCTCTTACGGCGTTCTTCCTGCTTTTCGACCTCATCTTCAGAATCTTTCAGGACGGTCACCATTTGGTTGAAATCCCGAGTCAAATAGTCGATCTCATCCCGTTCGTTATGTTCAAGCTGGATCGCGTAATCCCCTTGGGCTACTTTATGAGCTGCCTTTCTCAGGCGGTTGACACGCTTGACCTGGTAATGAGCAAAAACCAGACTCATCAGCACAGCGACAATGGCTGAGATAAGGAAAGCATTGAACAGATCACCTTTCAGCTCCTCCATCTGCCGGTTGATATGACTGATTGGCGTACTCACTGTCACAAATCCCGCAAACTGGTCATTATCCTGCGTGAAATACGGCAGATAAACCAGTGTTGTTTCTCGTGGATTCCCTATCAAATCTTCATGATGAGTGATCTGAGAAATTCGTTCACCTGATTCAAGTTCCTGCATTTGTTCAGAAGAAATATTTGCCCGAAAGTTCGGCGGAAGATCAGGATACAGGACTTCTCCTGCTTCATCAAAAACAAAAAAAGAAACATCCTGATCGATCAAAACACTGCGGATCGTATTCAGTTCGGCCTGATCCAGATTTTCCTCAACAAGAGATTCGGCATAACTGAACAATCTGTTTTCTGTCGCATTCAAGGCTGTCCGGCGTCCAAAAACTACCAGTGTGAAAATCGTCACCGTCATAAGGATGATGATGACGGCTAAAAACCCTAAAAACTGCTGGAAAAAATAGGGTAGTTTCATCTTCAGTCAATCGTTTCAGTATCATCGAACTTGTATCCTACTCCCCATACGGTTTTAATTACTTGAGGTCCATTAACCAGACTTTCTGACGCAGCTTTTTGATGTGCGCATCGACCGTACGCTCGTCACCGAAATATTCATAATCCCAGACCAGCTGAAGCAGCTGTTCTCTTGAAAAAACACGTCTTGGACTGTTGGCCAGCGTGAAAAGCAAGTCAAATTCTTTTGGTGTCAGGTTATCCAGTGACTTGCCGTATAAAATAACTTCGCGTGTGGTCCGGTCCATTTTCAGATGTTCTGTTTCGATATCGTAGGTCAGTTCACCTGGACCGTTCGTTCCTGTATTAGTCACACGTCTAAGCAGTGATTTGATTCGTGCCACTAATGTCAGCGGACTGAACGGCTTGGTCACATAATCATCGGCACCGATTTCCAGACCGATCACTTCATCGCTTTCTGAATCTTTGGCAGTCAGCATGATGATCGGCACCGTAAGCGATTCTTTTCTGATTTCTCTGCATATCGTTATCCCATCCATCTCAGGAAGCATGATGTCCAGTATGACGAGATCAAACTGATCAGGTGATGTCTGGTAAACCTTTAGCCCTTCTTTACCGTTCTGCACAAAGGTGGCCTGCCACTCTTCTTCCAGAAAAAACATCTCGATCATTTCACATACAGATTCATTATCTTCAATCATTAAAATATGCATGATTTACCTTCTCTCTTTTTCATTCAACCTTATTATACATACCATAGTTGAATTTTTTGTGTAAATCAATGCATGAAACTTAGAATTAAGCTAATTGTGACAGAAAAGATGCAAAGACACAGGTACTCTCGATCGCTGAGCTGCAAACGATCCATAGTACCTGTGTCTCTAATTTATGATCCCCTTATTCTTCTGCTTTGTCCCTGCTTTTTTTCTGGATGAATTCGATATCATCCACAAGCATTTCCACCACGTACTTCGTTTCGTCATCGCCTGTCTGATAAGAACGTGACTGCATTTTACCGTTCAAAGCGATCAGGTCACCCTTTCGGCAGTGCTTCTCGATCAGTTCCGCTTTCTTCCCCCAGGCCACAAAGGGGATAAAATCAGCATCTGAGCTTCCTTCTTTTTTAAACGTCTTTCTGACAGCCAGAACATTGTTTGTAACGAAGCGACTGTCGCCGACGTCTCTCAGATCCGGATCCTTTACCATTCTTCCTATAAGTGAGACTGTGTTCATGCTATTCCTCTTTTCATCATGTAGTAGAAGAACTCGACCTTTCTTCTCTATAAATAGTACTGTGAAAAGAAAAAAAATCTCATGAAAAAAATTTTAAAAAAAAGCACTTTACAAAAGGGCTGCCCTCCATAAAGTGCTTCTTTGTACTCAGTATCAGAAAATATAGTCTAGAATATGCTGCCACATTTCCGGATTGAAAACATCCATCGGCTCGCCGGCACCGCCGACAATACTATAGCCGATCATTGTTCCGATTATAAAAGCTGCGGCTATCAGCAGTAATACAATCAGAACTTTCAGAATATATATGAGTATATCTTTTACTACCGTTTTCCATGTCATCAGCATACACCTCTATTCATTTTCCGGAACATTATCGTCCATATCGCTCTAACGTTTTCTGTTTTTCAGATTTTCAAGCAAGATCCCTGTTCCTAAAGCAACGGAATCGAGCGGGTTTTCTGCTTTGAACACAGGAACTTTCAGTTCTTCAGCGAATAAAAGTTCGATGCCGTCAAGCAGTGCACCCCCACCAGTAAGAATAACGCCCCGGTCAATAATGTCTGCGGACAATTCAGGTGGTGTCTGTTCCAATACTGCTTTCGCCTGTTCAACAACAATATCCATAGATTCACGCGTTGCTTCCAGTACTTCCAGTGAAGAAATGGTGATCGTTCGCGGAAGACCTGTCACCATGTCCCGTCCTCTTACGTCCATTTCATCATTTCTGCCGTGATCGAACATGACGCCGATTTCTTTTTTGATCGTCTCAGCTGTCCGTTCGCCTATAAGCAATTTATGTTTCTTCTTCACATAAAGCGTGATGTCGTTATCCAGCGTATCGCCGGCTATCTTGATGGAACGGCTTGTAACGATGCCGCCCATGGACAAGACCGCGATGTCACTGGTCCCTCCGCCGATATCGATGACCATATTCCCGCTAGGCTGGAATATATCCATCCCGGCACCAATGGCGGCGACTTTCGGTTCTTCTTCCAAATAGACATTTTTGCCGCCGCTCTTTTCAGCGACTTCAATGATCGCTTTCTGCTCGATCGCTGTAATGTTTGTCGGACAGCAGATCAGGATATTGGGTTTGCTCAGAAAACCTTTCACATTAAGCTTGTCAATAAAGTATGTCAGCATGGCTTCAGTTATGTCAAAATCAGCAATCACACCACCCTGAAGCGGACGGATCGCTTTGATGTTTCCCGGAGTACGGCCCACCATCATGTAGGCATCTTCCCCGACTGCTAAAACTTCATTTGTTTTTGTATCTAATGCAACTACGGAAGGTTCGTTCAGTACGATACCTTTTCCTTTTACATGAACCAGTACATTCGCTGTACCTAAATCGATGCCGATATCTCTAGCCATCGTGTTTCTCCTCTCACCTGTTCATTAAATGTTTCCTGTTTCGAGATGCATAATTCTAAAAATGTTTTCACTCTTTCTATGATACTCAACATGATAAAAAAGAGCAACACCAAATCGGTATTCTTAATTATTTGTTAACTAATAGAAAAAAATCAAAAAGAGAGAATACGAATGTCTGATTGCGGCATTCCCTTCTCTCTCTTAAATTTATTCTGTTAGTTAAGCAGAAGCAGTCGTAGATTGAGTCGACTCGGCTGCTTCGGATGACTCTTCGCTGATACGTTCGATATCGGCACCCAGTTTTTTCATTTTAATATGAAATTTAGAGTAACCTCTGTCTAAATGATGCAGCTGTGTTACTTGTGTATGCCCATTTGATACTAAGCCAGCCAGGATCAGTGAGGCTGCAGCGCGAAGGTCTGTGGAAGCAACTTCAGCTCCCTGCAGAATGTTGCCGCCTTGAATGATAAGGCTCTGACCATCGATTTTGAACGATGCATTCATTTTGCGGAGTTCTTCCATATGCATGTATCTGTTCTCAAACACTGTTTCACGCATGATGCTGGTTCCTTCTGCAACCAGCTGTGCGATGGTCATCGGTGCTTGAAGGTCCGTGGGATAGCCCGGATAAGGCTGTGTCTTCACATCTGTCGGTTTAAGTTTTTCAGGACCCATCACTTTCAGGCCTTCATCCGTTTCGATAAACGTCGTTCCCATTTCGCCCAGTTTCGATATCAGCGGCTTGTTGTGTTCACTGACGGCATTTTTGATCAGAACTTCCCCCTGAGTGATCGCCGCAGCTACCATAAAGGTCCCGCTTTCGATACGGTCAGGAATAATGGAATGATCGGTTGCCTCAAGTGATTCAACACCCTGAATACGCAGAGATTCTGTACCGGCACCGACGATTTTAGCTCCCATCTTGTTTAAGAAATTTGCTAGATCAACGATTTCAGGTTCTCTGGCGACATTCTCGATGACACTCGTTCCTTCAGCTAAAGTCGCAGCCATCATTATATTCTGAGTCGCTCCCACACTAGGGAAGTCCAGATAGATATTAGCAGCTTTCAGTTTGTCAACGGAGGCTTCGATGTGGCCGTTTCCAACCGTGACATCAACACCCATGGCTTCAAAGCCTTTCAAATGCAGATCGATCGGTCTTGATCCAATATTACATCCGCCTGGTAATGCCACTTTAGCATAGCCTGTTCGGGCAGAGTAGTGGTCCCATGACGACAATCGATGCACGCATTTTACTCATGAAATCAAAAGGTGTTTCATTATTGATCTCAGCTTCAGCATTTGTCCGGATGATCTGATTTTCTTCATCAAATTCAACATTCAGGTTCAAATGTGTCAGCACTTCATTCATGATATAAATATCTGATAGAAGGGGGATATTGTCTATGACATTTGTTCCTTTACTCGCTAATACTGTAGCGGCTAATATAGGAAGTGCAGCATTCTTGGCTCCGTCAATATCGACAGACCCTTTGAGCCTATTCCCTCCGCCTACTATAATTTTCTCCATTTCTATGTCCTCCATATTTCCTGTTCCAGTGATTCATCGTTTCAAATGTATTTGTTATGGGTAATTCTGTACCTAAAATAAGTAAAGCCCTTTTCGGCACATACTCGATACAGTATATCAGAAAGCCACTCAGAGGGGAACACTGTGAAACCCCTTCCTTCATGACATCTTTGTGACAAACGGCATTCACCTGTCATTTATACGCAATATATTATATGAGGAAAAACAAGTTCTGAATAGATAGTATAAACTCTAAAAAAAAGTTGCTCGTTGTATAGCCTAATGCTATTGAGATCAGTATATATAAGGTCCGCGCCTGAGGGATATGATTTTTCTTTATCACGACATCCGTCTTGAACGCCTGCAGTGCCCAAAAAGCAACAAGTATGAAGAACACATGCGAGATAAGATCGACTACCGACTGCAGCATGACTAGTGGCATCTCGTTCATCCTTTCGTTATTATACTAGCATAAACCTTCAAATATTTCATTTGTTATGCATATTACACCAATGTTACACGCTTACATACCTATAAACCAATGAAATTTCTGCGATCAGACCCTCGTGGTGATGACCGTCAGACAGACACAAGACATGTGAAATTCCCTCTTGAGTCAGGAAGGCTGACGGTCGATGTATTTATAGGTTCTGTTCTTCAGCAGGATAAGAAAAAGCTTCGAAAAGAGCCGGACTCTCTTCGAAGCTTTCCGTTTCATTTTTATAATGTTCCGAATAAACGATCGCCCGCATCACCTAAGCCGGGTAATATATAACCTTTTTCGTTTAATCTTTCGTCGAGAGAAGCCGTATAGATGTCAACATCCGGGTGTGCTTCCTGAAGGACCTTTACACCTTCGGGAGCTGCAACCAGGCAGACGAACTTGATATTCGTTGCCCCGCGTTTTTTCAAGGCATCAATGGCTGCCACGGCTGAACCACCGGTAGCAAGCATCGGATCCACAACAAGCATCTGACGCTCCGAGAGATCTGAAGGCATCTTGATGAAATACTCAACAGGTTCCATTGTGTCGTGATCACGGTACATGCCGACATGCCCGACTTTTGCAGCGGGAATAAGATCCAGCATTCCGTCGACCATTCCCAGTCCCGCTCTTAAAATAGGGACGATCACTACTTTTTTACCTGCCAGCTGTTTCTGAACGGTTTTCACGAGAGGTGTTTCGATCTCGATGTCCTGCAGCGGCATTTCTCGTGAGACTTCATACGCTAATAAACGGGCAATCTCATTGACAACTTCTCTGAAATATTTCGTTCCTGTATTTTTGTCTCTGATAATTGTCAGCTTATGCTGTATAAGCGGATGATCTATAACTTGAAAGTTTCCCATGACCCGGCTCCTTTTTTTGTCCTTTTTTATTCCTTTTATTATTGTACAGAAAGTAGGCAGAACTTTCCAGAAAAACTGAGAATTCTTTCACCTGATCATAAAATCCGGCTGGCTGCTTTTTCCAGTCGATTCATGTACGCCGTACCGATCCCGATCTTTTCATAGGGTTCTACCAGTATTATGGTTATATCTTCGTCATCCAGCGCTCTTAAACATGAAAATAGCCGGGATGCCGCCTGCTGCGGTTTATCTTTAGCTCCCAGTGAGCGCCCTGTTCTTCTTCCATTATCCAGATCGCGCAGCCAGTTTTCACTGACCAGCATGCCGATTTTTTCTCCCTCTGCTTCCAGCCGGTTCATCACCTTTTCAGTCTCGTTCAGTGAATCAGGCAAGATCCATACAGGTTTCTCGGGCGAATAATGCTTGTATTTCATGCCTGGAGATCTGGGTGCGGCCTTAGCGTCCGTTAAATGCGTATCAACATAAACTTTTCCGATTAAGGTTTCCAGCTCTTCGAGAGTGACGCCACCCGGTCTCAATATCGTTGGTTTTTCGGGATCCGTTAAATCCAGGACTGTCGATTCCAGCCCGACACCGGTCGAACCGCCGTCGACGATCGCCTGGATTTTCCCATCCAGATCTCTTCTGACGTGCAGAGCACTCGTGGGACTCGGTTTGCCTGAAGAATTGGCACTGGGTGCAGCCAGGGGTACCCCGGCTTTTTCAATCAGTTCCAGAGCTACCGGATGATCCGGCATTCTGACGCCGACTGTATTCAGCCCACCGGTGACAGAAGGGGCAATGGGACCTTTCTTGTTCAGGACCAGGGTACAAGGCCCTGGCCAGAAATGGCTGATGATCTTTCTGGCCACATCAGGCACGGATTCTACATAGCGTTCCAGCTGATCCTCATTCGCAATGTGGATGATAAGCGGATTATCACTCGGGCGTCCTTTAGCCGCAAATATTTTCTGTACAGCTTCTTCATTCGTGGCATCTGCCCCTAGGCCATACACAGTTTCTGTCGGAAAGGCGACGACTTCCCCTTTTTTAAGGTAATTGGCGGCGTCATTCAGTTCGCTAGAGTCAAGATAGACTGTCTGCATCTGTGTTTCCCTCTTTCTTATTTCTCGTTTCACATTTCAGATGGAGCGTGCGGTCATGCCCGCTGAAATCTTTATTGACCTCAATGGTTGCCTTGCTAAACTGATTCCCGGAAGATTTTAAAGATTTCAGCACCTTGTCCTGTAGCCGAACTCCAGGATCAGCTGTCCACCTGGATTTAATTTCTGTAACGCTTGTTCAGCGATTTTTCTGTAAAAATACAGCCCCTCGTCTTCTGCAAACAGAGCAATGTGCGGTTCATAGCTGATAACAGATTCATCCATGACCTCACGTTCCCTCTGACTGATGTATGGGGGGTTAGATACAATAAGGTCAAATGTCCCCTCAGCATTTTTCATTATATCACTCTTCTGGAATATAACGTCAGCACCCAGTTTTGACGCATTTTTCTGCGCCACAGCAAGTGCCGCTTCGCTGATGTCCACTGCGACGACCTTGTCCTGCGGTCGTTCGAGTTTGTGGCTGATCGCCAGGACACCCGAACCCGTTCCTATGTCCAGGACACGCAAGGGGCGTTCGGGCAGTTTTTCTATATACCCATGAAACCATTCTTCTGTTTCGGGCCTTGGGATCAGGGTATCTTCCGACACGTTGAATTTTCGGTCATAAAACCATTCATGACCGACGATGTGCTGCGGAGGTCTGCCGGAAGCAGCCTCTTTGATATCAGTGACATAACGGTCTTTGTCAGGCTGAGTCATCTTTTGACGCTGCAGACGCACCAGATCCGTCAGTGAATAGTCAAAACGCTCTTTCAAAAGCCACTCTGCAATGTGCGGATCCTTACTGTTCCCTTCTAAAAGAAGAAGCCCAAGAGAGGACTTCTGCATACGTTGAGGCTTCTTCTATAGACTTAATAGTCATTCTTCAGCTGCTCCATTTTGTTGGTCTGTTCCCACATGAGCAGGGGCTCGATGATTTCGTCCAGTTTTCCGGCCAGGATCTGGTCCAGTTTCTGAATGGTCAGATTGATCCGGTGATCGGTCACACGGCTCTGAGGGAAGTTATACGTACGGATGCGTTCAGACCGGTCTCCCGTGCCTACAGCAGACTTTCTTTCGGCATCCAGTTCAGCCTGGGCTTCCTGTGTGATCATATCATAGATACGCGAACGCAGGACTTTCATCGCTTTTTCTCTGTTTTTAAGCTGAGAACGTTCATCCTGCATGGCGACAACGATGCCTGTGGGTTCATGGGTCAGTCTTACAGCCGAGGCTGTCTTGTTGACGTGCTGGCCGCCGGCTCCACTCTGCAAGGTAAATATCCACTCTGATATCATTCTCGTCGATATCCACTTCAACATCTTCTGCTTCCGGCATGACGACGACCGTTGCTGTCGATGTATGGATGCGTCCCTGTGATTCCGTCTGAGGAACACGCTGGACACGGTGGGCGCCGTTTTCAAATTTCAGTTTGGAATAAACGTCTGATCCCGAAATCATCAGCGTGACCTCCTTGAATCCGCCGGCATTACCGAAGCTCTTGTCCAGGACTTCTGTTTTCCATCCCTGACTGTCGGCGTGCTTCTGATACATTTCATACAAATCGCTGGCAAACAGCTGCGCTTCATCCCCACCGGCTGCACCGCGGATCTCCATGATAATGTTGCGTTCGTCATTTTCATCTTTAGGAAGCAGCATCACTTTCAGCTCTTCTTCCAGTTTTTCTTTTTCTTCCCGAAGCTCATTGCGTTCTTCTTTAGCCAATTCTTCCATTTCCTTGTCCAAAGAATCATTCAGCATTTCTTCGGTATCTTCCAGTTCAGCCACAACATCTTTATATTTCCTGAATTTCGTCACGGTTTCTCTTAAACTTGCTTCTTCTTTACTTAACTTCATCAGGCGATCCGTATCATTGATCACTTCCGGGTCACTCAGTAGTTCATTCAGTTCATCATACCTGATTTCGACTTGTTCCAATCGATCTGTCAGATTACTCATTTAATATTACCTCTTTTCTGGTCGCGTTTATAACAACGGGTCATGGTAGTGTTTCCGGCAGACAGGGTAGTAGGTTTCGTTGCCGCCTATAGCGATCTGTTCTCCGGTGTAGACCGCTTTCCCATCATGTACACGCAGATTCATGATTGCTTTTTTGTGACAGAACCAGCAGATCGTTTTCATCTCTTCGATCTTGTCGGCCAGAAGCAGCAGCTGTTCTGAACCTTCGAACAACTGATTCCTGAAGTCATTCTTCAAACCGAACGCCATGACCGGGATCTTGAGCTCATCCACGATCTGCGCCAGCTGGCCGACATGTTCTTTATTTAAAAACTGGGCTTCATCTATCAGGACACAAGCCACTGGTTTTTCTATCCCCTGGACAACTGAAAAAATATTCATTTCTTCCGTCACAGGAACTGCCTTGCGTTTAAGTCCAATGCGGCTTGAAATATAGCCGACACCTTCCCGGTCATCCAATGCGCTCGTAAATACAGACTACGGGTTTGTCCTGTTCTTCATAGTTGTGTGCGACTTTCAGAATTTCGATCGATTTCCCACTGTTCATTGCTCCATAACGGAAAAACAGTTGTGCCATTACTGATTACCTGCTTTCTTTAGTATACTCTAAATACTTAATAGTATTAACTCTCAAATTTGCTCATATCCTTATAAATTATAATAGATGAAGGGAAAAAGTACAAGTCTGCAGCGAATGCCGTAAATGATTTCTACAACTCCTTCTTTCTGTGCTAAACTATAGAAAAAAGTGATAGGAGTTTTCATATGTCAGAACCTTTATTTTTTAATGGTGAATTCAAGGAAAAACTTTGGGGCGGCAAGAAATTGCATGAGTTGTTCGATTACGCTATCCCCAGTGAAAAAACGGGTGAGCTCTGGGCGATCAGTGCACATAAACATGGTCCGAGCTCGGTGGTCAGCGGTCAGTACAAAGGAAAAACACTTGACTCACTGTGGGAAAACCACAAAGAGCTGTTTGGCTACAGCGAAGGCGACGTCTTCCCTCTTCTTACCAAGATCATTGACGCGCAGACAGACTTGTCCGTCCAGGTGCACCCCGATGATGCTTACGGGAAAGAACATGAAGGTGAACTGGGCAAGACAGAATGCTGGTACATCGTCGATGCTGAAGAAGGTTCAGAAATCGTATACGGTCATCATGCAAAAACAAAAGAAGAACTAAGATTACTGATCGATAACGGACAGTGGGACGAACTTCTGAGAAGAAAAGAAGTCAAACCGGGCGATTTCTTCTATGTTCCAAGCGGCACCATTCATGCCATCGGCGGAGGAATCGTGATCCTGGAAACGCAGCAGTCCAGCGATACAACCTACCGCGTTTACGATTACGACCGCATCCAGGACAACGGTGAAAAAAGAGAGCTGCATATCGAAGACTCCATTGCCGTGACCACCGTCCCTCACGTCGATCCTGAACTCGAGATGCAGACGATCAAAACAGACGATTATACCGAGAACAACATTGGTCAAAAACGCGTTCTTCACTGTCAAAGAATGGAAAACAAACGGAAAAGCGACTTTCGAAAAAGAAGCGCCCTACACCCTGGTCAGTGTGCTGGACGGTAAGGGAACGCTGAATATTGACGATGCCTCATACAGCTGCAGAAAAGGCGACCATTTCATTCTGCCGGCGCCTGTCGACAGATGGACGTTTGACGGTTCACTGCATATGATTGCTTCTCGTCCAGGAAAATAAACATAGCTATGTCCGGCGACCCGGCGACTCCGTTCTTTAAACGGAGTCGCCGGCATATTTATATCGCTTTCTGTCCATTCGGTAAGTTCCGTTGTCTCTACCTCCCGTACTTACCGAATCGGGCAATATTCGGTAAGTACGAAGGTCTTTTTGTTTGCTAAGTGACGAAGGTATCCTGTATTCGGCTGTTTTAACATAACTTGATGTTGCTACTTACCGAACTGGTCCCTTTTCGGTAAGTAGCTGCACCTTTTTTATTTCTAAGCGTCGAACTTGCTCCAACTTCGACAGTTACAGTCCTGCCAGCCGCTCCTTTCAACCGAACTTGCCTCTTTTCGGTCATTACCTACGCGCATACCTGTCCTAAGTGTCGAACCTGTTCTCGAATGGGACTATAAGAAAAAGCTGCCCGGAAATCGGGCAGCTTTCAGAATCAGACAGCTTTCAGCTGCTGGTCAGGTGTCTGAAATTGTGCATTATACAGATCGGCATAGAAACCGTTCTGGTACATCAGATCATCATGATTCCCCGTTTCGATGACATCCCCATGATTCATGACAATGATCTTATCGGCATCCCTGATCGTGGACAGCCGGTGAGCCACGACAAAGCTTGTCCTGTTTTCAAGGAGTCTGCCCATGGCCCGCTGGATCAAAATCTCCGTACGGGTGTCCACTGATGAGGTGGCTTCGTCTAAAATCAGTATCTCAGGGTCCGCCATGAATGCTCTGGCGATCGTGATGAGCTGGCGCTGTCCCTGGGAGATGTTCGTCCCTTCTTCATTCAGCACCGTCTCATAGCCGTCCGGGAGACGTCTTACAAATTCATCCACGTGAGCGGCTTTGGATGCTTCGAGAATGTCTTCATCACTCGGTTCCTTGTCGTGGCTGCCGTATTTCAGGTTGTCCCAGATCGTACCATTGAACAGCCAGGTATCCTGCAGTACCATCGAGAATTTGCTTCTCAGCTCGTCACGTTCGATATCTCTGGTATCAGTTCCTTCATAGCGGATGCTGCCGCCTTTGACATCATAAAACCGTTCCAGCAGATTGATCAGCGTCGATTTCCCGGCTCCGGTCGGGCCGACGACGGCAATCATCTCGCCTTCTTTAACTGTCAGGTTGAAATCTGTCATAAGCAGATCATCGTTCTCATAGCCGAACTCGACATGATCAAATTCGACTTTATATGGAGAAGCCGGCTTAGGATCCAGTCCTGACTCTGTGATTTCCATCGGTTCTTCATCAAGGACTTCAAACACACGTTCACAGGAAGCGATCGTCACTTGAATGGTATTGGCCAGGTTAGCGATCTGCCTGACCGGTTGAGAAAACTGGTTGACGTACTGGATAAACGCCTGCACGTTACCTAAAGAAATCGACCCGTTAGCCACACCGATCCCGCCGACGATAGCGACACCGAAGTAACCCAAGTCACGTGAAAAACTGACTAAGGGCATCATGATCCCGGTCAGGAACTGAGCTTTCCAGGACGCCTCATTCAGCTTGGCACTCTGTTTTACAAATTTTTCTATTTCAGCTTCTTCGCGGTTATATGTTTTAACGATCGTGTGTCCGGAATAAGTTTCTTCGACTTGATCGTTCAATATCCCGAGTTCTTTCTGCTGAGCAGCGAACTGTTTCTGGGACTTCGGTGCCACGTAGGCGATCAGCAGAAAACTGATCGGTACAGTGACGATCGTCACTAAGGACAGGCGGATATCGATCGCGAACATGATGACCAGCACGGTTACGAACTGGACGACACTTAAAATGAACTGCGTCAGTGACTGCTGCAGCGTATTGGCGATCTGATCCATGTCGTTGACAGCCCTGGACATGATATCCCCGTTGGAATGGGTGTCATAATAATGGATAGGCGGCGTCGACATTTTTTCTTCAAGTCTTTTCGCATGTCATAAACTGTTTTCTGAGCGATCCTGGCAGTGATAAACTGCTGGAAATATCTGAAGAGCGCTTCAACGATGTCAGACAACCGCTACGATAAGCAGGATATTGCGGATCAAGCCGAAATCGATCGGATAACGTTCGATGTTTGTTCCGGCTTCCCTCAAAGCATTCCCTTCCTGGAGGCCCCGGTAATTTCAGTTGTTGCGCGTCCAAGGATGTAAGGTGCGAGCGTCGCCATGATCGTAGAAGCGATGACCATCAGAAGCGTCGCCGCCAGTCCCCAGGAACGTGTCGACATGTAGCGCACCAGGCGCCTTGTCGTTCCCCAGAAATCTTTCGCTTTCTTGGCTTTTAAATGAGCTGCATTTTTTTCGCCATCTTTCATTAAATGTCCTCTCCCTTCAACTGAGATTCCATGATCTCCTGATACACTTTATTCGTCGCTTTCAGTTCTTCGTGTGTCCCTTTTCCAGCAATGATGCCTTTATCCAGAACGATGATTTCATCCGCGTCCACAACCGTACTGATACGCTGTGCGATAATGACAACGGCGACGTCTTTTGTTACGGGTGCCAGAGCTGCTCTCAGTTTGGCATCTGTCTTGAAGTCGAGTGCTGAAAATGAGTCATCGAAAACGAGGATATCCGCATCCGTGACCAGTGCTCTGGCAATACTCAGTCTCTGTCTTTGCCCTCCGGAGAAGTTTCCGCCGCCCTGTTCGACGCGCGAGTCCAAGCCTTCTGAAAGGCCTGATACAAAGTCCTTGCCTGAGCGATATCCAGCGCATGCCAGATTTCTTCATCTGTCGCGTCCGGCTTGCCGTATTTCAAACTTGTCTCGGATAGTCCCTGAACAGCAGACCGCTTTTTGAGGAGCGAAACCGATGATCTGACGCAGTTCGCCCTGTCTTGACATTTCTGATGTCCGTCCCGTTGACTTCTACCGATCCGCTTTCCACATCATAAAGCCGGGGGATCAGATTGGCTAAAGTTGTTTTTCCTGACCCGGTCCCGCCAATAATGGCCAGTACGCTGCCCTTTTTTCAGAGTGAAATGAATGCTCTTCGAGGGCCAGTTTTTCAGCTCCTGAGTAACGGTAATCGACGTGATCAAAATGCAGTGACGCACTCTGATCTTTGTTCAGTTCTGTCGGATCAGTGGGATCTTTAATGATATTCGGTAGTGATCGAGCACTTCTATGATCCGGGCTGCAGCAATTTGTCCTCTTGGCAGGAAAAAGGAGACCATGGAAACCATAAACACTCCGATAAGGATCTGCATGGCATAAGTCATGAATGCAACCAGATTCCCCACCTGCATGTCCCCGGTGCTGACGAACTGAGCACCGAACCAGATGATCATGATATTGGTCACACTCACAGCCAGGATCATCGACGGCATCATAAATGCCAGGCGCGTGTAGGCTCTGATCGAAGTCGCCGCAAAATCCCAGTTTGCTCCATCAAAGCGCTCTTTCTCGTATTCATCTTTATTGAAGGCCCGGATGACGCGAATCCCTGTCAGTCCTTCTCTGAATACTTTATTCAGCCTGTCTCGTTTTCAGCTGCATGGATTTGAAGATTGGGCTTGTGGATTTTAAGTATGACAAACAACAGCGAGGCCTAAAATCGGAATGGAAATCAGAAAGACAGAAGGCCAGCTGCGGTTCTCTGATAAACGCCATGATGCCTGCCCCGATAACAGGAACGGAGCACAGCACCATGACGCGCAAGCACCATCATCATTACAAACTGGATCTGCATGACATCGTTTGTTGTCCGGGTGATCAAGGTCGATGTGCCGAACTTGTCGATTTCTTCGTTAGTAAAATAAGCAACCATGGTGTAGATTTTTCTGCGGATCTTATCCCCTAAGCCCCTGAGACTCCTTTGCTGCATAGTAGACATTGACCTAATAGCGGCAACGATCGTGATCAGCGTGAAGCCCAGCATGATGAAGCCCGTCCGTATAATATAATCGATGTCGCCTTCTGCAACACCGTAATCGATGATGTTGGCCGTAAACGTGGGCATTGCCAGCATGCCCACGACCTGAACAGCCAGAAATACCAGACTGACCGCGATCCGCCACGGGTTCATCCATTTTCCAAGTCTTAATCATTCTTTATCCTCTTTCCTCTCAGGAATGGCGATACCATACGGTGATCCATTCCAGTCGTCTTTGTAAATAACTCCTGCGTTTCACTCACGGAGAGCTCTTTCCAGAACCCTTCCATGATCGTGTCGTTCAGCATACTCAGGATATACCTGAGCACATCGATCAGTTCCGTTTCGGACGCCATCTTCAGATTGTCTTCTTTCACAACATCTACGATGCGCTTGCCGTCAGGCAGTTTCTGAGAGGCGGCCTGTTTGAAATCGACGCGCGCTTCCTGGTTGATCTGGTAATTCATATGCAGGTACATGTTTTCAAAAAAGCCGAACTTCTCGGATTCCATAATGTATTTGATGTATTTCTCACTGAATAATTTGTAGCCCTCATAAAAATCGCCTTCTTTTTCCTCGAAGCTTTTCAGCATCAGGCTGCGGTGATTGTAGCGGAACTTTCCGATCAGGAAAAAATACAGGTCTTTCTTATCCTCAAAATACTGATAGAAACTACCCACGCGATATTTTTGCAGTTTTTCACGATATTTGAAATGGATGCTTCGTTTAAGGATTTAGACGAAAATTCCTTCATAGCTCCAGCGATCAGTCTTTTTTCTCTTGTCTTCTGGTAAATTAAAAAATGTCTGTGTCGGCACTGTGTAGCCTCCTTAGTAATGGAATGAAATGACAAGTTGTCACATTATGTAATTATATGTGACAAGCTTGTCATAAATGCAAGAGGTTTTATTAAAAATCGTCCGGATCCTCTGGCTGAGGATCCGGACGATGAGCTTTTATTCTGTGTCTTCGATGATTTCATCCGGTATTTTTTCTGAGTCTTCTTCATATAGGCCCGAATGCTCCTTGTACCATTCAAAAAGCATAGAGAAAATGATCTTGATGATCGCATAGCCCGGGATTACGAAACACAACACCCAGCAGCCCGAACAACCGTCCGGCCACAAGCAGAAGAAAAATAATGTTGACTGGATGGATTTTCAGTGAGCTACCCAAAACTTGAGGGCGAGATCACACGTCCTTCCATTAACTGTTCTACCCCAAAGACGATGAGGACTTTCAGCAGCATGAAGGGGGAGTCCACCACAGCTATGATGAGTGCCGGGATCGTCGCGATAAACGAGCCCAAGTAAGGGATCAGATTCAAAAACCCAGCAAAAATGCCTAATGTCAAAGCGAAATCGAGACCCACCAGTGTAAGACCGAGCCAGAACATGATCCCTACGAAAATGGCTACGATCAGCTGGCCTCTGACGTAATAGCTGACTTGTCTGTTGATATTTGTCATGAGCTTGTTTACTGTCGGTCTGGCCTTGACAGGTATGAAACGAGTAAGCCTGTGAGGAATCTCTTTTCCGTCTTTCAGGAGATAATAGAGCACGAACGGCATGGTAAATAGCGTGATGATCACTCGAGTAATGGTCCCGATGACATTGCCGATCCCGCCGACCGTTGCATTCAACACTGAAGAAGTCTGATTTGTCAAGGTCTCGATAAAGGACGAATATTTGTCTGGATCATGAGATCGCTGAAAACTTCTGTGTTCAGAAGCGCTTCGACCTGTCCTATAAAGGTGTCCCAGTAAGTCGGCCAGAATCTCTATCAGAGAAGCCAGCTGTCTTCTTATGATCGGAACGATATAGTTCATCCCGCCTATGATCAGGAGAATGACGAGACTAAAAACAAAGGCGATCGCAGTATTTCTGGAGAACCGCTTTTTTTCCAGCCAATCGACCACCGGGGTAAGCAGATAATAAAAAATAACAGCAAAAATGATCGGTGGCCCAATGATGCTGAAGGCAATAGCTATCGGTTCGAAAATAAATGAAATGCGGGTGATCATGTATATATTCAATGCCAGCAGAAAAATGATCAGCAAAACTGTCACAAATTTATTGTCTATGATCTGTTTCCAGAACCAGGTCTTATTCCATTGTTTTGCATTTTTGTCTATCTTATCGCCATCCACTTCTCCACCCACTTCCTGATCTTTAATTATAGTTTAGCATAGACCTTTGGAATATAGAACAGATATACTCCTTTAGGCCTGTATCCTCTTCTCTTTTGTATCCGTCTTCTAAAATCTGTTATACTGTTGTAAGTGAATCAAATCGTATCGAGGAGGAAGAACAGTGAATCAGAAATTAATGCTTGGCACATATACCAAACGAGAAAGCAAAGGGATCTACAGTATCGAGCTGAATGAAAACAAAAAACAGCTAGTCAATTTAAACGAAGAAGTCCATGTTCAGAGCCCGACTTACCTGGCCGGAAATGCGGACTTCAGTCTGCTTTTTTCTATTGCAAAGTCATCTGACGGGAGTGGCGGCATAAAGTCATTTAAAAAAGACCCAGAAACTGGGGACTACATGGAAGCCGGCAGTGCCTTTGAAGAAGGCGCACCCCCGTGCTACATCGCTTACGATGAAACCAGAAATCTTGTCTATACTGCAAACTACCATAAAGGCGAAGTCTGTGTATATGAAACGGCAGCCTCCGGTGAGCTATTTGCTTGCAGATAAACATACTCACTCCGGCAAATCGGTTCACGAGAATCAGCAGTCACCACATGCCCATTATTTCGATTGGACACCGGACGGCCGATTTCTGATTGCCTGTGACTTGGGCACTGATGAAATCGTCATGTATACTTTGGATGAAGCAAACAAACTGACTGTCAGCGATGTCATTTCCCGTCACTCCCGGCTAGGCCCCAGACACGTCGCTTTTCATCCTGACAACCAGTATGCCTATGTATTTGCTGAGTTGAGCAGTGACGTGATCGTACTTCAGCTACAACGAAAAAACGGGACGCTCAGCCCAGATCCAGACGATCTCTTCGATACCAAAAGACCACACGTCATTCAACGGCGGAGCCGCCATTCGCGTATCTTCGGACGGAAAGTTTGTTTATGCTTCCAACCGTGGCCATGATTCGATCGTCAGCTATAAAGTTGCTGAAGACGGTACCCTGTCCTTGATTGGGTATACGCCCACAGAAGGTCAGACACCAAGGGACTTTAATCTGGATCCTTCCGAAAGGTTTGTTGTCGTCGGCCATCAGGACTCTGACAATTTATCTTTATTTGAAAGAAATACTTCAGACGGGACCCTGTCTCTGCTGTCAGAAAGACGTCTATGCGCCAGAAGTGATCTGTGTCAAGTTCTTGTCTTGAATAACGCGGACTGACCGGACATCACCGGACTCGACAAAGGAGATATCATGCATCATTTTAAAACAGAGGATCTATCATTAAAACAACAGTACAAGTTCCTGACCGGAAGCATTATTCCGCGGCCGATAGCCTGGATCACGTCACTCAATGAATCAGCCGGTATTGTAAATCTGGCTCCGTTCAGTTTTTCAGTGTAGCTTCCAACCAGATACCATTACTCACAGTTTCGATTTTACGGACAGATGAGAAATCAAAAGACACAGCTTCCAATATACTGAAACAAAAGGAAGCTGTCGTTGCATATCGTAAGCCGTCCACTCGTCTTTGATATGAATGGAACCTCTGCACCTTTATCACCCGAGCAAAGCGAAGTCGATCGTACAGAGTTGACACTGGTCGACAGCTCCACGGTCGGTGTCCCCGGGTGAAAGAAGCCTTGATCCGCTTCGAAACTGTCCTTTATCAGCATCCCCATAAAAAATGACCAGGGTGAAACAGTGACCGATCATTTTCTTTTAAAGGTAACAGATTTTCATTTCGACTATGATGTCTTCGATTTCAAAGAGACTATATACTCGCAGACAAGCTGGATCCGATGGCTCGCTTATCTGGAACAGATTACTCTGCACTCGGTGACATCCTGTCGATCATTCGACCTGTAAAATAAAAAAACGTATCTGGACAGCTGTCCAGATACATTTTTATAAATTATTTAGATGTGACCGTACCGATTTCGGTTCCTCTGGTCGTTTCACCTGTGGTATTCAGTGAATAATCATCGACCTGATCCATATTCGTAAATACGATAATGACCGTATCTTTCTTGCCGCCTCCTTCCAGCCCTTTAAGATTAACAGTAGAGATTTTTGTTTCGTGCGTCACCGTGTCGCCTTCTTTAACCAGCGTGTCGAAGGTTCCGCTTCAAGTTCCACCGTGTCGATCCCGATCACGCAGAACTTCCACATTGTCAAGTTCCAGTCCAACAGCATGCTGTGTGGGAAAACATGACGACTTTTCCCTGAACCAGGCGAATAAATGTCTCCGTCACTCGGAACCACGCGCAAAACCGTCTCCCATCATTTTTTGAGAAAAGACAGGATCTTCCACATCCTCGATCGGAATAACTTTACCACTTACCGGACTGACTAATGTCGCCTTCGGCTCTTTCGCTTCGTTCCCTTTTCCTTTCAGAAAATCAAATACTCCCATATTTATCCCTGCTTTCTTTAGTAATCTTAGTTTTTTTCTATTTAAATCAATGCTTTGACTTACTTCTAATGATAGCATAATTTGTCATATTCCTGAACCGAAATGATTATTGGATTAAAATGTCTGATTATTCTAGCAATTTCATTTCAAGTTCGATATTATAAGGTAGCTAACAATTAAACTGAAGGAGTCGTATACGTGTTTATAGAAATCATCAAATCAATTATTTTAGGTATCGTACAAGGCATTACAGAATGGTTGCTATCAGCAGTACAGGGCACATGATTCTGGTAGATGAATTTTTAGTTCTGAATACCAGTGATGCCTTCAAGGAAATGTTCCTGGTCGTCATCCAGCTTGCTTCGATTCTGGCCGTTATCCTGCTGTTTTTCAAGAAACTGAATCCCTTTGACGGTGACAAGAGCGACAATCAGAAAAAAGAAACGTGGCATATCTGGTTTAAAGTCGTCGTCGGCGTCCTGCCCGCTGCCGTGTTCGGACTGCTGTTTGAAGACACAATCAATGAGGTGTTCTTCAACTGGCAGACCGTTTCCGTGGCTCTGATCGTCTACGGAATTGCCTTCATCATCATCGAGAAGAGAAACGAAGGCAGAGTGCCAAAGGTAGCGACTTGGGAACAGCTATCCTATAAAGTCGCTTTGATGATCGGTTTTTTCCAGGTCCTGGCCCTGATTCCAGGAACATCCCGTTCGGGAGCCACGATCGTCGGAGCAATTCTGATCGGGACCGCCAGACCGATCGCGGCAGAATATTCCTTTCTTCCTGTCCATCCCAGTCATGCTCGGTGCAAGCTTGCTCAAACTGGTCGGGTTCGGATTCAGCTTTACGCCCTGCAGAACTCATTATTTTACTGGTCGGCTGCCTGTTTTCTTTCATCGTTTCGATTTTGGCAAATCAAATTCCTGATGAATTATATCCGGAGACGTGGCTTCAGCTGATTCGGGTGGTACCGAATCATTGCAGGGTTGGTGGTCATGGGTTTTTTTGCCCTGATAGGGCAATCAACTAGTATAAATAAAGAAGAGGGTCGGCTCGCTGAAGCTCAGGTCCTCTTCTTGATTTTGTGCCGCCCTGACTCATTTCTATTGCCGAGTCAAGATGGACCACGTCTGTCCTCTTCTCGACCGAGCACGACCGCCAGTTGAATAAGTTGAGTTAAAAACATCCCCGCTTATCGGACCCGAAGAGTGAAGTCGGTTGAAGAAAGTTGAATGATCCGTTGTATATAAAAAGAAATAGGCTGCGATCAAGGTAAGGAGAAACAGACCGCTGACCGTCCACTGAACGGGTGTCAGATTTTCTTTTTTACCCGTGGCTAGTTGTATAAACGGGTAAACGGTAGACAAACCCATAAGCCATACCGTCCACAATACTTCCTGTCAAACGGTAATGAGCACGATCAGAGGCAGCCACTCCAGAGCTTTGTCGAGCCACTCACATCTCTGGCTGTTAAAGTCGACCATGGTATCTCTGGCTGCCAAAGCCATGGATGCGCCAGTGGCAACTACGACGGGACCGACGGCTTCAGATGGGATGTACGACAAATACGGTGTGAAAACGAGAGCCAGGAGAGAAACAGCATCCCTGTTGTGATGGCCGTCAATCACCGTTCCGCCCCCTTCAGCAATACCGGCACCGTTCTCCGCAACAGGTATCGCCGGGCTGGTCCCGAGCAGACCAGGAAACCAAACCGGTTATCGCTCCGATCTTATCAGCTTTGAGACTTCTGCGTTTTGTCCGTAAGCAGGGCTTGGGTCAGTACCGATCGTTTCAAACATCAGAAGCATTGTCGAATGAGAATACCCCAAGCAAAAATTCAACATTAAATAACTGGCTGAAGTCGACTGCTGAAAGTAAGTTGCTCGAAACCGAAAAGCGAGATCCAGATTGAATGATACCGGTTCAAACGTATCCCAAAAATATAAGGCCCGAGTATAGACCAGTGGCGAACAATACGGCATACAAAAACCCGCCTTTGACCTCAAAGCGTTTCGGCATGACATATCAGTCCAAGGATTCCACGGTATTCCACGGGAAGACCGCCTTCAGTCAGAACATCATCCAGAGGATTCCAACTGTATTCCACTGAAGACTGCCTTCAGTCAGAACACCCATATTCTCGATCCGATCGGCATCAAGAAATCAACCGATCCCCACCGTAATCGCCTGTTTCAGCATTGCTGGAATCGACTCACTGATCTTTCTCATGACTCCGATCATAGCCAGTAAAGTCAAACTGCAGCCCGGAAACAACGACCACACCAAGACTGGTACTGCCAGGAAAGTCCAATAGACGCAACGAGCGTGAACGTGAAGAACTGCATTCTCCCCCATCCCCGGCGCCATGGCCAGCGGAACATTGGCAAACCAACCCATCAGCAGACTGCCTATGACAGAAATGAAAATCGTGGAGTAGACACTGTACTCACTCGGTACTCCGGCTTGTCCCAGGATCATCGGATTGACAAACAAGACATAGGAAATGGAAAAAAATGTCACGAGACCTGCCAGCACTTCCTGCCTGACTGTCGTTTGGTTTTCAGAGAGATT
Source organism: Alkalibacterium sp. (assembly GCA_034520745.1). Taxonomy (GTDB): domain Bacteria; phylum Bacillota; class Bacilli; order Lactobacillales; family Carnobacteriaceae_A; genus Alkalibacterium. The sequence continues at coordinate 371,645 of JAXHNF010000003.1, forward strand.
GAATCGTTTAAACATTTATCTTAACCTCTTTCTAATAAATTATGCAGCACGTTTTAGTTTAAAACAATATTCTTCTGAATCGCAGAGGAGATAAATGATTAATTCATTTATCGTCCTCTTATATACTACTGTACGTACGGTTCCGTATACGGCGGTTCAATACTGACATGAAGCAGGCTCGGCACAGCTGACGTAGTGCGAGCCTACGTTCCAAGCGGTACGAAGTACTTTATCGTTGTAAGCTATCCCAAATGCAGACCTCGAGGTGCACTTTGTCATAGTCTGCCAATGGCTTTAGCCTTCTAGAGATATGCCAATACGCTTGGCGCTATCGCCCATCTAGTGCCTGACACGTATTAACCCCGCTAGGTAGTACTGCGATTACTCTTGCGTCTTGTGGCTCCAGTTGTCCGATACGGCCGTGGAGCCATTGCTCCAGCTTTCGTGACCGGATGACGCGCCGTATGCGTGTACCGAAGTTACGGGTCTGAGCGCTTCTTGTTCGGCTGCTCATTTCCTTGACGATGTCAGTCAATCTGCCAGAGCGATTACGTATTCGTCATAGCGCTTTATGGTACGCATAGAGATCTCGCTTGATGAGCTTCAAAAGAAGGGTACATGTAGCGACAGACCCCAGTCTCTCTGCATGTTTGTCTGAGAAGTACCAAGTGCTTTACTACGGGCATGATTAGCGGTCACTAGAGACCGTGTACGTCTTGGTCGTACAGTTAAGTATGAGGTCCTCTCCAATGGAGCGAGTGCATACGCTTCAGGAGTACTCGTTCACCGGCTCGGCTTGACTGTGGCAAGCTTATCCTAAGTCATCAGCGAAACGGACAAGTGATGTTGCCTCATTTACTTTATCCAGTTCATGTAAGTCAGACATTGCTGATTAGGGGGCGGAATCGCGCCGCCTTGGCGCGCCTGTGTTACTTTTGACTGTAAAGTCGCCAGTATTCTGCTTCCATTCGGCGCTGCCTCGTGTATGGAACTTACGGATCCTTTCCAGAATGCATTTTACCAGATTGGATATACGGTTCGTAGATCAGTGCCCATCAAAGGCATTCAGCTGGTTGAGGTGTATGCGAAACGTTGCGTCAATGTCACCTAATTCGACGGCGATCTTTATAGCCTTGCTGGTAACTCGTCAACTGACTCGGTATTCGATGCGTACAGTATTACTTCTTCCCGGTGTCTGGCCTGCCCAATGAGCTATGTGGGACGAAGATGTCCTTTTCTATGGAGTAGGTTCATATCGAGTTGTCTGACGGCTCGTCATGGACCGCTCGGTCCCGTACAACTGGACACTGCCAACTCGCGTTGCCGGATACGACCATTCGCTTTTGGCATAGTCCATCCGCTCTTCTGGCTGTGGTCTTCCGAGGTTCGCGTCTATATCAGATTTCTTTCTTATATAATGCAGTCGTTTCCATGATAGGCGTTTTTGTTCATTTATGCTGGGGGTCATCCGTTTCTAGGCCAGGTCCTGGGTTGCGGTTCACAGACTTATCGCTGCTCGGAATAGCGTCATGGGTCACGTGCGGTTCGGAGACGTCACCGATACTTCGGGAACGTTACGTTGACCTAGGCGAGTACTGTACAGGTACATCCGGTTACGCTTGCTGTCCAGCTTCTCCCTCGCTGGTTTTGGTCGCGAGCCTTTTGCTCGTTTTGACGCTTGTCATAATGCCTAACCTCCACTCTTCGAAGTATCAATATTGTTCGGTCCTTCGGTTCGTTTCTCCCGTGACTCTGAGCGCGTCGGCTGGGCGTCTTGCCTATCCGTTGTCCAGCTACGACTCAAGGTCGGCTTCTGCCAGACTGACCTCCCCGGGGTAAGAGCGATAACTTTCTGCGTCACGTCACGGCAATTGATTATACTCGGCAGAATTCTGGGCAGCGGTCGTGAGTATATGCCCGTGGATTGCAAGCACAATATCCGGAATGTCAGGCAAGCGCGTTATCTGCACGAGAAGTTCGTTCGTCAGCGCTGCATTTAGCGTGCTCAATCGTCCTTCGATCCCGCCTCGCGGCGGACACGCTTGCTTCGTTGCTAACAGTTTCTTACTGCCAAGTCTGTAGTGGACTTTTCCCGTAGAGTTATCACCCAGCGGGCGCACAATGACATAGAGGCTGGGACATTGTCCCAGCCTCTCTTTGAGCTTACGAGATTTGATCTTAAGACCTGCTCACTGAAGGCAGACCCGACGTCTCACTTTGCCTATAGCTGCTATGGACTTTTAGTCCATCTACATACTATGATACACTTGGGCTTCGCCGATAGTGCCAGCGAAGAGATGCTCAGTTTCATACTCGGACTCATAGTCACTCGAGCAGTTCGGTCAGACTTTACCGTTTCACCGTTCAGCTATACCTGTGATAGAGGTATAGCAGGTAGAAGCCCCCATCAGGGTCTGATACGCTCTTCAAGATCCCAGTCTGTTTCCTCTTACGCTATCGGTTCATCAAGAGGCTGGACCCCTTTATCTGCATTGCAGTGCCTGTTTCACTTTTCCAAATATCGTCTGCATAGCGTTTGATCGTGTCATACTGCCGAGAGGCTGCAGAGATGAAGCAATGTTCAAGAGTGATTTCCTTGTCCACTCTTTTTCATTCCTGTACAGTTCATCCACTTTTTCTTGTGCATCTACATAAGCATTGAAATCCTTCAGGACAAAATATTCATCATTGTAATGGATCAGAGATTCAAATATCGCATTACCTTCGCCCTGAAGTCCCGGAATCAGGCCATTGTTCAACGCATCCAGAGTGCGTCTCACTTTATCATCTGATTCATAAATGTCTCTGGCACTATAACTTTGATCCGCCTTCAATTCATAAACTTCCTTACTGGTAAGTCCGAAGATGAACATGTTCTCTTCTCCGACAAAGTCTCTGATTTCAATGTTGGCGCCATCCAGAGTGGCTAAAGTCAGTGCCCCGTTAGCCATCAGCTTCATGTTACTTGTTCCTGAAGCTTCCATGCTTGCCAGTGAGATCTGTTCGCTGATATCAGCCGCCGGAATGATTTTTTCAGCCAGGGAAACACCGTAATTTTCAAAGAAAACGATTTTCAGCTTGTCGCCTACATCCGGATCATTATTGACCAGCTCGGCAAGTGAATTGATCACTTTTATGATCTGCTTCGCATAAATGTAACTCGGTGCGGCTTTAGCTCCGAAGATAAACACGCGCGGAACATAATCCGCCTCCGGATTCTGCTTGATCTCCAGATAACGGTGCAGGATGTGCAGCATATTCAGATGCTGGCGCTTATACGCGTGCAGCCGTTTGATCTGTACATCGAACAAAGCATTGGGATCAACTTTTATTCCTTTCACGTCTTCAATATACTCAGCTAGATGCTTTTTGTTCTCCAGTTTGATTTCCGCCAATTTTCCAAGGGTCTTCTTGTCTTTTTCGAAGCCTTTGAATACTTTCAGTTCTGCCGGATTCACTTTCCATTCCTCACCGATTTTTTTATCGATCAGTCGGGTCAGTCCCGGATTGGCCAGATGCATCCAGCGTCTCTGCGTGATTCCATTGGTTTTGTTGTTGAACCGTTCAGGATAGAGCTCAAAGAAATCTTTCAGTACATCATCCATAAGAATGTCTGTATGCAGCTTGGCTACACCATTGATACTGTGGCTGCCTATGACCGCCATATGCGCCATATTGACAACACCGTTCTGAAGAATTGCCGTCTGCCAGGTGATGCTTTCACCATAAATAGGCAGATTGGTCTCAACAAAGCGTCTGTTGATTTCTTCGATGATCATATAGATGCGGGGAAGCAGCTCTTTCATCATATCTATCGGCCATTTTTCAAGTGCTTCACGTAAGATCGTGTGATTAGTATAGCTGCATGTTTTAAATGTGATTTCCCACGCCTGTTCCCAGGATAAATGTTCTTCGTCCAGTAAGATCCGCATCATCTCCGGAATGACCAGTGCCGGGTGAGTGTCATTGATATGAATGGCCACTTTATCCGGAATGTTCTTTCTCGGAACATTATATTTCCTGAAATGACGCAGGATGGACTGAACACCAGCAGAGACCATGAAATACTCCTGCTTCAGTCTCAGCAGCCGGCCTTCATAATTTGAGTCATCCGGATACAAAACTTGTGTGATTTCATTGATCGGTTCTGTCGCTTCCAGTGTGAGATAGTTTTCTTCTTCTTCAATTGGGATCTCTGCTGACCATAACCTCAGATTATTCACCGTATCGTTACGATAGCCGACCATCGGTGTATCATAAGGAACAGCCAGAACATTCAAAGTATTTTCATATTTCGCTTCCATATGACCAAGATGATTTTCTTCGATCCAGGCATTGCCGCCGAACCTTACCATACAAGTCGACTTGTCATTGCGTGTTTCCCAGACGTTCCGGTAACGCAGCCAGTTTTCAGGCAGTTCTACCTGATAGCCATCGACAAACTTCTGTCTGAACAAGCCATACTGATAGCGGATGCCGTTCCCATTACCTGGGATTCCAAGCGAAGCCAATGAATCCATAAAACAGGAAGCCAGACGACCTAACCCTCCGTTACCGAGTGCCGGGTCTGCTTCCGCTTCTTCGAGTTCATCAAAAGCAAGTCCCATTTCGTTCAGGCCATCCTTGATCGTATCCAATAGTCCTAGATTGTACGCATTACTCTTGAGCTGACGTCCGGGCAGAAATTCCATCGAAAAATAAAATACTTGTTTTACACTGTTTTTTATATATTTTTCACGTGTTTTCTTCCAGTCTTCAGAAAGGTAATTTTTCACGTACATTCCCAGTGCATTGTATAGCTGTTCCGTCGAACCTTCTTCGTAAGAATAAGCATACATACTCTGAAATTGTGCCTTGTATTCTTTTATAAATCCTTTAACTGTTAATGTCATAAGCATTCCTCCATGTGTTTGGACAAGTATACCTCAAAGATACGGATAAGAAAAGATACGGTCTCTTTCGTTTCCTTCTTTTGAGCAGAACCTACCGTAATCATCAGACTATCCTGTCCTCTTTCAGTCCTCAATGTGTTAATCGTGTGTTAATTGATGATTCTTTTACTTTTTTTAAAAAAGAACTCGAACAACCAGCGGGAAGCCAGTCATTCGAGTAATGATCAATAGACTAAATATTTATAGTGTTCAATATATTCATTGGCAGATTTTTCCCAGCTGTTATCTGTATTCATCGCTCTGGTCTGGAGCTGTTCAAAACTGTCCGGTTTTTCATAATAAAGCGTTAAAGCCCGGTCGATCGTAGCCAGCATGGTTCGGACATTGAAGTCATGAAAGCTGAAACCTGTTCCTGTTTCTTCGAATTCATTATAGGGTTCGATCGTATCCACTAGCCCGCCGACCTCATGAACGATCGGGATTGTGCCGTAACGCAGTGAATTGAGCTGTGACAGGCCGCAGGGTTCAAACTCTGAAGGCATCAGGAAGAAATCCACACCCGCATATATCCATTGAGCCAGTTCACTGTCAAAATCGATGATCGCCTGGCATTTATCCGGATATTCATCCGTGAAGTAGCGGAAAGCATCTTCAAAATAAGGTTTTCCTGTACCCAGCAGTACGAACTGGACATTTCTATAGTTGAGCAGCTCTTCCATCGCATCGACGATCAGCTGGACTCCCTTTTGTTCATCCAGACGCGTGACGACACCGATCAGAGCAACATCATCCTCCTTGGGCAGTCCCACTCTTTTCTGAAGGGCTTTTTTGTTCTTTGCCTTCCCGGACAGATCTTCCGCAGAAAAGAGATGCGGAAGGGTCTCATCAGTCTGTGGGTCATATGTGTCATAATCGATTCCGTTGAGGATCCCAACGAGCTTGCCGCTGACATTTCGAAGATCATTATCCAGACCATAACCGAACTTAGGTGTCTTGATTTCTTCAGCATACGTCGGACTGACTGTAGTTACCAGATCAGAATAGTAGATGGCCCCTTTCAGCCAGCATACTTTATCCCCGTATTTCAGTCCACGGTCGTGGAATGCGGCATATCCGATATTGAACAGGTCGGATAGGATATACTGATCATAAACGCCCTGAAAAGGATGTTATGGATCGTGATCACGGTTTTGATATCTTTCAGCGGATTGATCCAGGCATACTTGTCTTTGAGAAGGACCGGGATCATGGCCGTCTGCCAGTCATTGACATGAAGGATATCCGGGATAAAACCGATCACTTCGAGCATCTCTATGACAGCCTGCTGAAAGAAGGCGAACCGCTCTCCATCATCACCATAATCATAAAGATTCGGACGATCGAAATAAAAGAGGTTATCGACAAAGTAGTAGGTCACTGATTCTCTGACCAGTTTTTTTATTCCGCAGTACTGGTGACGCCATCCTACTTCGACCGTGAAGTCTGTTACATGTTCCAGCTGTTTTTTTGTTGCCTCATCCAGTTTCTGACTAAAATACGGGAGCACGACCCGGACGTCATGACCGTTTTCAGATAATTCTTTCGGTAATGCCCCCATGACATCACCCAAACCACCTGTCTTGAAAAACGGTGCACACTCCGAGGCGGCAAATAAAAGTTTCATTGTTTATTCACCTTCCTCTATGGTCCCATCCTCGTAAATGATGCTGTCTTTGGCGACAACGATTGGATTTTCAGGTGTTCCTATAAGCTTAGCTCCTCGCTTGACATAGACATGCTTATCCAGGATGACATATTTCAGGTGCGTGTCTTCCTCGATGCATGAATCCTGCATGATGATCGAATCCTCGATATGTGCCCCTTCGGCTATCGTCACTTTTCTGAAAATAACCGAGTTTTCGACTGTTCCGTAAACTTCACAGTCATTGGCAAACTGAGCATTGTTGATCACAGCATGTTTACCGTAGTATGTCGGTGCGGAATTTTTCGGCTTGGTGAGCACCGGATTGGCACGGTAAAACAGGGCACTGAAATTGTCTTCATTCAGCATATCCATATTCGCCTGATAGTAACTGACGATGTCTTCGATCACTTTCAGATAGCCGGTATACTCAAAGCCGTAAATATCATGATCAGAATCCTTACAGAACTGAATGATATTTTTTACCGTGACATCTATGCCTTCTTTTTTTGCTGCAAACAGATAATTCAGAAATTCATCTTTTGATAAAATCATCATTTCCATATTCAACAAGAGTGAGTCGTTTTTATCTGCCGTTTCAGTCACAGGACGAATCCCTTCAACCTGGTCATTATCGTTCTCGCTCATGACCAGGGCTGTATGGGTCGTATCTTCACTTAATTCACTTCTCTTGACTTTTTTATATATGACTGTCGCGTCACTGTTTTTCTTCTCGTGAAAGCGCATCAGAGAATCCAGACGTATGTTAGAAAGCATGTTCGATCCCATGATCATGACATAGTCCGCATTCGACCTTGACACATAATGATAATGGTCAGCGTAGTAATTCCCTTTATACTGAGGGTCTTCCAGTTCTGCTTTCAGGTTGATGTGAGAATGAGTAAAGACACCTCCGCCGACGGTTGATTCAAGTCCCCATGTCGCCCCGGATCTAATGTGGTCGTATAATGAGTGACCTGAACCTGAAATAAACAGTGCAGCTGATAGGGCTTCTATGCTGGACAGACTTGAAAAAGGAAAATCCACCAGACGGTACCTGCAGGCAAAGGGTAATGCCGCCACCGGTCGCCTGTTTGTAAATGGCTTAAGCTTATCGTTCTCTTCTACTAAATTTAAGATAGGTGCAATCTTAGTTCTCATCTGAATAGCCTCCTACTTCTTCGTCATATCCGACAATTTCGATATTATCATCAGTTCCGATGATCTCAGTTCCGTCATGGATCTGTGCGCCTTCTCCGATGATCGCTTTCTCGATTTTCACATTTTCTCCGATCACGGCATTTGGCATGACAAAGGAATCTTTGATATACGAATTTTTACCTAACTTGACACTGTGAGAAAGAATCGAATGAGTCACCTCACCGGCTATATAACAGCCATCTGTGATCATTGAATCCGTCACTTTAGCTGATTCAGTCAGGAACTGGGGTGTCGTGTTAGGGTTGTTGGAATATACGCGCCAGCTCCTGTCTCTGATATCCAGTTCGTGCTTAGGATCCAGAAATTCCATATTGGCACTCCACAGGCTTTCAATGGTCCCGACGTCTTTCCAGTATCCTTCAAATGAATACGCAAAAATCGCTTCATTGTTTCTTAAGTAAGCAGGTATGACATCGTGTCCGAAATCAGTGAGCTGTCTGTTTTTAGCCTGATTATCGACAAGATATTTTTTGAGTGTTGCCCAATCGAAAATGTAAATACCCATAGAAGCAAGATTTGATTTCGGCTTCTCCGGTTTCTCCTGGAATTCGATGATCCGATCTGTTTTATCTGTATTCATTACACCGAATCTTGGAGCATCTTCCCAAGGGACCGGCATGACGCCTACTGTAAGTGACGCCTCCTGTTCTTTATGATAATCCAGCATTTTCTGATAGTCCATCTTATAGATATGGTCTCCGGATAGGATCACCACATATTCAGGATTCTTTTTATCAATGTAATCAATATTCTGATAGACAGCATGAGCCGTGCCTTTAAAGAATTTTTCACCTTCCATACTGGTATACGGCTGTAAAATCGTTGCTTCCCCATTATGTCTGTTCAGTCCCCAGCTCGATCCGTCTCCCACATGATCGTTCAAAATAAGCGGCTGATACTGAGTGACAACGCCCACCGTATTAAATCCGGAGTTGGCACAGTTTGATAAGGCAAAATCGATGATACGATAATTCCCGCCAAACGGAACGGCCGGTTTGGCAATTTGTTTTGTGAGTTTGCCTAGCCTGGACCCCTGCCCCCCAGCTAAAATCATTGCGACTGTTTCAGTTTTCATACGTCTTCGGAAGTGTCTATTGACCTTCCTTCCCTCCTTGTAACTGAATTTTTTAAAAAAATTAATGACTTAGTTTTTAGGTACCCCGTACACACGCTTGGGCTTTAACACGACGATGCTCAAGGCCGGTAGAATGAGTTCAAGCGAATGCTCTTTCCCATGTGCCGGCTCTTCAGTGGTTTTAAGTACCCCCTGCGTTTCTGTCCATGTCCCGCCTAAAGATTCCCACTCTGTGTTCCATACTTCTTCGTACTGTCCTTTGTAGGGAACCCCGACTTTAATGTTCTGTCTTTCCACAGGAACGAAATTGCACATAACAACAAGGAAATCTCTCGGCTTATTACCCTTGCGCATGAAATAAAGCACAGTTTCTTCTGCATTGTCTGCTTCGAGGATCTCGAAGCCGTCAGGATGATGGTCCACTTCCCACAGGGCACGGTGCTCTTTGTAAAATTCGTTCAGTTTCTGCGTGAATGCCAGGTGCTTCGCGTTCATCGGATCATCGAGACTGTCCCAGACAAGCCCTTCCTGAAATCGCCATTCAAGAAACTGGCCGAATTCCGCCCCCATGAACTGGAGCTTTTTACCTGGATGCATCATGCGGTAAGTCTCGATCGTTCTCAGTCCTGCAAACTGATTATAGCGGTCACCGAACATTTTATGCATCATGGATTTCTTTCCGTGTACGACTTCGTCATGCGAGAATGGCAGCACGTAGTTCTCGTTGAATGTGTACATGAAAGAAAAAGTGATCAGATTGAAATGATCTTTCCTGTACAGTGGATCCATCTCAAAGAAACGGAGGGATATCATTCATCCACCCCATGTTCCATTTGTAATTGAATCCCAGTCCGCCTTCATGAACGGGATGGGTGACTTTTGGCCAAGCCGTGCTTTCTTCCGCCATCATCAGGACATCCGGGTGTCTTTCAAAAATCTTTTTATTCATGAGCTGGACAAATTCCACACCGGCTTTATTGACATTTGTTCCTTCATCATTGGGTGTCCAGTCGCCGAGATCGTAATCCAGATACAGCATATTGCTGACCGCATCGACTCTTAAGCCGTCCAGATGAAACTGTTCGATCCAGAAAAGTGCATTCGAGATCAGATAGCTGCGAACCTGACTTTTCCCCATATCAAAGTTCAGCGTTCCCCAGCGGTTGTTGTTTGCCTGATTCGGATCGCTGTATTCGAACTGAGGCGTGCCGTCATAATACGCGAGTCCGTACTCATTGCGATTGAAATGCCCCGGGACCCAGTCCATGATGACGCCGATATTTTCCTGATGAGCCGCTTCAACGAAATCCTGCAGTTCCTCGATCGATCCGAACTTGCTGGATAAGCCGAAAAATCCGGTGGCCTGGTAACCCCAGCTGGCATCAAGCGGGTGTTCCATCAGCGGCATGAATTCGATATGCGTGTACCCCATTTTCTTCACATAAGGAATCAGTTCATTTTTCAACTCTTCAATGGTATACCACGAGTCGTCTTCGTGATGCCTCCATGAGCTTAAATGTATTTCATATATATTCAGTGGCCGGCCGTAGATCTCCAGCCTTCTCCGGTTAGCCATCCACAGACCGTCTTTCCACTGCTTGTCAGGCAGATCCCGGACGACCGAAGCATCATTAGGTCTGACTTCAAACTCATAAGCATAAGGATCTATCTTATAAGCTGCAGTCCCGTCAGCCTGAATGATCTTGTACTTGTAACAATCCCCTTTGGCTGGTCTGGCATCTTTCAGAATGAACATGCCCGTCTCTTCGACTTTCTGCATCTCATCCATTTCAGCCCATTCGTTGAAATCCCCGACTAAATAAACAGCTTGTGCATGAGGAGCCCAGACTGTGAAGACATATCCGTCCTGCACTTTTCTGCAGCCCATCGTCTGATAACTGTCGAATTGTGTTCCTTCATTGAAAAGATAAAACGACTCCAGGTCATTCTTATCATATTCTAACTTTTTCTCTCCATCATTCATTCAAATCCCCCTTTGCGTTACACATCTTATCGAAACCATTAAATTCTAACTTTTAGAAGAATATTTATAGTCTCATTGTAACTTATACAACTTACTATACCAAATTTTTGCCCTTGTGAATAGTTATCAATAGCTTAATTTTAATCTGTTCTTAATCCGTCCTCCGACCGATGACAACCCTTACTTAAAGTGGTATGATGAGTATGTAAGAAAGCAACCGAGACCTCAGAAAGGAGGAGCTATATATATGGAAGGATTACTGCTGGGTTTAGGGTTTATAGGCATCGCCGTGGCCATCCTCACCCGATTTTTTAAAAGCGGTGCCGGTCTGGCGCTGATCAGCATGGCTGCTTATTTTCATTTCATAGGCACCGAAACATGGCTGCCGATCGTTTTATTCACAGCCGGATTACTGCTCATTGTATTCGAAATTTTCGTTCCTGAATTCGGCGCTGCCGGTATCATAGGCGTCGTGCTGCTGATATCGGGACTTTATTTGACCATTGGAGATATCGGACAGACCGTACGTGACTTAAGTTTTTCCGTTGTCATCACGGCAGGCGTGATCATCTATCTGATCAAAAACGGCTATTCTTTATCGAATGTCAACAAGCTTATCCTGCAGACGAACATACAGACTTCTGATAAGCAGGCACCTGTCGAAAAAGAAAAAATCAAAGTGGATACTGAAGGTATTGCTGTCACTCCGCTGCGCCCGTCCGGTAAAGTCAGTTTTGGAGATGACCCCGCCCTGTATGATGTGTTGAGTACAGAGGGCCATATTTCAAAAGGAACATCAGTAATCGTTGACAAAGTCAAAGGCACTAAAATAACTGTACGAAAAAAATAGACAGGAGACATGACTATGGATTTATTAGGTAATGGATACATCGGAATCATCTTGACAGCAGTAATAATATTAGTACTGATAAGTATTTTTCTTCGCTTCGTCCCAGTGGGATTATGGGTCACCGCTTACTTCTCAGGAGTAAAAGTCGGTATCGGGACTCTAGTAGGTATGAGACTGCGCCAAGTCAGTCCTCATTCGATCATTCGTCCCCTGATCAAGGCCACCAAAGCTGGTCTGGATTTGTCTACGGATGAACTGGAAGCTCACTATTTAGCCGGAGGTAACGTCAATCTTGTAATCGATGCGCTGATTGCTTCTCACCGAGCTGAAATCGATCTGGAATTTGTAAAAGCCGCAGCAATCGATCTGGCTGGTCGTAATGTGTTCGAAGCGGTTCAGGTTTCGGTCAACCCAAAAGTGATCGTCACTCCTGACATCGCAGCCGTTGCCAAAGACGGTATCGAAATCATCGCCAAAGCGAAGGTCACAGTCAGAGCGAACATCGAACGCCTGGTCGGTGGTGCCGGTGAAGACACGATCATCGCCCGAGTCGGTGAAGGTGTCGTTACCACAGTCGGTTCCGCCGACAAACATTCAGACGTTCTTGAGAACCCTGACATGATTTCCAAAACTGTACTGGGCAAGGGCCTGGACTCAGGTACTGCCTTTGAGATCCTGTCCATCGATATCGCGGACGTCGACGTCGGCCGAAACATCGGAGCTAAACTTCAGACCGAACAGGCCGAAGCAGATAAGAATATTGCTCAGGCTAAAGCTGAAGAACGCCGCTCGATGGCCATCGCTCAGGAACAGGAAATGCGTGCCGAGACTCAGAAAATGCGTGCCAAAGTGGTCGAAGCTGAAGCTGAAGTCCCTCTCGCCATGTCTGAAGCCTTGAGAAGCGGAAATCTAGGTGTCATGGATTACTACAAAATGAAAAACGTCAATGCTGACACTGAAATGAGAACAGCTATATCCGGTCAATCATCTGAAGAAGAAGAGTGATAAATATGTCATTCATATTAGTCTGGGTCATCCAGTTAGTCGCATTTTTTGCCATTGTAACCTCGGTCGCCTCCGCCCTCAGCAGATATTCGAAGAGCGCATCAAAACCAGCAGGCAGGACCGATCACAGTGAAATGGATGCACCTAAACAGCAGGTTGATAAACTCAAACGTAATGAACAGAGACCGGCCAGAAAGAACAACCGGCCGGTAAGGGAAGATAAATACACAAGAACGCCCCGTGCTAGGGACCGTGTGCGTGAAACACATAAGCCCATGATCAAGGAAGTCTCTACGCTCAAAGATCCTTACAGAACCAAGGAAAAGAAAGTGTCCACGACATTCAGTAGAAAACGATTGAAACAAGCAATCGTCTACAAGGAAATACTGGACAAACCTATGTCCATGCGCGACGAGTGAATCAGAAGATATTTAATAAGCTTCAAACGGAAAGAGGCTGGAACTTTTGTCCCAGTCTCTTCGTTTGAAACTTATTTTTTTTGCGGCGCCGCAACATAAAAATCTCTCTTGATCTCAATAAAACGCTCGATGTCACGCAGTATCTGAAACAGTATGGCTCTGCTCTCAAATTCTTCTCTGGATCTGGGCAGTTCTGTCTGCCTGAAATGCCGGTATAAGACAGATATATTATCCAGTAGCTTCAGGCCTGTATTTTCTTCATGCAGCTGGTCTGAAATTTCATCAAACAATTCAGCCAGTACCTGATTCTGATCAGTCTCAAGGTTGACGGCAGTGATGTTCTGGATCATGACCTTCATAAGCTCCAGCTGTTTTTCTCTCATTTGGGTATACTTGATATAATAATCACTTTTATTCGTCAGCTGATTTTCATAATCCATCAAAGCTATTTCTTCTGTTTCATTTAAAATATTGGTCATTTTTCGGGCTTTCTCTTTAAGCGCGCTCTGCACGGTATTTCCCATGAGGTAAGAATGGAACAGCTTTAAAAACTGGCGTAGTTCCTCCTCGATGTGGAGGATATGCTGGTTCAAGTCTTTTTTATAAGAAGGCATCCAAAGATTGAATACTACGGCTGCTGAGGCACCAATAGCCATTAACAGCAGACCATTGATCTGCCAATAAACGGCGATACTTTCAGCCGTGACAAAATGGGTAACAAGGACGGAAGCTGGTGTGATCCCTGCCTGAAGATCAAAGCGATAAGCGATCGGTACGTATACGATCAGATATAAACCGAATGACACAACAGAAAAACCTGTAAAATAGAAAACAGCTGATGCGATAATGAATGCTACGATTGTAGACATCACCCGCGCATACGCAGTGGTGATAGATTCCACCTTTGTATCTAATACACTTAATATGGCAAGGATGCCTGCAGCCAGCGGATACTCCAAATCTAACGCCTGGGCGATGAGTATAGCAATGAGTGTGGCCAGGACTATTTTAATGGTTTTTATTTTGATCGTCATTCGCCCTGTGCTCCTTCAATTCTCAAATTTCTGTATTAAATTAGTCTCAATTCTTGTATCGAAAAATAATAATCATAATGTCCCTGATTTGATAATAGAAATCAGAAGCCACAGTCCCATGATTCCTGCCCCGATGAAAATGACGATAGCGAAGATCGAAACGCCCGTAGCCTCCGCCATGACAAAAATAATCGCTGAAGCTAAGATAAGCGCTGCGATGATTACGGCAAACACTAACCGGTTCACCATCTTGTTCACTTCACGCCATTTTGATTCAAAGTGGACCAGATCGATATGCAGTACATGAGCCGTCCGTTATTGATCGTATCCAGGGTGCGTTTGATAGCAGAAGGCAGCTTGATCGAATCGGAAGCCAGATGATAGGCATCCAGTTTCAGCTTTTCACCTGAAACTACTTCAAGCAGTTTGATATCATCGCTTGCCTTGATGTAATCCGAGGCGATTTCAAGAATATTGATATCCGGATGCAGTTCCGTTACGACTCCTTCCAGTATCGTCAGCGACTTGGCCAGCAGTATAAAATCATTGGGCATAACCATCTTGTATTTCCCGCGTCACATGCAGAACATCCGAAAAGAATGTGCTCAGATCGATCTGTCCGAAACTCTTGGAGACATAGGACTGGTAAAAATCGTCCAAGTCTTCAGAAAATGCAAAACGATCGACTTTTTCTTTAGTGATGGCCATTTGAAGGAGCAGATTCATGAGCTGATCGATATCCTCAAACACGATGGCCCGCATCATCTTGATCAGATCTTTTTTTCACTGCTTCAGTTAATTCGCCCATAATACCGAAATCGATAAACACAATCTTTTTATTGCTCAATATGATATTCCCGGGATGCGGATCCCCGTGAAAATACCCGTCTCTAAACACTTGAGATAAAAAGGAAAACACCAGTTTCTCTGCAATATCTCTTTTTACAAAGCCCTGCTCCCGAATTTCTTTTAGGTTCAGTCCCCTTTATTCCCGCTATATGGTCTTCGACGAGCACTCGTTTTGAAGTATAGGACGGATAGGGTGTCGGCACAGTCACGGCATCGTTTTCAGCATTTAAATGCTTGAATTTAACAAGAGCCTGGCCCTCATTTCTGAAATCCAATTCCCTTTTCGTTGTCTCTTCGATTTCCTTGAAGGCTGCTTCAACATCGACCAGCATTTCTTTGACCGTTTCCGGGGCCATGGATACGATACGTGAAAACAGCTGTATATCTCGAAGCAGATTTTCCTCGATCTCCGGCCGCTGAACTTTGATGACCACATCTTCTCCGGACAACAGTTTCGCTCTGTGCACCTGCGCGACAGATGCACTGGCAATAGGACTTTCGTCGACCCACTCGAACACATCGGAAAGAGGTTGCTTGAACTCTTCTTCAAATATCCTCTTTATTTCTGAATAGTCAAACGGCGGAGCATCATCTCTCAGTTTTGACATTTCCTGTATGTAATTCGGAGGCAGCAGATCCTGACGTGTGGAGATTATCTGGCCAATCTTAATAAAACTGGGTCCCAGCTCTTCAAAAGCCAGTCGCAGATTCTTTGCATCCTGTTCTTTATGTTTCGTCCTTACACGTGTGCGGTAGATATGACCGAAACCATATGATGCCAGCACGCTCGCAATTTCTCTGAGACGTTCACGGTTACTTTTCATAGGGCTGCCTCCTTTCTGTATTTTAAAAGAGGTGCTGACCAAGGATATGATCAACACCACTAACCTTATGCATCAGAAGAATGATTCTCAAGTTTTCTTTCCAGTTCTTTGATTTTCTCTTCCAGATCATCGATGTCCTGTCTCTGAGCGACATTCAGTCTCAAGTAATACAGCTTCCAGCGTTTCCTTATCTTCTGAAGTAAGGGAATTGTTTTTCTTCTGTATCAACTCTTCTGTCAGTTTCTTCCCTTCGGATACGGTCAACTTCCCACGACTGACTAACTTATCTACCTGTTCGACAGCTTTATCCACTGCTATTGCGGTGGAACCTACGCCGATCAGTAATGCTTTTTTGATATCTTCCAGCATATTAAAACCCCTTTCGTTAATGTACACTTTTATTATATCACTGATTCACTTCCATGTCAGATTTGAACTGACCTGTTTCCGCAGATCAGGGAACAATGTTTCCGGCAGCACGGTAAATGCTGTACCATTCCTCACGTGTGATCTCCACCCCAGAAGCTCTCGAGTAATTTCTGATCCTATCTGGTGTCATTGTTCCCAGGATCACCTGCATTTGAGCCGGATGACGGAGCAGCCAGGCAATAGCCATCGCCTCATTGTCCAAGTCGTATTTTTCCCCGACTTCTGTCAGCTTGTCATTTACTTCCTGATACTCTGGATTGTTCAGAAAAACATCTTTTTCTCCATGTACCGGTGACCATGGCTGGACAGTCATATCATTCAGCCGACTGTAGTCCAAAATTGCACGGTCATGATCGATCGAATTCTCATGCTTAGTATTGACATGGATACCAGCATCCACCATTCCCGTATGCATGACGCTGAACTGCAGCTGATTGGCGATCAGTTCCTGGTCGACATATTTTTTCAGCAGTTCGATCTGAAGCGGACTATGATTACTTACCCCGAACTGTCTCACTTTACCCGATGAATGCAGTTGATCAAAAGCTTCTGCCACTTCTTCGGGTTCAACAAGTGCATCCGGACGATGAAGCAGGAGTACATCAAGGTAATCCGTATCCAGACGTTTCAGCGAGGCTTCAACGGTCTCAACAATGTGTTTTCTGGAGAAATCATAAAACCCTGAACGTATACCCGCTTTAGACTGCAGCAGGATATCCTCTCTTTTGATCGCTGTTTTCTTCAAAGCGTCGAAAAGCGCTTTTCGGATTCCCCTCCGCCGTATATATCTGCATGATCATAAAAATCGATTCCTTCATTGTAAGCTGTTTCGATCACCTCAGCTGCATCTTCCAGATTCAGCTTATCCATACGCATACAGCCTAAAGCGATTTCAGAAACATTTAATTCCGACTTGCCTAAGTTGATTTTTTTCACAACTAACCCTCCATATATAAGATATCTCCATTGTACTCTCTTTGATCTGAGATTGCTAAAGTTGTCCATTTCCTGATGTGACAGAATTGTGACAAAAATATTACTTATTTTAAATCAGCTTAAATGTGACGAAAAAGTGTCAAACAGTATTGCTTTTTTACAAAATACGCTTTACAATAATAACTGTAACAAATTGTTCACACTTTTCCGGTTTTTCCTAAGTAGAGTACATACACTCTGAACAGGACTTTTGAAAGGAGTCATAACTTATGATCACTTTATACGTATCTCCAAGTTGTACATCTTGTCGAAAAGCAAAAGCATGGTTAGAAGAACAGAACTTGCCCTTTACTGAAAAAAACATATTCCATGAACCACTCACAAAAAAAGAAATCAAACAGATACTTAGTCTGACTGAAGAAGGAACGACTGAACTGATTTCCTATCGTTCACAAGCTTATCAGTGCCTGACTGTGGATATCGAAGACTTATCCATGAATGAATTACTGGATCTCTTTACTGAACAGCCGAGTTTGATCCGTCGTCCGATCATAATGGATGACAGACGCCTGCAGATCGGCTATAACGAAGAAGAAATCAGGTGTTTCCTGCCGCGTAAAGTCCGTGAAATCGAACTTGCAGAGATCCACCGTCAGTTAGCCGTCGAAGATTCAGCTTAAACTAAAACGAGTAGACGATGTCTACTCGTTTTTTTCTTCGCTCTCATAATAATCATCGTTGTAATTTTTGTCTTTATCTTTCGATTCGATCTTGGACTCTTCGGTGTTTTCCTTCCCTTGTCAGATTATTTCTTGCCTCTCTACTTTTCCTCAGTTTCACCTAACACGTCTTGTTCATATTCCTTTTTATTATAGAGAAAAACATTGTGGCCGATTTTTATAATCGGTCTCATGAGCAGGAAGAAACTGGCAAAGATGAGATACATCGCCAGTCGTTCTAAATCAGTAAACGCAGCAATCAAACTCCCGGATAAATACAGTACACCAGTCAACAGATCATTGGACAGCGAGATGATTGTATAGTAATTCTGAAAATAAAGTCTGAATCCGCCAACTTTTAAAATGATATCTTCATCTTTACCAGGATCATAATCATGGACCTTGGTCTCGATCTCGGGTTTTTCCGGCTTTTTTGGTTTATTAGGCAGCATCTCATAGTCACCCTTCACTGGAGTAGTTATCTACAGGATATCAGAAGAACTGAAAAGGGTCATCAAAAATGACTTGATCCATTCTTCTGTTTTTTTGCACTGACTGAATAATCGAGAAGATTTACCAAGATCAAGCGAACCTACGCACATAAAAAGAACTCAGAGTAAGTTCTGAGTTCTTTTAAAGTATTCAACTTCTACTACTGATGATCAGTCATTCGTGATCAATTCTAGAGGTGCAGCAATGTAGTCTTCGATCTCTTCTCCGTCAAAATATTCGTAGGCAGTTTCCATCGCGATACGTCCCATTTCAGCAGGCTGCTGGGCGATCGTTGCCTCCATACGGCCGTCTTCGATAAGAAGCCAGGGCGTCATCATCCTGTCAATCCCGATCACGATAACCTCTTCCGCCAATCCGGCGGCTTCGAACGGCTTCAATCGCACCTAATGCCATTTCATCGTTTTGCTGGCAAAGACTGCTTCTACGTCAGAGTTGCTCTGCAGCATGTTTTCCATAACCGTCAATCCTTCTGAACGGTTGAAGTTAGCCGTCTGACTGTCCAGCAACGTTCCAAGCCGTCTTCAGCTACATTCATGAAGCCTTTCTCCACGCTCACGCGTTGCCGGAAGCTCCCGGCACGCCTTCCAGCTGGACCGTCACTGCGCCTTCGCCGACTTAAGTCGATAATACGTTGAGCCGCCATTTCTCCCCTTCGACGTTTGTCCACGGAAGCGACGAGCCGGCGTGACGACCTCTCCGCCTTCACTCGAACGGTCGATCGTGACGGCAGGAATCCCGGCACTGCTAGCTGATTCGATGGCTCGGTTGGATCGATGCTTGAATCTTACCGACCGGATTGATTCGCGGCGACATCTGACGTCTTGCTGGATCAGGTCGTTGATATCGTTCAGTCGCTGAGCGCTGTCATCCTGGGCATTGACCGTACGAACATCGGTCCCCTTCTGCTTCGGCTTGCTGTTTCAACGCCTTCCTGCAGCGATAAACGAAGAACGGGATTGCTTCGATAGTCAGACGGGGTAAGCCGACCGCCCCAGCTCGTCACGCGCTACACTTTCAACGCCCTTCAACGCATCGTCTTCAGTGTTGTTTCCTTCCAGTCCGGTTGTCCCGCAGGCTCCGAGCAGTAAAGCTGATGCACTAAATAAAGCGACTAATTTTTTCATGATATTTCCTCCTAATAGTTTTTAAAATTTTTAATCATTTTTTCTGTCTAATAATACAGCGATGATGATAACGATCATCCTTTAACGACCTGCTGATAGAAACTTGACACTCCGATCAAATTCAACCCATTGTTCAGCGTCCCAATAATAAGGGCACCGACCAGTGTTCCAAACAGTCGACCACGCCCGCCCGAAAGGCTGGTTCCGCCTAAAACGACGGCAGCGATAGCATCCAGTTCATAGGATGTACCCTGCCGGTAGGCTGTGCCGAGTTCAATCGTGAAAGATAAGATCAGACCGGACAAGGGAGCCATCAGACCTGAAGTAGCGTAAACAACGATTCTGATCCGGGTCACTCTTTATCCCTGCTATATGTAAGCCGCATTCTCATTCCCCCCTGATCGCAAGTGATTTTTCGCCCAAATGTCATTTTGTGTAAGATGACATACAAAGCACCAAAAGCAATAGCCATTAAAATGACTGGAAAAGGAATGCCGAAAAGATAACCCTTCCCGATGAACTGGAAGAAGAAACTGTCGCCGATCCCGGTTATCGGATTCCCGTTGGTATAAACCAGCGTCAGTCCACGGTAGATGGTCATCGTGGCTAAAGTCGCTATGAAAGGTGCCGTTTTACCTTTTGTGATCACCAGTCCATTGGCTGCACCAAGAAGCGCACCGATGATCAGGGCGGCCAGGGTCGCTATGACCGGGCTCCAGCCGCCTGCGATCAGACCGGCACCCAGCGCGCCACTCAGTGCCAGCGTGGATCCCACCGATAAATCGATACCACCCGTGATAATAACAGCCACCATTTCCGGAAGGCCATCAGCCCATTGATCGATACCTGACGCAGTAAATTCAATATATTGCCTATCTGAATAAAATTCGGGTTCAGAATCGTCACGAAGATCATCAGATCAAGGCGAAAAATGAACCTGAACTTTCCGTATCATTTCACTCCGTTTTTCCTTTTTCTTTTCAATGTTAGCTCCTTTGACCATTTGTATCCTCCTGCTTGGTGAATGCTAATTTTTTCTTCTGAAAGTACTTGCCTATCGATTTTGCCTGATATGGCTTCAATGAGAACGACGACCCGGTCGCTGATGCCGATGATTTCCGGCAGATCACTGGATACCAGGCACGATACCTTAATACGTTCAGCCAGTTCTTTCATCATAATAAATAGATTTCATGTTTAGCGCCGTATTATGCCTCGTAGGTTTATATTAATAACTAGGGACACGCGGTAACCTGCACCGATCCATTCTGCCAATAACGACTTTCCGCTGATTCTTTTACAGTGTCCGCAACCTGACACTTTTACCACTGACAGTCTTCACAGTCAGTCGTTTGATCAGCATTTTTAGCAAATTCTTTTTCTTCTTTCGTATTGATCCAGCCCGTTCGACTGAATTCTGTGATGGAAGGAAGCGAAACCTTTCTCTAGGGTGTCATCTAAAATCAGACCTTCTTCTTGGTACGGTTCTGCTCCAAAAATCCCATCCCTTTCTGAATCGCATCTGCCGGAGACTTGACTTCGATTTCTTCACCGTCCAGGTACTGCTCTGGCCCAAGCCAGTTTGTCGATCCCGAAAATACCACGCATGATTTCCGTTCTTCCCGCCCCCATCAGACCGGACACCAGGATCTCGCCTTGTCGGACGTGAAAATCAATATTTTTAAATACTTTATCGTCACTCAGATCTTTCACTTCAAAAAGAATCTCACCTTTTTCCGTTTCATTGTCCGGGTAATAATCTTCAATATCACGACCGACCATTTTCCGGACTACTTCGTCATTATTTGTTTCCTCTGTCGGCGTCGTATCTACGCTGACACCGTCCCGCATCACTGTAACGTGATCACTGATGGCAAAAATCTTCTCCCATCCCACTGGGAGATAGATGATGGAAACATCTTTGCCGTTAATTTTTCGATGGTATCAAACAGGACTTTGATTTCGCGGTCTTGTCAATGCCTTGTCGGCTCATCCATGATGATGACTTCGGCATTGGACATTAATGATTTGGCAATTTCAACTAACTTGCTTGCTTGCCCACCGATAATGTCCGCATTTCACGGTCCAGATCAATCTTGACACCTAAATCTTTAAACAGCTCGCGTGCTGTTTCACGCATTTCTTTTGTCTTTATCCAGCCCCAGCTGGTTTTCTTCTCGCGTCCCATAAACAAGTTTTCCAATACCGTTAAATCCGGCCATGTGATCATTTCCTGGTGAATGAAGCTGATGCCTTCTTCTTCAGCACGTTTTGGATTTTCAAAGGTCCGTTCTTCGCCGTTGATGATAATGGTCCTGATCATTTGATGAATCCCAGCTGGAAGATATTCATCAATGTTGATTTTCCGTGTGTTTCACCCATCAAGCGCACCACTTCGCCGGAATGGATGTCCAAATGACACCTAAAAATGCCTTGTTCTAACGAAACTCTTGACAATATCTCTCATTTCCATTTTTTAATGCATTCACCTCCTAAAAATAACTCCGGCTGTATGATGTCCAGTAAGGGTTGCTTCACCTGTTCGGACGATTGCTTTCACTTTATTTGACTCTTCTTTCATTTCCTCATGTAGTATAGCTAGTCCATCTGGACCTTGCCATTATTTTTTCGATTTCTTTTAACTGCTGCGGGTTGTTCTCTCTGATTCCTTTGCCAGCAAGATTCTTCCACCTGCATTTCTTTTAATATAACCGTTAGCACATGGCTGAATGCCGGTTCACCGATTTCAAGTGCATGATTGATTTTTTTGACATTGTCAGGTATAGGCAATCCGCAGTCGCCGATCATTATTTGATTGGTATGACCCAGATCCGCCAGCACTTTACTGATGTCACTATTTAATATCCCATTTTTTTTCATACTTATCGTTGCCTTTCATTTCCTCTAAAGTTGGAACACCTGTCTGAGCCCCCATTTTTCCAATTGCTAATACGCTGCAGACTTCCGAACCGAATACTTTCCTCTATGGTCAATCCGTTCACCAGGAAAGAAGGGCACCGTTGAACGTATCGCCTGCCCCAGTCGTGTCCACCGGTGTGACTTCATTGGCAGGGACCAGCTTCACTTTTTTACCGTCATGGTAATAAACCCCTTTGGAACCGGCTGTCACCATAATTTTGTAATACCTGGCAGACATCTTCCTCATCTTTTTCACCTGCAAAACATTAAATTCGGTTTCATTCGGCGTAATAAAACGCACTTTTTCAATTGCTTCTGCACTCACTTTTCGTGCAGGTGCGGGATTATATAAGACTGTATGTCAATTTCCGAACAGATACGGATAGTTTCATCCGCTTCCACCGGGACTTCATTTTGAACGACTACCAGGTCGCCGTTTTGATCTTGCGCTTTATCGATGCGCTTTGGCGTCAGCTACATTATTCGCTCCCCGGTATATAGATAATGACGTCCTGTCCCTAACCTGACCACAGCCCACCCTGAAGGCAATGTGTAACCCGTTCACTTAGTTAAAAAATATTGTCTTCTTCCAGTTGCTTCGTAGTTTTTCTTGAAACGAATTGTTCCTGATTGTCCCGATTCACTGGTGACTTCAGCCCCTAAACGCGCTGCCGGCTACCGGCTGGTTGGCTCCTTTACCTCCAAGGCAGTGGAGAAGTTTTTCCCTTCAACGGTTTCACCATCTTCAGGGCGCTTATCTGTTTCAACTACAAAGTCTGTTGATATACTGCCCACTACTGTAATTTTTACCATTTACTGTCTTCCTCTTCCTCCAGCGAATCCCGTATAACAAGTTCAGGATCCAGTTTGATTCGTTTATTATCTATTTTATTTTTTTTGATTCTCCTACGTATCAGCAGATCTGCTGCGTGATACCTGGCCTGGAAGCGGGCTGATATCGTGGTCAGTCCCGGGTAAACTCGATCGACTGAGGAGCACCATCATAGCCGATCACTTGAATATCTCCAGGCACCTGATCCTTCTGCTGGGCTTCCTTCATTACGGCCAGTGCATACAGATCAGCATTGCTGGCAATCACACTGTCCATATTTTTATACCTTTCAAAAATTCTTGGTACAGTCATTTCAGCTTCTTTATTAAACCGATGCGTTCTTAAAAATTCATATTCAACATCAGTCGGATTCAGAACGGATAAGATCCCGATCAGCCCATCACGGCACCAGGAACAGATTTACCGCGATAACAATGATTTTTCCCGCTTTCGGTCAATAATAGCCGAGCCTGAGTACGCCACCTTCTACATCATTGCAGACCGCATAGTCATCACCCTCCAGAACACGGTCAAGCATGACGATCGGCATGGGATGCTGATGCGTAGTTCCTTCGACAGCCTGAATAGTACCGCGACATTCCGCCCGAATAACAGCGTCATGTAACTCTCCCCCGCTCTGCTTCCTTCTTCCACATTACCTAAAATCACGCTGTATCCATTCTCGCGGGCGTTTTCTTCGATGCCTTTCATAAGCAATGGAAAATAGGGGTTGGAAATATCCGGCAGAAGCAGACCGATCATTTTGGATGTTTTCGTAACAGTGAGCGAGCCACTTCATTGGGATAGTAGTTTAATTCATCGATAGCGGCTTCCACTTTTTCCCGGGCTTCGTCACATAGCCATTCTTATTCAATGCTCGAGATACTGCTCACGAGTACCCCCGCATGTTTCGCAACCTTTTTGATCGTTACCATCACTTTCACCTGCCTTGAATCTTTCTGCCCCTTTACCGGTCATTGACTCAAACTATTCAGTATGAATATGTGTTAGTCAATGTGTAACCGATTAACAGATTATAATAGCATACTCAAAAAATATTGCAAGCGTTTTTATTGCTAAAAATATGACCATCTACTGCAGTCTTAAAGTTGTATCTTGCTTTTTTGCAAGATAAAAAAGCACCTGAACAAAATCAGGTGCCTCCTTAAATATATTATCCATTTCCTGTCTGATTTTTTGATTACTGCTTGATACTTCCGGCTAATGTGACCCACCGATAATGTATCGGGACAAGAAGATGTAGCAAGGAGAAGCGGTGCTGACGAGAATGTGATCCCCAGTGTACATCGCGCCGTATTCTGTTCGAGTATTTATCTGTTGTTAACAATCTCAACGGATTGGTAGGGATAAAAGCGCTCGGTCATTGATCAAAATCAATGGAAGAAGGAAAATTGTTCCATGATGCAATAAAACTGAATATTGCCATCGTTGCCAAGGCTGTTCGCATAAGCGGCAGGACTATTGTATGGAATATTCTCAGTTTCCTCGCTTGTCTCATCGACGTGCTGAATCGACTAAAGCCGGATGATAGATCGTCTCCAGATACTGTTTCATAAAGAAAGACAGTTGGCGCACTCGCGACTGAAGGCAGAATCAGCGGAATAGTAGTCGTTCAGAAGATCCAAGTTAGCCATAAATCTAGTAACGATGATACCTACTCGTGCAGGTATCATGATCAGCATGAGTATGATCGCCCAAATAAGCTTTTTACCTTTGAATTCGTAAACGATAAAGGCATAGGCCGTTAAAGATGAAAAATACAGCGTTAGAATCGTAGCACTGGCTGCAATGAAAAACGAGTTCCAGTATCCCTGAAAGTATTGAATCCATCTCTTAGATGTGTCCAGTTCGACCATAAGGAATCATGGGTAAGGCACGGCAAGACCTGTGGATCTTCGTGCTGAACGAGTAGCATTGACAATAACTATCCAGAAAGGAACTCGATACTCAGTAGTGTTAAAATAGTAAAGAACACGTACAACAAGACGCGCGCCCACTCTTCCAGTTTCTTCAGATTCCCGATTCATACACGTCTGATCAACTTTTTTGTTTAGCTTTCTTGTCTCTGAAAACGATCAAATATAAACAAGCTGATAATGACCGTCATGATCAGCAAAATAACTGATGCAGTCGAAGCGATATTCAGGTTTCTTCCTCCTGGAAGGCTTGTTTCATAGATAAAGATCATCATCGTTTCAACTGACTGCTTCGTCCGCCGCCAGTTAAAAGATAAGGTATTGCAAACATCTGCAGACCACCGATCAGTGAACTACCACATATAGCGTTATTGGTTTCATCAGCGGCATGGTGATTTTTGTAAAGGACTGCCAGAGTCTGTTGCGCCGTTGTCCCAGCGGGCTTGCATTCTAAATAAGTTTTCATCGATACTGACAACACCGCCCCTGGCAAAGACGATGGTCGTCTGGCCATACCACATCGATAACTGAACCAATGATACGATTAGGCGTGAATAACAAACATGCCGCGGTAAATAATCGACAGGTGTGCTGATCAGGTTCCAATCCATGGTGACCAGGTTGATCGGTCCTCTAGGATAACTGAACAGCGAACGGAAAATCAAGGGCCACGAAGCAGCTGTGACCACGTTCGGCAGGGAAAACAGACTTTTGAAAAAGCCGGTTCCCTTTAAGTTCATAGATGTCTATTCCTTAACCAGTAAGCCAGTAACAAAGGCCAGCAGAATCTGGAATGGTAATCAATTATCCACAGAATAAAAGTATTCATTACACACCTTCTGAACAACTCGATTGTTCAGCAGTACTCTAAGTTTCTTGTAAACCGAACAAAATTGGCTTCAGTCGCCCACCCTGCCAGACTAAACGGATATAGTTTAGAAACATTGTATAAAATTCGTAATAGCAGAAGAAAATGAAAAAACGGAGCAACGAGAAATATCCCCATTTATTAGTGTTTTTCTTTTTGCCAGATTTTTTGGTCTTTGGGTCGCTGTTTTGCTTTCGTTTTTAGTATCGGATGCATGTTGCTATGAGAACTCCTTTCCATGTAGTGGAGAAGTGCAGTGAACACTTTTAATCAAGTGATCGACTGCACTTTCCACGGGCTACACTATTAAGCTATTGTTAGTCCACTTGAATATTAGGATACAGATTCTGAACTTCTGCTTTAAATGCATCCATCGCCGTCCTTCTTGAAGTCAATTCACCTTTAGAATAAGGGGTCAGCGCCAGATCATCGAAAGCTCCGGAATAGTCTGATCGTATTCTGTAATGATCGATCCGTCGATATTCGGAATCGCATCAGCAAACGCAGCATCATAGCGACTTGTCCGCCCAATACGTAATTCCTCATAATTTGTGTACTTTATCACGACAATGCCTTCATGAGAAACGACGTCCCCGGTGCTCTCTTGCCCATGTTGTCAGGAAATCTTCACTTGTTGTGAGAGAATATCCATCAATTGAGCTGCTTCATCCTGCATATCAGAGGTCTGCGTAACGCCGATCCAGGTTCCGCCACGGAAGTATGAAGTAGGTCCTGTAACCATTTTCCAGCTTCCCCGCCGTCTTCCTCAGCGTTTGGTTTCAGCCAGAAGTGCATGCCCCATGTTGGCAGGCTGTAACCCATGATAACTTCATCGCCGCTGTTCATTGCCTAAGTATTTTTCCACCTTGTGGATCTGAAATCCACGATCAGGCCCTTATCAACCATTGTTTCAGCTGTATCCAGCAGCTTTGACAGCTGATCATCGATAACGTGCAGCTGGTCGTCTACTACCCAGCCTTGCTCATGACATATAGTAAGGGTGATTCAGTCGCCACGTCCGGATACCATATACACGGCGCCGTCAGATGCTTCTTTAAGTTCACGAGCCGTTTCAGGAATTGATTTGAGTCACCTGCAATTGCTTCCTGCATCTTCTGGCGATTCGACTCCCAAGTATTTGTATTTGCCAGATCCTGACGGTAGAAGAATGCGCCCGGTGTAGTCTGCGATCTTATCATGACAAATGTACCGTCTTTGTGTGTACCGATTCGTTACATAATCAAAGGTGTTTCCCGCTCCGCTGGCAAGACCTTCATATTGTCCTAAATCAACGAGCATTCCTTACTCAACATACTTTTTAACGAAAGCCTGTTCAGCAAAAATGATATCCGGTGCATGATCTGAACCAAAATAGGGTCTAACTGAGTTTCAAACTTTTCAAGAGGTACGATTGATATATTGATTTCATAGTCTAAGTCAGGATATTCTTCCAGATAATAATCATTTATCATTGTCTGGGCTTCGTCAGGCTAAAGTTTATAGACGTCCATAACGCCTTCCCCGCCGACTTGTAGGAGCACGACTTCACCTGGTTCTTATCATGATTTCATTGTTGTGCCTTCATCCGTTGTGCCTTTGATTCTGCAGTGTCTTCGTTGCCTGCAAGCCGAAGCGTAAGCCATTGTTGCTAATTAAAAAG
>JAXHNF010000004.1:0-52311 GCA_034520745.1 Alkalibacterium sp.
AGCCGCTGTCGATTTTCTTCAGTAGCGGTTCTTCTCCAGGATAGATGAGCGTTTCCCGGCGTCATCCCTTCGACGCATTTCCAGTTTTGCTTCAGCAATGGCTTCCCGGGAAACCCGGTAAATTCGATATGCGACTCGCCGATCATGGTGATCACCGCAATATCCGGTTCCGCTATTTCTGACGAAGCGTGGATCTCGCCTTTTTCGCTCATTCCCATTTCGAGAACGACCACTTCGGTGTCAGGGTCCATTTCCAGCAGCGTCGAAGGGAAGGCCCAGATGGTTATTGAAGTTCCCGACCGTTTTATGTGTTTTATATTTTGCAGAAGCAACGGCCTGCGACCATGTCTTTTGTGGTCGTCTTCCCATTGCTGCCGGTAATGCCAATGACCTTAGGTGAAATTTTGTTTAAATAATATTTAGAGAATGCCTGAAAGGCCGCCAGCGTATCTTCTACTTGAATGACCGCGATGGTGTCCGGCGCCTTCTCGATCGGGTCGCTCCAGAACGTCGCGGATGCGCCCTTATCGATGGCCGACTGGATAAAATCATGTCCGTTACGGTCGGCTGTTAGTGGAATGAATAAATTGTCCTTCTTCAGCGTCCGTGTATCAAAAGATACGCCTTCTATCCGTTCTGCCTTTTCACTGTTGAATACTTTTCCGTCCACTGCCTGGGCAATTTCATTTACTGTCCAGTTCGCCATTGAGAACCTCCACTTCTATGCTGTCATCTTCTGTCGTCACTTTTGTGCTGAGTTTATACTTGTCTTTGTGTCTGCGGATGCCAAGCTGGATGACCTCTTCGATCAGATCATCGTACGGAAGCCCTGTTTTGGCCCATACCTTCGGATACATGCTGGTTGACGTGAAGCCGGGGAAAGTATTGACTTCATTAATGTAGACTTCTCCGTCTTCAGTCAGAAAGAAATCTGCGCGTGAAATACCCGATCCGTTGATCGCTTCAAACGCATCTGCAGCCATTTTCCTTACTTTCTTTGTAAGTTCAGGCGAGATGTCAGCCGGAATCTCACGAATGACTTTCTGGTTCAGGTACTTGTCTTCATATGCATAAAATGGCTTCTTTTTGACCAGTTCGCCTGGAACAGAGGTATGTACATCCTCATTCCAAGTATCGCCACTTCGATTTCCCGTACTTTCACCCCTTTTTCGACCACGACACGGTAATCATAATTGAAGGCCAGCTCGATCGCTTCGATCAGTTCCTGAGTATTCAAGGTCCGTGTGACTCCGACACTGGATCCCAGATTGACCGGTTTGACATAAATAGGATAAGTCAATTCTTCCTCGATCGCTTCACATACCGCTTCATGATCGACTTTCCAGTCCCTGAATTTCACTTCTTTATAAGGCAGGACCGACAGGCCAGCTTCCTTGAAGATCCCTTTGCTGATCAGCTCCATCCACCGCGCTTGAGAGGACACCTGCACCCACGTAGGGAATATCCAGTGTTTCAAATAAGCCCTGGATCGTGCCGTCTTCGCCGTTCGGTCCGTGCAGAACGGGAAAAGCCACAGATTCGTCTTCGATCAGTTCATTGAAAAGAAATGGTATTTTATCTTCAATAGCAACTAGCTCTTCTTTGGACTGTACACTTTCTCTGCTTTCCACTTCAGTGCCTCTGAACCAGTTTCCCTCGCGTGTAATATATACCGGGATAACTGTATAGTGGTCGTAATAAAGATGCTGCAGAATCGAAAAGGCAGATTTCACAGACACTTCGTGCTCTGCACTTTTTTCCGCCATGAGTCACATAAAGTTTCATCGTTTTCCTCCTAATCGTCGCTGGTGCTTAGCTGCATACAGCGCTTACGGGATTGCTCCTTTATTTTATCATATTTCCGTGACCTGACAACTAAAAGAACGAATCCAAATAATCATGACAGATCTTTCACTTTCAGGGTAAAAAAAAAGCTCTGGATATCCAGAGCTTTTAGTCGTATTAGTCTTCCAGACCGTATTTTTTGTTGAAACGGTCGATACGTCCATCTGCCTGAGCAAATTTCTGACGTCCTGTGTAGAATGGATGAGAATCTGAAGAAATCTCAACACGGATCAATGGATACTCGTTTCCATCTTCCCATTCAACTGTTTCGCTTGCTGTTTTAGTAGACCCTGACATGAATTTGAAACCTGTCGTTGTGTCCATAAATACGACATCGCGATATTCTGGATGAATTCCTTGTTTCATGCTTTTTCACTCCTTAAATGCCATGAACTCTTTGCGAATCCATAGTTATCTATATTCTTTAGTCAAGACAGAACCAAACAATCTGTAGCAGATAGGCCTGATTTCTCATCTTGTTTCTTTAATATGCAACACTATATATATTAGCATGTTTTTTTTGTTCATGCAATCATTTATCTTACTTTTTTATTGTTTGAGTACTTTTTCTACAAAGGCATCATTCTTCTTGTAGCGTTTCAGCGTTTTGATGAACTGATCCGTATACTCAAGTGAATTATTACCCATCCCGCGGTGCAGCTTATACAAGGCTTCATGTTCTTTTTTGGATAAGAGCATTTCTTCTTTTCTTGTGCTGGATTTGCGGATATCGATTGCCGGATAAATACGGCGGTCAGCCAGTTCACGCGACAGGTGGACTTCCATATTCCCTGTCCCTTTGAACTCTTCATAGATGACATCATCCATGCGGCTTCCTGTGTCGACCAGAGCCGTCGCAACGATTGTCATGCTGCCGCCCTCTTCCACATTACGCGCTGAACCGAAGAAACGCTTCGGACGGTACAAGGCAGCCGGATCGATCCCTCCGCTGAGCGTCCGCCCACTCGGCTGTTCCACCAGGTTATACGCACGGGCTAAACGTGTGATGCTGTCCATTAAAATAACAACATCCTGTTTGTCTTCCACTAAACGACGTGCCCGTTCAAGGACCAGTTCACTGACCTTGACGTGGTTCTGAGGCTGCTGGTCGAAGGTGGAATGGACCACTTCACCGTCAATGCTACGCTCCAGATCGGTCACTTCTTCAGGACGTTCATCGATAAGCAGCACGATCAGTTCGACTTCGGGATGGTTCGCTTTGATCCCATTGGCTATTTCTTTAAGTAAGGTGGTTTTACCCACTTTCGGCGGCGCCACGATCAGCCCGCGCTGCCCAAATCCGATAGGCGCGATCAGATCGATGATGCGCGCAGATAGTTCATCAGTCGACGATTCAAGATTGATGCGTCTATCCGGATACAACGGAGTCAGAGCCGGGAAATGCGGACGTTCTCTTGCTTCTTCGGGATTTTTCCCGTTCACCAGCTGGACGTTCATCAGACCATAGTAACGTTCGCCGGGTTTAGGCGGACGCGCTGTCCCGGTGATCTTGTCTCCATTTCGGAGGCCGAAACGCGTCATTTGAGAAGCTGAGATATAAATGTCCTCATTGCTGTGAGAATAATTGATGGGACGAAGAAAACCGAAATCCTGATGACTGATTTTATCTAAAACACCGCTGACGCTGAAATAGCCCTGTTTTTCTTCTTCGGCACGAATCACAGCCATGGATAATTCCTTCTTATTCATCTGACTGTAAGAAGGGATTTTCAGTTCTTTAGCCATCTCATAAATCTCTTTTAATGTTTTTTCCTGTAACTCACTGTACGTAATAAATTTTGCCAATTCTAAATCCCCTGTCTGTTAATCTTCCCGGTCTTCCATACGCAGATCCGCGCCAAGAGCAGTCAGTTTTTCAACAATGTTGTCGTAACCCCGAAGGATATTATCGACACCGCCAATGACAGTCTCTCCTTCAGCGATCAGTCCGGCTACGACCAGGCATGCGCCGGCACGCAGATCTGACGCTACGACCTCTGCACCTTCAAGCTGATGTCCGCCTTCGATCAGAATGACATCGCTCTCCACTCTTGCATTGGCTCCCATTCTGTTCAGTTCAGGGATATGCTTGATGCGTTTGGGATAGATCGTATCCACGATCATCGATTCACCCTGAGCAGACATGAGAAGCGGTGTGAACGGCTGCTGAAGATCGGTCGCAAAACCGGGAAAAGGCAGAGTCTTGATCGATACACCTTTCAAGGGACGATCCGGTTCTGTCACTCGGATATAATCTTCACCGATTTCTAAAGGCACACCCATTTCTTCCATTTTCGCAATTAGGCCTTCCAGGTGTTCCACAATGACATTGTTTATTTTGACGTCTTTACCCTTGGCAGCTGCCATGATCAGATACGTACCGGCTTCGATACGGTCCGGAATAACGGTATGACGACAGCCATGCATGTCTTCAACACCATCGATACGGATGATATCCGTTCCCGCTCCGCGGACTTTGGCGCCCATATTGTTAAGCAGCGTCGCGACATCGATGATCTCCGGTTCGCGTGCCGGCATTTTCGATGATGGTCCGGCCCTTGGCTTTCACCGCCGCCAGCATGACATTGATCGTCGCGCCGATCGAAACGACATCGAAGTAGATTCGTGCCGCCTGCAGTCCATCCTCGTCTGTTTTCAGGTACATGGCGCCCAGTTCATTTTCCACTGTTGCGCCTAATGCGCGGAACCCTTTCAGATGCTGATCGATCGGACGCGGGCCTAAGAAACAGCCGCCCGGCAGACCGACGACACCTTGACCGAATTTCGTCAATAAAGCTCCCATGAAATAATATGAAGCTCTCAAGCTTTTGATCTTGCCGCTCGGCATCGGTACAGAGATCATATCTGTAGGATCGATGGTCAGCGTGGTTCCTTCAAATACTGTTTTAACATTCATTTCGTTTAAAATTTCAATAAGCGAGTGGACGTCCGATATATCCGGAACGCCTTCCAATGTAACGGGTGAATCAGCCAGAATCGAAGCAGGAATCAGCGCCACGGTACTGTTCTTGGCACCAGAAATCGTTACCTCTCCTGATAATGCTTTTCCGCCATTGACAATTAACTTTTGTGTCATGTTTAATCCTCTCTTTATAAAAAATCCTTGGTTTAATAGCGATCGATGCGTTTGTAAAACGACAGTTTCTTTATTCTCTCAAACAGGAGCATTGCTGCAGCGACTTTCAGAAGATCGACAGGTAAAAAAATCGTAAGGTTTGTCGTCAGCAAAGCCGAGAGCGATACCGGTGTATCAAGTACCCCGTTCAAAAGACCGTACTGATAGGCAATACCGATGGTGTAAAGCAACAAGACGCTGATCACCATGACAAGACCTGTCTGAATCCGGTTTGACGCCCGGTTCAGTCCTTTACCGATAAACCATACCATTGGTGCCGCGCCTAATATATAACCGAACGACGGGGACAGCGGCAGGCCTATTCCGCCTGCTCCGCCTGCAAAAACCGGAAGTCCAAGTAACCCCATGAGCGTATAAAGTCCGATGACCATGACGCTTTTCACTGGTCCCAATAAAGCCGGGATCAGCAGGAACAAAACGACTTGCAGAGTAACTGGGACCATCCCGACCGGAATGACGACTAACGAAGAAATTGCGAGGAGTGCTGCCGATAAGGCAATTTGAGTTAAATCACTGGTTGTTATTTTTTTGTACAAAATGAAACCTCTATCCATACTATTTATTTAATTAAAGCTAAGAACAGTATAAACAATTCATAGCGCAAATACAATGTATTGTACAAAATGAAAACGTCTTGTCATCTACATTACATTATAAAGATACGGACGTTATTTTAAAAGGGCTTGTTGCATTTTTTCTTTTTTTAAAAATCATACTGCTCTTCTTTTGCTTTCCTGGCTGCCAGATAAGACTGATGGAGAACGAATGTATCTTCGATCAGTCGTTCGATTCTAAACAACGCATCTTCATTGACGATCTCTTTACGGTAAAAATCGCGTTCTTCCATAAACACAAAGGTCTGGACGATCTGCGCTTTCATGTAAGCAAGGATCGGTTTTAATAGAGTCTCTGCAATCAGATAGTGTTTGGCAGAGCCCGCCGTCACAATAAGGCTCACCACTTTATCACGCAATCCATTTTGGGGCAGTAAGTCAAATACATTTTTCAGTGACCCGGGAATAGAAGCATGGAAAATAGGCGTTCCAATAAAGATCACATCTGCATCCATTAATGCTTGCGTCACAGCCTTGGTGTCTCCGGTATACTCCCTGTAGTTTCTCCCGTCACTGAAAACCAGTTCATAGTCTGCTAAATCGATGAGTGTGACGGTTGCTTCCGGATACTCTTTTTTTACTGAATCAAAAACAACATCCATAGCCGTGCGTGTTTTCGATCCGACTGTCGATCCGGACAAAATAACAATAGACATAATACCTCTCCTTAATTTGTCGCTGTATATTTTTTAACAGCGGGTAGTATTTCATTTCCAATCAGTTCGATGTTTTTCATGATTTTATCAAACGGCACTCCGCCAAAGTCAAGCTGGGCCATATAGCGCTGATGAGTGAACATTTCATGCTGATAAAGTATCTTTTCAATGATCTCCTGCGGGCTTCCTATATTCATGATGTTTTTGGGATGCGCGCCCTGGGCAAACTGCTGCTTTGGAAATCCCTGGCCGTTTGTCCTCTTCATTCCTTCATTTATATGCGGATAATATTCTCTTTGTGCCTGCTGAGTCGTTTCCGCAGCATAGAAAAAACCGGCTGTTGCTACAGGGAATTCCGACTGATCGAACCCTGATACGCTTAATGTCTCTCTATACGCATCGATGGATCTCTTGAAAATCGATGCCGGTCCACCTAACATCGCCAAAGTCATCGGCACACCTTGATACCCTGCTTTCATCGCGCTGGCCGGTGCTCCACCTACCGCTCTCCAGATAGGCAGTCTGCCGTTTAATGGACGCGGTAAAATTTTCGCATTCCTTAGTGGCGCTCTGAATTCCCCATCCCAGGTTACGACTTCTTCATTATTTAACTGCAGAAGCGCGTTCGAATTTTTTCTTCAAATAATTCTTCATAATCTCTTAAGTCGTAGCCCAGCAAGTCAAAAAGCCCCACACGCGATGCTCGACCTGCCACGATTTCCGCCCGTCCGTTTGAAATCAGATTGATCGTTGCGAAATCCTCAAAGGCACGTACGGGATCCAGCGTACTGATAATTGTTGACGAGCTGCTTATTTTTATTTTTTCAGTGGCTTGAGCAATCGCGGACAATACAACCGTGTGTGCTTGTGTCGTAAAGTATTCCTGATGACTTTCTCCCACACTGATCACATCTAGTCCAGCTTGTTCCGCCAGCTGGGCCATTTCAATCATTTCGTTCAATCGCTGCTGAGCAGAAATGCGTTTTTCTGTATGCGGATTTGTTAAATGGTCCCCTAAGGTATAAAGGCCAAATTCTAATCCTTTGCTCGTATCGATACGGTAATCTTTAAAACTCATCTTATCACTCTTTCTTTTGAATTTAGTGCCTTTTCTATTCATGATGCGGTGTCAGACACTGCAGCACACTCTTCTGTCTATTAAGTATACAGGACCAGCTAACTAATCGTAAGTGTTCATTGTTTTATTGTAAAGCAGCGGTCGAAAGTTCGACCGCTTTCCTTTTAAAATTAAATGAGGGTCAAAATAGCTTAAGCTATTTTGTACAGCATTGGACTTTTCGCGCTGAAACGATTATTTGCATCGTTGGCTTACTAACTCATCCTTCATTTCTTCGCTCAGTTAGTAGGCTACGGAGCAGGCTTACCAACTCTTTTCCATTTAGCTACGCAGTTGGTAGGCTACCCAACAGGCATACCAACTTGATCTTCATTTTCACTTTCAGTTGGTATGCACTGAGACACGCTTACCAATTCAATCTCCATTTTCCCTTTCAGTTGGTATGCATTAATAATTGCTTACTAGCTCACTCCTTCTTTTTACTTTTAGTTAGTAAGCCTACATTTATAATGCATTTTTCTGGTTTTTATACGTAATGCGTCCCTGTCGACAACCCGGTTTTTCTATAATGTTGTCCTGAATATGCGTGGAATTCTTCGCCGTGTCACTGAATTACCACACCAATCGCTGATTTTCTTAACGGTAACTTTTTCTTGAGGAAAAAGTAATTTAAATTCTTTAATCTGTTCCACTATCAGATCGTCGGTTGAGTAATTATGCTTGCACCTCCTGCATTGAGAGCTGCGCTTGGTTCATTTGAATGTCAAAAGAGCCACACTGACCGCAGCTGACCCTTTTCGTCAGACTTTCATAGGCGTATTCAGGAATCAGTTTCTGAAAATTCGACTCGCTTCGATGCTCGGAAAGTAATCGTTCAGCCAGGTATCGCTGACTCCTGCTTAACGACATGCGCTGACTGTCCAGCTTTTTAAAGTGTGACTGGATCTGATTCGGTAAGATAATTAGATCCTTTGGACTGGCAAAATAAAGCGTGAAGGTCAGGGTTGACATGGATGACTGCCCCTTCGACTGTCAGGGAACGGCATTCCACTGCTGGAACAATTGCCGAAGCAATGACGTGGTCCGTGTCAGCTGGGTCAGCGGGTTCCCTATTTCCTTACCCGTCAGCGTCAGCAGCTGGTCGGTCTTTCATCTGATAATCGCCTTTATAATTCTTGATTTCATAAAGATACGCCGTTTCCGGTGTGATGACGAGCGAATCGATCTGCACAGACTGGTCACTGATCGTCAGCAGCAAGTCATTCAGCACGAGGACTTCAGCCTCTACAAATGTCTCGAGCAGTGAATCAAATCGCTTTTCACCTTCGTAGCCTTTCTCCATGCTGATGATGTGCTGCCTGGCTTTGACCGGCAAGGCCATCCGTTTGTCCAAGTGCTTTAATAGCGTCAGTAATTCCGGTTGTGTGCGTGCTTTGACTGTTTCCATATGAACTCTCCCTGTCTCTGAACAATTTTAACCATCTCCTATACCTAATATATTGTTCAAAGTAGTCCATTTATCACTTTTTTCTCTGAATAAAAAAAGCACCCCCTGAAACGATTGGTTTATCGTCTCAGGGGGTGCTACACAGATCAGCTCAGAAGAACGTCGCTTGAACGACCTTCCTGACTGTTCCGATATTCAATTTATGATTAAGCTTTGTTTGAAGAACCGAATTCTTTCATTTTAGCTTTAGTTGTAGCTGTGATGTTTTCTTTACCAGGTCCAACGATTTTACGAGGATCGTAAACTTTGTCGTCGTTAGCAATAACTTCACGCGTACGTTTTGTCCATACTTGCTGTAATTCAGTGTTTACATTGATTTTAGTATGACCTAATGCAATGGCTTTTTCGATTTGGTGTGTTGGGATTCCTGATCCACCGTGCAGTACAAGTGGAGCACCTGTCAATTCAGAAATTTCTTTCATTTCGTCGAATCCAAGAACGGGTTCACCTTCGTAGTCGCCGTGAACAGAACCTAAGGCAGCTGCTAATGCGTCAACGCCAGCTTCGTCTACCATACGTTTACATTCGTCTTTATCTGCGTACATTACGCCGCCAGTAACGCCGTCTTCAGTTCCGCCGACAGTTCCGATTTCTGCTTCTACTGACACACCGTTAGCGTGAGCATATTCTACCACTTTTTTAGTGTTTTCGATGTTCTCGTCGATTGGATCATGAGAATGGTCGATCATTACTGATGAAAACCCAGCATCGATGGCTTCTTTACATTTATCAAAAGAAGAACCGTGGTCCAAGTGAACAGCAACAGGAACTGTGATGTTCATTTCGTTTAATAATGCATTAACCATAGCAGTAACAACTGTAAATCCACCCATGTATTTAGCTGCTCCTTCAGAAACACCTAAAATAACTGGAGATTTTTCTTCTTCTGCTGCTTGTAAAATGGCTTGTGTCCATTCCAAGTTGTTGATGTTGAATTGTCCAACAGCATATTTTTCTTTTAATGCTTTGTTCAACATATCTGTCATACTTACTAATTGACCCATATATATAGCCTCCTAATATTTTTGCGCACTTTTTGAACCGAGATACGCGCTCGGCTTCACTTTTTATTATAAACAAAATTTCACAATAAAACTAGTGAAAATGTCTATAAGCTATCCATATCTTCTAAAACTTTTCTCATCATTATCTCATTTTATAGTTTTCCAGTGCTTTTTCTACAAATGAAACGAATAATGGATGCGGACGATTCGGTCTCGATTTGAACTCCGGATGGAACTGACAGCCGACAAAGTAAGGGTGTCCGGCGAGCTCGATGATTTCGACCAGCCTGTTGTCCGGCGATACGCCTGAAAAGACCAGACCTGCTTCCTCCAGAGTTTTTTTGTAGTGGTTGTTAAACTCATAGCGGTGACGGTGACGTTCCTGAATGACACCCTCATTATCATAAGCTTGAGCCGCGACAGTGCCTTTTTTCAGCTCACAGGGGTAAGAGCCCAGACGCAGCGTACCGCCCATATCCACGACATTTTTCTGATCCGGCATCAAGTCGATGATGTTGTGTTCGATTTCCGGATCTACTTCGGCAGATCCTGCCTTTTCAAGTCCCACGACATTACGTGCAAACTCAATCGACGCCAGCTGCATGCCCAGACAGATACCGAAAAACGGCACCTTGTTTTCTCTTGCATACTGGATCGCCAGTATTTTCCCTTCCAGTCCGCGCTCACCGAAACCTCCGGGGACTAAAACACCATCAACGTCCCGAAGCTCACGGACCACTTCCTCAGGCGAAAGCACTTCGGCGTTCACCCACTTGATGGACATATCCGAATCCAGCGCATACCCGGCATGTTTGAGTGCTTCAACCACTGACAAATAGGCATCCGGTAGTTCCACGTATTTTCCGACGATCGCAATGCGCGTGGATTTTTTCAGAGTTTTCACTTTTTCCTCCAGAGCCATCCACTCGGTCATATCCGCTTCTTTGACGTCCAGTTTCAAATGGTCGACGACGATCTGATCCAGGCCCTGTTTCTGGAGATTCAGAGGGATCGTATAAAGTGTTTCCACGTCCAGTGACTCGATGACAGCCTTAGAATCCACGTCCGTGAATAAAGCGATCTTATCTTTCATGTGCTGCTCCAAAGGATACTCCGAGCGGACGATCAAAACGTTCGGCTGGATACCCAGACTGCGGAGCTCCTTGACGCTGTGCTGGGTCGGCTTGGTTTTCATTTCGCCGGCCGCTTTCAGATATGGAATCAGCGTCGTATGGATATACATCACGTTATCCGGACCCACGTCTCGCTTCATCTGACGCAGGGCTTCCAGGAAGGGCAGCGATTCGATGTCTCCGACAGTCCCACCCACTTCAGTAATGACTACGTCCGCATCGGTCGTCTGACCGGCCCGCATGATCTTGTCTTTGATTTCATCCGTGATATGAGGAATGACTTGGACCGTGGCGCCTAAATAATCGCCGCGGCGTTCTTTGTTCAGTACTTCCTGATAGACTTTGCCGGTCGTGACATTGGAATACTGATTCAGATTGATATCAATGAAACGCTCGTAATGCCCCAGGTCCAGATCCGTTTCTGCCCCGTCTTCCGTCACGTAAACTTCTCCGTGCTGATAAGGACTCATCGTCCCCGGATCCACATTGATATAGGGATCGAACTTCTGGATCGTCACGTCCAGCCCTCTGTTTTTCAGCAAACGTCCAAGTGAAGCCGCGGCAATCCCCTTTCCAATAGATGAGACAACGCCACCCGTTACAAAAATATACTTTGTCATAATCATTTCCTCCTATGCTGGTTTAGGGATCAAAAAACTGGCCTTAAAATAAGAAAAACTCCCTACTCAAAAGAGAATAGGGAGCTGAATGCATGCTTTATTTTCCGCACCTGAGATAAATCATTGACTTAACCATTTATCTGTAGAGTGCCCAATAAATATATTAAAGAAAGCACCGCTCAGAGTCAAGGCTGGTGACAGATTTTTTTCTGCAATCCGCTTAAAGCATTCAACATTCACTTTTCAATCAAAAGGGGGTGTAAAGACACCCTTTAAGTGATAAAATGAACACACAACGCACTTTAACTTCTCTAAAGGCATCCAGACAGGAAGTTGAGCGAATATATTAAGTATAGAAAGGAGGTAAACAATGACAAAACAGCCTCATATCCATTTGACTGAAAAAGAAGGCGCCGGTTATGCTCTGCTTCCGGGTGATCCCGACCGCGTGTCCCGGGTAAAGGCATTCCTGGATGATCCGGTCGAACTGGCGTATAACCGCGAATACCGGAGCTTGAAAGGCACGTATAAAGGTGTGGAGATCCTGGTCGTTTCCACCGGCATTGGGGGACCGTCCACTGCCATCGCGCTTGAAGAACTGAAAAAGATCGGCGTCCACACCCTTATCCGGATTGGAAGCAGCGGTGCTCTGCAGCCCGAGATCAAAGTCGGTGATCTGATCCTCTGTGAAGGCGCCGTCAGGGACGAAGGTACATCCAAGGCGTATATCTCTTCCAATTATCCCGCAGTCAGCAATCATACGATTCTTTCAGAACTTAAAACTCGTGCCGAGGCCTTAAAGATCCCGCATCACCTCGGTCTGGTCCGCAGCCACGATTCATTTTACACCGATGAGGAAGAAGCGATCGATACCTACTGGTCGAAACAGGGACTCATCGGTTCAGACATGGAGACGGCCGCTTTATTCACTCTAGCTCGTTTGCGCGGACTCCGGGCCGCTTCGGTTCTGAACGTGGTCGTCCCGTATTTTGGGGACCTGAAAGAAGGCATCAATCAGCTGCAGTCCGGTGAATCCTTGACAAAACAGGGCGAGCAGAACGAAATCAGACTGGCTTTGGAAACAATCGTTTCATTACAAACTAAATTATAAGGAGCGTTTTTCATGAATAACAACAAAAAAAGTATGTGGTCACTGAAATTATCTACCGCCGCGATCGTTCTGATCCCGGCAGCGATCGGCATCAACTATATCGGGAAACTGTTCGCCAGCCTGCTACGTCTGCCGCTGTGGCTGGATTCGATCGGAACTGTTTTAGCTAGTATGCTTGCCGGTCCGGTCATCGGAGCCGCCGCCGGTATCATCAATAATATCATCTATGGTATCACGGTCAGCCCGGTCTCGACGGTTTATGCGATTACCAGCGCGGCCATCGGTATCACAGTCGGTGTCATGGCTTATAAAGGCTGGATCGCTTCCGTTCAGAAAGCCGTTGTCGTCGGTCTCGTTACCGGGCTCGTTGCGGCCATCGTTTCTACACCACTCAATATGATTTTCTGGGTGGCCAGACCGGGAACGTCTGGGGCGACGCCTTTTATACCTTCCTGATTTCCAACGGTATGCCTCAGTGGCTGGCCTCATTCGGCGACAGCATCGTGGTGGATCTCCCGGATAAAGTCGTGACTGTTCTGATCAGCTATTTCATCTTTAAAGGCCTGCCGAAATCACTGACGAATATTTACCGCCAGGACTCTGAAGTCGAAGAAATTTAAAGGGATGATTACATGAATTCCATGACATTATATGTCGATAAAGACAGCCCGATCCACCGGCTCGATCCGCTCGTGAAGCTTCTTTACGTAGTGGCAGCCATCGCCATGACGTACATTTTACCGGGACCCTTGTATATTGCAGGGGTCCTCTTCGTCACGCTGCTTCTGCTGGTTATGGGAAAAGTTTTCCGCAACAGTCTGCCCATTCTGACACTGAGTATGTTCCTGATTTTTTCACTCGTGATCGTCCAGGGGTTTTTCCACCCCGACAATGTGACAGAACTGTTTGCCGTCGGTCCTGTCGTCTTTTATGAAGAAGGCCTTTATGTCGCGCTGGTCTTAGTCCTGCGCGTCCTGGTCATGATCAGCTCGTTCAGCGTCCTTATTCTGACGACGTCACCTGATGAAATGGTGGAACGGCTGATCAAAAAAGGCATGTCCCCAAGGATCGGCCATGTCATCCTGTCTGTTCTGCAGCTCGTGCCGCAGATGCGTGCCACGACAAACAAAATCACCGATGCGCAGCGTTCACGCGGGATGGAAACGGAAGGCAGCTTACAAACACGGATCAAAGCCTTCTTTCCTTTGATGGGACCCGTGGTTTTGAATTCACTGAATGAAACCAAGGAACGGTCCATCGCCCTGGAAATGCGCGGCTTTGGTTCATCCACGAAAAAAACGTTTTTAAATGATGAAAAGCAGTATCCCTACAACAAGCTTCTTGCCGGACTGATCATCGGCATCGTCATTTGGGGATCGTCTGGAGGGTCATTTCATGAGCATCATCGAAGTAGAAAATTTGAAGTACCGATATCCCGATACCACTCGATCTCGTGTTAGACGACCTGTCCTTCTCTGTTGAAAAAGGCGAATGTCTGGGGATCGTCGGCGAAAATACGGCAGGAAAATCCACACTCTGCTTATGCTTTAGCCGGGCTTATCCCGCATTTTTATAAAGGGGCTTACGGCGGAAAAGTGACCGTCAATGGTCTCGTCGTCCGGGAACACGACATTGCCGATATCGTCGAAAACATCGGACTGGTATTTGAAAATCCCTTTTCCCAGATGACCGGCGCGAAAAAAACTGTTTATGAAGAAGTGGCTTTTGGACTTGAAAACATGGGTCTGAAACGTGAAGAAATGCACAGACGGATCGAACAGTATCTGAAACTGATGGATGTCTTTGGTGTAAAAGACAAGAATCCTTTTGACTTGTCCGGCGGCCAGATGCAGCGCGTTGCCATTGCCAGTGTCTTAGCCATGGAACCGGACGTGCTGATCCTCGATGAACCGACGTCTCAGCTCGATCCGCAGGGGTCCAAAGAAGTCTTTGAAGTGATCGAACAGCTGACAGAAAAAGGCATGACCATCATTCTGGTCGAACATAAAATGGAACAGATCGCTCAGTACGCTGACCGGGTGCTCCTGCTGCACGAAGGAAAACAAATAGATTTAGACACTCCTGAAAAAATCTTTTCACGATCAGATATTAAAGACTTCGGGGTCACGCCGCCTGTGGTAACAAACATAGCGAGAGCGTTAGACGTTCGCTATCCCGACACCGGTTTATACCCTGTAACAATCAAGGAATTCAAACGACTGGAGGATACGAAATGAAATCATTTGAAGTAAAGAATGTCGCTTTTTCCTATTCTCCGGATATCCAGATCTTTGATGGCTTGAACTTAGCGTTCGATTCACGGACCACAGCGATTGTCGGTCAGAACGGAGCGGGCAAGACAACACTTGTCAAAATAATGAAGGGACTGCTCAAGCCTTCCACCGGCTCGCTTCTGATCGACGGCGAATCGATCAATGACCAGACAGCCGCTCAACTGGCCCGACGCATCGGCCTTGTGTTTCAGAATCCCAACGATCAGATCTTCAAGACGAACGTCCTGGAAGAAGTGATGTTCGGTCCGCTGATGATCGGTTTTTCAAAAGACGAAGCCGAAAAACAGGCGCGGGTGGCCTTGCAGAAAGTCGAGCTGGAATCGAAAACAGAAGATAATCCCTATGACCTTAGTCTCTCCGAGCGTAAACTGATCGCTTTGGCATCCATTTTGGCCATGGACACTGAGATGATCATTTTCGACGAACCGACGATGGGTCAGGATTTTGCCGGGAAAGAGATCATCAAGACGATCATCAAAGACCTGCACGCAGAGGGGAAACTTGTACTGTGCATCCTGCACGACATGGACTTTGCGGCGGAAGTGTTCGAACGGACAGTCGTCATGAACCAGGGCGAGATCATTCTGGACGGCCAGACCCGAGATGTTTTTTCAAAGAAAGACATTCTTGAAAAAGCCTATCTGGAACAGCCCTACGTCACACAGATTGCTCAGGCACTAGGTTATGACGAAAGTTTCATCCATGAATCAGAGCTGATTGCTTTCCTGAACAAGAACAACTAACTTAACACTTACACTCAACGTATGATTCATCAAGATATCTTTATGGATCAAAGCAGGCACAGCGTTTCAAGACTAGAAGGAGGACTTTTACATGTCAGACAAAACAAAACGGTTCGAAGGCGGCGAGTATATCAAGAGCATGGTTTACGGGGGACTTGATGGCATCATCACCACCTTCGCCGTCGTTTCCGGTGTGGCCGGTGCGACGCTGGCGGTTCGTGTCGTCATCATCTTGGGCTTCTCGAATCTTC
Source organism: Alkalibacterium sp. (assembly GCA_034520745.1). GTDB lineage: Bacteria > Bacillota > Bacilli > Lactobacillales > Carnobacteriaceae_A > Alkalibacterium. The sequence continues at coordinate 16,014 of JAXHNF010000004.1, forward strand.
TTGCAGACGGCTTTTCGATGGCAGTCGGCGATTACCTGTCCAGTAAATCGGAAAAGGAATACCGCACTGGTGTCGAATATCAGACCGAACGTGAAGTCATAGAAAATTATTCGGAGGCCGTGGACCGCATGTCACAGTCTTATCAGAACAAAGGGCTTTCCGAAGAAGATGCCGAGTGCATATCTACGAGACTTGCCAAGTACGACGAACCTTTCATCAGCCAGATCGTCAATCAGAAGTATGGAAACGACAGTGGTGTCGAGAACCCTATCAAGAATGCGACAGTTACCTTTTTCTTCTTTCTTTATTTTCGGGCTCATCCCGCTTCTGGCGTATGTCTTTTCCTCCTTCAGCCCATTCATGATGGAAAATGCCTTCCTGCTGGCTTCCATCCTGACCGGGATCACGCTGTTTATTTTAGGCGCGCTGAAATCCCGCGTCACCCAGTCCAACTGGTTCAGATCCGGACTGGAAATGCTGGTAGTCGGTGGACTGGCTGCTGTTGTTGCTTATCTGGTCGGCTATTTTCTGGGAAGATAGCGCTACTTGATTTAAATATAAAAACCGCCCGACTATCAGCTGGATCAGATAGTCGGGCGGTTTTTAGTTAAAAGTCTTGGCTGCTTATTTCGTATTCCTTTTTAAAACACCAGTGTCTCTCCCGGGTTCAATCCCCATGCGAGCCAGCCTAACAGCATACCTGAAATCAACAGTGCCTGCATGACCAGAGAAATAATGGCCAGCGTCTTCACCCATTTCCCGTAATTTCTCATTTCAGGATCCATAAGTAGGGCGATCGAGAAACCTGCCCCTATAACCGGCATAATGTAAGACAATAAAATATGTACGGCGATCTTTACAATAAGTTGTGATGCGTTAGACTCTTTTCGGTCCATGATCTGATTCTCCTTAGTCTTGAACAACTATTTAGTTAGAAACGTTCCTGCCACTTTCTTTGGATGTCCATTCTCCGAAAACGGATCGTCATTCGCCGGTACCAGGATGATCGTTCCATCTTGCGTGTAAACGACGATATATTCCTGATCCGGGTCAGGCTTTATCCCGTTATGCGAGGGAAGCTCTATGACCACTGACTCTCCTTCTACTTTTGCTGATGCTGTAAGCATATGTCCACCCCTCTTTTCTATATTTATTGCGCACTGTTTTGAATGCGACTGTCCCTGCAGCATAAGTCAGATAGAAAACCGTTTCATCCATAAAATTCCCATCAGAACAGGATTCAACGATCACGTTATCTTATTATCAGTCAGCTGCAGACTTCCTGCTGATTTTCACTGCCTCTTCCTTCTCCATTTAATTAAACGTCGGCAACGATCAGTCAAAACCTGTTAAATGCTCCCATAAATTAAATGTCTGTTCCTCGAGATCTTTTTTTGTGATGCCTCTCGCATAAAGGTAGTCTTTTAAAAATAAATCGCTGTTAGTATCCGCCAGACCTAAATAGGGATCCAGCACTATATAGATCACTTTTCTGTTTCCAAAAAACAGCATATATGAATCCTCGAAATCACTTAAATAATATTTCCGGCTTTTTTCATTAATGAGAACCTCATAAATATTCAAATCTATATCATCCAGATTTATTTTTTTTTCATATTCCAACGACGGATTTAAAAGAAATTCTTCTCGTTTAATATTTTCAGATATATTTCTGATAGAGTAGTACATTTGTTCTGTTTTTTGTTTCAGATAGAACTCTGGCATGATCTCTTTAGAACATTTTTTAACATCCACCAAATTGAGTACAACATCAATCGGGTCTTCTATACTATCCTTAATGTTAAGGTTCAGTCTGTTTTTTTCTAACATCCTTTTTATTTGTTTATTGTTATCCATTGTCCCCCCCGGAATTAGTTATTAGTTAACAGAAGCACTTTATTCCCCCTGAACACTGACTCATATTTTATCTTCTATTATTGTATACCAATCACAGCAGGAAGTGTTAAAATGGTAGTGTAATCCGACCGTTTTTTTGGAGGTGTTATTTTGAGAAGTGGGGAAGGTTTCAAACAGCTGCGTCAGGAACGAGGAGTAAGTCAACGGAAACTGACGGAAGGCATCTGCGCCAGGAGTACACTGGCCACCTTTGAAAATGAGGGTAGTCATCTGTCTGTAGAGTTATGCTCAAAGCTCTTGGACCGATTGAACATCCGCATAAATACTTATTTCAGTATGATTTCAGATGATTTTGATACAAAAAGAGAGCAGTTTTCTGAATTGAAAAAAATCATCATCACAGAAGATATAGAAGAACTTCAGAAAAAGAAACAGGAGTTTTTAAATCTCTATACATCGACCCAAGACCATTACTGGTTTCATCTTTATTTTTTCTCTGAAGAATTTTTTTGTCTAGTCCGAAACAGAATTTACCTATGAAACGTTCAACCAAACGCATAAACGTGATATTGCTGTTGTAAAAAATACTTAAATAAAATAGAAAACTGGAGTCACTTTGAATTTGCAGTTTTCGGCAATTCTCTCTGGTATTTTGATCTTGACTTTATCCAGTTAGTCAAAGAACGATTGGAAAAAAACTACAAGACTTCTATTGAATATAAAAAAGAGTTATACGGAAGTTTTTTACTGAATATGGGGTTCTACTGTCTGGAGTATGGTCATTTTGAACTGATCGGACAACTGAAAAGCAGAACTTTTTGAACTATCAAACTATACAAACATTCACTGGAAAATATCGTCTTCCTATCAATTATCTCTTGCGGGAGAATTATCCAGTACTCCTTCCGCTTCAAAAGAAGAGACGCTCTCGCATATAAAAATTTACCAGCAGATGGGAGAAGAGGATCATTACGCTAATATGGTCAAGTATAGAAAGCGTCTGGTGGAAAAACATAAAAAGGAGAGCCCTCCCAGAGATAGTTCAAATCTCTGGAAATGGCTCTCTTTGAAAAAAATATAAAAACTTCATTCTTTTTTCTCTAACTTTCGTATTCTCCAAAAATGATAAGCCATTCTAATGAGAGTTACGCTCATGAAAGCCGCATATACAAATATTGAAATAGCCGTACTATTATTTTGCAGGTCTAGTAATAAAAGTATAGCTATGGTAAAAAATAATAGAATTTCTATAGTTATCATTATTTTATTAAGCTTTACACTATCAAAACCCATTATACTCTCTTCCTTTCGATTTACTCTTTCTCTGTTATTATCTTCCAAAAAACCACCAGCAAAAACAATCCATATCCTGTAGCGATTATACCTTGAAAATAATAATTGATTATCCCTGTTGTAATATGAAAAACAACAGCAAATACCGATATGTATATCAGTATTCTTCCTCTGTCTTTATTTTCTGATAATTTCCATAAATTAAATAAAAAGTACAAGAAAGTGACTACTGTTACGATAGAGACTGAGTAAAAGCGGTAAGCCATCATTTATATTGAAAGTATAGATCAGCATTGCCCATGTCAGAGAAAAAAACAATGGAAATAAAATCTTCCTATACACTAGTGGATCTGATTCATTAAGCATTTTATCAAACTATCTCCTTTTTACTAATTTGAATATTGATTAATTAATCTTAGCTGAAAACGACTGTTAAAGTTGCTATAGATTTGTAGTAACCGATGAAAACTTTGACATTCCCGCACTATCGTTTTTGCCTGGATGTAATAGATTCCCGGGAAGAGATTTGGCTCGACAAAGAAAGTTCATTGGCTTCAGTGGTTCCTATTTTGAACATGTGATATCCACCTTCTGGTAACTGTACAGCATTTGATTTTGATTGGAATAGAGACCGAAGCAGGCATCTTCTGTTATAAAATAATAAAATGCTTAAAATAGAAAATAACTATAAAGAACAGACCCTCGCAGTTGAGTAATAATAGAACATTATCTTCCTGTACAGTCTTCATTTCTTTCCGAAAGTGCGTTTCTTTACTGTTCTTTTATAGGCTATTGGGATATCCTCGGTATCAAAAAGAAATAAACAGTTCATGAATAGAGCCAGTTCCAAAGGATTCCAGTTAGTTACTGTATTCAAGTGATACTTAATTATATTCCTATTACAATTAAGCAATTCTTCTATTTCCATCCAACTCAGTGTAACCTTTCTATACAACACTAAGATATTTAAGCTGATTTTGATGCAGTATTAAATAACAAAGCATTATATACACTCGTTTTCCTTTATATAATCAACAATCGATGATATCTCCCCGAGGGACTCTTGCACATTGACGAAAATAACACCCTCACCTTGTGGTAAGCATGTAATAAACAATGGAAACTCATTATTCTCTTGATATTCATTAGCCGTTTCAATCAAATCTTCTATTTTAATAGACGCCCTTGCAAAAGGTACGATTGATTCTAGATTGGCTTCAAAATCACTATACTGATTTAAGACATAATACTTTACTTCATAGTTCTTATTTACAAAAGCAGAAAATTCAATAGAAATATCGATTATTTCTTTCCTGTTTTTTTCATTATTTTTGTATTCATCGAAACTGACGCGTATTTCCTTCGAGAAATGTTCTTTAAACATTCTCTGCTCCATCGTTAAAGCTTTCTGCGCGAAGTTTGCCAGATTACTCATTAAATTAAAACACCTCCATTATCATAAATGATTTCGCCGATTTCTATACTCTGCTGCTCTGTAATGTCAACTAATGATTGAATGACAAATAAATAAGTAAATTTAAAAAATCAGGAGTATAAGTTAATGCTTGCGTAAATTGTTCTTTAACTCGATAACGGGATTCTTGATACTTACCAAAGAGGCAAATAAGATCTTTGTACTATAGAGAATAGTAGCTATTAAAATAAATATACTCCCCATTATTCCCTTGAACATAAATTTTTCACCATTTTCTTCTTAAATATATTTTCGTAAATTTCAAGCTGAATTTAATTTTTATCTATACTTAGTGTATACCAATAAATACTAGAAGTGTTAAAATGGTAGTGTAATCCGACCATTTAATTTTTTTGGAGGTGTTATTTTGAGAAGTGGTGAAGGTTTTAAGCAGTTGCGCGAGGAACGAGGAGTAAGCCAACGGAAACTGACGGAAGGCATCTGTGCCAGAAGCACACTGGCCACCTTTGAGAACGAAGGAAGTCATCTTTCTTTGGAGCTATGTTCAAAGCTTTTGGATCGATTGAACATCCGTATAGAAACTTACTTCAAGTTTGATCTCGGAAGATTTCGATCAAAAAAGAGAAGAGTTTTCAGAACTGTAAAAAAGCATCGTTACAGAAGATACGGATGCAATAGAGAACCACAAACAAAACTATTTAGCTCGGTAATACATCGACCCGTGACTTTTACTGGTTCAATCTTTATCTTCATTCAGAACGGATTATTTCTCAGTTGACTGATTCTTTCAGTTATGAAACGTTCAAACAAACGCATAAACGTGACATTACTACTGTAAAGAAATACTTGAATAAAGTAGAAAATTGGAGTCATTTTGAATTTTCAGTTTTCAGCAATTCGCTCTGGTATTTTGATTTTGACTTTATCCAGTTGGTCAAAGAACGATTGGAAAAGAACTACAAGACTTCTGTTGAATATAAAAAAGAGTTATACGGAAGTTTTTTGCTGAATATGAGTGCCTATTGTCTGGAGTATGGTCACTTTGAACTAGTCGAACCACTGAAAGAAGAACTCTTTGAACTGTCCAGTTATGAAAACATTTACTGGAAAACAATGGCTTCCTATCAATTGTCTCTTGCGGGAGAATTGTCAAACTCTCCTTCCGCTTCAAAAGAAGAGACGCTGTCACTTATAAAAATTTACGAGCTGATGGGGGAAGAGGATCACTACGACAATATGGTCAACTTATAGAGAGCGTCTGATGGAAAAACACAAAAAGGAGAACCATCCCAGAGTTAGTTCAACTCTCTGGAAATGGCTCCCTTTTTTATTTTATTTAATTAAAATGACCGAAAAAGATTACTCTTCGTCCTCTTCATCGTCGTCTCCGAGAACTTCTTCATCGTCAACGATGTTGAGGCCTTTCAGGTCTTCGTCGTCTTCTTCCTCGTCGCCGAGATCATCGAGGTCGTCTTTGTATTCGCCCAGATCTTCCTCATCGTCATCATCCACCATGACGCCATGCTCGTCCACGTCGACGCGGTCACCGTATTCGACGGCGTCTTCATCGTCTTCATCTTCGTCGTCTTCATCGATGTCTTCGTCATCCAGTTCTTCGTCATCGAAATCTTCGTCGTCAAAGCCGTGACGTTTTTTCCTGCGACGCGGTTTTTCATCATCTTCATCGTTGTCATGGGTGATTTCTTCATCGATGGCATCGATCGGGTACCAGCTGCGCAGGCCGCCAGCGGTTATCGCCAAGCGAGATGAATCGGCCGTCGACATTCAGGTCAGTATAAACTGGACCATGTCTTCTTCCAGAGCTGCATCAGACAGTCCTGAGGTAGTCCGCCACCTCAGCCAATAAATCATTAAAATCCTTGATTTCTCCAGTCGTCTGCAGTATTGCATGCGCAACATCGACCATCGCTAATTCGTTTCTGTCCTGACCTTTAAATTGGTTCAATTCCACGACTTGCACGTCCTCTCCATTCGTTACGTTCTATTCAATAGTTTAAATTTTTCGTTTCAACCCACTTATATTACACGATTATGTGGTGAAATGCAATCGGATCTGGTATTCGCCCAGGATCTGCTTATTCGCGGACAGGGTATAATCGACCCAGACACGGCCGGCAAAGGGACGGTCATAGTAGCTCACTCTCAAATCATTCGTCGTGACGCGCAGAGGAATGATCCCCGCAGGTGTGCGGTAATTGGATTCAGTGTCCGTGTCACTGTCAAAGACCAGCCGGGTCGTCTGTTCCACGCCGCGTCTTATCAGCTGGACAACACCGTCCGGATTGAGTTTTGATCGTCACGGGGATGGTCTCCAGCTCGTGCGCCTCTTCGAACCGGATATAATAGCTGTTGTTCATGTACACCACGCGTCCGTTTTCTTCAAATGAATGCTGGTGTGTTTCCCCGTTCTGAACGTAAGACGTTTCCATCTTGATTTCGGCCGGCAAGCCGTTTTTCAACTCGTCTGAAGGCATACTTTTTATTCCTTCCTTTCTTCTATCCATTAACTTTTTTGGTTGGTTACTCACTCGTGATGGTTTTTCGTTTCAGCTGGTAAGCCTGTAAGATTCCTTACATACTCACTGCAACTTCTTCGTTTCAGTATGTAAGCCTGTAAGATCCCTTACATACTCGGCGTGATCATCACACTTCAGTCGGTACGCCTGAGCGGTTGCTTACAGGCTTGCAACTATTTCTCCGCTTAAGTCGGTAAGCCCGAGCGGTTCTTTACCTGCTCTTCACCCATTTTCTTGCTGAGTTAGTAAGCCTGTAAAGGGGCTTACAAGCTCACTGAACTGTATCTGTTTCAGTTGGGACGCACGGGCCGGGCGTCCCTTCATTATTTTTTTGGTCTCTTTCTCTATTATAACAAAACCTACTCCATTAGTTTAGCATAAATTTACCTTAACGTCTCATCTGTAATTCTTCGCTAATTACCACACGCTGCTTAACTTTTTGGTATACTTGAAGAGATAATGAACGAATACAACGACAAGGACGGAATATGAATGACAGACTCACTTGATTTTTTAAAGACACTACCGGAATTCTCGGTTTACGATGCACTTCCTCTTGACTACACGGAACACCGCTTTTCTCATTTTGCTCTAACCGATGCCCTGATCAAAGAAGCCGGAGAGAAAAAACAGCCGATCCTGCATTTCTGGACCACCAGACCCTATGTTATATTAGGGATGATGGATACGAAACTGCCTTTCTTAAAGGATGCGCTGCAGATTTTCTCATCCTACGGTTTTCCTTATCTGGTACGCAACTCCGGTGGGCTCGCTGTGGTCAGTGATGAAGGGGTGCTTAACTTTTCACTTATTTTCCCCGAGGGAGACGAGCGCCTGCCGATCAACGAAGGCTACGACCGTATGCATCACCTCATAAAGACTGCTTTCAAAGATTTCGATGAACATATCGACGCCTACGAGATCTCGGATTCCTACTGTCCGGGTGACTTCGACCTGAGTATCGGCGGCAGAAAAATCGCCGGGATCGCTCAGAGACGCTTAAAAGGCGGGATCGCCATCATGATTTATTTAAGCGTCTCCGGCGATCAGCAGCAGCGCGAGAGACATGATCCGGTCGTTTTACCGAGGCCGGACTGAAGCAGAAAGATACGAAATGGGATTCTCGACTGTCCATCCGGAATCGATGACGACGCTGGAAGACGCCCTGGGTCAGCCCTTTACAGTAGACAACGTCAAGTCCCGCATCCGTTCGGTCTTTGCCGACGCAGATGTCACGCTGAAGGAAGGTCCTCTGACGTCTTCCATTCACGCCTCCTACCAGGAAGGCCTGGATAAGATGATCAAACGCAACGAAAAAATGCTACCCCGATCAACCTTTAGTCCTGAAGGTTAAAGAAAGGAGTTCTTTTCACTTCACAGGCACCTTCTCAAACAGTCCTATTCCTGTTTAGAAGCTGAAGTACTAAGATAAACACTATGTGTGTCCAGACATTTGAAAAATCAGATCGCCTCACCAATGAAAAAGTCTTTAAAGATCCGGTGCATGATTATGTTCACGTGCGCCACCAGCTGATCCTGGATCTGATCGATACAAGAGAAGTCCAGCGGTTACGCCGCATCAAGCAGCTGGGGACGTCCCAGTTCACTTTTCACGGGGCCGAACACTCCCGCTTCTCCCATTCACTCGGTGTCTATGAACTGACGCGCCGCATCGTCGACATGTTCGAACGGAATTATCCCAACGACTGGGATCCCAGCATGCGCCTAGTCACCCTCTGTGCAGCTTTGCTTCACGATGTCGGTCACGGGCCTTTTTCACATACCTTCGAGAAAATATTCGAAACGGATCATGAAGCCATCACCACAGACATCATCCTCTCGGAAGAAACAGAAGTCAATGCGGTCTTGAAACGGGTCTCTCTGGACTTCCCGAATCAGGTGGCCAGCGTCATCACCAAAGAGCACAGCAATCCTCAGGTCATCCAGCTGATCTCAAGCCAGATCGATGCGGACCGGATGGACTATCTTCAGCGCGACGCATTCTTTACGGGCGCAACTTATGGAGCCTTTGATTTGTCCCGTATTTTGCGTGTGATCCGTCCTTATAAAGACGGGATCGCCTTCCAGTATCAGGGGCTTCACGCAGTCGAAGACTATATCGTGAGCCGCTTCCAGATGTACATGCAGGTCTATTTCCACCCCGCTTCACGCGGCATGGAAGTGACTTTAGACCGCCTGCTTTACCGGGCCAAGCAACTGTATCACGAGGAGACCCTTTATCCAACGTTTCCCCTTCTCGATCCTTTTTTCAGAGAAGAAGCGACGCTGGATGATTATCTGAAACTCGATGACGGAGTCCTGCAGACGGCCATTATTCTCTGGACGGAAAGCGATGATGCTTTCTTGAGTGAATTGTCCAGCATGTTCCTGAACCGCAAACCGCTCAAGTCCGTCACGTTTGAAAAAGGCAAAGATGAAGACATCGTGGAAATACTGAGAGACATTGTCGGTCGTTTGAGTTATGATAAAGAATTGTATACACTCACCAACAGCAGTTCCGACTTACCTTACGACTACACGCTGAAAAGCAAAACACCGATCCAGCTCATGCACTCTGATGGCACATTGGTGGAAATCAGCACCGTAAGCGCGATCGTCAAATCACTGAGCGGGATCCTGCACGGAGACCACCGGCTGTTTGTACCGAAGGAATTCCTGGAGAGAGATACAGCAAATATAAACATGTTTCAGGAAGAGTACGATGCCTTTCAGCACTATATTAAAAATGGCGCCATTACGCATCCGAAAGACTGATTAACTGATTAGATGGAGGAAAAGCATGACAGTAAAACTGATTGCCATCGATTTGGATGGTACATTGTTGAATTCAGACAGAAAAGTGACAAAGGAAGTAAATGAGGCGATACACGCCGCTAAAGAAGCGGGGATCCGTGTTGTTCTCTGCACCGGACGTCCTTTCCCGGGAGTCGTTCCCTTGATCGAGGAACTCGGACTGGATCAAACCGACGATTACGTGATCACCTATAACGGCGCCCTGGTCCAGAACACTCATACACAGGAAAGCATCATTGATTACATGATGACTCACGAGGATTATCTGGTTCTGGAAAAGGCAGCTGAAAAAGCCGGCTCTCACTTCCACGCGATCCATAACGAAGGGATTTTTACGCCTAACAGAGACATCAGCAAATACTCTGTCCAGGAAGCTTTTATCATCGACATTCCTTTATTCTACCGAACGCCCGAAGAAATGGATAAAGCGGTCAAGTACAATAAAATGATGATGATCGACGAAGCAGACGTCCTGGAAGCAGCTGTTTCACGCCTCCCTCAGGAGATTTGGGACAACTATACTCTCCTGCGCAGCGAACCCTTCTATCTGGAAATCTTGAATAAAGAAGCCAGCAAAGGTAAAGCCGTTAAAGCTCTCGCCGAGCATCTGGGCATCGACAAAGAACAGGTCATGGCTATCGGGGACAGTGGAAACGATATCGACCTGGTCGATTTCGCAGGGCTCGGTGTGGCGATGCAAAATGCTACAGACGAAGTCAAAGCGGTGGCTGATGTTGTCACAGCGTCCAACAACGAACACGGTGTGGCGCAGGCGATCTACACATACGCTCTGGCCTGATTGCTTTGATTTCGGTATTTTCTCCTTCCTTGGTATACTTGATGTACACTAACGAAAAGGAGAGATTTTGATATGTCAGAAAAAATCGTCTATACGACTGCTGCAGTGAACACGGGTGCACGAGCTGGCGAAAGTCACTCACCGGACCGTTCATACGAAATCAATATCGATGTACCGAAAGAAATGGGCGGCGAGGGTGAAGGAACAAACCCTGAACAGCTCTTCGCCATGGGCTACAGCGCCTGCTACCATGCTGCTTTAGACCATTACAAAAAAGAAGAAAACATCGACAATAAATCTCAAGTCACACTGACAGTCCATCTGCACAAGGATCCATCAGACGGCGGATTCAAACTCAGTGTCGAAGTTGAAGTCGGGATGAAGACATGCCTGAAGAAAAAGCACAGAAACTCGCTGAAAAAGCACACGCTTACTGTCCATATTCCAAGGCAACTCAAGGCAATATCGACGTCAGCGTCAAAGGCGTTCCTTTCGTCGAAGGAAAATAATTTCAAATCCAGCAAAACACTGAAGACACCTGCTGCCCTGAGGGCGGCAGGTGTCTTTTTGTCGTCCGGACTTTTCCATCTGGATTGTTCCCCTTGACGTTTCGAATATATGTTCTTATAATTAAAACAAACACACATTCCCCTTAAGGAGGTCGGGTCATGATACAAATAATGGACTATTCCAGCGAACCGGTCAGGGACATTTTGTGTATCGATGTGAAATCCTTTTTCGCTTCCGTCGAAGCTGTGGAAAGAAAACAGCATCCTTTAAGAGCACGAATCGCGGTCGTCAGCAAGCCGGACAATAACGGCGGTCTGGTACTCGCAGCCTCTCCCTTGGTGAAGCAGCTCTACGGCGTTAAAACCGGGACGCGCGTGTATGAGATCCCCAAAGATGCCTCGATCGAGATCGTTGAACCGCGCATGGCCCTGTATGTAGAAAAAAACCTGGAAATCGTCGACCTCTTCAAGCGGTTCGTTGCTGACTGCGACCTGCATGTCTACAGTATCGATGAATCCTTCCTCGACGTCACGAATTCGCACGGACTGTTCGGGACGACCGAAGAAATCGCCAGAAAGATCCAGCTGCTGATCTGGAAGAAAATGAATCTCGTGGTCACGGTCGGCATCGGGACAACCCCTTCTTGCCAAGCTGGCTCTGGATCACGATGCCAAGCGCAACGCCAAACACAACTACATCGCGACCTGGCACTACGAAGATGTCCCCCGCACCATCTGGCAGTCGACACCGATGAGAGACTTCTCGGGCATCGGCTCGCGGACCGAGCAGCATCTAAAGCGACTGGGCATCCACTCGATCCGTGACCTGGCGCAGGCGGACATAAAAAAACTGAAAAAACGGTTCGGCGTGATCGGCGAGCAGCTCTTTTTCCATTCTCATGGCATCGACCGGACACTGTTATCGGACACGTTCACACCCAAAGAAACGTCCTTCAGCAAGAATCAGATCCTGAACCGGGATTACGTTGAAAAACATGAAATAGAGATCGTCATCCGTGAAATGGCCGAAGAGAACGCCACCCGCCTCCGGAAGCATCACCTGACGGCCGGATTGGTCAAGTTGAGCATCGGTTACTCGAAAGACATCACGCAGCGCGGGTTCAGCCATCAGCTGCTGATCGAACAGACCGATTCATCCCGAACGATCACCGAAGGCCTGCTGATCATCTTCAACCGTCACTATGAGCGCGTCCCCGTGCGCGTGGTGAATGTGACCTTCGGAAATAACAGCCCAAATCCGCCCTGCAGCTTTCACTGTTCGATGCTGCCGAAACACTGACTCAGCCAGGAGGATCTGGACCAGACGATCGACGCGATCCGTAAAAAGTACGGCTATACCTCGCTGCTTCATGCCAGCAGTTTATCGCGGGGAGGGATGGCCATTCAGACGGGCAAAACTGTTAGGCGGACACCGCTCAGGAAAAGACGACACGTGACCCCAGTATCCCGAAAGCAACTATACATAAAGGAGGCACAACCGATGAAAGAAGTAAATAGTGAAACTTTCTCCTGACGCCTTGGGCTATAAAGACAGAGGAAAAATGAAATGGATCGGAATGATGCTGTCCGATCACGCCGAAGCCTTAAAAAAACAGAATCAGGCCAGACAGAAAAGTCTGATTGAACCCAAACCCAAACAGGACATGGAGGACATCAGCGCCTGCCTGTACCGCAGCTACTCAAGCGGGAAACCTCTCGCCATTCAGCTCGACGTCCTGAACGAAGGCCGTTATCTTCCGGATATCGAAGGGATCATTCTGGGATTCAGAGAAGACACGATCTATCTGCGGCAGCGTGACCGCGAGACGAAACGAATCAAACTGGAAAGACATCCGGCACGTCGGCTGGATCAGCACGACGCAGTGGTACGGAAAATACGAAAAGCAGCAGGTGTCGCTCTGAACGATTATTGAGATGGAATAAACCGGCCTCTTCTCACTTACGAATATTTTTCATAAACCTGCTTCAAAAAACACTGCCGTCCACTTCACGAATAATGCTCGATAATCTTCGATTATCTTGCGCTTATTCGCTCCAGTGATACGGGTCTAAACGCTTTTTGTCCCACTCTTTTCCTGACGATTAGTCAAGCTAAAAGATTAAATATTTTTATAGCCATTATGATCCTAGAGATGCGATGATGAAAATCAAAAAAAGGTACATTAAATAAACCTCAGTCTTTCTAATTTTTTTCTGAGAAGTATCGTGCTATACTATAGGCATATTAGTGGTCCTAGAGACCGTGTACGCATAGTCGTACGAAGTATGGTTCCTCACCATGGAATGCATACACTTCAGGAGCTTGTTCATGCAGGCAACTGCGGCAACCTTATCCTTCTTGGGGATGGGTTGCCTTTTTAATTTATAGTAGTAATCAACAATGTGATTAGGGGCGGCGCGCTGTTGGCGAATCATGTTTTTGACTGTAAAGTAGAGTATTTTCTCTTCCCTTCGGGTTTCCTCGTTTATTGATATGATCCTTTCCAATGTATTTACCAGATTGATAACGGCGTATATCAATGCCCACAAAGGCATTCAGCTGGTTAGGTGTTGTGAAACGGCGAATGTCACCTAATTCTGCCGATCAATAAAGCAGATGTTAACTCGCCAATTCCGGTATTGATACGTATAGTATAAATTCTTCCAGGAGTCTGGCCTGCTCAATGAGCTGAATACGAAGATTTTCCCTTTTTTGGAGTAGTCCTGGAGTTTCTCTGCATAATATATTGCTCTTTGACAATGGACACTGTCAACTCGCGTTGCCGGATAAGAATCTTTGGCATAGACCATCAAATCTTCAGCTTTCTTCCGAGCGCGATTATCAGAAATTTTCTTAAGCGTCGTTTTCATTAGGCGATTTTTTATTTTTTGTGGGTTGTTTCTGAAACCAGGTCTGGGTGCGGAAACAGACTTATTATGCTTAAAGCGTAGGAGGTAAGCCGGTTGGAAAGAAGTGTTCCAACTCAGGGAACGTTAGTTGAAGGCAGTTGTGAAGGTACATCCGGTTACGCTTGATGTCTTCTTCTACCTCTTGGTAAAAGCGTGACGAATCTCGTAAGACCTGATAAGTATCACTCTGAAGTTCTTTGGGTTTCCGTTTGTTTCTCCAGTGACTCTGAGCGAGTTGGTGGGCGTCTTGCCTATCCGTTTTCCAGCTCCTCAAGGTGGCTTCTTCCAATTGTTTTTTTGCTTGTAAAGGATTTAAGAGTACATACGGCAATTGATTATCTTGGCAGAATCTTTTTAACGGTCGTGAGTATATGCCCGTGGATTCAAACACAATATCCGGAATGACAGGCAAACGTGTTATCTGCACGAGAAGATCATTGAACCCTGTTTTAGTGTGCTCAATCGTATTTTCCCATAAACACGTTTCTTCGTTGTAAATCACTGCATAACTTTTCCCATAGAAATATCCAACGCTAATACATAAGTCATTTTTTTCCTCTCTTTCTTTAAATTAAAAGACCTTCACTGATTCATTTCATGTCTGAATTTCCTATACTCGGACTCTTAGTCCCACATACTTAAACCTGATTTAGAAATGACAGTGAAGGAGCTCAGTTTTATATTCGGACTAATAGTCCTTAGAGTTTGGTGGAGCTTCCTTTCACCCTTACTATACCTCTATAAAAGAAAAATAGTAGGTAAAAACCCCGTGCGAGGTTTCTACCTGACTGAATCTTCAGTATGTTTTTTCGACTCGACGTTTGACGCGGTATTCGAGCATTGAAAATCACGTACTTTGTGGACAGATTCACCCTATGTATTATTTTCGGTGCACCCACTCACCTTTCGTGCTGAGTACACCGAATGGCATTTTTGAAGAGAATAGAAACATTTATCTTGGACGAGTATTTTCCCTTTTATTTAGATTCAGATAAGGCGGACACGCTTGATTAGTCGACTTAAAGGTCTATTTAAAAAAAAGCCGCTCGACAGCTTCAATGAGCTTCAACGAGTGACTTTAAATAAAATGTTCTTTAAGTCTTGGCTGTCGAGTATTTCATATAAACTTTTCGCAGCTGCTTGTTGTTCGCGATAAACCAGATGCTCAAGAAGCGGACAACGGACATGATGCGCATTCTGGACCAGACGCGGCGGCAGAATGACAGCAATAGGGTTCTGAGTCAGAATATAGAGCCACAGTGTGTTCAGAGTCAAGTTCACAAACAGCGTATTGAAGGCTACTGCCATAAATACGCGTTTTTTAGTGACTTTCTTTTTATGCAGGAACACCCCGTACGCCAGGCCGCTTAAAAAGGCCGACAGCGTAAATCCGGGAAAGAAGCCGCCCACACCGCCGCCGATGATGAAGCCCAAAATATCACTGAGTGCGGCAGCAACACCGCCTACCCATGGGCCGAATAGGATCCCGATCAGTGCATTAGGGAGAAAGAGAAAGTGATGCGCAGGATCGGTGTGGTGATACCGATCCGTCCGAGCGCTATGGTCATGGCCATCAGTATACCCACGATGGCTATGCCCCTGGTATCCAGCCCCCACTTGGACAGACGCAGCGCCCGAAAGAGCAGCATCCATCCGTAAAACAGAAAGGCGATACCGTAGAGGATACCGTTGCCTCCAAAGATTCCCTGCAAACCGAGGATCTCGTTCTGCAGGAACAGGAAATAGGCCGCGCCTGTCAGCAGGAACCCGATCAGCAGACCGATCAGCGTGCTTTCACGTGTCAGTCGTCGGTAGACATAGATCCCGATAGAGAACAGGATCCCGGTGAATACGAAGAGGTAGACACTGTCTGCGAGCACCATCTCCCAGTTCTCATACTGGTCAGTGAAGAAGTGCGCACCATTTGCGCCGTTCCCCGAGCGCAGAAAAGGCACGACGAACGAGAGTAAAAGCGGGGAAACGAGTCCTATGACAGCGTAGTCCCACTTTGTCCGGTTTGAGACCGGTTGATTCGATGTTTCAGTCATATTCGAAGATCTCCTTTAATTTACCCACTTTCTCAGCAGAAAAATTTACTGAAAAAGGTCATTGGACAGCCGAAATTCCGGCAGTCAAATTAAAGAGTCCTCGCCAAAAAACTAGTCAGTTTTAAAGCGGATGCAGAGAAAAATCGCAAAACAGCTGTTTTTTCGTCTGACGGCAACATCCCATCCGCCAGCACTTGACGTTTTTCTCTTACTCTTTCTTTGATTATTATAGGCGTGTCAGGCCGAAGTTACAAGCTCAAAAACCGTTCAGCTGTCTAGGGCCCGCATCAGGCCTTCTTCCGTGATGAGATACTGGACCGGAATGTCATGCGGTTCGACAGGGAAGGACTCGACCAGCTGATTGGAATGAAGGAGCGACACCGTTGTATTTGAAAAGTCCTTTAGGAACCGGTCATAGTACCCGCCGCCGTAGCCGATACGGTAACCCGAAGGCGTGAAAATAACCCCCGGCACGATCATCAGATCGATCGATTCAGCGTCCACTCGTGTGGTCTCGGTCACAATCGGTTCAATCAAATCAGAATAGCCTTTTTCCACTTGACGTGAACGATGTGATTTCATGAAAATGCAGGGCACGCGTTTCATGAATGGCCTTGGGGACGCACACTCTTTTCTCTTCCAGCCAGGCCTGTTCGATAATTTTCTTTGTGTCCCACTCTTTATGCGTCGACAGCGTCACCCCGATTGTTTCAGCCTCTTTCCATAGAGAAGAGTCAAAAAGATGTCCGTGTATCGCTTTTTCAGCTTTCTTTCTCTCGATCAGTCCGATCTGTTCAAGAGATATCAGCATCCCTTTTCGCAGTTCATCTTTTCCCATTATAAACACCCCCCTCTGACACTAGTCTTTGCTCTGATTCCAGGCTGCCTGAGCGACCTGTGCGGCTAAAACAGCTGTCGTGATTGAGCCGACGCCTCCCGGAACCGGCGTGATGGCTCCCGCCTTCGCTGCCACTTCATCGTATTTCACGTCTCCGACAGGCTTGCCGTCTTTGTAGCCAAAACCGACATCTATAACGACGGCGTCCTCTTTGATATGCTCTGCCGTAACCAGTTCAACGACTCCGGTGGCAGAAATGACGATGTCCGCCTCTCTGGTATACCTTTTGGTATCTCTGGTCTTCACATGCAGGTTGCTCACGGTGGCTTCAGCGTTCAGAAGCATCATCGTCAGCGGTTTCCCCACCACGGGGCTGCTCCCGATGACGCAGACGTCTTTCCCTTCCAGAGGGATATCGTAATGATCAAGCAGAGCCATGACAGCTTTGGGCGTGCTCGGAGCCAGTGCAGCGGCATCATGTTCTACGACCCGGCCCAGATTTTCCGGCGTCAGCCCGTCGATGTCCTTACCGGGATTTATGCAGCGGGCGACATCGTTTCTGGACAGGGAGGCGGGCAGCGGCTGCATGACCAGAATGCCATGAACCTTTTTGTTCCGGTTCAATCCGCGGATGGCATGCATCACTTCTTTAGACGTCACCGTCTCCTCGAACACGACCGACTCCACCTCGATCCCGACGCGTTCCATCGCTTTGATCGCGGCATTTTCATATGAAACCGAAGCTTTGTCATTTCCCACTCTTACAATAGCCAGAGTTGGAAAACACTCGATTCTCTTTAGGTCTTTCACCGTCTGCTCAGCCTTGTTCAGCAACTGCCGCGCGACGGGCTTTCCTCGTAATTCCACTGTCATCTCATTCCTCCTCCAGTGCCTGATTGGGCCATTGACCCTGTTCAAGGAAAAAGCGGATCGTCTCAGATAATCCTGTCACTCTTATTTTTCCCCGGGCCAGATCATGTTGAGCCTCTTTTTCCAGGCGTTCTTTCAAATCCTTGTCTTTCATCAGCTTCGTATTGATCGTCACATTCAAGACAGCCGTTTCAAGCACACTCTCCATGAAAAGCGTCGCCACCAGCAAATCGTTCACGATGGTGCCTTTCATGCGCATGGCTGTCAGTTCCTCCAGGACACGGATAAGATTCAGCCCTTCAGTAAGCATGGACAGCGGTGGCTCCACCGCCCCTTCAAGTGCCTCTTCGATGGCCTGGTTTCGATCCGTCTTCTCCTCGGCCGTTTCTTTAGGCAGCTTGTACGCGTCTAACACAGGTTCAAACGCGACGGCATCAGCTTTCGCCAAGGCTTCGTACGCGTCTTTTATCCGCTCTGACTCATTCAGAAGTTCCATCAGTCTGCCGCGCTGTTTAGCGTAGGTTTTCTTGTCTTTCTGGATATCCGCGACCATGCGTGCCAGAGAGGCGCTCATGGCTCCAGTGTAGGCCGCGGCACTCCCACCGCCGGATACGCCGTCTTTTGATCCTAATTCCGTTAAATAAGCTGAAATGGTTTCATCTTTCAAAAAAATCACTCCTTAAAATAATCCGGTGATTTTACCCTCGTCATCCACGTCGACCTGCTCAGCGGACGGGACTTTCGGCAGACCCGGCATGCGCATGATGTTTCCTGTCAGGACCACGATAAAGCCGGCGCCCGCAGAAACGGACAAGTCCCGTATATTCACTTCAAAGTCAGTGGGTCTGCCCAGGGCTTTGGCATCATCCGACAGGGAATACTGCGTTTTAGCCATGCAGACAGGCAGGTTGCCGTAGCCGAGTTTGGTCAGTCGTCTCGCTGTACGTTTTGCGGCAACGCTCCACTCGGTTCCTTTCCCGCCGTAGACGGACTGCACGATCTTATCCACTTTGGTTTCGATCGTATCGCCCAGCTCATAGGCAAAGGTCATTTCAGACTCCTGTTCACACAGCTTGACGACTTCCTCGGCCAGTTCCACACCACCCGCACCGCCTTCAGCCCAGACGTTGGACTGAACCACTTTGCTTCCAGTTGCTGCGATCGCTTCTTTCAGGACATCCAGTTCTTCTTGCGTGTCACCGGGGAAAGCATTGATGGCTACCACGGCA
Organism: Alkalibacterium sp.; assembly: GCA_034520745.1. Classification (GTDB taxonomy): domain Bacteria; phylum Bacillota; class Bacilli; order Lactobacillales; family Carnobacteriaceae_A; genus Alkalibacterium. The sequence goes on from JAXHNF010000004.1 coordinate 35,153, forward strand.
GGCAGGCTGAAGGTGGTTTGAATATTTTCAATATGCTTCAGCAGGTTAGGCAGTCCCGCTTTCAGGGCTTCCGTGTTTTCTTCAGCCAGATCGGTCTTCTTGACACCGCCATGCATCTTAAGCGCACGGATCGTTGCGACGATGACCACAGCATCCGGTTTGACGTCCCCGATCCGGCATTTGATATCGATGAATTTTTCAGCGCCCAGGTCAGCGCCGAAGCCGGCTTCCGTCACCACATAATCAGCATGAGCCAGCGCCATTTTCGTTGCCAGCAGGCTGTTGCAGCCGTGAGCGATATTGGCAAACGGTCCGCCGTGAATGAACACAGGTGTATGTTCGAGCGTCTGGACCAGGTTGGGTTTCAGTGCATCTTTCAAAAGCGCCGCCACAGATCCCTGGGCATTCAGCTGTCCCAGCTTGACCGGTTCGTTCTGGAAAGTATAGCCGATCAGACAGTTGGCTAATTTTTCTTTCATTTCAGCCAGCGAATGAGACAGGCACAACACGGCCATGATTTCAGAGGCAACGGTGATGTCAAAGCCGCCTTCTCTGGGCATCCCGTTTGTCCGTGCGCCGATACCGCTGACGATCGAGCGGAGCTGGCGGTCATTCATGTCCATCGCCCGACGCCACGTGATGCGTCTGGGATCGATATCCAGCTCATTGCCATGGTAAATATGATTGTCTATCATGGCAGCGACCAAGTTGTTCGCTGCGCCAATTGCGTGGATATCACCCGTAAAGTGAAGATTGATGTCTTCCATGGGAATGACCTGAGCGTACCCGCCACCGGCCGCGCCGCCTTTCACACCAAATACTGGACCTAAAGAAGGCTCACGCAGGGCCACGGCGGTCTTTTTACCGATTTTCTGCAAGGCGTCTCCCAGACCGACCGACGTCGTGGTTTTTCCTTCGCCCGCCGGTGTCGGGTTGATGGCCGTCACCAGGATCAGTTTCCCGTCTGTCGTGTTTTTTTTATGTAACGCTTCTAAATCGACCTTCGCTTTGTATCTGCCGTAATGATCCAGATCCTCTTTGTCGATGGACAGTTTTTCTGCAATCTCTTCTATTGGAAGCATTTCTGTTGATTGAGCAATTTCGATATCGCTTTTCACCATGTTTACTCCTCCTTATTGTCGGTCACTCATGTAAAACGGCGGCTCTCCCTACTTTTTTTGTAAGGGTATACAATGCTTGTATTAAGCCTGTTTTCAGTATAACACAGGATATACGAGAGCTTATTAAAATCTCTTAAGAGTTCATTCTGATCCTTTTTTCCTTCTAATTCATTTTTTTGATAAGAAACAATCGACATTCCCGCTTAAATTTCGTATGATAAGATTAGAAGTGAACGAAGGAGGACCTATAGTGAAAATCATAGACCGTACAGCGCTGACCCTGCTCATCATCGGCGGCATACATCTTTTACTTATCGGATTGTTTGAATTCAACATTGTCGAAACTCTGCTCGGCGAAGTCGATCAATGGGCCGTACGCATCGTATATATCCTGATCGGATTGAGTGCCTTATGGTGCTTCAAATATTATTCTTTCACCCCAAGAGGCGGCAGTCGTCTGAAAGACAGATAACTGCTTTGAAATCAGTTTAAAGAACCGGGATGCAGACGATGTCTGTATCCCGGCTTTTTTTATGTTCACTTTTACAGAAGTGACGACAGCTCTGTGTAGTGATAGTTCAGGTCATTTGCCACCGCCTGGTTTGTCACTTTACCTTTATATACATTCATGCCGGCTGCCAGGCCAGCATTTTTTTCCATGGCTGCCACAACGCCTTTATTGGCCAGCTGAAGCGCATAGAGAATCGTGTCATTCGTCAAAGCAAGTGTCGCCGTTCTTGGGACAGCCCCCGGGATGTTCGCCACACCGTAGTGCACGACACCGTGTTTCACGAAAGTGGGTTCGTCATGTGTCGTCGGTCCGTTCAGCGTCTCGAAGTTACCGCCCTGATCGATGGCGATATCGACGATGACCGACCCTTTTTCCATTGACCTGACCATCTCTTCTGTGACCAGTTTAGGCGCCTTGCGTCCCGGGATCAGAACAGAACCGATGACCAGATCGGAGTTCCTTGACCGCCTTGGCAATGTTGGAAGGTGTGGAAGCCAGCGTTTGGATGCTGCTGCCGAACATGCGGATGAGTTCACGCATGCGGTCAGGGTTCAGTTCCAGGATATTGACATTGGCCCGCATCCCAATGGCCATTCGTGCTGCATTTTCGCCGACCACTCCACCTCCGATGATGGTGACCGTGCCTTCTTCGACCCCCGGCACACCGCCAAGCAGCAGGCCTTTACCCCCTTGTTTTTTCTCAAGGTGATGTGCGCCGATCTGAACAGCCATGCGGCCGGCCACTTCACTCATCGGTGTAAGCAGCGGCAAAGACCCGTTCTTCGTCACTGTTTCATATCCGACAGCTGTCACCTCATTGTCGACTAACGCTTTGGCCAGTTCAGGTGCGGCCGATAAATGCAGGTAGGTAAACAGGACCAGCCCTTTACGGAAATACTGGTACTCTTCTTTAAGCGGTTCTTTGACTTTCATCACCATCTCAGCCGTGTCCCAGACTTCTTCAGCCGTATCGACTATCCTGGCCCCATTCTCCAGATATTCCTCATCCGAAAATCCGCTGCCTTCCCCGGCATCCTTTTCCACCAGAACGTCATGGCCAGCTTTCGACCAGACGTTTGACATTAAAGGGGGTCAAAGCGACACGAAACTCATTGTTCTTTATTTCTTTCGGCAAACCAATCAGCATATTTGAAAACTTCCTCTCATGAAATATTTTCAATATAAATACTTACATCAGTAGATAAGAAACGACCAAAAGTATGCCCGTCACAACAAAAAGTATACCGCCGACTTTGATCAAGAGCGGGAACCATTCAGGAAAGGACGTGCGCGCTGCCCGTCTCTGAACTTTATGCGCCCATCTGTCTGCATACCTGTATGAAAAATAGCCGTAAACGATTAAAGCAACTCCTATAATAATCAGCATAGCGCTCTCCTTCTAACCCTTCAGACTCCGATGACTGCTCTTAAAAATGGAGCGAATCCCGGTCCGTCCCTCTTGTCATGTCACGCCAGCTGTAAAAACCGGCATCCAGTCCGCGAAGCAGGACTTCAGCCGAGCCCATATTCGTTGCCAGAGGGATCTCGTACACGTCACACAGACGAAGCAGAGCCGAGATGTCCGGTTCATGCGCCTGTGAGGTCAGCGGATCGCGCAGAAAAATCACCAGATCCATTTTATTATCGGAAATGTAGGCGCCGATCTGCTGGTCGCCCCCGAGCGGACCGGATTTGAAGCGGTGGAGGTCAAGGCCGGTTTCATCAATGATCCGCTTCCCGGTCGTGCCCGTCGCATACAAATTATGCTGACTTAAAATCAGCTTGTAAGCTTCAGCTATTTTAACAATATCATCTTTCTTTTTATCATGTGCGATCAGTGCGATATTCACAATCGATCACTCCTCAAATTCAGACTTTATCTATATTTTCATCATAACATAACTTGCGGAAATCAATGAATAATAAAATCAGCTTTGCAGAGATTTGAACAATCGTTTTGCTTGTCTAAAAAAATGACTGACGCTACACTGGGTGTAGATCAATCAAAGGAGGAATTTGAATCATGAGCAAGAAAGTTGCTGCAGTACTAACACATTTATTTGAAGACGTCGAATTCACCTCACCCAAAGAAGAACTGAAAAAAGCGGGTCACACAGTCGAAACGATCGGCTTCGAAGCCGGTGAAACCGTCGAAGGTAAAAAAGGGAACGCATCCGTGACGATCGATAAGAGCATCGATGAGGTCTCACCAGAAGACTACGATGCCCTGCTGATCCCGGGAGGCTATTCCCCTGACAAGCTACGTAAAGACGAGCGCTTCCTGGACTTTGTCCGTGCGTTTTCAGACAAGAAACCTATTTTCTCGATCTGTCATGCGCCCCAGCTGCTGATCAATGCAGAAGTGGTCAAAGGAAAAGACATCACCTCTGTCAGCCAGGTCGCGATCGATCTGAAAAATGCCGGAGCCAACTTCAAGGATGAAGCAGTCGTCAAAGACAAGTCCGGACTGATCTCAAGCCGTACACCGGATGACCTGCCCGCATTCAATCAGGCCATCCTCGATTCATTAAGTGAGTAAATTATAATTTTAATCGTTTGAATCCTTAGATGATTTTAAGGATTCAAAGCGTCCTGTTTGATACACTAATAATGTGGAAATTAAGTACACGTTTCTTTTCTCCCCAAAAGAATAAAACAAAGGAATCCCCCGAGACGTTTGTTTTAATTCTGAAAAGAAAAAATATTTGGGACCATTGTTCTTTCTCCCCGGATTGAATGGTTTTTCTCAAATGACATATTATAGACGTGAAGTCTTATCCCCAACCCCACCTTTTCTAGAGGAAAAGGTGGGGTTTTTTCAGTACTGTCCCTATTCATCTGCTCATAACAACAATCCAGAAAACCTGAAACGATTTTAAAAATCCCGTTTATTTCATATCCTCATCATATTTTATTCAAACTTATTTACTATACTGAACTCATACCCACAACAACCAACTTTTTTGGTAACCGACGCTCCTCCAAGCGTCAGTTGACCACTCCTTTTTTACCACCAGCTGCCGGGCAGCTGGTGGTTTTTTGCTTATTCCACTCAAACAAAACAGACAGGAAAATACAATTTTGTTCTTTCTAAAGTACTGATCTATCTCGTTTTTCTTCTCTCAAATCCCTTTGTATCAACGAAAAAAATGTTTTTCATTGATTCGATCCAGCTGCAAAAAAACAGAAACAGCTAAGTAAACGTTTTCGCTTTGCGCTTTTTCAGTCCAGGTTCCTATAATTAGTCTTGTTACTTTTTATCTCTCACACTTTACCGGTAAAACACGTGAGAAAGGAGAACACACCTTTGATCGAATTTAATCACGTCACCAAGACGTTCAACGAAAAAAGCAAACGGCTCACTGCCCTGTCTGACATCACACTTTCCATTCAGGACGGAGAAGCCTTTGGGGTGATCGGGGAAAGCGGCGCAGGTAAATCGACGCTGCTGAGACTGATCAACGCCCTGGAAAAGCCGACGAGCGGGTCCGTGTCTGTCAACAGAATAAATGTGGCTGACCTTTCAAAAGCAAAATTGAGAGAAACACAGAAACAGATCGGCATGATCTTTCAGCAGTTCAACCTGCTCAACAATAAAACCGTGGCTCAAAACGTGCATCTGCCTCTGGAACTGCATCACTACCCTGTCTGCTTTGACGACTGAGGATGTACTGCGTTTTGTCGGACTTGAAGACAAGGCGAACAGTTACCCTTCACAGCTGAGCGGTGGTCAGAAGCAGCGGGTGGGCATCGCCCGTGCACTGATCACGCGGCCGGACATCCTGCTGTGTGATGAACCGACATCGGCTCTGGATCAGAACACCACAGAAGAGATCGTCGAGGTGCTGAAAAAGGCACACAGAGGAATTCAAGATGACGGTTCGTGGTCGTGACGCACGAACTTCCTGTCATAAAAGAATTGTGTCAGCGCGCCGCGGTCATGGAAAGCGGCGAAATCAGAGCCGTTATCGACGTCTCACGTTCCGGCGAACAGGCAAGCAGCAAGCCGTATCATGAACGAGCGATCGAGGTGCTGACACATGACTGACGCACTAACTCTATACATCGAGCGCATCATCGACTACCTGCCGAACATGCTTGAAAGTCTGGGCGAGACAGGCATCATGCTGTTTTTCGCGATGCTGGCCGCCATTCTTTTAGGGATCCCGACAGGCACCCTGCTATACTTGACCAGCAGCGGACAGCCGACGGAACATCGTCCGCTGAACCGCGTGATCAATGCACTTGTCAATATCATCCGCTCGTTTCCGTTCCTGCTTCTGGTCGTGGCCATGCAGCCCTTTATCAGACAGGTTTATGGGCGGGCAACCGGTGACCCGATTGCAGCCTCCTTTCCAATGGTTGTGATCGCGATCGCTCTGTACGCCCGTTTTGTGGAACAGTCTCTCAATGAAATTCCAAAGGGGATCATCGAAACGGCACAGTCCATGGGCGCAACGACCTGGCAGCTAGTCTGGAAATTCCTGTATGTGGAAGCACGCAGCAGCCTGGTCATCGGCTTTACGACGGCCGTCATCAGTTTCGTTTCCTACTCCACCATCATGGGTGTCGTCGGCGGCGGCGGGATCGGTGACTTTGCCATCCGCTACGGCTATCAACGCTACGAAACAGACATCATGTACACAGCCATTGTCCTGATCATTATCATTGTGGAGATTTTTCAATGGCTAGGCCTCAAGCTGGCTAAAAAACTGGATAAACGTTAATCAAAACCAAACTTAAAATAGAAGGAGATCATTATTATGTTTAAAAAAGGATTACTGCTTGGAAGTACGGCTTTACTTTTATCCGCCTGCGGAGCAGCTGAAGATACGGATGAAACAGTGGATGAAACAGAAGAAGTCACCGAAGAAACGACGGAAGAGGATGTCGTCATCCGAGTTGCCTCACACCTGCCTCCAATGACGGACGTCGTGGAACTCGCCGGTGAGGTGATCGAAGACGGCTATGAAGTGGAACTGGTCGAAGTGTCCGACAACATCCAGTACAACGAAGCCTTGCTGAACGAAGAAGTCGAACGCTAACTTTGCCCAGCACGAACCGTTCATGGAACTGTTCAACCAAGAGCGCGACGGCAATCTCGTAGCCATTCAGCCGATCTACAACGCCATCGTCGGGTTCTACTCCCCTGTTTACGATTCCGTTGAAGACATCGAAGACGGGGCTGAAGTCGCCGTACCGAGCGATCCGACCAATGAAGCCCGTGCGCTCGTTACTTTGGAAGAACATGACTTGATCACACTGGACCCAGAAGTCGATAAATCCAGTGCCACCGTTGATGATGTCAGCGAAAACCCGTATAACTTCACTTTCACCAATATCGACTTGCTGAACCTGACCTCCGCTTATCAAGATGGCGTGGAATTGGTATTCAATTACCCGACTTACATCGCTTCTGTCGACTTGACGACCGAAGACGCCATTATCCTGCAGGCAGATGAGGAAAACCAGTTCGCGCAGACACTGATCGCACGCGAAGACAATCAGGATTCTGAAGAAATCCAGGCCCTGGTTGATGCCATGACCAGTCAGGAAGTATACGACTTTTTAGATGAATTAGCAGAGGATGGTCACTTGAGACCCGCTTTTGAACCAGGAGAATAATGCCCCTATATGATATAGAAACAGACCGTTCAGTCATCGAAGACTGAACGGTCTGTTTTTTTACTTTTCACTCATTAATACATTCCTTGATTTGTCCCTGTTTCCTTGTCATTCTCCTGCAGAATACTTCTGATCTTGCTGTGGTAAACAGCATTTCCGCACCATTCATTCACTACCGAAGTCGTCAGTTTCTGCTCAGGGAACAGAAACTTCAATTCTCTGACGCTTTCAGTAACCAGTTCTTCGATCGTCATCCGCTTATAAGCAGGCTTTGCAGTAGCACGACTGCTGCGTGATGATCAGATCAAACGAACCGCAGGAACAGGATACGCCTGTTTTAAACTCTTCTAAAGTATACGCCGGCATTCGATTCTGGAAATCATGATCACCTTTGTGCGCATCGATGAGTTTGTCCGCGATATAATAGATGCTGTTTCGTCAGACTTCTGCTTTTACCGTTCATTTCCTCAAAATGGTCTCTTATCTGTGTCGGGAAAATGATCGGATCGATTGGTTCTGCGTTATAAAGCGTGAAAGCCTCATTGACGAACACGACATTGGCCTCAACATTTAAGCGTGCAGCCGAAACTCGTTCAGCAGTTGACGGAACAGTTCCTTTGAACGCTTGAGCTGGATCAGCGGGTTGGTCACTTCTTTTCCACTCGTATAAGTGAGCTGACCCGAACTCATCTGAAAGTTCCCTTTGTCAGTTCTTCACTTCGTATATATATATCGTTTCGGCCGTTATGATCAGTGCATCCATTTGAAAGGCTGAACCGCGACATCTCCAGCATGAGATCATTCAAAACAAGCATGTCACCAGTCAAATATCGTTTTGACGAGCGCGTCAAAACGTTCCTCACCTTCAAATCCTTTTTCCATATTGATCAGGTGCTGCTTGTCTTTGTCAGTTTAATCTGGTCCGCTTGTCCATATAGTTCAAGCCGATCTGCAGTTTTGACTTTTCTCTCTCTCTTTAATATCTTCATCTCTTCACCTCACTAATAACATTAGCCAATTAGCGAAAAAATGATTAATTTTCCTGAAAAAATTTTAAGGACAAAAAAACCAGTTGAAAAAGCTGAAAGCATCGATGCTTAATTAATATGACCTCAGACATCTCATGTGATTATAGATTTAATAAGTCTGATTCCTTCCTTATTCGCCGGTTTGCTATAATGGTTGCTTCTTCCAGGACAGATTGTGGTATCTCGATACTTAACAGATCTGCCTGTTGACGATTTAACAGTTTTTCTCCTTCACTTAAAACAAAGACAGGAAGCTTGCTTGGATCTTGGCCCTCTAATACTTCTGCACCCATTCGGCCAGCTTCAAACCCCATGCTGGTCTGATTTATACCGACAGTTGCCAGTCCGCCCTGTGCGACCATGGTATCCACGGTTGGTATGAGCGGGACACCATGGCGGTTGGCTTCACTGACGACCGTATCGAAGGCACTCGCGATCGTGTTATCGGTCGGCAGGTAAATCACGTCCACCTCCTGAGCCATCGCTGCGACGGTCTGCTGGATTTCATTCGTGCTTGAAACGGTATAGGTGACGGGATTCAGTCCCATGGCTTCGATGACTTTTTCCGCCACGTTCACCTTCCGCCTTAGAATTATCTTCGCCTGAACTGTAAAGCAGTCCGATTTCCTCGGCTTCCGGCAAAATTTCTGCCATTATGGCAAGCTGGGCGTCAACCGGTGCCTCATTTTTCACCCCGGTTATGTTTTTACCAGGATTTCCTTCTGTCTCTACGAGCCCGGCGCCAACAGGATCACTGACTGCTCCCATGATGATTGGGATGTCGGCTGTGGCGTTAGCCAGTGCCTGACTGGCTGGTGTCCCGATACCTACAAGCAAATCGGCACCCTCATCAACCAGTGACTGAGCCATCGTATTCATCAGGTTCTGATCGCCCTGTGCGTTCTGCAGGATGATTTCCGCATTCTCTCCGTCAACAAAGCCGTTCTCTTCCAGTCCGTCAACGGAACCTTCTGTGATGGCGTCCAGTGCCGGGTGGCTCGATTGTCTGCAGGATCCCGATTTTCACCTGCTGCTGTTCGTCTAGAATCATTCGACTGACTGTGTGCTTTCTTCAAATTCTGCCTTTTCATCTGAACTCACTATGGAATACGTGAACACTCCTGCGAGTAACAATGCAGATAACACCTAACGTAAAAAACAAGCCTTTTTTTCTCATGGGTAACAGTCCTCTCTGATTTTAGTTTGATTTTTTATTCGTCGCCGTTCGACCATTCCCAGTCAGACGTCATCAAAATCAACCCTTTCTTTATGTAAGACCACTCGTTCTCTCAGCCTTGACCTGTATCAGAGCCTCCACAACTGTGCAGACTCTATTTTTAATACACCTCATTTATCACTTTTCCCTGTTGAAACAAGATCTTTCACAGCAGCTTAAAGCCGTGTCCACCATATTTTTGACCGCTTCATTTGTGTAGAAGCCTATATGAGGAGTAATCAGAACATTATTCATCTCCATCAGCTTACTCAAGTGTTCATCAGTAATCTTCTGTCCCCTCAAATCCTGATTGAAAAAATACGCTTCATTCACGAGGGTATCAAGTGCGGCACCCGCTATTCTACCCGCTTCGAGTGCATCGATAAGAGCTTGTGTCTCTATGACCGGCCCACGGGCAGCATTTATCAGAAACGCACCACTTTTCATCTGATGCATTGCCTCGTCATCAATCAAGTTTGTTGTCTCCGTGTTCAGCGGCACATGAATACTTACAACATCCGATTCACCTCAGAACCTCTTTCTGACACTGCTTATACATCAGCACGTCCTTTAACTCTTCACGAGGCAGCGGGTCAGTATGCGATGACCGTTGCCCCCAAGCTGTTGAAGAGACGAGCCACCGTGCCTCCGATTCGACCGGCCCCGATGATTCCGACAGTCAAAGTATGTATCTCTTTGGCTACTAATCCTGACCATCTGAAATCTCCCTGAATCATATTGGCTTCGATAATGGGCAGGTTTCGTATCAGTCTCATCACTTGTGTCAGTACTAACTCGGCGACAGAACGCCGGTGAATACTCGGGGACGTTGGTAACTTTGACTTTATATTTTTCGGGCCAGATCCAAGTCGACGATATCGTACCACCGCAGTCCTTAATGCCAGATATTTTATATTAAAATCTGAAAGATTCCGGTTACGCTCTTCGTCTTTTAATTCCGTCCGCTGCTGGACACAAATCCCCTCATACCCCTCCGCCAAGTCTACAGTTCCCAGTTGATAGATCTTCACTGACAGTCGTTATTTCCACGCTGTTTCGTTCGCCCCAATTTTTAATGGCTGGCTTCTCATCCTCACGTACACTGAACATAATGACTTTCAATACTCTTCATCCCTTCAAAATCAAATAGTCGAGCTTAATGTATAGTGATTACATGCAAGGTCAGGTTAGTCCGCCTGATCGTTTCCATATATGTCTTTCTGTTTATAGCGGGTGGCGATGATCATTACCGATGAATAGCTCGTCGCAGTAACTGGCCGTTTTATGTTGGGTGCGCCAAACGGTCACCGAAACAGTTTATCAGCTCACTTGACCGTCACCTTACTTAAAAGCCGCATCGTTTTGGAGCAGATCGTGGACATGGGCCACGTCTTTGTCGCCTCGTCCGGAAATCGTCACGATCACCGATTCATCGGGAGTAAATGCCTGTAACATTTTCTTCAGAAGAGCGACAGCGTGAGCACTTTCCAGGGCGGGAATGATGCCTTCAGACGACGACAGCTCTTTGAAGGCGTCCATGACCTGTTTTTTGGAGACCGTATAATATTCGGCACGGCCGCTTTCTTTCAGGTAGCTGTGTTCGGGACCGATACCGGGGTAATCGAGTCCTGCCGCAATCGAATACGTGGGTGCCGGGTTCCCCTCCTTGTCTTGTAAAACGAGGGTCTTGAACCCGTGAAGTTCCGCTGCTTTCCCTCTGCTCATGGTTGCCGCTTCTTCCGGTTCCGCACCGATCAGGCGCACCTTTTTCTTCTTTGATATAATGCGCAAAGGAACCTATGGCATTGCTTCCGCCACCGGTCACGGCAAAGACGGCCGCGGGCAGCTGCGCCTTCTTTTTCCAGAATCTGACGTTTCGATTCTTCACTGATGACTGGACTGGAAATACTTGACGATCGACGGGTACGGATGCGGACCCACTGCCAACCCAGTAAATAGAACGTGTTCTCGTAATTTTCCACCAGATCCCCCAGGGCCACATCCACAGCGTCTTTCAGTCTCCCCTGACCTTGTGAAACAGGGACGACTTCAGCGCCTAGAAGTTCCATCCGGAAAACATTCAGAAGCCTGACGTTCGGTATCCAGTTTCCCCATGTAGATCGTGCAGTCCATCCCGAACATCGCGCATGCCGTGGCAGTCGCGACGCCGTGCTGTCCGGCTCCTGTTTCTGCAATGATGCGGTGCGCGCCCATGTGTCTCGCCAGTAGAATCTGACCGACCACATTATTGATTTTATGAGCTCCGGTATGATTCAAGTCTTCCCGTTTCAGATAAATTTTCGGACCACCATAAATTTTCGTCAAGCGTTCCGCAAACGTCAACGGATTTTCTCTTCCGACATATTCTTTCAGTACGTCTTTATATTCCTGTACAAACGCCGGATCTTCTTTACAGGTCTCAAATGCATCTTCAATCTTATCCAGCGCGCTCTGCAGTTCAGCCGGAACGAAACTGCCGCCGAACTCTCCGAAAAACCCTTTCTCAGCTGTCATCATGTTCAGCACTCTCCTCTTCATTAGTTGCTTCCTCAAAAATATGACTCTCTTAACTGCTCGCCCTATTCACATCGCCGGTAGTTCTTCTTCTTTTCAAACAGCACGAACAGATCTTTCAGGCGTCAGCCTGGTCTTTTTCTTCTTTGTTCAGATCGAGCTTCACTTTCCCATTTTCCATCAGAATCAGCCGGTTCCCGTAAGTCAGTGCATCTTCCATCCGGTGTGTGATCATCAAACAGGTCAGCTGCTTTTTCCTGGATCATGCTGATTCGTCAGTGTCATCAAGCCGTTTAGACGTTTTGGGGTCCAACGCTGCAGTGTGTTCATCCAATAGGAGCAGCTTCCGGTTGCGTCAGCGTCGTCATCAATAGACTCAGTGACTGGCGCTGCCCGCCTGACAAATGGCCTGTGGGCGTGTCGAGATGATTTTCCAGCCCGTTCCCGACTGAAGCCGCACAGCGTCTTTGAAAGTAGCTCACGGTTCTCTTTCAGCTTTCTTGGAAAAAACGGACGTCTCTGCCCGCGTTTCAATGCCAGCAGACAGGTTTTCTTCAACCGTCATGCGCGGGGCAGTCCCCATTTTAGGATCCTGAAAGACACGTCCGATGAACCGCGCTCTTTTTTCTTCCCGACCAGTTCGTCACCTTCTTTCCATTCAAAGTCTTATCTGGCCACTGGTTCACTGAGATGAGACCCCGTCGACGCTGTTGAACAAAGTCGACTTGCCTGCACCGTTGCCGCCGAGGACCGTGACGAACTCGCCTTTATGCGATCGGTCAGGTCAACGGCGATCATCAAAATCGTGTTGTTGGTATCCGATTCATTTTGAATGATTTTCGTGACCTGTTTTAACTCCAGCAGTTCTTTCATACACGTTCCTCTTTCCCAGTGAAACATATCCAGTTTCAGACCTCTTGCTGCAGCTGCGGGGTCATCAAGAAGACGGCCAGGATCGACGAGCTGAACAGTCTGGATATACGTCGTGTCAAAGCCGAGTCGAATGACGCCTAAAAGCAGCAGCTGATACAGGACGCTGCCGACAACGATCGTCAGCAGGCCGTTCGCCCAGCGTCACGTCCTTGAACATCACTTCAGCAATGATGATCGAAGCCAGGCCGATAACGATGACGCCCATGTCCGCCGTTGACGTCCGGCCATACCCGTTGCTCTGTGCGATCAGAGCTCCCGACAAGGCAATGACGCCGTTTGATATGACCAGTCCGAGGATCTTCATATTGTCGGTACGGATCCCCAATGACCGCGCCATGGACTCGTTGTCTCCTGTCGCAATGTAAGCCTGGGCCTGTAACTCGTGTAAAAGAAGAACAGCAGACGCTGATGACAAGGGCCAACCCGACTGATTCCCACAATCGACCACGTCAAAATAGTTCGGCAGATCCGCTTAAGCGGGTCGTATAACCTGGGATGATTGAGCAGGCTCGGATTCGGGCGCTGCATCACGTACAGCATCACCGAATGCAGGCCGGTCATGACCGGTATCCCCGATCAAGATCACCGGGCACCTTTCCTTTTGTATATAAAAGCCCCGTGACGAGCCCGGCAGCCCATGCCGGCCAGAACAGCCAGCAGGCGTCGCGGCGCAGCGGATGCATCGCCGGACACGATGGCGGTGACTGCCACAGCCGAGCCGAGCGGGAAGGATCCTTCAACCGTCAGATCCGGGAAGTTTAAAATGCGGTAGGTCGTGAAGATACCGATACCTAATATGGCCCAGCAGAGAAGCCCTGTGCGATTGCGGATATAAGCATGTCTCTGATTTCCTTTCTTAGTCGTTCAGATTCTATGATTATTGCATCGTCCAGAACGGATTGCGGAAGGTCTATGCCGAGCAGATCCGCCTGTGACTGGTTGATCAGTTTATCCCCTTCACTCAATACATAAACGGGGAATTCACTGGGTTTTGCCCTTCAAGACACTTCTGCAGCCATGTCGACCCGTCTCGACTATCCCGTCTGTGGTCTGATCGATGCCAACAGTTGCCAGTCCGCCCTGTTGGATCATCGTATCCACGGTTGGAATGAGCGGATATCGTAGCGGTTGGCTTCACTAACAACAGGTGTCGAAGGCACTCGCGATCGTGTTGTCCGTCGGCAGGTAGATGACCACGCATCCACTTCCTGGGCCATCGTTGCGACGGTCTGCTGGAGTTCGTTGGTGCTTGAGACGGTATAGGTGACCCGGGGTCAGTCCCATGGCTTCGATGGCTGTTTTGCCGCACGTTCGCCTTCCGCTTTAGAGTTGTCTTCGCCTGAACTGTAGAGCCATCCGATTTCTATTCGCTTCCGGCAAAACCTCTGCCATCAGGGCAAGCTGGGCATGAACCGGTGCCTGGTCTTTGACGCCGGTGATGTTTTTGCCGGGCTGTTCTTCGGAGTCGACCAGACCTGCCGCGACGGGATCACTGATGGCGCCCATGATGATCGGGATCTCATCGGTGGCATTGGCAAGCGCCTGAGCGGCCGGTGTGGCGATTCCCGATGAGGATATCTGCCCTCATCCACAAGCAGAGCTGGGCCATCGTGTTCATCAGGTTCTGATCGCCCTGTGCGTTCTGCAGGATGATCTCCGCATTCTCGCCATCAACGTAGCCGTTCTCTTCCCGGTGCAGTCGATGGACCCTTCTGTAATGGCATCCAGCGCCGGGTGACTCGTTGTCTGCAGGATCCCGATTTTCACCTGCTGCTCTTCCTCTGAATCATTCGCTGTCTGTGTGCTTTCTTCCAATTCTGCCCTTTCATCTGAATTCACTATCGAGTATGTGAACACTCCTGCCAGTAACAATACGATAACACCTAACGTCAAAAACAAGCCTTTTTTTTCTCATGGGTAAAATTCCTCTCTGATTTTAGTTTAATTTTTTTACTACTTCCGCTGATGGACCATTTCCCAGTCAGATGTCATCAAAATCAATCCTTTCTTTATATAAAACAGTAATGTGCCCCGCATCTTTTGACCAAATAGAAAATCAGGTAAAACAAAAAGGCAATCTCACGCGTGTAAAAAACGAGTCGTGGAAATTGCATCTATATAGCAAACCACACAGATGTGTTGTCATCTATGTGGCGTAAAGTCAAATAAAGCATCAAGAAAAACAGGCCGGCATAGATACAAAATTTAGATTGATCTAAACGTTGTATCCATGAAAGATGAGTCCAGCGTTTATAGACGATCTGCGCCAGCTTTCAAGCATTATTCAATGCTAATGAACCGACAGATTGTGTATACATGCGAACCTCTCCTTCGTGTGTTTCTAATGTGATTTTCATATTACAGAATCAAAGGTCATCGTTCAACAGTTAATTCTTATTTTTTGAAAACTTTATCTATCACTCAGTTTAATCATTGATTCTTCCTTATCCCCCGATCGATTAGGAACCTTGTGGTATGACCAAATCAACAGTACACTGAAAGTGAAAGCAAATGAATAGTCACTATACAGTCTTCCCGAAAAATAAAAATAATTGATAACAAGCAGAATAAGCGGGTTTAAACCATTGTGAATAAGCAGCAGCTTCTTCACTCTGTCATCACTAATGTCTCTTTCTAATAGAGCCGCAACATTCCAACCACGAAAAAAAGTAATAAATTTTGAATCATACTTTTCATTGATTGCTTTTTTCACTCCGATCACTTCTGTCATCATAATGATAAGCGATACAACAAATAGAAACTGTGTGAATCCTTCCATCGCTTTCACTCCTCTCCGATATGTAACCATCGTCATCCTTATCTTAGGTGAAAAAGTATAGTCTAGTCAATAATTATCTGACACATAGCCATATCCATCATTAAACTATCCAGTAACAGACTAGAAGAGGTGCTTGATAAAATGAAACGGAAGAAAGTCGCCATCATCGGAGCCGGTGTGGTCGGCGCATCAGCCACCTGCTCAGCAAGGAAGCAGATATGGACCTGACCATTTCGCAGATGAAGGAACCGGTCAAGGCACATCTGGCAGCGGCATCATCAGCCCCTGGCTATCGAAACGACGCAATAAAAAATGGTACAAGATGGTGAGAGACGGCGCCGCTTTTTATCCGGACTTCTTATCCGATGAACGGCGAACCCATCCAGACAAGATGTATAAACAAGTCGGTACCTTGCTGTTAGACGAAAGCGTCCCAGCTGGAAGAACTGCTTGAGATCGGAAAAGAAGAGCGCGAGCTGGCACCTGAGATCGGTGACCTGACGATTATGACTCCGGATAAAATCAAGGAAATGATCCCGATCTACACAAAACAAGTCCGCACTTTTTGCTTCCGGCGGGGCTCGCGTCGACGGTGAACGGCTGGTTGACACCCTGCTCGAAAAAGCCGTCAGTAACGGGGCGACGCTGAAACGCGAGCTTGTGACCATTGGACGAAAGGAAGCCGCTTATTCGGTCATTTCTGACGGCAGAAATGAACCAGCGGATGCCGTCATCCTGGCCGTGGCCGCCTGAGTTATGCCGTGCTTGAACCTTTAGGCTATAAAGTCGATATCCGTCCGCAGAAAGGCCAGCTGGTCGAAGTGACTCAACGAATACGACACAAACTGGCCGGTCGTCATGCCGGAAGGGGAAGAGAACATCATTCCGTTTGAAGAAGGCAAAGTCATCATCGGAGCAACGCATGAAAACGACATAGGACTAAAACCTGACGATCGAGAAATCGGCCTTGACGTCGATGATCAAAGAGGCATGAAACTTTCTCTCATTACTTCAGCGCGTCATCGATCGCTTCTTACCGCTCAGGCACACGTGCTTATACGTCCGACTTTTCACCCTTCATGGGAGAAGTCCCCAAGCTGCCGAATGTATTCGCAGCCAGCGGATCGGGATGGACGGGGCTGACGGCCGGACCGCTCGTCGGCAAGTGTCTGGCACAACTGGTTCTGAGCGAAGATACAGCCTTGCCGATCGACGATTATCCGATCGCACAATACGTGACCCCGCTATCGGAATAAAATCGGTTGTCCGGTAGCCGGTGTAAGGTATACTTTGATAAACAAGGGGAAGAGGAGAACGTTATTCTGCAATCAACTAAAGTAGGTAAAATAATCGGCTGGACCGCCATGGCACTGGCTTTGATCGGCTTCTTCTTATGGCAGATTCCGTTAGGCATCGTTGCCATCGTACTGGG
>JAXHNF010000005.1:0-66735 GCA_034520745.1 Alkalibacterium sp.
AGAGTAAAATATACAAGTGATTCGAAGACTATCCTGCCATCTGCAAGGTGTCCATCTGTTAATCACGTGTTAATCGATGATTCTTCTACTTATTTACAAAACAACTGGAACAACCAGCTGGACGCCAGTCGTTCGAGTTATAATCAATAGACTAAATATTTATAGTGTTCAATATACTCATTGGCAGATTTTTCCCAGCTGTTATCTGTATTTCTCATCGCTCTGATTTGTAACGCTTCAAAACTGTCTGGTTTATCGTAGTATAGTGCCAAAGCACGGTCGATCGTATTCAGCATGGTTTCGACATCGAAGTCATGGAAACTGAATCCTGTGCCTTTCTTCGAATTCATTCTATAAGGTTCCATCATCAACCAGCCCTCCTACTTCATGGACGATCGGGATCGTGCCGTAACGCAACGAATTAAGCTGAGAAAGACCGCAGGGTTCAAACTCTGAAGGCATCAGGAAGAAGTCCACACCGGCATAGATCCATTGAGCCAGTTCACTGTCGAAATCGATGAATGGCCTGGCATTTATCCGGGTATGCATCCGTGAAGTAGCGGAAAGCATCTTCAAAATAAGGTTTTCCTGTCCCAGCAGAACGAACTGCACATTTCTGTAGTTGAGCAGCTCTTCCATCGCATCGACGATCAGCTGGACACCTTTTTGTTCGTCAAGACGCGTGACGACGCCGATCAGAGCAACATCATCCTCTTCAGGCAGTCCCACTCTTTTCTGAAGGGCTTTTTATTTCTTTTGCCTTCCCGGACAGGTCCTCCGCCAAAAGTGATGGGAGTCTCATCCGTCTGAGGATCATATGTGCCATAATCGATCCCATTGAGGATTCCGACGAGCTTGCCGCTGACATTCCTCAAGTCGTTATCCAGGCCATATCCGAACTTAGGTGTCTTGATTTTACTCAGGCATAGGTCGGGCTGACTGTGGTCACCAGATCAGAATAGTAGATGGCCCCTTTCAGCCAGCATACTTTGTCGCCGTATTTCAGTCCACGGTCGTGGAAGGCGGCATACCAATATTGAATAAATCGGATAGGATATACTGATCATAAACGCCCTGAAACAGGATGTTATGATCGTGATCACAGTTTTGATATCTTTCAGCGGATTGATCCAGGAATACTTGTCTTGAGCAAAACCGGGATCATGGCCGTCTGCCCAGTCATTGACATGGAAGGATATCCGGGATAAACCGATCACTTCGAGCATCTCTCTATGACAGCTTGCTGAAAGAAGGCGAACCGTTCTCCATCGTCGCCATAATCGTACAGATTCGGACGATCGAAATAAAAGAGGTTATCGATAAAGTAGTAGGTCACTGATTCTCTGACCAGCTTTTTGATCCCGCAGTACTGGTGACGCCACCCTACTTCGACTGTGAAGTCTGTGACATGTTCCAGCTGTTTTTTTGTTGCCTCATCCAGTTTCTGACTAAAATACGGAAGACGACCCGAACGTCATGACCGTTTTCAGATAATTCTTTCGGTAATGCCCCCATGACATCACCTAAACCACCTGTCTTGAAAAACGGTGCACACTCCGAGGCGGCAAATAAAAGTTTCCGTATTATTCACCTTCCTCTATGGTCCCATCCTCATGAATGGTGTATTCTTGGCAACAACGATCGGATTTTCAGGTGTTCCTATAAGCTTCGCGCCTCGCTTGGCGTCAACGTGTTGTCCAGAATAACATATTTAAGGTGCGTGTCTTCCTCGATGCATGAATCCTGCATGATGATCGAATCCTCGATATGTGCCCCTTCGGCTATCGTCACTTTTCGGAAGATGACCGAGTTTCGACTTTCCCGTATACTTCACCAGTCATTGGCAAACTGGGCATTGTTGATCACAGCATGTTTGCCGTAGTATGTCGGTGCGGAATTTTTCGGCTTGGTGAGCACCGGATTGGAACGGTCGAACAGGGCACTGAAATTGTCTTCATTCAGCATATCCATATTGGCCTGATAATAACTGAGCGATGTCTTCGATCACTTTCAGATAGCCCGTATATTCAAAACCATAAATACCATGATCAGTATCTTTACAGTACTGAATGATATTTTTTACAGTGACATCCATACCTTCTTTTTTTTGCTGCAAACGGATCATTCAGAAATTCATCTTTACCTAAAATCATCATCTCTCCATATTCAACAGAGTGAGTCGTTATCTGCCGTTTCGGTCACAGGACGGATTCCTTTAACGCTGGTCATTATTGTTCTCACTCATGACCAGGGCTGTATGACTGGGCCGTATCCTCCGTTAATTCGCTTCTCTTGACTTTTTTATATATAACTGTCGCATCGCTGTTTTTCTTCTCGTGAAAGCGCATCAGAGAATCGAGGCGTATATTTGACAGCATATTCGATCCCATGATCATGACATAGTCCGCATCCGAGCGTGACACATAATGATAGTGGTCAGCGTAGTAATTCCCTTATACTGCGGGTTTTCCAGTTCTGCTTTCAAGTTGATATGAGAATGAGTAAAGACGCCGCCGCCGACGGGTAATTTCAGACCCCATGTCGCCCGGATCTTATATGGTCATAGAGTGAGTGACCCGAGCCCTGAAATGAACAGCGCAGCTGAAGGAGCTTGAATGCTGGACAGACTTGAAAACGGAAAAATCCACCAGACGGTACCGGCAGGCAAAAGGGTAATGCCGCCACCGGTCTCCTGTTTGTAAACGGTTTAAGCTTTTCGTTTTGTTCTCTCTAAATTTAAGATGGGTGCAATCTTCATTTCTAATCTGAAATAGCCTCCTACTTCTTCGTCATCTGCGACAATTTCGATGTTATCGTCAGTTCCGATGATCTCAGTACCGTCGTGGATCTGTGCGCCTTCTCCGATGATCGCTTTCTCGATCTTCACATTTCTCCGATCACAGCATTAGGCATGACAAAGGAATCTCTGATATCATTTTACCCAACTTGACACTGTGGGAAGAGATCGAATGAGTCACCTCACCGGTTATATAACAGCCGTCTGTGATCATCGAATCCGTCACTTTAGCTGATTCCGTCAAGAACTGGGGAGTGGTGTTAGGGTTATTGGAGTACACGCGCCATTTTCTGTCTCTGATGTTCAGCTCGTGCGTCAGGATCCAGAAATTCCATATTGGCGCTCCACAGACTTTCAATGGTCCCGACGTCTTCCAGTATCCCTCAAAGGAATATGCAAAAATCGCTCCATTGTTTCTTTCATAAGCAGGTATGACATCGTGTCCAAAATCAGTGAGCTGTCTGTTTTTCGCCTGATTATCGATAAGATATTTTTTAAGTCTTGCCAGGTGGGAATATTTGGTTCTCCATGGAGGCAAGATTCGATTTTCGGATTCTCCGGTTTTTCCTGAAACGCGATGGTGCGGTCAGTTTTATCTGTGTTCCTCGCTCCAAACCTGGAAGCATCTTCCCACGGGACCGGCATGACACCAACTGTAAGTGACGCATCCTGTTCTTTATGGTAATCCAGCATCTTCTGATAATCCATCTTGTCGATATCGTCACCGGATAGGATCACCACGTATTCAGGGTTCTTTTTATCGATGTAATCAATATTCTGAGTAAACGGCATGAGCCGTGCCTTAAAGAACTTTTCGCCTTCCATGCTGGTATATGGCTGTAGAATCGTAGCTTCCCCGTTATGTCTGTTAAGTCCCCAGCTAAACCATCCCCACATGATCGTTCAAGATAAGAGGCTGGTACTGAGTGACGACGCCTACCGTATTAAATCCGGAGTTGGCACAGTTTGATAAGGCAAAATCGATGATGCGGATGGTCCCGCCGAACGGAACGGCCGGTTTAGCAATCTGTTTTGTTAGTTTGCCTAACCTGGACCTCCCCTGCCCTCCAGCTAAAATCATTGCGACTGTTTCAGTTTTCATACGTCTTCGGAAGTGTCTATTGGCCTTCCTTCCCCTCCTTGTAACTGAATTTTTGCTATTTTTAATGACTTAGTTTTTTGGTACACCATACACACGCTTAGGCTTTAACACCACGATGCTCCGAAGCAGGCAGAATGAGTTCCAGCGAATGCTCTTGCCCGGTGTTTGCATCTGGCTCTTCTGTGGTTTTAAGTGCCCTGCAGGTTCTGTCCATGTCCCACCTAATGACTCCCACTCTGTGTTCCACACTTCTTGGTACACGACCTTTGTAGGGAACTGCGGACTTCATGTTCTGTCTTTCCACAGGAACGGGAGCTGCCCAGCCATCAACGAGGAAATCTCTGGCTTCTTGCTTTTGCGCATGAAATACAGCACGGTTTCTTCTGCATTATCCGCTTCAGAGGATCTCGAAGCCGTCAGGACGATGGTCCACTTCCCACAGGGCACGGTGCTCTTTGTAGAATTCGGTTTGGTTTATCTGTGGAATACCAGGTGTTTCGCCGTTCATCGGATCGTCGAGACTGTCCAGACGAGCCCTTCCTGAAATCGCCACTCCAGAAACTGGCCGAAGTCTGCCATGAACTGGAGCTCTTGCGCCGGATGCGTGCATGCGGTAGGTCTGGATGGTTCTCAGTCCCGCAAACTGGTTGTAGCGGTCGCCGAACATTTTATGCGGTACATGGAACTTCTTGCCGTGTACAAGGACTTCGTCATGCGAGAACGGCAACGTCACGTCATTCTCGTTGAAGGTGTACATGAAAGAAAAAGTGATCAAGTTGAAAGAATTTTTCCTGTAAAGACGGATCCCATTTTCAGAAAGAGACGAAGGGTCTTCGTCCATCGCCCACATGTTCCATTTTGTAATTGAACCCCAGTCCGCCTTGATGAATGGGATGGGTGACTTTTGGCCACGCCGTGCTTCTGCCGCCATCATCAGAATGTCAGGATGTCTTCCAGATGTTTTTATTCATGTTCTGGACGAATTCCACGCCGGCTTTATTGATGTTTGTTTCACTTCATCATTCGGTGTCCAGTCGCCTAGATCAATAGTCCCAGATACAGCATATTGCTGACTGCGTGCGACTCTTAAACCGTCCAGATGAAACTGTTCGATCCAAAAAACGTGCGTTCGAGATCGGATCGCTGCGGACCTGGCTTTTCCCACATGTGAAGAGTTGGACGTTCCCCAGCGGTTATTGCTTGCCTGATTCGGATTGCTGTATTCAAACTGAGGTGTGCCGTCATAATACGCGAGTCCATAATCATTGCGGTTGAAATGTCCCGGAACCCCAGTCCATGATGACTGCGATGTTTTCCTGATGGGGGCCGCTTCAACGAAATCCTGCAGCTCCTCGATCGTTCCAAATTTGCTGGATAAGCCGGAAAAAGCCGGTCGCCTGGCTAACCCCAGCTTGCATCGAGCGGGTGTTCCATGAGGGCGCATGAATTCGATATGTGTATACCCCCAGTTTCTTGACATAAGGAATCAGTTCATTTTTCAAGTCTTCGATGGTGTCCCACGAATCGTCTTCGTGATGCTTCCAGGAACTTAAATGTACTTCATATATATTAAGCGGCCGGCTGTAAATCTCCAGCCTTCTCCGGTTAGCCATCCACAAGCCGTACTTTCCACTGTTTGTCGGGCAGGTCACGAACAACCGACGCATCATTTTAGGTGTGACTTCAAACTCATCAGCATAAGGATCTATCTTATAAGCTACCGTCCCGTCGGCCTGGAAATGATTTTTGTTATTTGTAACAGTCTCCCTTGACTGGTCTGGCATCTTCAAGGATTGAACGTGCCCATCTCTATATCGACTTTTTGCATGTCATCCCTTTCAGCCCATTCATTGAAATCCCCGACTAAATAAATGGCCTGTGCATGAGGCGCCCAGACAGTAAAGATCTACGTCGTCTGCGACTTTGCTTCTACAGCCCAGGTCGATCCAGGTGACTGTCGGGAATTGTGTCCCTTCGTTTGAAAAGATAAAAACGGCTCCGGGTCCATTCTTATCATATTCTAACCTTTTTCTCTCCAGTCATTCCGTCAAATCCCCCCTTACGTTACAGAACTTATCGAAACCAGTTGAAAACCAAAATTTCTAAAAGAATATTCATAGGATTCATCGTAACTTATTGCGACATACTATACCAAATTTTTACCCTTGTGAATAGTTATCAATGAATTAATTTTAGTGTGTTCTTAATCCGTCCTCCGAACCGAATGAGCAACCCTTTCTTAAAGTGGTATGATGACTATGTAAGAAAGCAACCGAAACCTCAGAAAGGAGGAGCTATATTTATGGAAGGATTATTGCTGGGTTTAGGGTTTATAGGCATCGCCCCTTGCCATCCTCGCCCCCATTTTTTAAAAAGCGGTGCCGGTCTGGCGCTGATCAGCATGGCTGCTTATTTTCATTTCATAGGTACCGAAACATGGCTGCCGATCGTTTTATTCACAGCCGGATTGCTGCTCATTGTTATTCGAAATTTTCGTTCCAGAACTCGGTGTCGCCGGGATCAGTAGGCGTCGTACTGCTGATATCTGGACTTTATGTGACAGTCATTGGAGATTATCGGACAGACCGTACGTGAAGCTCAGTTTTTCCGTTGTGATCACGGCAGGTGTGATCCATCTATCTGATCAAAAACGGCTATTCCTTATCGAATGTCAACAAGCTTATACTGCTGACGGACATGCAGACTTCCAATAAGCAGGCATCTGTCGAAAAAGATCAGATCATTTGTGGATACTGAAGGTATTGCTGTCACTACCGCTTCGCCCGTCCGGCAAAGTAGCGAGTTTCGAAAGAGTGACCCCGCCCTGTCCGATGTGTGGCGTACGAGAGGCCATGTTTCAGAAGGCACATCCGTCATCGTTGGTGAAGTTTCAAAGGCACTAAAATAACTGTCCGAAAAAAATCAGACAGGAGACATGACCATGGATTTAATAGGTAATGGATATATCGGAATCATCTTGACAGCTGTAATAGTATTAGCATCTGGTGGCGGTATCTTCCTTCGCTTCGTTCCAGTGGGATTTGTGGGTCACAGCCTACTTCTACGGAGTGAAAGTCGGTATCGGGACTCTGGTGGGTATGAACTGCGACAAGTCAGTGCCACATTCCATCATACGTCCTCTCATCAAAGCCACCAAAGCCGGTCTGGATTTGTCTACGGACGAACTGGAAGCTCATTATTTAGCCGGAGGTAACGTCAACCTTGTAATCGATGCGGTGATTGCTTCTCACCGGTGCTGAAGTGGATCTGGAATTTGTCAAAGCCGCCAGCGATGGATCTGGCTGGTCGTAATGTCTTTGGAGCGCCGTTCAGGTTTCGGTCAATCCTAAAAGTTTATCGTTACGCCTGATATCGTCGGCCGTTGCCAAAGATGGTATCGAAATCATCGCCAAAGCGAAGGTCACAGTCAGAGCGAACATCGAACGTTTAGTCGGTGGTGCCGGTGAAGATACGATCATCGCGCCGAGGTGGCGGTGGAGGCTGTTCGCCGCAGTTGGGTTGCGCCGACAAAACACTCAGACGTTCTCGAAAATCCTGACATGATTTCCAAAACGGTATTAGGCAAGGGACTGGATTCAGGTTCTGCCTTTGAGATCCTCTCCATCTGGATATTGCGGACGTCGAGCGTCGGCCGGATCATACGGAGCTAAACTCCAGACCGAACAAGCCGAAGCGGACAAGAATATTGCTCAGGCTAAAGCTGAAGAACGCCGCTCGATGGCCATCGCTCAGGAACAGGAAATGCGTGCCGAGACTCAGAAAATGCGTGCGAAAGTGGTCGAAGCAGAAGCCGAAGTTCCTCTTGCCAGTGTCTGAAGCGTTGAGAGCGGAAATCTAGGTGTCATGGATTACTACAAAATGAAAAATGTCAATGCCGACACGGAAATGAGAACGGCCATATCCGGTCAATCATCTGAAGAAGAGAAGAGTGATAAGCATGTCATTCATAATTGTATGGGCCATCCGGTTGGTTTTATTTTTCGCCATTGTCACCTCCGTCGCCTCCGCTCTAAGCAGATATCCGAAGAGTGCTTCAAAGCAATGCGGGGACGAAGCCTGGCGAAATGGATAGCACCTCAAACAGCAGGCTGATACACTCAACCGTAATGAGCAGAGACCGGGCAAAAAGAATAACCGTCCGGTACGTGAAGATCAATGCACCGAACACCTCGTGCAAGGGACCGCGTACATAGACACATAAGCCCATGATCAAGGAAGTATCTACGATCAAAGACCCTTATAGAAGCCTAAAGGAAAAGATAGCATTCCACGTATTCAGATAGAAAACGATTGCAACAAGCAATCGTCTACAAGGAATATACTGGACAAAACCCGCGTCCATGCGCGATGAGTGAATCAGCAGATATTAAATAAGCTTTCAAAACGAGAAAGAGGCTGGAACTTTTGTCCCAGCCTCTTCGTTTGGAAAGCTTATTTTTTTGCGGTGCCGCAATATAAAAATCTCTCCCTTTTGATCTCGATGAAACGCTCGATGTCACGGAGGATCTGAAAGAGTATGGCTCTGCTCTCAAATTCTTCTCTGGACCTGGGCAGTTCTGTCTGCCTGAAATGCCGGTACAGGAAAAACAGATATATTATCCAGTAGCTTCAGGCCTGTATTTTCTTCATGCAGCTGGTCTGAAATTTCAACAAATAATTCAGCCAGCACCTGATTCTGTTCAGTCTCAAGTTTGACGGCAGTGATGTTCTGGACCATGACCCTCAAAAGCTCCAGCTGTTTTTCTCTCATTTGAGTGTACTTGATATAATAATCGCTTTTATTCGTCAGCTGATTTTCATAATCCATCAAGGCTATTTCTTCTGTTTTATCTAAAATGGTGATCACTTTTTTGGCTTTCTCTTTTTAAGCGCTCCCTGCACGGTGTTTCCCATGAGGTAAGAATGGAACAGCTTTAAAAACTGACGCAGTTCCTCCTCAATGTGAAGGATATGCTGATTCAAGTCCTTCTTATAAGAAGGCATCCAGAGATTGAACACTACGGCTGCGGATACACCGATCGCCCATTAACAGCAGGCCATTGATCTGCCAATGTACGGCGAATTCTTCAGCTGTTACAGAAATGGGTGACAAGGACAGAAGCCGGTGTGATCCCTGCCTGAAGGTCAAAACGATAAGCGATCGGTACGTATGCCATCAGGATATAAACCGAATGACACAACAGAAAAACCGGGAGGATCAGAAAAGCGGCCCGAGTGCGATCATGAAATGCCAGAATCGTCAGACATGGCGCGCGCCTGGCGGCTAGTGGTTATCGATTTGTCCACCCTTGTGTCTAGACGCTTAATATGGCAAGGATGCCTGCAGCCAGAGGGTGCTCCGAATCTAACGCCTGGGCGATGCAGTCTAGCAATGAGTGCTGCCAGGACAATTTTAATGGTTTTAATTTTGATCGTCATTCGCCCAGTGCTCCTTCATTTCTTTTATTGCTAAAATAAATTATTTTCAATCCTTCAAATGAACGGTCATAATGTCCCTGATTTGGTAGAGTGGAAATCGGCAGCCAAAGCCCCATGATCCCCGCACCAATGAAAATGACGATAGCGAAGATCGAAACGCCCGTAGCCTCTGCCATGACAAAAATGATGGCTGAAGCTTCGAGTCAAGCGCTGCAATGATCTCAGGCAAAAACTAACCGGTTCACCATCTTGTACCACTTCGCGCCATTTCGATTCAAAGTGGACCAGATCGATATGCAGCATGAGCCGTCCGTTATTGATCGTGTCTAGAGTCCGTTCGAGCAGCAGAAGGCAACTTGATTGAATCGGACGCCAGATGGTAGGCATTCAGTTTCAGCTTTTCGCCTGATACTGCTTCAAGCAGTTTTGATATCATCGCTTGCTTTGATGTAATCTGAGGCAATTTCAAGAATATTGATATCCGGATGCAGTTCACGTTGCAGCCCTTCCAGAATCGTCAGTGACTTGGCCAGCAAAATAAAGTCATTCGGCATGACCATCTTGTATTTCCGCGTCACGTGCAGCACGTCCGAAAAGAATGTGCTCGATCGATCTGTCCGAAACTCTTGGAAACGTAAGACTGATAAAAATCGTCCAAGTCTTCAGGAAAAATGCAAAACGATCGACTTTCTCTTTCGTGATGGCCATTTGAAGGAGCAGGATTCATGAGCTGATCGATATCCTCGAACACGATGGCCCGCATCATCTTGATCAGATCTTTTTTCACTGCTTCAGTTAATTCGCCCATAATACCGAAATCGATAAACACGATTTTTTTATTACTCAATATGATATTTCCGGGATGCGGATCCCCATGAAAATACCCGTCTCTAAACACTTAGAGATAAAAAGGAGAATACCAGTTTCCTGCAATGTCTTTTTTTACAAAGCCCTGCTCCCTGATTTCTTTAAGGTTAAGTCCCCTTATCCCCGCTATATGGTCTTCCAGACCAGTACACGTTTTGAGGTATAGGACAGATAGGGCGTCGGCACGGTCACAGCATCGTTTTCAGCATTTAAATGTTTGAATTTCACAAGGGCCTGGCCCTCATTTCTGAAGTCCAGTTCCCTTTTGTCGTCTCTTCGATTTCCTTGAACGCAGCCCTCGACATGAACCAGCATTTCTTTGACCGTTTCCGGGGCCATTGATACGATACGTGAAAACAGCTGAATATCTCGAAGCAGATTTTCCTCGATACTCCGGCCGCTGAACTTTGATGACCACATCTTCGCCGGATAACAATTTCGCTCTGTGCACTTGTGCCACCGATGCACTGGCAATGGGGCTTTCGTGAGACCATTCGAATACATCGGAAAGAGGTTGCTTGAACTCTTCTTCGAATATCCTCTTGATTTCTGCATAAGTCAAAACTGGCGGAGCATCATCTCTGAGTTTTGACGTTTCCTGTATGTAATTCGGAGGCGGCAGATCCTGACGTGTGGAGATTTCCTCTGGCCGATCTTCATAAAGCTGGGACCCAGCTCTTCAAAAGCCAGTCGCAGGTTTCTCGCATCCTGTTCTTTATGTTTTGTCCTTACACGTGTGCGGTAAATATGACCGAAACCATAAGAGGCCAATACGCTCGCAATTTCTCTGTAGACGTTCACAGGGTTCCTTTTCACGGGGCTGCCTTCCTTTTCTATTTTTTTGAAAAGAGGTGCTGACCAAGGATGTGATCAACACCACTAACCTTATGCACATCAGAAGAATGATTCTCAAGTTTTCTTTCCAGTTCTTTTGATTTTCAGTTCCAGAATCATCGATGTTCCTGTCTCTGAGCGACATTCATTACTCAAGTAATACAGCTTCCAGCGTTTCCTTGTCTTCTGACGTAAGGGTATTGTTTTTTTTCTGTATCAACTCTTCTGTCAGCTTCTTCCCTTCGGACACGGTCAACTTTCCACGACTGACTAGCTTATCTACCTGCTCAACTGCTTTGTCCACTGCTATTGCGGTGGAACGCCAGCAGCCGATCAGTAAGGCTTTTTTGATATCTTCCAGCGTGCTTGGAACCCCTTTCGTTAATGTTCGCTCTTATTATATCACTTGATTCACTTCAAAATGTCAGATTTGAACTAATCTGTTTCCGGAAATCAGGGAATACTGTTTCCGGCAGCGCGGTAAATGCTGTACCATTCCTCACGTGTGATCTTCACACCGGAAGCACTCGAATAATTTCTGATCCTATCCCGGTGTCATCGTGCCCAGGATCACCTGCATTTGAGCCGGATGACGAAGCGACCGGGCCGGGATGGCCATCGCCTCATTGTCCAGATCATATTTATTACCGACTTCTGCCAGCTTGTCATTTAATTCCTGATACTCTGGATTGTTCAGAAAAACACCTTTTTTCTCCGTGTACCGGAGACCATGGCTGAACAGTCATATCATTCAGCCGACTGTAGTCCAAAATGGCACGGTCATGATCGATGAAGTTTTTCATGCTTAGTATTGACATGGACACCTGCATCCACCATTCCCGTATGCATGACGCTGAACTGGAGCTGATTGGCTATCAGTTCCTGGTCGACATATTTTCAGCAGTTCGATCTGAAGCGGACTGTGATTACTGACACCGGAACTGCTTTACTTTTCCGGATGAATGCAGCTCATCAAAAGCTCCGCCACTTCTTCAGGTTCAACAAGCGCATCCGGACAATGAAGCGGACGCGTGCAGGTAATCCGTCTGCAGACGTTTCAGTGAAGCTTCAACGGTCTCGACGATGCTTTTTGGAAGAAATCGCTAAAACGCTGAGCGAATACCCGCTTTACGACTCCAAAAAGATATCTTCTCCTTTTTGATCATACTTTTTAAAAGCATTCAGAAAAGCATTTCTCGGATTCGCCTCCGCCGTATATATCTGCATGATAAGTTAAAAAATTAATCCCTCGCTGTAAGCAGTTTCGATCACCTCTGCTGCATCTTCCAGCTTCAGTTTGTCCATCCACAGTTACGCCCTAAAGCTAAACCGTGACGTTTAAATCCGACTTGCCTAATTTGATTTTTTTCACAACTGACCCTCCATATATAAGATACTTTCATTGTACTCTCTTTGAGCGAAAGATTACTGATTCTAAAATATACTGATGTGACGGAATTGTGACAAAACTAATAACTATTCAATTCGATGAAATGTGACAAAACGATGACTTATTTTCCAAATTAGATGAAATGTGACGAAAAAGTGTCAACCAGTATTGCTTTTTTTCAAAATACGCTTTAAAATAGTAATTGTAACAAATTGTTCACACTTTCAGACTTTTTCTATCGAGTCATCACTCTGAGCAGGACTTTTGAAAGGAGTCATAACTTATGATCACATTATACGTTTCTCCAAGTTGTACATCTTGTCGAAAAGCAAAAGCATGGTTAGAAGAACAGAACTTGCCCTTTACAGAAAAGAATATTTTCCATGAACCTCTCACAAAAAAAAATAAACAGAACCTTAGCCTGACTGAAGAAGGAACGACTGAACTTGATTTCTATCGTTCACAGGCTTATCAGTGCCTGACTGTGGATATCGAAGACTTCTCCATGAATGAATTGCTGGAATTATTCACTGACCAACCAAGTCTGATCCGACGTCCGATCATCATGGATGACAGACGCCTGCAGATCGGCTATAACGAAGAAGAAATCAGGTGCTTCCTGCCGCGTAAAGTCCGTGAAATTGAGCTTGCAGAAATCCACCGTCAGTTAGCCGTCGAAGATTCAGCTTAAACAAAAACGAGTAGACGTCGTCTACTCGTTTTTGTATTAGTATTCAAATCGTCAGCATTATAATTTTTGTCTTTCTCTTTCGATTCGTTCTGGAGTCTTCGGTGCTCTCCTCCCCGTTTCAATCATTTTCTTTCTTCTCTGTCTTCCTCACTTTCACCTAAAACATCTTGTTCAAATTCCTTTTTATTATAGAGAATAACATTGTGTCCGATTCTTAAAATAGGTCTCATGAGAAGGAAGAAGCTGGCAAAGATAGAGATACATCGACAGTCGTTCCAAATCAGTAAACGCAGCAATCAAGCTCCCTGATAAATACAGGAGACCTAATAACATCATTGATCAAAGAAATGATTATAAAAGAGTTTCTGAAATATAAGCGAAATCCAAAAGCTTTTATAACGATATCTGAATCTTTACCAGATCTGATATTTCATGTTCTGTTTTTTCGATTTCAGGTTTCTCTGGTTTAGATGGCAATTTAGGTTTCATTAGTTATTCACCTTTCACTGGATTCACTATCTACAGGATAGCAAAAGAATGGCGTAGGGTCATCCAAAATGACTTCTCCATTCTTCTGTTTTTGCAGTGACTGAAACATAAAAGATTTGCCAAGATCAAACGAACCTAAATATATAAAAAGAACTCAGATTAAGATCTGAGTTCTTTATATATTTAATTACTATACCGATGATCAGTCATTCGTGATCAGTTAAAGAGAGCCGCGATCCTCTTCGATCTCTTCACCATCAAAATACTCGTACGCTGTTTCCATCGCGATACGTCCCATTTCAGCAGGCTGCTGGGCGATGGTTGCCTTTAATGCGGCCGTCTTCGATAGAAGCCAGAGCGTCATCATTTCCGTCAAACCCGATCACGATAATATCTTCTGCCAATCCGGCAGCTTCGATGGCTTCAATCGCACCTAATGCCATTTCATCGTTTTGGGCAAAGACTGCTTCAACGTCAGAGTTGCTCTGCAGCATGTTTTCCATAACTGTCAATCCTTCTGAACGGTTGAAGTTAGCCGTCTGACTGTCCACAACGTCCAAGCCGTCTTCAGCTACATTCATGAAGCCTTCTCCACGCTCACGTGTTGCGGAAGCTCCCGGCACGCCTTCCAGCTGAACCGTCACTGCGCCTTTCACCAACCAGATCGATGATGTGCTGAGCCGCCATCTCTCCCCCTTCGACGTTATCGGAAGCAACCATGTAACAACCTCGCCGCGCCCTACTCGAACGGTCGATCGTGATAACAGGAATCCCTGCACTGTTGGCTGACTCGATAGCTGGTTCGATCGATGCTGAATCGACTGGATTAACGAGTATAATATCTACGTCTTGCTGGATCAGGTCGTTGATATCGTTCAGTTGCTTAGCGCTGTCATCCTGGGCATCTACCGTACGAACATCGGTCCCTTCTGCTTCGGCTGCTGTTTCAACGCCTTCCTGCAGCGAAACGAAGAACGGATCTGTTGAGCTGGACAAGGATAAGCCCGGACCGTCATTTCATCACGCGCCACACTTTCAACGCCTCTCCGCCCGTTGTTTCTCGTGTTGTTTCCTTCCAGACCGGTTGTCCCACAGGCTCCGAGCAGTAAAGCTGATGCACCAAATAAAGCGACTAATTTTTTCATTTTATTTCCTCCTAATAGTTTTTTAAATGTTTAATCATTTTTCTGTCTAGCAATACAGCGATGATGATAACGATCCCTTTAACAACCTGATAGAAACTAGAGACTCCGATCAGATTCAATCCATTGTTCAGCGTCCCGATGATCCAAGGGCACCGACCAATGTTGCTTCCAAACGAGTCAGAACCACGCCCGCCCGAAAGGCTGGTTCCGCCTAAAACGACGGCAGCGACAGCATCCAGTTCATAGGATGTACCCGCGGTAGGCCGTGCCGAGTTCAATCGTGAAAGATAAGATCAGACCGGACAAGGAAGCCATCAGACCTGAAATAGCGTAAACAACGATTTTGATCCGGTCACTCTTTATCCCTGCTATATAAGCCGCATTCTCATTCCCCCCTATCGCAAATGTTTTTCGCCCAAATGTCATTTTGTGTAAGATGACATACAAAATACCAAAAGCGATGGCCATTAAATTATCGGAAAGGAATGCCGAAAAGATAGACACCTCCCCGATGAGACCGGAAGAAGAAACTGTCGCCGATCCCGGTTATCGGATTCCCGTTCGTATAAACCAGCGTCAGTCCACGGTAGATGGTCATCGTGGCTAAAGTCGCTATGAAAGGCGCCGTTTTACCTTTGTGTGATCACCAGTCCGTCGGCTTGCACCGAGCAGCACCGATGATCAGGGCGGCCAGGGTCGCTATGACCGGGCTCCAGCCGCCTGCGATCAGACCGGCACCCAGCGCGCCACTCAAGTGCCAGCGTGGATCCCACCGACAAATCGATCCCGCCCGTGATAATAACAAACGTCATTCCGAAGGCTATCAGCCCATTGATCGATACCTGACGCAGTAAATTCAAATATATCGCCTATCTGAATGAATTCGGGTTCAAGATCGTCAGGACGAAGATCATCAAGATGATCAAAGGCGAAAAACTGGGCCTGACCTCCGTATCTAGTTTCACTCCGTTTCTTCCCTTTTTTCTTTTTTCAAGGTTAGCTGCTTCTGTACTCATTTCGTGATCCTCCTGTCGCTAGTGTCACGATTTTTTCTTCTGAAAGATCCGCCTTATCCATTTCGCCCGCTACATGGCCTTCACGAAGAACGACTACCCGGTCGCTGATGCCGATGATTTCCGGCAGATCACTGGATACCATGATGATACCTACACCACGTTCAGCCAGTTCTTTCATCAATAAATAGATTTCACGTTTCGCGCCGACATCGACGCCCCGTGTAGGTTCATCAAGAATGAGGACACGTGAACCTGCACCGATCCATTTGGCCAGAACGACTTTCTGCTGGTTCCCTCCGGACAGTGTACCAGTACCGGTACTTCACCACTGACAGTCTCCACAGTCAGTCGTTTGACTCAGCCATCAGCAAATTCTTTTTCTTCTTTCGTATTGATCGAGCCGGTTCGACCTGAACTCCTGCGATGGAAGGAAGCGAAATGTTTTCTCTCGGGGTGTCATCTAAAATCAGGCCTTCTCCTTTACGAGTTTCTCCGTTAAAAATCCGATCCCTTTTCCTGAATCGCATCTGCCGGTGATTTGACCTCGATTTCTTCACCGTCCAGGTACAGCTTGCCTGAAGCCAGTTTGTCGATTCCCCGAAAAATACCCGCGCGTGATATTCCGTTCGGCCGGCACCCATCAAGACCGAGGAGTACGCCCAGGATCTCGCCTCGCCGAACATGAAAATACAATATTCTGTAAATACCTTATCGTCGCTCAGATCTTTCACTTCAAAAAGGATCTCGCCTTTTTCCGTTTCATTGTCCGTATAGTAATCTTCAGATTGGAGCCCACGCCATTTTCCGCACGATTCCGTCATCATTCGTTTCCTCTGTCGGCGTCGTATCTACGCCTACACCGTCCCGCACGACTGTAACGCCATCATTTATGGCAAAAATCTCTTCCATTCGATGGGAGATATAGATGATGGCAACATTTTTTGCCTGTTAATTTTTCGATGGTATCAAACAGGACTTTGATTTCGCGGTCTGTCAATGCTGCTTGTTGGTCTATCCATGATGATGACTTCGGCATTGGACATTAATGATTTGGCAATTTCAACTTACTGCTGCCGCCCGACCGCGATGGTGTTTGCATTCACGCTGTTTATTTATCTCGACACCGACCCTCAACAGCTCGCTGTCCATGCATTTCTTTTGTCTTTATTCAGCCCCAGCCGGGCTCCGCGTCCCATAAACAAGTTTTCCAATACCGTTAAATCCGGCCATGTGATCATTTCCTGGTGTAATGAAGCTGATGCCTTCTTCAGCACGTTTTGGATTTTCAAAGGTCCGTTCTTCCCCGTTGATGATAATGGTCCCTGAATCACATCGATGCAGCCCAGTCAGAATATTCATCAGTGTCGATTTTCCTGCGCCATTTTCACCCATCAGCGCATGGACTTCGCCGGAATGAATATCCAAATTGACACCTAAAAGGACTTTGTTCGTACCGAAACTCTTTACGATATCTCTCATTTCTATTTTCAATGCATTCACCTCCTAAAAAATAACTCCGGCTTGTAGAATGATGTTCGAGTAAAGGGTTGCTTCACCCGTTCGGATGATTGCTTTCACTTTATTTGACTGTTCTTTCATTTCCTCATGAGATAGCCAGTCCATCTGGACCTTGCCCATTATTTTTTCGATTTCTTTTAACTGCTGCGGGTTGTTCTCTTTCTTGATTTCTTCTGCCAGCAAATATTTTTCCACCTGCAGTCCCTTCAATATAACCGTTAGCACATGGCTGAATGCCGGTTCGCCGATCTTGATGCATCGATCAATTCTTTGACATCGTCAGGTACAGGCAATCCGCATGCTCGCCGACCATCATCGATTCGTATGTAGTATGATCCAGACCCGACAGCACTTTACTGATGTCACTATTTAATATTCCATTTTTTCATACATATCGTTTCCTTTCATTTCCTCTAAAGTTGGAACACTGTCCCAGCCCATTTTTCCGATTGCTAGAGACGCTGCCAGATTTCCTAACCGAATACTTTCCTCTATGGTCAATCCGTTTGACCAGGCAACAGCAAAGGCACCGTTGATCCGCTGCCCCAGTCGTGTCCACGGTGTGACTTCATCGGCAGGGACCAGCTTCACTTCTTTACCGTCACGGGAATAAACCCCTTTGCAAACCGGCTGTCACCAGCACTTTTTGATACCTGGCAAGTACATCCTCCATTTCTTCACCTGGAAATAAAACATTAAATTCGGTTTCATTGGGCGTAATAAAACGCACTTTTTAATCGCTTCTGCATCATCTTTGGTGCAGGTGCGGGATTATATAAGACGGTACGTCAATTTCCGAACAGGGACGAGAAGCTTCTTCAATTGCTTCCACCGGGACTTCATTTTTATGACGACCAGGCTCGCTGTTTTCAGTCTCCCCGCGTTGATCCATGCGCTTTGGCGTCAGTGCATTATTCGCTCCCGGTATATAGATAATGGCATTATCTCCGTCCTGGACCGTGATGACAGCCGAACCGGAAGGCAAATGTGTAACCCGTTCCACATTAGTTAAAAAAATATTGTTTTCTTCCAGGTTGCTTGAACTTCCTGACCGTATCGTTCCCCACCGTCCCGATCACATGGCGACTTCAGCCCCGACAACGCGCTGCGGCTACCGCCTGGTTGGCTCCTTTACCTCCGAAGGCAGTGGAGCAGTTTTTTCCCTTCAACGGTTTCACCCACTTCAGGGCGCTTATCTGTTCCGACGACAAAGCTCTGTTGATATACCGCCCACTCACCGGAATTTTTACCATTTACTGTTCCTCTCTTTCTCTTGAGCCGAATCCCGTATAACAAGTTCAGGATCCAGTTTGATCCTGCTTCATCATCGATTTTATTTTTTCTTGATCTGCGTATCAGCAGATCTGCTGCGTGATACCCTGCCTGGAAAAGCGGCTCGAGATATCGTGGTCAGTCCCGGTAAAACTCAATCGACTGAAGGGAATATCATCATAGCCGATCACATCTCGAATATCTCCAGGCACCTGAGATCCTCTCTGCTGGGCTTCCTTCATTACTGGCCAGTGCGATAGAGATACCATCGCCGGCAATCACACTGTCCAGATTCTCAATACCTTTCAAAAATTTCTCTGGCAGTCATTTCAGCTTCTTTGAGTTCGTGAACGACGGCGTCTTGAAATAATTTCATATTCAACATCAAGGTCGGATTCAGAACGGAGTAAAATCCCGATCGAGCCGATCGATGGGGCAAAACCAGGAACAGATATATCAGGACCGCGCAGATAACAAGGCTACGATTTCTTCCCGGCTTTCGGCTCAATAAGAGCCTGAGCTGCCAGAATGCCACCTTCGGCATCATCGGTATAGACCGCATACAGTCATCACCCTCCAGTAACACGTGTCAAGCACTGACGATCGGCATGGGATGCTGATGGTTAAGAAGTTCCTTCGACAGCTGATAGACTCCTGCGACATTCCGCCGAGAAAACAGCGTCATGTAACTCTCCCCCGCTCCACCCTCTCCTTCTTCCACATTACCTAAAATTAGCACGCTGTATCCATTCTCGCGGGCGTTTTCTTCGATGCCTTTCACATAAGCAATGGAAAATAGGGGTTGCAAAGATCCGGCAGAAGCAGACCCGATCATTTCTGGATGTTTTTTGAAAACAGCGAGCGAGCCACTTCATTGGGATAGTAGTTTCGTATCATCGATAGCGGCTTCTACTTTTTCCCGGGCTTTTCTCGCTCACATAGCCCATTTCTTGATTCAATGCTCGAGATACTGTCGCTACCTGAGACCCCCGCATGTTTTTCGCAGCCTCTTTCAGATCGTTACCATCACTTTCACCTGCCTTGAATCTTTCCGTCCTTTTGCAATAACCGGTCATCTACTCCAACTATTCAGTATGAATATGTGTTAGTTAATGTGGAACCGCATTACAGATTTATAATAGCATGCTCGAAAAATATATGCAAAGCGTTTTTCCCATTTTAAAAAATATGAAATCTATTGAAGTTTAAAAATTGTACTTGCTTTTTTTAATTCTCAGTAGGAGATAAATGATTAATTCATTTATCGTCCTCTCTACACCACCGTACGTACGGTTCCGTATACGGCGGTTCAATATCTCGAGTAAGCAGACTCTGCCAGTTGACGTAGTGGAACTACGTTCCAACGGTAGAGTCTTTTCGTTGTAAGCACCCAATGAACCTCAGGTGTCTTTGATAATCTCCAATATTTCTTTCTAGAGTAGCCAATACGTTTGGCACTATCCATATCTAGACCTAAACGCATTAGTCTGCTAATCTTAGTACGTGAGTTCTTCCATCTCTTTAAAATCAGTTGTCTGATACGGTGATGGAGCCATTGCTCCACTTTCGTGACGAATGACTTAATGAATCCTGTACCGAAATAATTAATCCAGCCTCTTGTTCGGCTGTTAATTTCTTTGACAATGTCATTAAATCTGCCAGAGCGATTACGTTTCGTCAAGCGTTTTAAGGTACGCATGAATTTCGCTTTGGCTTCGTTCGAAGGTCTGTAGCGACAGACCCCATTCACTGTAGTTATCAGACAACCCAAGAACTTTAAACGGGTTGGCGACCCCACTTTACTTTTCTCTTGGTTGACAGTTAACTTGAGGTCTTTTTCAATGAAGCGAGTGATGCTTTGGAGTACACGTTCACCGGCTCGTTTTGACTTCACAAAGATGACGAAGTCATCAGCGAAACGGACAAAGTGATGTCCCCGCTGCTTCATTTCTTTATCCAGTTCATGTAAGTAGACATTACTGAGTAGGGGCGAAATCACGCCACCTTGTGGTGCGCCTGTGTTACTTTCTACGAATTCGCCAGACAGATCTATGACACCGCTCTGTAGGAACTTACGGATAATTTTCAGAATCATTTTATCTTGGATATACTGTTCGAGATAGTACATCAGCTTATCATGATTGAGTGTATCGAAACATTGCTTCAAGTCACAATCGACGGCGACTTTATAGCCTTGCTGGTAATAGTCGACGCACTCTTTCAATGCTGTATGATTACTTTTCCCTTTGCGGAACCCATGACTATGTGGGAGAAAATGTTTATCAATGATAGGTTCTATCACTTGTCTAATGGCTTGTTGGACCACTCGGTCCCGTACAACTGGAATCCCAAGTTTTCGGATACCACCATTCGCTTTTGGTATTTCCACCCGTCTTACTGGTTGTGGTTTATAGGTTCCGTCTAACAGTTTCTTTCTTATATACGGATACATTTCCATGATATGTGTTTCTAGTTCATTAACTGTCATATCATCTATTCCGGCAGCTCCTTTGTTGCGTTTCACAACTTTCGCTGCTCGGAATAGATTTTTCTTACTTACAACGAGACTCATCAGAGACTCACCATACTTGTCTTTACGTTCACCTAGGCGATTACTGCGCACATCTACATACTCTTTCGCTTCCAGCTTATCCCTCTGTAGTTTGCCAACCTTTTGGTTGTTTTCTGCGTTTGTCATAATGCCTAACCTCCAATCTTCAAAGTATTAATATTGTTCGGTCCTTCGGTACATTTTCCCTACTATGACCTCGGCTGACTTCTGCCTATACGTTGTTACTACGACCATCGGTCGCTAGACAGACCTCCCCGGGTAAGAGCGATAACTTTCTGCTCACGTCACTGCTTCATTTACTCAATAGAATTCGGGCAGTATTGGACTTTACTTTGTATTGCAAGCTTATCCATTTTATTAAGCCTTAGTATGAAGTTTCTGTTCGTCAGTGCAAGCATTTGCGTCCATCTTCCTTCAGATTCCGCCTCGCGGCGGACACCCTTGATTTTCGCTAACAGTTCCTACTGCCAAGTCTGTAGTGGACTTTCACCACCAAGTTATCGCCCATGCCGGGCGCACAATAAAAAGAGGCTGGGACAAAAGTCCCAGCCTCTTCTGCGCTTACGAATGTTTTTTCTTAAACCTGCTCCAAAAAGCAGACCCGCCGTCCACTTCACGAATAATGCTCGATAATCTTCGATTATCTTGCGCTTATTCGCTCCAGTGATACGGGTCTGAACGCTTTTTGTCCCACTCTCCTCCTTAAATATATTATCCATTTCCTGTCTGATTTTTTGATTACTGCTTGATACTTCCGGCTGTGACACCACCGATAATATATCTGGACAAGAAGATGTAGAGCAGGAGAAGCGGTGCTACGGAGAGTGTGATCCCCATGTACATCGCGCCGTATTCTGTTCTATATCCATCTGTTGTCAAGAGTTGAACCAGCATCGGCAGCGTATAAAGCGCTCGGTCATTGATCAAAATCAATGGAAGAAGGAAATTGTTCCATGATGCAATGAAACTGAATATTGCCATCGTTGCCAAGGCTGGTCGCATAAGCGGCAGGATGATCGTATGGAATATCGTCAGTTCGCTCGCTCCATCGACTCGTGCTGAATCGACTAAAGCCGGATGATAGATCGTCTCCAGATACTGTTTCATAAAGAAGACAGTTGGCGCACTCGCGACTGAAGGCAGAATCAGCGGAATATAGTTGTTCAGCAGATCCAAGTTAGCCATAAATCGGTAGAAACCGATGATACTTACTTGTGCAGGTATCATGATCAGCATGAGTATGATCGCCCAAATAAACTTTTTACCTTTGAATTCGTAAACGATAAAGGCATAGGCCGTTAAAGATGAAAAATACAGCGTTAGAATCGTAGCACTGGCTGCAATGAAAAACGAGTTCCAGTATCCCTGAAAGATATTGAATCCCTGATCTCGCAGATGTGTCCAGTTCGACCATAAGGAATCACTGGGCAGCACGGCAAGACCCTGCTGGATCTCTGGTGCTGAACGAGTAGCATTGACAATAACTATCCAGAAAGGAACGATACTCAGTAGTGTTAAAATAGTAAAGAACACGTACAACAAGACGCGCTGCATTTTCAGTTTCTTCAGATTTCCTGATTCATACATGTCTTATTTAACTCCTTTCGGTTTAGCTTTCTTGTCTCTGAAACTATTAAATATAAACAAGCTGATAATGACCGTCATGATCAGCAAAATAACTGATGCAGTCGAAGCGATATTCAGGTTTCTTCCTCCCTGGAAGGCTTGTTTATAGATAAAGATCATCATCGTTTCAACTGACTGGTTCGGTCCGCCGCCAGTTAAAAGATAAGGGATATCAAACATCTGCAGACCACCGATCAGTGAAGTTACCAGTACATATAGCGTTATTGGTTTCATCAGCGGCATGGTGATTTTTGTAAAGGAC
This sequence comes from Alkalibacterium sp., assembly GCA_034520745.1. GTDB lineage: Bacteria > Bacillota > Bacilli > Lactobacillales > Carnobacteriaceae_A > Alkalibacterium. Next base: position 23,021 of record JAXHNF010000005.1, read on the forward strand.
TGCCAGTCTGTCGCGCCGTCTACGCGGGCTGCATCGAATAAGTTTTCATCGATACCTAAAATACCTGCCTGCAAGACGATGGTCGTCTGGCCATACCACATCCAGAACTGTAACGAATGATACGATCAGTCGTGCAGAGAACACACCGCGGTAAGTAATCTACAGGTGTGCTGATCAGGTTCCAGTCCATGGTGATGAGGTTGATCGGTCCTCTAGGATAACTGAACAGCGAACGGAAAATCAGGGCCACTGAAGCAGCTGTGATGATGTTCGGCAGGTAAAACAGACTTTTGAAAAAGCCGGTTCCCTTTAAGTTCAGACGTCTATTGGTAAACCAGTAAGCCAGTACAAAGGCCAGCAGAATCTGGGGAATGAAGTTTACTATCCACAGAATAAAAGTATTCATTACAGACCTTCTGAACAACTGATTGTTCAGCAGTACTCTAAAGTTCTGAAAACCGACAAAATTGGCTTCAGTCGCCCACCCCGCCAGATCAGCACAAATCAGATAAATCGTATAAAACATCAGTAAAAATTGAATAGCAGAAAGAAAATGAAAAACGGAGCAACGAAGAAATATCCCCATTTATTAGTGTTTTTTCTTTTTGCCAGATTTTTTGGTCTTTGGGTCGCTGTTTTGCTTTCGTTTTTAGTATTCGATGATGTCGCCATGAGAACTCCTTTCCATGTAGTGGAGAAAGTGCAGTGAACACTTTTAGTCAAGTGATCGACTGCACTTTCCATGTGCTACACTATTAAGCTATTGTTAGTCCACTTGAATATTAGGATACAGATTCTGAACTTCTGCTTTAAATGCATCGATTGCCTCTTCTTGAGTCAATTCACCTTTAGAATAAGGGGTCAGTGCCAGATCATCGAAAGCTCCGGAAATAGTCTGATCGTATTCTGTAATGATCGATCCGTCGATATTTGGAATCGCATCAGCAAACGCATCATAGTGATTCTGTCCGCCCAGGAATTCTTCCTCATAGTCTCCGCGAACTTCATCAACGACACCTTCATGAGAAACAACGTCCCCGGTGTCCTCTGCCCATGTTGTCAGGAAATCTTCACTTGTTGTGAGATATTCGATCAATTGAGCTGCTTCATCCTGCATATCAGAGGTCTGCGTAACGCCGATCCAGGTTCCGCCACGGAAGTATGAACAGGTCCTGTAACCATTCTCCAGTTTCCTGCTGTTTCGTCAGCGTTTGGTTTCAGCCAGAAGTGCATACCCCATGTTGGCAGGCTGTAACCCATGACTTCATCGCTGTTCATTGCTGCGAAGTATTCTTCACCTTGTGGATCTGAATCCATCATCAGGCCTTCATCAACCATTGTTTTAGCTGTATCCAGCAGTTCGTACAGCTGATCATCGATAACGAGCTGGTCGTCTACTACCCAGCCTTGTTCACGCGACATATAGTAAGGGTGATTCAAGTCGCCACGTCCGGATACCATATACACGGCGCCGTCAGATGCTCTCTTTAAGTTCACGAGCCGTTTCAAGGAATCCGATCCCAGTCGCAGCTGATCGCTGCCTGCAGTATCTTCTTCTTGGTGATTCGACTCCCAAGTATTCACTTGCCAGATCCTGACGGTGTAGAAGAATGCGCCCGGTGTAGTCTGCCATGAATTCATGACAAATGTACCGTCTTCGTGTGTACCGATATCTGTTACATAATCGAAGGTGCTTTCGGCTCCGCTGGCAAGCATCCTTCATATCGTCCTGAATCTACGCAGCATATCCTGACTCAACAGACCTCCAGCTTAACGAAAAAAAGCCTGTTCAGCAAAAATGGTATCCGGTGCACCATCTGAACCAAATACAGGGTCTAACTGAGTTTCAAACTCTTCAGTACGGCAACGTCATCCACATATTGATTTCATAGTCTAAGTCAGGATATTCTTCCAGATAATAATCATTGATCATTGTCTGGGCTTCGTCAGTGAAAGTCCAGACGTCCAGGACGCCTTCCCCGCCGACTGTAGGAGCAGCAGTTTCTTCACCGTTCTCATCCACTGACTTCTTCATCGGATTGCGCCTGCCTTCATCCGTTGTGCCTTCATCTGCAGTGTCTCCGTTGCCGCAAGCTGCAAGCGTAAGCGCTGACATCGTCGCCAGACCTAAAAACCATTTTTTATTTAACATGTGTATCCCTCCTAAATTCAAGTTTAAATACGAGTCAGTAACAGTCCCTCGTGTTCTATTCGATAGTACTCCCCCTCTTCGGGCGCTCTCTTCTATATTCAGATGTAAGTTGAACCAAGTATCATTCAATAATTATAGAAGAACACTCCCTGTAAAAACGTTTACATATCGCCTTAAAAAATAATTTAGTTTGTTAGTCTCACAAACTAATATTGATTACATATACATAATACCGATTAGTCCAAAAAAAGCAACTGTTTTTTCAACATTTGTTTCAAAACTTTACACTTTAAAGCTAATAAGTTACGTAAAATTACAAATTAACGTTATTATTACACTCTTTTTTGAAAATGCCTGTCAAAAAAAAGAGTGCATCATCTCTCATTTTTATTATTGCTTCACTTTGATCACCATACGGTACTAACGGCAGCCAGCAGGAGACTTCCCGCGATTCCACCCTTTACCCATCGACTGATGAATCACCGGGCTCGCCCCATCTCGTTCGCTGTCTGCAGCTGAACCACTGCCCTCCTGATTACTAAACTAACTCCAGTTCACCAAAAACTCATGTATCCTGAGCACCCTTGTCCTGACAGGTCATTCCAAGCCGCAGATGCTTTCTCTGCTTCCGGAAGCCGCATCGTCGATCTGAAGATCAAACCCGATAACCTGATTGATATCAGGCTCAACTGCTTGCCAGGGGACAGATATCAGAATTGTATAGCCACTGTCATTTTCGACTGCATAGGATTCTAACTCTGTCTGATCAGTCATGTCCCCGAACGTGACCTGACCTTCGGCATTGACGCGATAATGTCCGTCCTCTTCCGCATAAGCTGATGAATCATCTGAAGATGCTTTTAGGAAGACTTCAACAGAATCCTGCTCCCAGGGTGTGTCGCTCGATGTATCGATCGAACTGTCAGTCACTTCTACCCGTACATACAAGTTATCCTCATCCCACAGCACGCGTCCCGTGCCCGTAGCCCCCTGCCAGGCCGTCTGATAACGATCGATTTCTATTTCCGCTGCTTCTTTCCAGAGAGGATCCGTTTCATCTTTCAGTGACGGTGTACCGTAAACCGCACCTGTACGAAGTTTTTCCACTTCATTTTCTTCCCCGTACTGCGCTATGAACCCTTCCGGATCGATGACGGCTTCGTAGGCTTTTTTAGCTTGCAGATCTCTATCAAATAAGAGAGGGCTGCGCTCTGACCGCCAGCTTGTTGCATCATTAAGTCCCCAGAACGTGACACGGGAAATACTGTCTGCATGCTCTTTATAAAGTTTGAATAATTTTGCATAGATCAACGCCTGATCTATTTCTTCTTTTTCACCTAGTTCCCCAGTCGCTCCGGCCGTAACATCCAGCTCTGTCACGCCAATTTCCACACCAAGCTCCTTGAACCGTTCAAGCGACTTCCTGACATTGTCCACACTCGTACCGATATTGTAATGTCCCTGCATCCCGATACCATCTATGAGCAGTTCTCCGGGATTTTCTTCCCCATAGTTTTCATTTATCTCTTTAACCATATGGTATATAGCGGTGGCTTTATTCTGATTGTCATCGTTATAATCATTGTAATAAAGTTTTACTTCATTCCAGCCATTTTCATCGAGGACTTCTCTCGCCTTCAAGTAAGCCAGCTCCAGATAATCATCTCCGATGGCTTCGTACCATTCTGACCGTCGCCAAGGCAAATCGCCATGTTTCAGGATCTCTCGGGTTATCGTTCATTGCTTCATTGACAACTTCCCAGGCAATCACATCATCCCCATATTCAAAATCGTTTCCTCGATATGCCTCTCCATATTTGCCAGCGCTTTTTCTCGAGGCAGCAACTCGCCGTCTTCTGTATGCAGCCACTCCGGCGACTGCTGATGCCAGACTAGGACATGCCCGTGAAGTAACAGGCCTTCTTCTTTCACTCTATCAACTAACTGCTGCTGATCTCTGAAGTCGAATCCCCTGTCCCTTCCATAGGCATATTCAGGTTTCATAGTATTTTCAGCAGTGACTAAATTGTGGTGGTGTTTAAGCAGCTCCAGACGCTGACCGCCAAGTTCCGACATGGACACGGCGTTGCCGATCAGAAAATGATCCGCATAAACATCTTTTATAGGTACCAGGTCAGTTTGAACTGCTGTATTACGCTCGGTATCAGTCGACTCCATGATAAAATCATCTATCAGAAACGATACAGTCGGATTATTCACACTTTCAACATAAACACTCACAAATCCGTTTCCGTTTCCGTCGTATCTGTATGTTCCTTCCAGCTGTACCCACTCGTCTGATGAAACGGACTGCGTATCGATGACCTGATAGCTTGCGCTGTCTCCTTCACCGATTTGAGTAGAAAGCCGCAGATCATCCATCCATCCGTCAGCTAGCTTTACCCATGTGGAAAAATAATATTCCTTCGTCAAATCAATCCGATCCTCTATTCTGATTGAAGGACCGTTCCAGGCTTCCTCCCGGTTTTCCACCATTAATGAAAAATCACCTGAATAAGAGGCGGTTTCAGTCCTCGAGAGCGACTCATTCTCTCCTCTGGGAACGAAAAGTTCATTCTCATCTTCAAAATCATTATTGATCACCTGGTGATTTTCCGCTGCAGCTCCAGCCGGCGTCACGAGCAGACTCGTCAAGGCGACAGCCAGCAGGCCGACAAATCTTTTTTTGAATTCCTTTAACATTTTATCCCTCCGTTGATATCGCTTACATTCCATAATTCATCTTACACGAGTTTCAAAAAAATACAATGATTAATTTATTTTTTAAACAAACTGGAATCAAAGCAAAAAAAAAGCACGGACAGTTTGGCCTGTCCGTACTATCGCAACCTGCAAGGCAGGCGAGGTTCACGTTCACAGCGTAAAACCTCCAATACCAACTTCCTGTTGTGATGATCAAACATCTGTATCGTGCATGAAGTCTCCACAAAATGTGGAGATCCTCGACTCATCGCATAACAGTTATATTAGCATACTCTTGTTTACTTTACAACCTTTTTTTATCTATCACAGTCTCTATCCATGCTTTAGCGATCTGACCATGACCGGCAACCGTCGGATGGACACCGTCTTCTCCCGTATAAAAACTGAAACCGTTCCTGATCCCCGCTGCGTTAAGCAGCCCATCAAGCGGAATCAGTTCCGTCTGATATTCTTTAGCCATTTTTCTGACAATCTGGATTCGCTGATCCAGATCAGAACGCCAGTCCATCCGGTCTTTAGGATATGGCAGCACAAAAGGCTCCATCAGTATGACGCGCGCATCCGTTCGCTGGAGAAGTGATTTCAGCAAGAAGCGGTAATCCGCCTCAAATGCATCCAGTTCGTCTTCAGTCATGATATGATCAGCATCCTGATTTCGCCATGTATCATTGATCCCGATAAGCAGTGTCACGATATCCGGGTTGATATCCAGACAATCCGACTCCCATCTGTCTTTCACATCACTCAGTCGGTCTCCGCCGATCCCCCGGTTTAGAATAGTCAATCTTTTCTCGGGCATGATAGTCTGTAGATAAGCTGATATCAGGAGTGGAAACCCCTGACCAAGATCAGTGGGGTCCAGCCTGTTTCGATTGGCATCCGTGATGCTGTCTCCGATAAACAAAAGTGTGTCATCTGTCATTAGCTTCATTGGGGTTCTCCTTCGCCGCTAGCCAAACCATCATTTTCTGTCTGAAGGTAGTGATAAACAGCACCGATCAGATTGGCATCATTCCTGAATGTGCACAGATCGAGCTCCGGACGAAAAGTATTGTAGTCGATCCGGTCAAGCAACTTGGCAAACTCGATTTTAAGACGGTCGATAAGTCCGGTCAAATTGGAGACCCCACCACCAATGATTATTTTTTCAGGATCGAATGCATAGGCTATATTGTAAAGCCCCATCGCCAGGTAGAAATAAAAGGTGTTAACTTCTTCTATAGCTGCAGGATCACCCTCGTCAGCCAGCTCAAAAACCCGTTTCCCATCAATAGCGTCATGAGACAAGCCTTTCCTGTCTGCATACCGCCTGGACATGTTGACTGCGGTAGCCAGTTCGCTGAAAGTCTGTCTTTCATTCAGCAGCATATAGCCGAATTCACCACCATATAAATGCGCGCCATGATGCACTTTCTTATCGACAATGACTGCTCCGCCGATACCTGTTCCGACAACCACAAAGACCACGCTGTCGTTGTCTCTGGCTGAACCTTTCCACACTTCAGCCAGCCCTGCACAGTTTGCATCATTTTCAACTGATACAGGTAAAGCGAGAGCTTCTTCCAATTCATGATAGATTGGGAAATAATGCAGATACATGACAGCACTGATCCCTTCGATCTGTTTTTCTTTCTGATTCACTGCGCCGGGAGCGGAAAAAGCTGCGCCTTTCAGTGAATAGCTTTGTTCAGCCTTTTCTTTCACTTCGATCAGCTGTTTTTTCATTTCCTCCCAAGTCTTCGGGGTTTTGAATCTGCCCTTTTGGACTAATCGATCTTCGACCCAGACACCATGCTTGACAGAAGATCCACCAATATCAAACGCTAAAATAGCCATACGTTTTCCTCCATTTTTTAACTGTGACTTTATTTTCATTACCATACGGCTACGCATCCGTCCGTTCTCGGTTCAGTAGCTCCTATATAGGTATCGTTTTTTGTTCTCAGGATGATCTGGCCCCTGCCGAAGTGACCTTTTTCCAGTTCCACGCTGACCTCATGGCCTCTATTTTTAAGTTCTCGGATCAGCTCCATCGGCATGGTCGGTTCCACCATGACTTTCTTATCCTTGACCCACTGCCACCGGGGGGCATCCAAAGCATCCTGAGGATTCATCTTAAAATCGATCATCGACTGCACTACCTGCAGATGGGCCTGGGGCTGCATATGGCCACCCATCACGCCGAAGGGGCCCACCGCCTGCTTGCCTTTGGTTAAAAAGCCGGGAATGATCGTGTTGAAAGGTCGTTTGCCCGGTCCCAGGGCATTGACATGTTCATTCTCTAAAGTAAAGCAGACTGCCCGGTTGTTCAAACTGATCCCGTATCCCGGAACAACAGCGCCTGAGCCAAATCCCATATAATTACTTTGGATATAAGATACCATATTCCCGTGTCTGTCGGCAGTAGCCAGATAAACGGTCCCGGAACTATCTTCTATGCCGGGTACCGCACTGATCGCCTGGTCTGATATCAGCTTCGACCTTTCCTTCGCATAGCTTTCCGACAAAAGATCGGATACAGCCATTTTCATATAGCTGGTATCGGTGATCGTCAGCTGACCGTCGGAAAAAGCCAGTTTGACCGCTTCGATCTGTTTGTGCACCGTTTCCGGATCGTCTTTGCCCTTCAAATCCAGATCCTTTAACATATTTAGAGCCATCAAAGCGACGACCCCTTGTCCGTTCGGCGGCATCTCCCAGACATCATAGCCTTTGTAATTCACTTTGACCGGCGTGACCCACTCCGGCTGGTAATTAGTCAGGTCTTCTTTACGCAAGTAGCCCTTGTGTTTTTTTGAGAAGCTATCGATCGCATCCGCTATTTCTCCGTGATAGAATGCGCGTCCTTTGGTCTTTCCGATCAGACGTAAAGTCCTGGCATGTCCGTGGGACGACCACACCTCTGAAGGGGCAGGCACATGCCCGTTCGGTGCATAAACGTCGAACCAGTGATTCAGCTCTTCATGCTTCTCTTTTTCTTTGGCGTAGCGTTTATATGAGCGTTCAAGAGCATGGTGAACAGTATCTGTCACTGCCACACCTTCTTCGGCTATCCGGGCAGCCGGTTCAAGCACTTCTTCCAGAGACAGATCGCCGTGCTTTTCGATCAGGTTCGGCCCAGCCGGCCGGAACCCCCGGAACGTTCACTGTCTTGAGTCCATAGGTCGGAAATACTTCTGTCTTGTCAAGATAAGACGCCGGATCCAGGCTCTTAGGCGATGGACCGCTGGCATTCAGACCATACATTTCTCCGTCCTTCCAGATGATACTGAAGCTGTCTCCCCCGATGCCGTTTGAAGCTGGTTCAACGACAGTCAAAGCTGCAGCTGCAGCAACAGCAGCATCGACAGCATTCCCTCCCGCTTTAAGGATATCTCTACCTGCCTGTGCGGCCATAGGATGAGACGCAGCGACCATCCCGTTTTTTCCGTAAACAAGTTCTCTTCTAGACCCGTAGTGAAACGCGCCTGTATCGAAATTCAAATCCCCCATGTGTCTTTTTCCCCTCTGTATGTACACCGGGTCGCCCCGATGAAGCCTTTATAGCTGAACGATCTCGATCTTATAGCCATCCGGATCTTTGATGAAGAAATAAGATGCTGCTCCGTCAGAAAGTCCTTTCAGTTCGGTCACATCATAACCCGACTGACTGTATTCTTCATGGGTATCCTCCAGGTCGTTGACACCGACCGCGATATGCCCGTATCCATTTCCTAGATCATATGGTTTTTCCTGATCATAGTTATACGTCAGTTCAAGCTCATAGTCCTCCCCCGGCAAAGCCAGATAGACCAGAGTGAACTTATTCTCCGGATAGTCGAGACGTCTGACTTCCTTCATGCCGATCACATCCTGATAGAATGCCACTGATTTATCCAGATTTTTTACGCGTATACATGTATGGATCATTTTCATACTCACTCTTAATCCTCCTCCTTATTTAACCTTTATTTTGCCTTACTTTTGATGAAGCGTCAAGGTATACTGAGCATTTGGAAGGCTATCGGACATATGAAAGTAAGCGTTTAAAAATAAATTCGAAATTTTAAAAATATAGTCTTGACTTTGCATAATGTATGCGTTATCATTTACATAGAAACATAGTTAGTAGCAGTACTACTAGTTTTCTTTTTCATAAATCATCTCCTTTCTATGCAGGTGCCCTTGCGGAAACAAGGGCGCTTTTTTTTCGCCTTCGATTATTATTCTACTTTTCGTAAACTTCTAACGGCAAGTTGTCCGGATCCTTGAAAAAGGTGTATTTTTTGCCTGTATAAGGATCCACTCTGACTGCCTTCACACATGATTCCTTTACTTTCAAGTTCTTTGACTGTTTGCGCGATATCCTTTACACCGAAACAGAGATGTCCTGAGCCCGGTTGCTTCAGGTTGATCGGGACGGTGCGGTGGATCCGGAAAGAAAAGAGTTCGATCTGACTTTCGCCTACTTCTAAATCACATTTATATGACTTCCTCTCTTCTCTAAAGGCTTCATGGATGACTGGAAAGCCGAGCAGCTCTGAATAAAAGTGTTTCGATTTTTCATAATCACTTGCAATAATGGCCACGTGGTGGATCGAATCAAACATAAGTTTTCCGCTCCTTTTGCAAAAAATTCTATGAAGGGGTATAGTAGTCGATGTAGTGATTCAACTTTTTGACACTGAAATCGTATAGATAGAAGGCGTTAACCGTGGAAATATCTTCAGTCATCTTCAACCAGCTTCTCCAGATGTTTTTTGTAATGATGTTCGGGTTTATGCTGGTCAAGTTCAATTTTTTAGATTTAAACGGGAGTCAGCAGCTCGCTAACATCCTTACTAAGTTTATCATACCGATCGTTTTACTGCTCTCATTTCAGCAGGAATTTGAATCTGGTCAGCTTTACATATTGTTCACCTCGTTTATCGGAGCCCTTTCCATTATTTTATCACGGATCGCACTCGCTCACACTTTACTGAAAAAACGCTCAAAGATCGACCGGTATGCCATCGTCTTTTCAAATACGGCCTACATGGGCATCTCCATCGTTTTACCCATCCTGAGGTTACGAAGGCATCTTTTACCTGTCCATGTATATCGTTACCTCCGCTATTTTTCAGTATACTTACGGGAAATGGATGCTTTCAGAAGGAAAAGAAGCAATCACGCTTCGTTCCATTTTAACAAACCCGGCCAGCATCGGTTCATTCACCGGATTTGTTTTATACCTTACCCAGTTCCCTTTACCTGACGTGATTTATAACAGTCTCGATAAGATCGGTGGGATGAGCTCGCCGCTCGGCATGATCTTGCTTGGAGGGTATCTGGCCCGAAGCAGAGTGAAAGACATTTTCCTCGTGAAGTCCAATTACCTGACCGTTTCTGTCCGGCTGATCGTTGCACCGGCCGTCGGCATCTTTTTGCTCTGGCTGCTGCCGATCACGCATCCGTCTGTCATACTGGTTCTAGCCATTGCCAACTGTACACCGACCGCTGTCAATACTGCCCTTTTTTCTCAGCTCTACGGGGGCGATTACGAATACGGTGCACGGATCATTATATTAGCAAGTTTCCTGGCCGTTTTGACCATTCCGCTTATGGTTAGTTTTGCTTCTGCCGTTTTGCTATAATTGAATGGAACACGACAATAAGGAGTGGTTATAGTGGAGACCTTTGAAGATTACTTACAGACGATCGCTGATGACGAAATGAAACTGAAGCTTGCTGACATTTATAAACATGTCGAAGGTGGCTTCCCTGATTTAGGCAAACGGATCGCCTGGAATCAGCCGATGTATACGGATCACGGCACCTTTATCATTGCATTCAGCGCCGCAAAGAATCATATCTCTGTCGCCCCGGAAAAAGTTGCACTGCGGCAGTTCAAGGAGCAGATCGAAGACTCAGGCTATGAACTTCTAAAAGAAACGTTTAAAATTAAAAGAACACAGCCGGTGAACTATGAGCTGATCGATAAACTAATTGCTTTTAACGTTTGAAGACAAGAAAGACTGGCGGAACATTCTGGAGAAAATAATACAGAAAAGACAGGTATCTTGAGATGCCTGTCTTTTCTATATGACTAATTTCATTTCCTATACAATTTTCAAAAAAACGTTAGACCTTTTCTATGGACTCTGGTAATCCTTTCTTTTCCAGTTTGATAAAAGGCAGCTTAGATACTAAAAAGGCGGCAGCCGATCAAATGATCGACTGCCACCTTTTTATCCGTCTGAAATCTTTATGCGCACGAGAAGACTCGAACTTCCACGGGGCATCGCCCCACCAGCCCCTCAAGCTGGCGCGTCTACCATTCCGCCACGTGCGCTGATTGACTCAACAAGAGACATCATATCAATCTTTTCTCCACTTGTCAATATTCTTTGCTAAAATCACACTGTACGTTTTATTATTTTAATCTTTATGTGATATTCTTAAGTGGAAGACCATTTGAATCTATTTTAAAGGGGCCAATTATAATGATAAAAAACGTCGTATTCGATATGGGGAATGTGCTGATCCGATATGCACCGGAAGACTTTATAAAGACGTTCACATCCAACACAGAACACCAGAAACTATTATTGAATGAAATTTTTTACGCTGACTTATGGCAGCAGTTTGACCGGGGAACACTTAGAAAAGAGGAAATTGTGGAAAGAGCCTCCCGACGTCTTCCCCAAGAGCTTCATAAATCGGTGTCAGAAATCATGGATACATGGTATGAAAAAATGACACCCATATCTGAGATGGAAGACATTCTGAAGCAGCTGAAAGCCAATGGATATCATCTTTATCTATTTTCCAATGTGTCTCAGGATTTTCATAAGTTTAAACACGTAATTCCCGGCCTGAAGTATTTTGACGGACTGTTCCTTTCTTCTGACTGGAAAGGCCTCAAGCCGGAAAAAGAACTTTATCAGAATTTTTTCAATCATTTTGATCTGGAACCTTCCGAGTGTTTCTTTGTCGATGATCTGAGCTGTCAATATCGAAGGCGCAGCTGCTTTGGGTATGGAGGGCCATGTATTTCGACGGTAATATTTCAGAGCTCAAAAAAGATTTCCTGAGAGCCGGCATCAACATATAACACAAATAAAGACAACCGCTGATTTTAGTCAGCGGCTGTCTTTTTCATGTCTATTTCTCCGATCAGTCTGAAATCTGCCTTGACACTTGGCGCAGACGAATTTTGCTGTATTGAACCGGCGCTTCCTTTGGGCAACGCTGCCGCACTTTCCGCACTGATACTGCCAGACTTTTTTCGGTTCGTCCGGTTTTTTTAATGATGGCGTGTAGCGCAGGCCACCCACTTGTTTCAGCAGTTCTTTGAAGGCTTTATCCTTGTGCCGGTAGCCTTCTCCTCTTATATGAAGATGATAATGACAGAGTTCATGCTTGATCACGCCGATCAGGACATCTCTTCCCGGCTTTTTCAAGGACTTTCGGGTTAAAGTCCAGATCATGTGAGCCAAGATGATACCTGCCGCCTGTCGTCTTCAACCGGCTGTTGAAGGTTGCCTGATGCAGAAAAGGCCTTCCAAAATACTCAGAGAGATCGAACAGACTAATTCCTTCAGTTCGCTGTTATCCATAATTTTCCACCTTGATTTTCACTATAGAATAAGGGAGGTCCGGGACATACTCCCGGACCACTTCGACTTACTCCGATTTATTTTTTGAGCTCTGCACCATGCTGAGGGCGATCCGTCCTTTGTTCATATCCACAGAGTCGATCCAGACTTTTACGATGTCTCCGACAGCCACCACGTTACTCGGGTGTTTGACAAAGGAATTGCTGAGCTTGGATATATGGACGAGACCGTCCTGTTTCACGCCGATATCCACAAAGGCACCGAAGTCCACCACATTTCTGACGGTCCCTTCCAGTTCCATGCCTTCCTTGAGGTCCTCCATGGTCAGGACGTCGGTACGCAGAAGCGGTGCAGGCATGTCATCACGCATATCCCGACCGGGGGCGACCAGCGCTTTCTTGATGTCTTCGATCGTTTCGATTCCCAGACCCGTCTCCTCGAGGATCGTTTCCTCATCCACTAGTTTAAAGCGCGCTTCTAAGTCTTTAGAACCGAGACTGTCTTTTGAGAGACCCGTCAGTTCGATGATTTTCTCAGCTTCCTTGTAGGTCTCCGGATGGATGCCGGTACTGTCAAATGGTTCTTTCCCGTCCGGGATACGAAGGAAACCTATCGACTGTTCATAAGCTTTAGGTCCGAGGCGTTTGACTTTTTTCAGCTGGGAACGATTCGTGAACTTGCCGTTTTCTTCGCGGTACAACACAACATTTTCAGCTGTTGTCTTGGTCAGTCCTGAAATGTGCTTGAGGAGGGATGCGCTGGCTGTGTTCACATTCACACCGACCTGGTTCACTACGGTCTCGATCACGAAATCCAGCTGATCAGAAAGTTTTTTCTGGGAAACGTCATGCTGATACTGTCCGACACCGATGGCTTCCGGATCGATTTTGACCAGCTCGGCCAGCGGATCCTGCAGGCGTCTGGCAATGCTGACGGCACTGCGTTCTTCGACCTGCAGATCCGGAAATTCTCGCCGTGCTTCCGGGCTCGCCGAATAGACTGAAGCGCCCGCTTCATTGACAATGACGTAAGCGACTTTCCTGTTTACGTCTTTGAGCGCTTCAGCGACAAAGGTCTCTGATTCCCGGCTGGCTGTCCCGTTGCCGATCGCAACGGTATCCACATTATACGTTTTCACCATATCGAGGAATTTCCCTCTGGCTTCATTTCTTTTTGCCGCTGATGCGGGTTTATGCGGATATATCACATCGATCGCATGGACTTTACCGGTCGCATCGATGACGGCCAGCTTGCACCCGGTCCGGTAAGCAGGGTCCAGTCCTAAAATCGTCTGATCCTTCAGAGGGGCCTGCAGAAGGAGATTACGCAGGTTTTCGCCAAAGACACTGATCGCCTGATCTTCTGCTTTTTCTGACAGGTCACTTCTGATTTCCCGTTCGATCGCTGGTCCGATAAACCGCTTGTAGGCATCGCTGATGGCTTCTTTCACTTTTTCCGATGCTTCGGTCATCTTGCCGGCCGGCAGTTCCTGACGTACCATATAGCGGTGGATATAATCTTCATCCACGTCAACAGAAACGGACAGGATGTCTTCCTTCTCGCCGCGGTTCAATGCCAGTATGCGGTGAGAGACAAGTGATTCCAGCGATTCTGAAAAGTCATAGTACATTTCAAAGACGCCTTTTTCATCCGCTTTTTCGTCTTTGACTTTGGAAAGGATCTCTCCCTTGTTATAGGTATACTCACGGATCCACTCCCGGTATGTCGGATTGTCGGAAATGTATTCGGCGATGATTTCATGCACGCCGGCCAGGGCTTCTTCGGCAGAACTGATGCCTTTTTCTTCATCGATATAGTTCTCTGCTTCTTCTTTTAAAGATCCGTCCGGGTAAGTCAGCACCCATTCGGCCAGCGGTTCGAGGCCCTGTTCCTTGGCGATCGTGGCTTTTGTCCGACGCTTCTGCTTGTAGGGACGGTACAGGTCTTCCACACGCTGCATCTGAATAGCCGATTTTATTTCTTTTTCCAGCTCAGGCGTCAGTTTTCCCTGCTCATCGATCGTGGTAATGACATCTGCTTTACGCTTTTCCAGATTTGTCAGGTAATTACTGCGTTCTTCGATCTCTCTGATCTGGACTTCATCCAGTGATCCCGTCGCTTCTTTACGGTAACGGGCTATGAACGGGACGGTATTCCCGTCATCCAGGAGGTCCAGTACTGACGTGATCTGCTTTTTGGAGTATCCTTTTAAGTCTTTTATGAGTAATTTTAAAATGTCTTTATTTTCTTTTTCTGCCAATTCATCCATCTCCAATACATAAATTCATCTTATCCAGTTTAGCATACAATCTAAAAAGAGCGAATCCTTTCTTTAGGATCCCCTCTTTTTAGACTTCAAACGTCACCAGACTTTTCTCCAGCTGACGTTTCAGCCGTTTGTCCGTCCAGTGCTTGCTGCTCCCCAGGCACGGCGAAATATAAGTCCGGCCCGCATCCCGAACGACTTTCCTGAAGTGAACGTGTCCCATGATACTGTACTTGATCGAAGCATAATCCTCATAGACTTTTTCGTAGGCCTTCGCTCCTAAAAAAGCGTTGGCATAATTGTATATGCGGTGCGGCAGCGGAACGACAAATTCAGGATGAGTGGCCACATGCGTCATCAGAATGATTTTCTTGTCGCCGACGCTTTCCAGATCCTTGTAAAGCTGTTTCAGCATGGCCTGGCTCACGTCTTTATCGCTTCGCTTCCAGTCGACAAAATGAAGATCGTTCCAGGAGGCAAAACCATATTTCTTTTTTGCAAACTGCTTTTCACTGTATTTTTCCTGATCGCCGTAGCCGTAGTCATACCACCCGGGTGTCCCGACGAGCGCCCATTCGTCATTCAGCGCATAAGGTTTACCGACCAGCGAATAGTTCTGTTCATTGAAAAAAGCATCGATCTGTCTGGTTTCCGTTACACCATGGTCCTTTGCCCAGTAATCGTGATTTCCGGGTACAAATTTGACAGGAATCCGGACTTGCCTCTTCCAGCTCTTTGAGAAAGCGATGACTCTGTTCATAATGATTGGAGATGTCTCCGGCAATCAGCAGAACATCGACGGCTCTGGCTTTTATCAATCCTGACAGGATCTCAAGGAGTGATTCCCCCGGTTCCATGTCCCATTCATTTCTGTCAATATGCAGATCCGACAAGGTGCCTATTTTCATACGTCTCAAGATTCCTTCTTCCTCAGATATTCCGAGAATGCATACCCGGTATTTTCCACACTGTACTGATCCACGAGACCTTCTTTGTCAAAAACCAGTCCATGCAGCGTCCCGCCGTAGACGGCACCGCCGTCGATCCCGATTTTTCCGTCACCGGACTGCCAGACGTCTGTATTCTGTCTGTTCATTGTGAAGCATAGCGGTGACCGTATGCCCGAACACAAAAATTTTGTCCGTGTTGTTCGGCTGGTCATAGAAGCCTTCTCTGATCCAGACATAATCGCGGTCTCTCGAATCGTGCCAGTCATCCAGCGTCAAGTCGACCCCGGCATGGACGAACACATAATCTTCCCACTCGTATTTAAGAGGAAGAGATTCAATGAACGGCTTCAGCCACGGCGCTTTCGACTGCAGGCTCGCGGCAAGTTCCACAGCATCATATTTTCCCTTCATCTTTTTCCAGAAAGGACTGAATCGTCACCATGCCGCCATTCATCTCAAACGTGGCCCCGGCATAAGCCGGCCTGTTCAGATAATCAGATCAGCATTTCTTCGTGGTTCCCGCGGAGGCAGATCGCCTCGTGATGATCAACGAGATCTTTCGCGAGCTCGAAACAGGCTTTCGGATTTTCGCCCCTGTCCCCCAGATCTCCGACCAGAATCAGCTGCTCTTCTTCTCTGTCCCAGTACTCAAGAATTTCTTCGAACATCGTGATTTGTCCGTGCACATCTCCGATAACAAATACCTTGTCTTTCATGAAGGGTCTCCTCTCTTTTATAGTCGCTGCTGTAACTTTTAAACTTACGTCTCTTACGGTAGTACCAGTTTACCACATATTGAATTCCTGAGACTAAAATGACTCTCTCAAGGCGTCGACGCTTCCTGCCGGTCCCTTTATACAACATACCTGCAAAGCTTGAAGATTTCATGATTTTATTTCACATCCATGGCATGACAGCGTGTCAGACTGTATAATTGAGTGTGTGAATGAATAGAATATAGATACAGAAAGGACGCTTTATCATGAGAGGAAAAAAATGGATCGGACTGGTACTGTTTCTGGCTTTTGTCGCCTTTGTCGGCTACAGCATCTACAGCAGTCAGCAGGAAGATGAAATCATCACCGTACGGACATCAGAGGTCTCAGAGGAGGACATTACAGCTTCCGTCGTAACTTCCGGCGTGATCGAACCAAGTGAAACACAGGAAATCATCGGCCAGGGATTAGTTACAGAAGTGAATGTCGAAACCGGAGAGACGGTTGAAGAAGGCGAAACACTTGTCACTTACATGGACGGCACGAGTTTTGAAGCAGCTTTCGACGGCACTGTCACTCAAGTAAATATAGCTGAAGACGAAGCTGATAACAATGCTCAGCAAGGACGTCCGTCACTTGTCGTATCAAATCTGAACGAACTGCACGTAGCCCTCCAGCTGTCCCGGTCTGACGCAAGCAGCGTCCAGATCGACCAGGAAGCTGTTCTGACTTATAACGATATGGAATATGAAGGGACGGTCTCAGAGATCGACCCCATCGCTACACAGCAGCAGACCCAGACAGGTGCAATGGCCCAACTGGGTGCTGTCGTCACATTTGATTCAGATACGAGCGAACTGATTGCCGGCTTCGAGATCGACGTGGATATCATTGTCGAAGCCATGGACAATGCTCTGACGATCCCGGTCGAAGCTCTGACTTTCAATGAAGAAAACGAACCTTACGTTTTTATCGTTGAAGAAGGTATTGCAAGGCGAACAACTGTAGAAACCGGCATTCAGTCAGATGCCGATATTGAAGTCAGCGAGCGGTTTGACAGCCGGTGACCAAGTCGTCCTGTCTCCGGGTGAAGAGCTGGAAGATGGTCTTGAAGTCGAGCTGGAAAATTAGAAGGAGGATTTCTCGTGATAGAAATAACCGATGTAGAAAAAATATATCGACTGGGCGGAGAGACGATCCGAGCCCTGGACAAAGTCAGTCTTTCGATTAAAGAAGGTGAATACACGTCCATCATGGGCCCAAGCGGTTCCGGCAAGTCGACCTTAATGAATATCTTAGGTCTGCTTGACCGTTTCGACAGCGGAAGATACTTGCTCAACGAAACCGACGTGACCGGCTTGTCAGATTCTCAACTGGCCAGAATCAGAAACAAGAGAATCGGATTTGTCTTTCAGTCCTTTAACTTGATGGCACGAATGAACGTTTTGGAAAATGTGATGCTCCCCTCGTCTATGCAAAAGTCCCGCCAAAAGAGCGTGTCGAACGTGCGACGGAGGCTTTGGAAAAGTCGGTCTGGGAAATCGTCTGTATCATATGACCAATGAAATATCCGGCGGACAAAAGCAGCGTGTCGCCATTGCCCGTGCAATAGTCAATAACCCGTCTGTCCTTCTGGCTGACGAGCCTACCGGAAATCTGGATTCCAAAACGACTGAGGATATCATGCGGATTTTTGGGGATTTGAATAAAGAAGGCACGACCATCGTGATGGTCACGCATGAACCGGAAATGGCTCAGTACTCGAAGCGCATCGTCCACTTCCGCGATGGTGTCATCACCGATGACGAACAGGTTGACTCCAGGCAGCTTCCCGAAGTGGAGGTGCAGTAAATGTTTATCAAAGAAAATTTCAAAATGGCTCTGGACAGTATATTTGCCAATAAGATGCGCTCGTTTTTGACCATGCTGGGTATCATCATCGGTATTGCTTCTGTTATTGCCATATTGGCCGTCGGTAACGGCGCCGCTCAGGAAATCACAGCGACCTTCAGCGATCTTGGTGCAACGACGATCAATCTGACCGCAAATGATACAGATGAGTCGACTGAAGCTTTGACGCATGACGACATTCTTGTATTGAAAGATTCAATCGATGAAATCCGCTATATCTCACCCAATCAGCAGATGCAGGGAACAGCGGTCACTGACATGGACTCCCGGCTGTCTGTCGTTTCATACGGCACGCCGGATCTGCAGTATATCAGTCAGGCTATGAGCTCTAACCTGATTCACGGAAGATATTTCAGTCAGGTCGATTATGATGAAAACAATGAAGTGATCGTTATTGATGAAGACGGGGCTCAGGCTTTGTTCGGACGAACAGATGTCGTTGGTGAGACGCTTCAGCTTACCATTGCCCAGTCGCGTTTTAATCTGAGGATCGTCGGCGTTGTGGAAGGGTCTTTTGAAAATCTTCAGGGCTCTTTTGATGCGGATCAGCTGCCTTTATTCATGGCAATGCCGCAGTCTACTCTGAGTCAGCAGGCGCCTCAGTTCTCGGGTCTGGATTCCGTGATCATCCAGGTGGAAGAGACAGAACAGATCGATCCCGTCTCCAATCAGGTCGTCAGGCTTTTGGAACTGCGTAATGATGCTGTCGGCGAAAACATTTATAATGCCAGAAACTTCCTTCAGGCTTTGGATCAGGTGAACAACGTTTTGAGCCTGTTCATCAACTTCATCGCCGCCGTAGCAGGTATTGCCCTGCTTGTCGGAGGTATAGGCGTGATGAACATCATGCTGGTCTCAGTAACCGAACGGACACGAGAAATCGGAACGCGTAAAGCATTGGGTGCAACGACCCGAACGATTCTGATTCAGTTTTTGATGGAAGCCATCATTTTAAGTCTGATCGGCGGCATGATCGGCTTGACTCTAGGTATCCTTCTCTCCAATCTTATTGCCGGCGCTTTGAATATCGTTCCTATATTCACTCTAGGCAGCGTCGCTTTAGTGCTCGTCTTTTCAACAGCAGTCGGTGTCTTCTTCGGCATCTACCCTGCCCGTAAGGCGGCCCGTTTGAATCCGATCGATGCCTTGAGGTTCGAATAACATTATCCGTACCAACTGAACTTAAAAGAAGGACGCGGAAATCAGCTTTTATGCTGGTCTCCGCGTCCTTCTTTCTGCTCTGACGTATTTCAGATAAGTTGGAAGCTGTCATCAATTAAAATTATTGAATCCTTTTCTTTCGGTAGTTTCAATTTCAATCAACGTCCGTAATTACCGAACTGCCTCTTTTTCGACATTTAGCGCCCAGCCTCACTGTTCAAAGTGTCGAAGTCACTGTATCTTCGGTTATTAGACTGAACATAAGTCGCCCTAATTGCCGAACATAGCCCACTTCGACACTTTCCACCACTTTAGTTGATCCTAACTGTCAAACCAGCCCCATCTTCGGTAGGTTCTATCACCAATGATTGCTGTAACTGCTGAAGATAGTCTAATTCGACACTTACGTCGGTTCCATTGCTTTCAACTTACCGAACTATCTGTGATTACTCTATGTTTTTACATTCGAATCATAAAAGTTACCTTATTCGTATCTGTACCACTTATATATATAAAAACAAGCGGCCGCCTCCCCGGGCGACCGCTCGTTTCATTTTAACCTTCTTTAAATCATGCCAAGGACGACAAAGTTGATGATGAACAGTGCTGTCGTTGCCCATAAGACCAGGGTGGACAACAGTGACTTTTCCTTTGACCACTTTAGTGATGATGTAGAACAGGAAACCGGCTGCGATACCGTATGAGATGCTGTAAGAGAATCCCATGAATATCGAGGCGAAGAAAGCGGGAACCGCTTCTTCCAGGTTGTTCCAGTCGATCTCAGCAAATGCGGACATCATCAGAATACCGACAAGGATCAGTGCAGGTGCAGTAGCTGCGCCAGGAACGACCGACATGACTGGTGAGAAGAACGCCGTGATCATAAACATACTTGCAGTTGTCAGGCTCGTCAGTCCTGTACGTCCGCCAGACCCGATCCCGGCAGCACTTTCGACAAAGGTTGTTACAGGTGATGTCCCCAAGACTGCCCCGAACGATGTAGCGACTGTATCGGCCAGCAGTGCTTTTTCCATCTTAGTATTCAGGCCATTGCCTGTATCCATTGATTTTTCATCTTCCAATGTAAAGATACCTGCTTTTCTCCCCGTACCGATGAAGGTCCCAATCGTATCGAAGACATCTGTTAGCGTAAATGCAAAGATCGTAATTAATATAATGGCGTAGCGAGATGGATCAGCCAGCAGAGAACCCAGCCCCTGTGAACCGAATGCCGCGCCGAATGTTGTTCCCAGCTCCCCAAAAGCTGCTCCGAGTGAATTGGCCGGATTGCTCAGACCGGATAAATCCGTGACGCCCATCGGAATACCAATAAGTGTGGTCAGTACGATACCGATCAGAATAGCGCCTTTTACTTTAGCCAGCATCAGAATGACCATAGTGACTAAACCGATCAGAGCGAGCAAGGCGTAAGGATTAGTCAGACTCCCCATGTCTGGAATGATCCCGCCTCCGGTCACTACAGTGTTGACTGCCCCCGTGATTTCAGTTCCCGGTGTATACGGCTGATTGTTGACCGATAAAATGTCCTGCCCTTCAGATGTGAAAGATAAAAGCTGTGCATTTTTCAGACCGATATACGCGATGAACACGCCAATGCCCCCGCCGATGGCATGCTGCAGTGATTCAGGTATCGCATGAATGATCATTTTTCGAATCGATGTAACGGTGATCAGGATCCCTACAATACCGGTCAAGAACACCATGAACAAAGCTTCCTGCCATGAAAAACCGAGTGCAAACACAACGGTGTAGGTGAAGAATGCATTCAAACCCATACCCGGCGCTTGTGCATAAGGCACATTGGCATAAAGCGCCAGGATAAGTGTTCCGACAGCTGCAGACAAGACTGTCGCCAGAAAGACTGCCTGCGTTGGCATGCCGGTCAACGATAAGATCTGTGGATTAACGAATATGATATAAGACATGGCAAAAAATGTGGTCAACCCGGCTGCGATTTCTGTTCCAACTGTGGTGTCGTTCTCTTTCAACTGAAAGAATTTTTCTAACAAAGATAAAACCCTCTTTCGTAATATTATCTCCATTTCCGTGGAGTTACTCTAAAGGGTCATCTAATACAATGGGAAAAAACATGTAAATGAAAAAAAGACGGTTTCCCGTCTTTAATCAACTACATCATAAACAATACGTATTGTTTAATCTAATAGTCAATCCTTTAAGGGGATTGGTAGAAACTATAGCCCATATCGCTAAATTATATTAGATAACACTTATTAAGTTGACTCAATCATAATACACATTTTTTATAAAATCAACAAAATACGGAAAATTTAATTAATTTTATATTTTATAACGTTCGTATTCAAGTCAAATACGAACGTTAAAGCGGTTGAAATCCTTTTCAAACGTTCTATACACGTACGATTATCGCATCGTTACGAATTCTTCAGCCGCAGTCGGATGGATAGCAACAGTACGGTCGAAATCTTTTTTTGTTGCTCCCATCTGTATCGCCACGGCGAATCCTTGAAGCATTTCATCCATACCTTTGCCTATTCCGTGCAGCCCGACTATTTTTTCGTTTTTTCCTACACACACAAGTTTCATGTAATGCTTTCTGTCTGTTTTCTGTAATAGAACTGTGCATTGATGTAAACGCTGTTTTATATATCTTGATATAGTCATCCGGAAATAAATCTCTGGCCTGTTCTTCAGTCATACCTACTGTACCAATTGGAGGATGAGTAAAAATAACCGTTGGGATATTGTCATAGTCCAAATACTCGTTGTCTTTATTGTTAAAGAGGCGTTCCGACAACCTTCTTCCGGCAGCGATCGCAACAGGTGTCAATTCTGCTCGACCAGTCACGTCACCCACTGAATAAATTTTGTCTCCCGTCGTATTCTGAAAACGGTCCACTTCAACGTACCCGCCCGGATATAGATTGACCCCGGCTGCTTCAAGATTCAGTCCTTTTGTATTCGGCACTCTGCCTGTGGCCCAGAGGATTTGTTCCGTTTTATGCGTCGTCCCGTCCTCAAAATGCAAGGTGTAGCCTTTGCCGTCGTTTTCCGTTACTTCAGTCACTGTTTTATTGACATGCACATTGCGTCCTTCATTTTCTGACAGAGCCATGTAGCCTTCACAGATAACGGAGTCGAAGTTGTACAGGGGCGCCGGTTTCCTGACGAACAGATGGGTTTCTACACCCAAAGCATCAAAAATCCCGCTCATTTCAACACCGATGTATCCGCCGCCGATCACCGCGATACTCTCAGGCAATTCCTTCCAGCCGAAAAACGTCATCTGATACAATGCCCAGATCGCCACCAGGGATGTTTAGACGTTTCGGTTTTCCTCCTGTCGCAATCAGAATATGCTCAGCTGTTATTTTTCTGTCATCCACTTCAACCGTGTATTCGTCCATAAACACTGCCCGGCCTCTGATCAATGTGACATTGTTTGAATCCAGCCCGCTCTTATAAGCCTTATGTAGAAAAGAGATAAAATCATCTCTGTTTTTCATCATCATCTTATAATTAAAAAGCGGTTCCTGTTTCAGTTCGATACCGTAACCCTCGGCGTACTGGTGCAGTGATTCCATCATTTCTGCAACATGCCACATCACTTTCTTTGGCACACATCCAAGATTCACACATGTTCCGCCCAGCTGATCCTCCTCGATCAGCGCCACTCGCGCTCCATACATTGCCGCACGATTGGCAGAAGCGATCCCGCCGCTCCCCCCGCCGATAACCAGATAATCGTAGTCAAATTTTTCAGTCATACTTTACTCTCCTTTTTGAATAATGGTCGAACTTCAGCCTTACTGTATGTCTTACGCTCTAAATCAAAATAATAATTTCCCAGTGTATATTTATATTTATCCCGTTCATTCCATGGTTTGTGTTTACCGGAATAATGAATAAATACAACTTCATCCTCAATCATCTGCAGGTTATATTTGTTCGGGAAAATCACCTTCAGTTTTTCGAATACTTTCGGATTCATGTTATATATCCGCCAGTCTTCTTCCTTTATATCATTGACATAAAGCAGATTAAAGATATCCTGATCGGGCAGGATGAGGACAGATATTATTATCCCTGATTGCTTCGACGATCCGGTCAGGGTCCCCTGTTTTTCTCAATTTCTTCAAATTCATCAGGACAACGCCGGAATTAAAATAATCCTCCGAATTCGAAATTTCTCAACCTCAATATTATTGAAAGGCTGGATCCATTTTGTTTTGTATTTATAATTCGTCGCAATAAAAGCTTTCCCTTCGAATGATTTGTTGTAGAAGGGTCTTATATCCCCGACCGCCACAATGTCCGGATCCAGATACACAGGATACTATCGACATCATCCGGTAGAACGTATGGCGCAAACATCCAGAGATACATTTCAGAGCATAGTACCGCGTGATGGCCACCTTGTCTGATGATTTAAAGAAGTCCTTACTGTAGATGGCGACAAGTTGATTGTTTTCTTCACTTTCTATGAACTGACGCAGATCACTTAATGATTCCTGACTGATCCCGGCATGAAGCAGATACATGCGAAAAGACTCCTCTGGATGCTTTTCCACGAGAGAGCGTATAAGTACTTTTAAAGGGTAGATGTAATTTTCATCTAAAGAAAAAAGTAAGATTGATCATGCTCGTTGCCTCCAGACTGATACATCCTTGATTATCATTATACCGATTATATATTAAAAACACACACATATGGCCTTTATGCTAATTTTCCTTTTAAAGCTTCTTTAATTCTACTATAATTAAAGACGTGATGAAAAGGAGAGAAGAAAATGGACAGAAGAAAACCTTGTATCTGAAATTATTTAAATCGACATTCTTTTTAAGTATGTTCACATTTGGTGGTGGCTATGTCATCGTTCCGCTTATGGAGAAAAAGTTCGTCAATGAACTGGGCTGGATTGATGAAGATGAAATGCTTGACCTGATCGCCTTAGGGCAGTCGTCTCCGGGGCCGATCGCTGTCAATACATCCATTCTGATCGGTTACCGCATGGCCGGGGTACCGGGTGCGATGGTCACTGTATTAGGTACTATTTTACCACCTTTATTCATCATGACTGCTTTAGCCTACATCTATTTGGCTGTCAGAGATAACCCCATAGTCAATAACGTCCTGCTGGGCATGCAGGCCGGCGTGGCCGCTATCATTGTAAATGTTGTATATAACATGGGAAAACGCATAGTCGTCCAGAAGAAAGTCATTCCTGTACTGGTCATGATTGCTGCTTTGATTGCCGGGATCGGTTTTCAGGTCAACATCCTGTGGCTCCTTCTCTTTTCCGGAATCATCGGTGCTCTGACAACCATCTGGAAACTCAAGCAAGACAAACTTAAGGAGGAGAAAAAATGATTTATATTGAACTTCTCCTCAGCTTTTTACAAATTGGCCTGTTCAGCTTCGGCGGGGGTTATGCCGCACTGCCGCTTATCGAGCAGGAACTGATCCATGCCCAGGGTTGGATCACGAATCAGCAGTTTATAGACATCCTGACACTGTCTGAAATGACACCAGGACCGATAGCCATCAATGCTGCTACTTTTTCCGGCAATCAGATTGCAGGAATATTCGGCGGGGTGGTTGCAACTGTCGGTGTTACTCTTCCTTCAGTGATTATTGTTCAAACCCTTGCTTATTTTTATTTTAAATACAAGAACATCACAATGGTCCAGGGTATCATCCAGGGTTTAAGACCTGCCGTTGTGGCACTGATTGCATCAGCCGGACTCACGATTTTTCTGACAGCGATGTTCGGTCACAGCAACTGGCCGCTCGATCTAGCTGAACTGAATCTGGTACTCCATCGTTTTATTTGCTGCAGCAATCTTCCTGATGCGTAAATATAAAGCAAGCCCCATTCATGTCATAATCATGACGGGTATTGCCGGCGGACTCATCTACAGTTTCATATAGTAAAAAGCACCGAAGAAATCGACTGATCGATTTCCCCGGTGCTTTTTTACATCGTTTAGCTATTAGTACTCTGACGGTTAAAGTCAACTTTCGGTCTTGATTTATGTCCGTATATACGAGGCATCAATTTTTTATCGATGTGCGGAGCTAAAGCATTCATGATCAGTATGGCGAAACCGACACCACCCAGGGTAATCGAATGCTATCCTGAAGAATGCAGTCGAGCACACCACAGCCGACAGCAAAGACTGTCTTGCCTTCAGGTGTCAATGATCCGGAACTGTAATCTGTCGCCATATACGTTGCGCCAAAGAACAGCGTACCCGGTCAAAGCATGTGTCATCATGAAATCGAAATTAAAGTTGGCCCAAAAGCCCATCACGACTACTGTCGATAGGATATATAGAATAGGGATCTTCGGATTGATGATGCGTCTGAAAATCAGATACAGCATGCCAATCAGAATAGCCAGTTTTGACGTTTCCCCGACATTCCCTCCAAGATTGAAGCCCATAAACAGATCGAACAGTTCCGGTACTTCATTTGCAACAGTTTGTGCGCCGTCACCGAGATATTCCAGAGGTGTAGCCGTCGAAACAGCATCTACGCCGCGGTAACCGCTGCCGAAGAGTCCACCGGGAAGTACCCAGTTTGCCAGCCATGGGGTAAAGAACGCTTTAATAGCGACCCGCCCTGCTACTGCCGGATTGAAGTAATTTCTACCGATCCCTCCACTCATCTGCTTGACAATGATGATAGCAAAGGCCGAACCGAACATGATCATCCAGATCGGTGCCGTAACAGGAAGACTTAATCCAATAAGCATACCTGTTACGGCTGCACTGTTGTCATGGATGGTTATTGGTTTATATGTTAACTTTTCGTAAATATATTCAGATGCCACTGCGGTAGCTATACCGATAGCTACCATTGCAAGTACCCACCAGCCAAAGAAGTATGTTGCTGCAAGCATGGGCGGGATAAGAGCAACCATCACTTGTGACATCACCCACGAAGAGGTTCGTGTTGTGCGAATGTGCGGAGATGGGCCGACTCGCAGATTCCCCTTTACATCAACTGCCTGAGCCATGACTTATGCCTCCTCCTTCTGTTTGATTGCTGCCTTGGCAGCTCTGATATTATCCAAGAGAGGTATTTTTGATGGACAGATAAACGAACAGTTTCCGCATTCGATACAATCCATTGCACCCAGCTCTTTTGCTTTCTCTATGTTTCCTCGTTCAAATGCTTCACTAATCAGGATAGGCTGCAGACTGACGGGACAAACATGTATACACTCGGCACACATGATACAATCCTGTTCTTCTCCAATATGTGCTTCTTCGGGAGTCAGAACAGTTATGGCTGTCGTTCCTTTGATGACAGGTACTCCCAGATCAGAAACGGCTTTGCCCATGAAGGGACCGCCACCCAGCACTTTACCGGGCACTTCTTTAAATCCGCCGCAGTCATCGATCAGAGAATCCAGCGGCGTACCGATTTTCACTCTCAAGTTTTTGGGATCCTTGATTGGTGTCCCCGATACAGAAACAATACGTTCGATCAGCGGTTCACCAAATTCGCAGGCTCTATAACATGAACGAATCGTTGAGGTATTCAAAACAACACAGCGTACAGCAGCTGGAAGTCCACCTGGCGGCACTTCTCTGCCAGTCACACTTTTGATCAGATTTTTTTCAGACCCTCTCGGATACATGGCCTTGAGTGGACGAACACTGATATCATCATAATCCGCTGTTGCTTTTTCGAGTGCTTCGATAGCATCAGGTTTATTGTCTTCGATCCCGATATAAATATGTTTCAAGTAAAGGGAACAGTCTTCTTGACAGATTTATTCCCTTCACGATTTCATCAGGGTGTTCTACCATCACACGATGATCAGAAGTGGAATAAGGTTCGCACTCTGCTCCATTGATGATCAGTGTATCCACGGTCATTCCGGGAGGCGGAGCAAGCTTCACAGATGTCGGGAATGTAGCTCCTCCCATTCCGGCGATACCCGCTTTTTCTGACAGTATCCAGAATCTCGTCTTTAGACATGCTCTCCTGAATTTCCGGGCTCGACAAGCGGTTCTGCCTGTGTATAGCTGTAATCGTTCTTCACTATGATACAGTCAGCTTCCCCGCCGATGATCGGTCTTTTTTCCAGTGCTATGACTTCTCCTGAAACTGACGAATAGATGTTTGCAGAAACAAATCCTGCCTGCTTCGGCAATCAGCTGCCCTGCTTTGACGGTATCACCTATTTCTACGACTGGCTTGGCCGGTGCACCAATATGCATGGATACCGGAAAAACCATTATTTTAGGGACAGAGGCATCTACGATCGGTAATTTATTGGTTCTTGATTTGTTCTCATCTGGATGAGAACCTTCGTGCTTGCCCATAAACGAAAAACTCATGACTAACATCCTTTCTTCTAAGTGTGAATAGTGAAATATTCACATATGTATCTAAAATGTGACAATCAGGCTGATAAAATCACTCTTAATTAGAATAGTTTTAGTATACATCATCTTTAGGAAAGATAGAAAGTATTAACGTACGGACAGCATAAAATATCTACACTTGTATTTCTTCAGTATATTTTAGATAATAAGACTAAAGATAAAAAAGAGGGATAGTATGGCTATAGATCAGTGGGAGATGCTCACCCGGTTATTACTGGCCGCATTGTTTGGGGGCATCATCGGTTTTGAAAGAGAATTAAGAGGACGTAACGCAGGCATAAGGACGCATATGCTGGTCAGCTTAGGAGCTGCCATTATCACCATGATACAGCTGGAGGCAAGCAGCTGGCTTTTAAATTTTTCCAGCACCAATCCAGAATCAGCCAACATCCTGACTTCGGATATCACTCGACTGACTGCTCAGATCGTCAACGGCATCGGTTTTCTAGGCGCAGGGACGATCATTGTCAGCAAGCGGACGGTAACTGGTCTGACGACAGCCGCTTCGATCTGGGCCGTTGCCAGTGTCGGTATCGCCGTAGGAATGGGGTATTATTTGATGGCAGTATCCAGTACATTTATCATGCTCATCGTACTGCGTTTACTGAAGACATTATTCAAAATCGACCGTACAAAGCAGCTGGAAATCAAATATAAATTCCGTCAAGAAACATTGGAGTTTCTGGAAAAAAGTTTCAGGGAAAATCATATCTCGGTTATTTCCACCGATCATTCGATCACCTATCTTGAAGACGGCAGCACCTACTGCGAAGATGTTTACACTCTGCAGTTACCGAATCATTTCAATACAATGAATTATGTATCTGAAGTGGGAGAACATCCGAATGTGCTTAAAATAAACACGATAAAAACAAATTTTGATAACTAAAAAACATGCGGCAGCCGAACATTATTTCAATGAATGCGATTCACTGAAGATTGACCTGACCTACCGCATGTTTCAATTTACCTGAAATTCTGCTGTCAGCACTTCTCCCTCTATTTCGCGGACAACACGGTATTGACCTGGTTCCAGCGGTTCATAGTACTCCATATTCAGCTCGTCCTCAGCTTCTTCACCCGGTGCCAGCACATGGGCAATCAGAATAAAGGCCATCTCTTCATCGGGTTCCACGACAAACCATTCGCCATCCTGCTCTGTTTCCAGACTGAAGGCGATACCGTATGAGATTTCATCCTCGGATTCATTTATCGTGTTCAGGATAAACGTATCTCCTTCCGGGCTGTACACATCCTTTTCGAGTTCGATGCGCACATTTTCCATGGTATTCACCTCTTCATAAGGAGACGGCTCCAAGCCGTTTTCGGCGCATGCCCCTAACACCAGCATACTAGCGGGCAGCAGCACATAACGCAGTAATATATTTTTCAATCCGGTCACCTCTTTTATACTTCTACTATACTAAAAAAAGCGAGTGAATGCATAACATTCACTCGCTGTTTCTATTTAGTTTTCAGTTAACACATCACGTTTTTTCAGTGGTTCGGTTATATCGTAATCAGAATGAACTTTCGGACGTTTTTTGTGGCCATATATTTTCGGCATGACCAGTTTATCGATGAAAGGAATGATCGCATTCATGATCAGGATGCGAGAAACCGACACCTTCAGGCAGAGAAATACGGCAATTCTAAATGCTGCTGTCAGATATACGCTGCACCGATCGGGAATATATCTCTGTCCCATTGATGTCAAACCACCTGATAGCATAATCAGTGATAAAGAAGGTTGCAGCCAGAAGCAGAGCGCCACTGAACAAGTGATACATCATGTACTCGAAGTCAAACCCTGAGTAAACCAGCATAATCAACGCAAAAGTCCCAATGTACAAGGCTGGGATTTTTGGATTAATGATCTCTTCTGATGATCAAGAAAGGCCATGGCAATTAAAATGGTTACGTGAACTCGTTTCGCCAAGCGATCCTGCCCCATCCGCCCTGGTTACCTAAGAATAAATTCCAAAGTGTTTGGGCGCCATCAGGTATTTCATTTGCTCCACTTGAAATATAATACAGCGGGGTAGCTGAAGTAACTAAATCTGCACCCCAGATCGAAGCACCTGTAATTCCGCTTCTGCTGAACTCGCTGTCGTAAGTACATCTTCACCAGCTACGCCACCAGAAGAAAATGTGTTAACGACCCATGGAGCCATCAAATAGATGATACGTCCGCCAACGGCAGGATTGAATCCGGTTCTTGCCGATGCCGCCGGGAATCATCTTAATAAAGACGATAGCTAGAACACTTACAATAACAGCACTGTACCAAGTCACGCCATTCGGCAAACTTAAACCAATCAACATCCCGGTCACTACAGCGGATAGATCTGTAATGGTCATGCGCTTTCTTACGAGACGTTCATACAAATATTCACTGATGACACTTGTTAAAACAGCAACTCCCGTGATCCACAGGACCTGCAGGCCGAAGAAATACGTTCCTGCAGCCATTGGAATAAGAAGAGCTATAATAACTTGCAGCATGATCCACTGTGAAGACCATTTTTCAAAAACGTGCGGAGACTGATCCAGGACCAGGTCATAATCCGCCAAGGTATTTTTAGTTTTATTTGTACTCATCTCTACACCGCCTTCGTATTTTGCTTGATAGCAGTTTTAGCTTTTCTGATGTTATCCAGCAGAGGAATTTTTGAAGGACAGATGAACGAACAGTTCCCGCATTCGATACAATCCATCGCACCCAGCTGTTCAGCTTTTTCAATATCGCCACGTTCATACGCATTGCTTATCAAAATAGGCTGCAGGCTTACAGGACAGACATTCAGGCATTCAGAACAGCGGATACAATCCATACGTTCTTCATCATCTACCTCTGAAGCGGTCAGGAAAGTAATGTGCGTTGTCCCTTTGGAAATCGGGATTGCTCCGTCTTTGATGGTTTTACCCATCATTGGACCACCGTGAATGACTTTTCTCGGTGCTTCCTGGAATCCGCCGCAGACTTCAATGAGATCATCGATCGGTGTACCAATACGTACCAGCAGGTTTTTAGGATCAGCGATCGGCGTACCCGTGACCGTCGTTACACGTTCAACCATTGGCTTGCCTAAGCGGACAGCACGGTATATGGCCTGGAAAGTTCCCACGTTGGAAACAACACAGCCCACATCTGCAGGTAATCCGCCGGATGGAACCTGACGACCTGTACAGTTTTCGATCAGCTGTTTTTCAGATCCCTGAGGGTATTTTGCTTCAAGTACTTTGATTTCCACTTTGTCGTAACCACTGGCTGCTTTTTTAAGTGCTTCCCCGGCTTCAACAGCGTTATCTTCAATACCAATGTATACTTTATCAACATTCAGGACCCCATCGATGACTCGGACACCTTCGATGATTTCATCAGCATATTCGACCATTGTACGGAAGTCAGAAGTAGAATACGGTTCACATTCGGCGCCGTTTAAAATCATGGTATCTATTTTCTTGTCTTTGGGCGGTCTCATCTTGACGTCTGTAGGGAACGTTGCTCCCCCCATACCGGCAATACCTGCACGTCTTATCAGATCAGGTACTAACTCAGGCGCAA
This sequence comes from Alkalibacterium sp., assembly GCA_034520745.1. Taxonomy (GTDB): domain Bacteria; phylum Bacillota; class Bacilli; order Lactobacillales; family Carnobacteriaceae_A; genus Alkalibacterium. The sequence goes on from JAXHNF010000005.1 coordinate 54,449, forward strand.
CATCGTCGCCCGCTTCAGGAAACGGTGCTTCTTCAGTATATTCGTTGTCATTTTTGACTATGATGCACGCATGCACGCCACTGAGCACTTCACGGTCTTCGATCGAAATGACTTCTCCACTTACCGATGAATAAATATTTGCAGAAATAAATCCCTGTGCTTCACCGATCAACGTGCCGACTTTGACTTTTGCCCCCACTTCTACAAGTGGTTTAGCCGGTGCGCCGATATGCATGGACATTGGAAAAACCATGATAGCGGGTGCGTCGATGCGTTCGATCGACTTATCGTGCGTACGCGATTTATTGTGTTTTGGAAATGTTGCTTTTTGTCTAGTCTTTAATCGCATTCCCTTTCCTCCTCAATTATATAAAACGGATAGTTCATTGGTTATGTAACGTGAAAATTAAATATATAATAATTTCACAAGTATAAACAGTTGATTTTCGCGCTACATGGTCTATTAAAAGAATAACGGAATATACACTAAATGTAAAGATAATACAAGCATTTTGACAAAAAGCCACCGTAAAATATTACAAATGAAAATGGTTCTCACTACTTGAATAAATATGAACACTTGAAAGTTTGTGAAAAAATAAATTTCACGAAAATGATGAATCATTGCTCAAACAGAACAAATAATAATGATTTTAATTAAGCTCTCTCTATTTTAGTAAAGTATTGATAATACATCCCCTCTATTATCAATACGGTATACTAAATGAAAAACATAGTGGCGGTTTCTATAATTACTTCGAATTGCAATCATTGTGAAGTCAAACCGGGTCAGTGAGCGCTTTGAAAAATTAAATTGTTACAGCATTAAAAAAGACCATCCCTTACATTATGTAAGAGACAGTCAGTTTATGCCGGATTCTTTTCTTTGATTTCTTCTGCCAGCTTATTGAGCTTTCTCAGGCGATGGTTCACACCTGATTTGGATACCCCGCCATTGGGAAGCAGTTCTCCCAGTTCCTTTAAACTCACATCCGGATGATTCACTCTAGCCAGTGCGATTTCCTTTAATTTTTCGGGTAGCGTATCCAGCCCGGTCGTACGCTCGATCAGCCTGATATTCTCGATTTGCTTAGAGGCTGCATCGATGGTTTTATTCATATTGGCATTTTCGCAGTTCACGAGTCGGTTGACAGAATTTCTCATGTCACGGACGATCCGGACATCTTCAAATCTGAACATACTACCCGTTGCGCCTATCAGAGAAAGAAAATCCGCAATTTTTTCTGATTCTTTCAGATACACGATATACCCGTTACGGCGTTCGTGCACGCGGGCGTTGAGGTCGAAAACTCTGCATCATTTCACAGATATCATTATTATGTTCTTCATAGCTTGAATGGATCTCCAGATGGTACCGGCTTGTATCCGGACTATTTACGGATCCGCCTGCTAAAAAAGCACCTCTTAAATAAGATTTGATTTTTTGTTTGTTGGTTTTGATTTCATCCGGCACATGACCGTGATAAAGCATGCCGTCCATGATCCCCAGCTCTTTTAAAATAAGTCTGCATCCACTTTTGAGTCTGACGATATACACATTGTTCTTCTTTAACTTCATCTTTTTCCGGACCAGCAGTTCGGATTCGACATCAAAATTATCTTTGATCAGCGAGTATATCCGCCTGGCGATGGCAGCATTTTCAGTCTGGACATTCAGTAAGAAATCGTGATTCAATATACTCAGTGTCCCGTTCATCCTGATCAAAGCGGCCAGTTCCGCCTTGGCGTGTTCCGGATGCACTTCCAGTCGTGTCAGTTCTTTTTTTACTTCAAATGCAAATGACATTTTCTTCACTTCCTTTTAGCTGAACGAACAGTTTCTCCGTTCTCACTTCTGCAGGTATCCCTTGATTTTCCGCTGACTGTTGAAAGCCGTCCTGAATATTTCTTCAGCTACTTTTTCACCGTTGTGGTAGACACTGTGGTCTGTCAGTTTCAGAAAATCATCAGAAATGATCATGGGGACTTCTTCTTTCAGTCCATTGAAATCATGTTCGACCTGAAGAAGATACTCTTCGCTGCTTTCGTGTTCAATATACTCTTCGGGTACTTTCCCGATATTCGTCAGGGCAATATCGATAAATTTAGTCCCCAAATGCTTATGCAGGACTCTGATATGATCCGCATCATTGAGTCCTTCCGTTTCACCGAACTGAGTCATGATGTTGGATATATATACCACTTTACCTTCAGTTTCCGCTACAGCTTTTCCGATAGCGGGGATCATGAGGTTAGGCAGGATGCTGGTAAACAGACTCCCCGGTCCCAGGACAACCATATCTGCATCCATGATGGCCGAGACAACTTTTCGACTCGCATGAACTTCACGTTCTTCTTCCACGCAGGATACAGTGACAAAATCAATGACCTTGTCTTTTTTTGGTATCTCGGACTCTCCTGTTTGTGTCGTTCCATCAGTATACGTCGCATGGAGGTTCAACGGTTCTTCCGCAGCAGGATAGACATGTCCCTTGACATGCATCATTTTTGCCAGCAGCTGTATGGCTTCATATATGTTCCCGCTCATGTCAGCCATTGCAGAAATGATCAGATTCCCAATCGTATGACCGGACAGACTCTGATCATCCGATCGGAAGCGATACTGAAATATTTCGCGATGCAGTTCCGGAATTTCAGAAAGAGCAGTCAGAACATTCCTCAGATCACCCGGCGGGACAGCATTGAAGCTTCTCCGTAATGCTCCACTGCTCCCGCCGTCATCCGCGACGGTGACGACAGCCGTGATGTCGGCATCTTTTTCTTTCAGACTTTTTAATATGACGGGCAAACCTGTCCCGCCACCTATAACAACTATTTTCGGTTTTCTTTTCTTGAATACTTCCTGCTTCATGATCGCACCGTAGACTCCTTTACTTTATCTTTGTCGCGATGCGACACATTCACATGATATCCATCCGATTTAATCTGTTTTGCTATACGTTCGGCCAAAGCGACTGACCGGTGTTTCCCGCCTGTACAGCCTACCGCGATCGTTACATTGCTCTTGCCTTCTTTTTTATAACCCGGCAGTGTATAATCGATCAGATCAATAAATTTTTTGTAAAAGGTTTCTGTTTCTGTCTGCTGCATGACATAGTCGTAAACTGGCTTGTCGAGTCCAGTCTGCGGGCGAAGTTCTTCGATATAATGCGGATTTGGCAGAAACCGGACATCCATGACGATGTCAGCATCGATCGGCAAGCCGTATTTGAAGCCAAATGAGACGATTTCGACCCGGAACATCTGATTCTCTTTTTCCTGAAATTCTTTGATCAGCAGTTCCCTCAATTGACGCGGCGTTTTTTTAGAAGTGTCAATGACTAGCTGTGCCCGTCTTTTGATCTGTTTCAGCAGTTCGCGCTCTTTTTTTATGCCTTCGATGGTCCGTTTGTTCTTTGCCAGCGGATGGGCACGTCTCGTTTCTTTGTAGCGAGTGACCAGTTCTTCATCTGTCGCTTCCAGAAAAACGATGCGTGTAGTGATATGAGGCGTATTGTCCATTGTCACAAGGACTTGGTCGACTTCTTCAAAAAAATCTTTCATTCTCAAGTCCATAACTAAAGCGATTTTACTGAACTGTCCGGATTCCCGGACGAGTTTCCAGAATGTGGGTAAAAGATTCGGGGGCATATTGTCGATACAGTAGTATCCCATATCTTCAAAACTCTGCATGGCAACGGTTTTTCCCGCCCCGCTCATTCCGGTAATGATGACAAGTTCAAGTTTTTCATTCATCCGACTCACTCCTATCGATCCGCTTGGTTTACTTTTTATTTTAACTCGATTCCATTAATTATAACATCCCTGGCGTGTCATTACTACCGCCTTCCTGAAAAGTCATATCTTAGTCATAGTAGCAGGATTTAGTTTCAACTAAAAAAACTGCCGGTCAGGTTATTCCCAATCGGCAGTTTTTTCTTTTTAATTCATTTCACATGTGTCAGTTTTCAGCAGTGCATATGCTCCACACCGCTGAGTCAGTCCCGTAATGAGTAAAGGGATAGAAGCCAGACCGACCCATCTGAACGGAGTCGATTTTAAAAATAACACCGGGAAAAGAATGATCGCCAGAACGATCCTGATCATCCTGTCCTTTTCTCCAACATTCTTTTTCATCAATACGTCCTCCTTTTGAACTGTTACAGCTGTTAAAAGTCGACCATCGAACGAATATCAGCTTCGAAGGCTTCAACTTTTTCCATGACTGCTACACCGGAATCATCACACGCCGAAATATAAAATTTAATTTTTGGTTCAGTTCCCGACGGACGAACGGCGATCCAGCTGGAATCAGCCAGGGTGTACTTCAGCACATTTGCTGACGGAAGATCCATTTTTTCTTTTGCTGTCCCTTTTTCACGTGTCTGGGCTTTGTAATCTTCCACCATAGCAGACTTGGATATCTCCAAATCTTCCTGGAACATTGGTACGGAGGCCGCTCATTATCTCTTTGATTTTTTCTGTGCCTTCCATGCCTTCCATCTTAACGGAGATCGTTTTTTCTACGAAGTGTCCATGTTCATGATAAAGTTCATGGATCGCGTCGAACAGACTGTAACCCTGTTCTTTATAGTATGCGGTCATTTCAGCCACCATGACCAGAGCCTGGATCGCATCCTTGTCTCTTACAAAGGGTTGAATGAGATAACCATAACTTTCTTCAAATCCGTACATGAATGTTTTAGAATGGTCCGCTTCATACTGTTTGACTTTTTCTGCAATGAACTTGAATCCTGTCAGCACATTGACCGTTTCGACACCGTACTTATTAGCTATGACACTGGGCAGATCACTGGAAACGATCGACTTGAGCATGACGCTGTTTTGAGGCAATGTTTCCTTGGTCGTATGTGCTTTGAAAATATACTCGACCATCAAAGCGGCAATCTGATTACCTGACAGCACTTCATAATGCCCTTCAGCCGTTTTCACCGCAATCCCCAGTCGGTCTCCGTCCGGATCTGTCGCGATCAGAACATCCGCATCGACTTCCTGGCCTTTTTCAATGGCCATTTTGAAAGGCTTCAGGGTCTTCCGGATTCGGTGACTTGCACCGTGGAAAAATCAGGATCGGGTTTTGACTGTTCTTCAACGAATGAGACATTCTCTGAAACCAATCTGTTTCAAGGCTTTTTCACCCAGCATCTGTCCGGTACCATGCAGGGGAGTGAAAACGATTTTCAGCTTTTTGCTTTGTCGGTCTATCAGGTCCTGATCGATCGTTACTGTTCTGAGAGCTTCCAGGTATTTTCGGTCTACATCTTTGCCAATAAACTTGAGCAGACCCTCTTTCTCAGCTTGCTTTCTATCCAGTGCATCGATCGACAGGATATCCTTCACACTTCTTACATAAGTAGTCAGGTCATCTGCTTCTTTTGGCGGCAGTTGTCCGCCATCTTCCCCGTATACTTTGTATCCATTGTATTCAGGCGGGTTGTGACTGGCTGTGATCATGATCCCCGCAGCCGCATTCAGGTGTCTTACTGCAAAAGACAATTCCGGGGTAGGGCGAAGGTCTTCAAAACATACGCTTTAATCCCGTGGGCAGCGAGCGTACGAGCAGCTTCTATAGAAAATTCTCTGGACATGTGACGTGAATCGTAGGCAATGGCTACACCTCGACCTTTCATCTTTTCACCCTGTTTTTCTATGAAAAGCGCCAAGCCTTCAGTAGCCTGTCTGACAGTGTATTTATTCATTCGATTGGTTCCGGCGCCGATGATTCCACGCATGCCGGCTGTCCCGAATTCAAGTGATGTATAGAAAGCATCCTCAAGCAAAGACTCATCTTCCTGATTTTTTTCCAGGTCGCTCTTCAGCGATTCATCCAAGTCTTTATGATTCAGCCATGTCTGATATGTGTTTTTCCATTCCATTGATATCCCTCGTCTCTGTATGATGTTAGTTCGGTTACCTATTATGCTTTAATTGTATCATGTTTAAAGCAGCCGTGCATAAGAAAAGGACACGTATAATTAAATAACTCAAGTTATAATTATATTTAAAACATACGCTGCTGATTATAAAAAAAGAAGCCTCTGAGTATTTTCTGTCAGAGACTTCTTGCTACAAATCTTTTATTAGACTTTCTGTTTTTCCATTTTTTCTTTCAATTCTTCGACGTACTGATAGGCTGCATTACCTGCAACAGATCCGTCTCCGACAGCCGTGGCCACTTGTCTCAGTACCGTATCTCTAACATCACCGATAGCGAGATTTCCGGACCTGAGTCATCATGTTGGCATCTGTTTCGATCCATCCTTCTTCATTGGTAATGCCTAACGAACTGAACGCATCAGAATTCGGCAGTATGCCGATATAGATGAACGCACCATCTGCTTCAACTAGAGACGTGTCTCCGTTTTTGACATTCTTGATCTGAACACCTGACACTTTGTCATCTCCGACGATTTCCTCGACAACGGAGTCCCAGATGAAGTCTCACTTTTTCATTTTTAAATGCCCGGTCCTGAAGGATCTTCTGAGCTCTGAGTTTGTCTCTGCGGTGAATGATCGTCACCTTATCTGCAAACTGAGTGAGGTAAGCTCCTTCTTCCACAGCCGAATCGCCACCACCGACGACAACGACATGCTTGTTTCTGAAGAATGCCCCGTCACAGACGGCACAGTATGAAACGCCGCGTCCGTTGAGTTTGCCCGCTTCGCCTTTGACGCCGAGCTTTTTATGTTCTGCTCCGGTGGCAAATAATAATGACTTTAGCCAGATATTTTTTATCGGACGTGATGATTTCCTTGAACGTATCTTTATCAACGATTTCCTGTACATCTCCGTAAACATGTCCGGCACCGAACTGTTCGGCCCCTTCAAGCATTTTCATCGACAGATCAGGTCCCATGATACTTTTGAATCCTGAATAGTTTTCGATTTCTGCTGTATTGTTCATCTGCCCACCCGGGATGCCTCTTTCCAGCATCAGTGTTTTTAGGTTAGACCGAGAGGCATACAAGGCGGCTGTCAGCCCACTGGGTCCTGCACCAATCACGATCACATCATAAACTGTTTTTACATCTTCCATTCGAATATGCTCCTCTCACCAAGCATTGACTAGTATTTAAATCACTCTTATAGTTAGTCTAAATTCCACTACTTACTTTTTGTAAGTCTTTCACCTTTTATAGTTTACCAGAATCTCAGAATTTGTCAAGCATAACAGAACTCCTTTCATAAACAGCATGACGCTTCCTGCTGGTTATAAAAGGAGCTCGGCTGGTCTTTGGGAACCTTACTTAGAAATGAACGGTCAGTCTTCTTCGTGAGTTTCCAGTTCATGTGATTCCGGATCCATGCTGTTGTGTATCGGGCCTGATTCCAGTTCTTTACTTAAGTCTAAAATATACTTTTTCAGGTCATCTTTAACCTGAGGGTGTTTCAAACCGTACTGAATCGTTGTTTTCAGGAAGCCGAACTTATCTCCAACATCATAGCGCTCGCCTTTAAATTCCTTGGCGAATACACGCTGGGTCTTATTCAGCTCATCTATAGCATCAGTCAGCTGAATCTCCCCACCGACTCCCGGTTCAAGGGTTTCCAGAATATTGAATATCTCAGGCATCAGTAAGTAACGACCAATGATGGCCAAATCACTCGGTGCATCAGCCGGATCAGGTTTCTCTACAAATTTACGGACATTGTAAAGGCCGTCTTCAGCTTCGGTTTCAGGATCGATGATACCGTAGTCACGTTTCTTCAACGCGGGACACGCATAACTAGCGAAGATCGAAGCACCCAGGTCCATAGCCCTCGATCAGCTGTTTTGTCAATGGAACTTCATCAGCCATGACATCATCACCCAGCATGACAACAAAAGGCTCATCGCCTACAAAGGCTTTGGCCTGAAGTACGGCATGCCTCGAGCCCGAGGGGATAAGGTTGTCTGACAAAATAAAGGTTCAGACCTGTTGTCTCTTCGACGAGTCCAAGCAGTTCTTCCTTGCCTTTTTTACGCAGGCTTCTTCCAGTTCCGGGTTGGAGTCGAAATGATCTTCGATTGGTCTTTTCAGTTTTCCGGTAATGATCAGGATGTCCTCGATGCCAGACGCGATGGCTTCTTCCACAATGAACTGAATCGTCGGCTTGTCGACGATCGGAATCATTTCTTTAGGCATAGCTTTTGTCGCCGGCAAGAACCAGTGTGCCATATCCTGCGGACAGGGATGATCGCCTTTCTCGACTTTCTCTCATTTTCTCTCTACTCCTTTACTTCTAGCTGTTCAGACAAAGGGATTCACTCCGCCTTGCCTTCTCGTTTGCATCAGATTAAGTATAACATATTTAACCTCAGCATCCTCGTATAACACATTGTATAAGGCTTCAGTGATCGGCATCTCGATAGCGCGTGACCCGAGCCAGCTCAATAGGCCGCTTGCGTGGTTGATACACCTTCGACCACCATTCCCATATTCTCAAGAACAGAATCGATTTTTTTACCTTTGCCCAGCTGGTAACCGGCTCTCCAGTTGCGAGAGTGCGGACTGGTGCAGGTTAACGTCAGGTTCCCCGACGCCACTGAGCCCCAATGAAGGTCAGACGGGATTCGGCTCCTGACTCAACACCCAGTCGGCTGATTTCAGCGAGGCCGCGCGTGACCAGTCCCGGCTTTTGCGTTGCCACCGATAACCGAGTCCGGAGATGATTCCGGCTCCAAGAGCTATAATATTTTTCAGAGCCGCTCCTATCTCAACACCGATGATGTCTGTATTCGTATAGACACGGAAATAGTCATTGATAAACAGTGACTGGACGTAGCGTGCACTCTATTAAGACGCGTTGGCACCGCGGCCGGTGATGGTGGTCAGATCCCGCTTGATCGACTTCCTCGGCATGGCTTGGCCCCGGACAAGTGCGACCATGCCAGCGGTGAATCACCTCAGAAGCAAGTTTCTTCAATGAATAGTGGAAATACGCTTGTGCGTCTGACGTTCAAGACCTTTCGAGGCATCGAATGACCGGTCATTTTCCTATCAGGATCTTATTCAGTTTCTGCGCCAGGTCTCTTATTCCACTCGTTGGAATAACAACGACAATTGCCTCAGCACCATCAACTGCTTTTTTCAGATCCGTCGTCGCAGTGATGTTTTTTGGAAATTCAAATTCAGGCAAATAATGCTTATTGGTATGGTCCGTGTTGATTTCATCCTGCTGTTCTTCATCTCTCGTCCAGATCTGTGAACATGATGACCATTTTCATCCAGGACGCTGGCTAGGGCGCTGCCCCATGAGCCTGCTCCTAAACGGCGAGTTTACTTCCCATTTTACTCTCTCCTTTGAAAATCAGAGTCTATTCATCACATTCAGCTGTTCTTCTGATCGTATTTTTTCTTCTTCTTCTTCTATATACTTTCTCTGGAGTCGACTCCTTCAGTGTAATGCGGAGGTCTGGGTAAACATAAAAGCGTCGGTAAATGATCAGACCAATACTTGAGACCAGCAGTGATAAGTGGCAGTAGACCGTGTAGACCCTGTAAAGTCACCGATATACAGGCTGTCCGTTCGCATCCCTTCCTCATGAATGGGCTTCCCGGTACCGGTACCAGGCGAGGTAGCCCAAGAAGGCTTCTCCTCTGATGAGCAGTTCCTTCCTTAGCTCTCTACAGCCACAATACGCCTTATGAACCCGACGACGTTCCAGAGCAGACTCGTAGAGGAACGTGGGGCGATAAAGCATAACCCCTCTGATGTTCATCTGGTTCGATGATAAAGTCAGGCAAGCTAGAAGCTCTGTCCAGAAACTGACGGCTGACTTCGCCGCCACGTGCTTCCTGCTCGATGAAGCTTCCCCGGAGGGTCCGATTGCCTGAGCGATCATGACATGTGGTGCCAAGATGTCTGAGCAGGAGCCCAGACAGGGACGTTTTCCTTGCGACTGTACCAGTAGAGTGCGATTAATCGATAACTCAAGCCACCATATATAGCCAGTCCCCTGTCCCAGATAAGTAGAACATGCGAATGGGGTCCGCGATACACGTGGGTAAGTTCAAAAAACAGCACATAATAGATCCTGGCGCCCATGATCCCTGCCGGTATTGCCCAGAATGCGCTAATACCGACAATGAAATCTTCTGCCTTATTCCTCTTTTATTGGCCTCTCTCATGCTCAGCCAGACGGCTAAAGAACATGCCAGTCACGATGATCAGCCCGTACCAGGCTACCTCGATCGGTCCCAGTCTGAAAGCAACTGGATCAATATTTCCTATTACACTCTGCATCTTTATGCCTCCATCTATTCGTCTTGAGTATTTTTCTCTATCAGTTTATTCAAATTGCTCTCAAATGTTTTCGTAGCGTCATATCCCATGTCCTTAGCACGAATGTTCATCGTGGCGATCTCAATAATGATCGACAGATTCCGACCGACTCTTACAGGAATGGATAATTTAGGAATGTCCACATTGAATATACGCATTTTGTCCAGATTATGCCCCAAACGGTCATATTGTCTGTTACGGTCCCAGTGTTCCAGATTGATCACCAGATCAACAGTTTTCTGAGTTCTGATCGCACCGACACCAAATAAGTTCACGACATCGATGACACCGATTCCTCTGATTTCGATGAGGTTTCGGAGGATCTCTGGCGGTTCTCCAATGATGCGTCTCTCGTCCATCATGTAAAGTTCGACTCGGTCATCAGCAACCAGACGGTGTCCGCGCTGAATAAGTTCCAGAGCTGTTTCAGACTTCCCGATACCTGAGTCTCCAATGATCAAAACACCCATACCGTAAATATCGACAAGGACCCCGTGCTGAGAAATGCGTTCAGCTAAGCGTTCTTCGAGAAAGTTAGTCACGTTTGAGGATAAACGTGTGGTGGACCGTTTTGACAGGAGGACGGGGATCCCTTTTTCTTCTGCAGCCTTCAAAAGTTCTTTCGGCGGTTCCATATTGCGTGAAATCAAAAAGGCGGGTGTTTCGAGCCTGACACATGCGTTTCATTACAATATAACGCTCATCGCTCGTCATCTTGGCACGCAAATGACAGCTCCGTTTTGCCTAACAACTGAATCCTATCTTGCGGATAAAAACTAAAGTATCCAGTAAGCTCCAGTGCAGGCCTTGACAGATCACTGATCGTTATTTTTCTGTCGAGTTTATCTTCACCGACAACAACGCGGATGTCGTCCATCGCATCTACCAGCTCGTTTATTTTTACTGAGGCAGTCATTGATTATCTCCTTTATTCGTTGATAAAAACATAAACTAATCATATCATATTTGGCTATGTCTTTATATATAAAACGTTAGACTGCGATTTTTAATGGTGGCGATCCTATAAGTATTCTCGGCTATAGTTTTATTTTCTATGTATGACAGATACAAGCCTTATTCAGCGTGTATCATAAAAATTAAAGGCTCGATCCGTTTCCTGCACCAAGCCTTGCTGATTCATCCGTTATTAAAGTATGCATTTAAAGCTGATACGATCAGAGCCACCAGTAGAGCCAGGCCGAACGAACTGAACCCGAACCCACTGACCAGTGCGGCTGTCAGCCATAACACCAGACCATTGATGATCAGATAAAATAGACCCAGGGTCATGATGGTTATTGGCAGTGACAGAATCACAAGTATTGGTTTGACCAGTACATTCAGCACCCCGAAGACGACAGCAGCCAGCAGCGCGGTGAACCAGGAGTCGATCATGAAACCATCCAGGAACCCCGCTAAGGCCAGAAAGATCAGCGTATTAGCTAAAATACGTTGCCACCATTTCATCGGTTAAAAGTCACTCCAATCCTCTTCTTCTATTTTTTCTGCCTCTTTTCTCTTGGGCTTGTCATTCGACTGTCCAAAAGCAGAGTTCGAACGCGGTTTGTTTCCCGACTTCGACGCTTCTTTTAGGCGAGCGCCCGGATCGTGGCCCTGGCACCCGGACCCGGGACTGGTCGGTCGGTCCCACCGGGCCCACGGATGCGGACGTGGACGCCCTTGAATCCCGCGTCGAGGACGCGCTCCGCGACTGTTCTCGCCATCTGCATGGCCGCATACGGCGAGGCCTCGTCGCGGTTCTGCTTGACGACGGTCCCGCCACTGGACTTCGCGACCGTCTCGGCGCCCGTCTGGTCGGTCACCGTGATGATGGTGTTGTTAAAGGACGCGTAGATGTGTGCGACACCCCACCGCTCCGGATCCTCGTCGGCACTCATTGGTCGCCCTCCGCCCGTGCGGGATGTAGCTCGTCGGCCAGTGGGCTGGCCTCATCGAAGGTGATCACGTCCTCCTCGCCAGCAACACGACGACGAAGAAA
>JAXHNF010000006.1:0-6930 GCA_034520745.1 Alkalibacterium sp.
AAGGCAATACATTCAATATCGCCGGTGCGTTGTCCGCAGATGATCCGACATATTTGATGAAGTATTTGAGCATGTCATTTAAATAAGGGTTGGAGATGCGCTTGTCGATCCCTTGAGACATCGTGTGGAAATAATCAAAATCTTTCAGGGAAGAGAGATAGCCGTGATGGTCCAGCACTTCCTTGAGGGTATCCAGCCCCTTATCAAAATACCCCTCTTCCGTTTTTCTGTATAATTCTCTTGTAGTAATCTAAGTACTCTTTGTATTCTTCAACATCTTTTTTTGAAAGTTCCTCATTTTTCTCCAGCATATCTTCTGTGGAATTGTAGAGGTCGAGCACAGTGCCGTCCATGAAAAACGACCGCCATTCATGGTCGAGCTGTTTCACAGGTACATAGTCTTTCATTTGTCTGCCGCTCTGTTCAAATAACCGTTCAAAAATATGCGGCATTGTCAGGATCGAAGGGCCGAGGTCAAAGCCGAAACCATCCGCTTCCGAGACGATTCAGTTTACCGCCTAAATGTTCATTTTTTTCATATAAAGCCACACTATATCCTTTTTGAGCCAAAGAAACGGCGGCGGACAGTCCTCCCAATCCCCCGCCGATCACGACGACATCTTTATCTTTTGCCATTTATACCACTCCACTTTAAACGACTGACTCCCACTGATTTGTCTGAATGGTTACAGTCAGTCTATTCTGATTTCTTTTCTGACTTCATTGTAGTACACGACTTTTTTTGCAGAAGATGTTTTATTTTTCACAGTGAAGCAGTCATAATCATTTTTCTCCACAGCATCCAATTCCGCGGTATACCTTTGCAGACAGAGCCACCTGCATCTGGCTGTCCGTATCGAAGTCATTCAGTGCCTCAAAGAACGACTCATAAAGCAGTTCCGCCCGTCTGGCAATCCTTTCCCAAATTGCAATAAAGGATTCATTCACGACCTGATCGGCAAGATCCTGTTCACTGTAATTTTCTGCCTCCATCAACTTTTCAGGAAGATAGATCCGGTCGATCTGCTGATAATCTTCACCGATATCTCTCAAGATGTTCGTCAACTGCATCGCAATACCTAATGAGGTGGCCTCCGCTTTCAGCTTTTTGTGATTCTCCTCTGCAATTACAGGAAGCAGCATCAGCCCGACAGATCCGGCGACGAAGTAACTGTACGCTTCCAGGTCCGCCATAGTTTCCGGCTGCTTGAAGCGGTAATCCATAGCCTGACCGTCCAGCTGATCGTAAAAAGGCTGGACAGACATGTCGTAACGGTCAAAAACATCACGGAGTGCCCGCCAGACCGGATGATCAGGTTCTACGCTGCTGTTCGAACCGATTCAATTCATTGGTTAGAAACGCCAGTGCTTCACGCTGCTCTTCTTTTGTCTCGGCTTCATCTATACTGTCATCGGCGAGGCGGCAAAAGGCATAGATCGCATAAATCGCTTTTGCTTTTTCTTCAGGTAGTTTAGAAAAAGCAAAGTAAAAACTTTTCGAATGTTTCTTTATGATGTCCTCGCAGTAAACATAGTCTTCCGCTAAAGTCGAGGATCTCTTATTCTTTTTATTCATCGGTTTTCCTCCTCTGTTTTTTGAGGGGGTTATGAGAGTGCAGCTATTCTCTATAACAACTGTCTTCATGTCTATCTTGGTCATATAATAACACATGTTTATTTCAAATTAGAAATAATTCAGTCCAATTCACAGTTAATTCAAGTTTTGACTATATAATCTTCACCCTTCCTTCCTGACTGACCTGCTCCGTTCCTTTAAGACTGCCACATCAGACCAAAAAAAAAAGCCGCTCCAAAGTACAGAGCAGCTTCCCATCAGTCTTTTATAACAGCGTTGCATCAAGATAGCCCAGTTTGCGTGCTTCAACGATTCGTTTCTGGTCTTCTTCCGAAATATCCAGCAGTGACGGATTGTCTAGAACATTCTGATAGCCGTGCTCCCTGACTCCGTCAGCAATAATTTTTTTATCAATGCCCGTCACGATCGCCAATATTTCCGCTGGATGCTTGTCTTTTGCATGTTCGTCAGAAACTTCTGTAAATAACATAATACATACCCCTTTCTATCTTTCCTGCTTATTTTCATTATAAGTATAGCATAAATGAAAGCGCTTGAAAAGTGATATCAGCCACATCTTCCATGACTGAGCAGAAAAGGGAAAAGACCTGACTTACAGCCTTTCCCCTCCTAATACTCAGCTATATCGATGATAAAACAGAACCTTATTGAACAGTCCTTGGAGGCCTGACGATCAGTGTCAGAACAAACCCCACAACTGCGAGCATACTTGCGATGAGAAAAGCATGCGTATCCTGACTTGTCAGTCCGAGCAGAAACGGACCGGCCAGCGATGCCACACCATAGGCCTGGTAAATCAGCCCGTAGTTTGAACCGAAATAATAGGAACCGAAGTAGTCACTGGTGATGGCGGGAAACGTCGCAAGAAAGCCGCCAAAACTGCTGACGATCAGCATTAGCAAGACGAAATACACGAATGCCTGGCTCGTCCACAAGCTGAGAGTCACCATGGAAAAAGCGGTGATCAGAAAAAGCAGGCTGAAGACCCGAAGCCGCCCGATAATGTCCGATAAGGCGCCCCAGCCCAGACGCCCTAAAGCATTGGCCACTGCCGCAACAGCGATTGAATAGCCGGCAATTTGAGGAGAAAGTCCCACGACTTCGCGGGCAATGTCCTGGGCCAGACCGATAACGACCAGCCCGCTCAGACTGCCAATAAAGTATATGATCCACAGCAGGTAAAAAGATTTTGTTTTCAGCATGTGTCTGGAATCAATATCGTTCTCATTCACCAGGATATGCTCTTTACTTTCTCTGCCTTCAGGAACTTTCCAGCATCTGCGCACCGATGAGACCGACCACCGCATAAACCAGACCCTGTACCAGAAATGTCGAAGACACACCGATCGTTCGGATCAGATAACTCAGAACAAAGTTGAAGACAAAGCCACCCAGGCCAAAGGCTCCGATGATGATGCCCGTGACCATCCCCTTTTTCTTGGGATACCATTTAAGCGACGTCGACAAGGGACAGACATATACCATTCCGACACCGATCCCGCCCAAAACACTGTAACCGAAGTACAATAGCGGCAGTGACCGGGCAAATGAAGCCATGATCAGACCGGCACTGAACAGCAGTATACCGATCGTCCCGACTTTCCTTGGACCGACCGTATCCTGCAGCCGACCGGAAAAGATCGTGACCAAGGCAAAAATGAAAACAATCAGCGAATACGCGGTATAGACCTCCGTCCTGGCCCAACCATAGGCCTCCACCAAGGGCTGATTGAACAGACTCCAGGTATAGATCCCTCCGATACACAGCTGCATCAGCACCCCGCCGAGCAGCACCTGCCACCGTTTCGTTTCTTTTGCTTCCTGCTGCATTTTCATCTCTCCTTCTATATAAGTGTACTAAATTTATTCTGGTAAAAAAACAGACTGGTAAAATTTAAATGAAATTTTAATCCACATGTTTAATGCATACATAAAAAATACTATACCATATTTTGCAACCTCTTTAAAAATATTCTCTGTTTCATTTTGAAACATGTTATACTGAAATAAAATCAAGAAAGGTGTGAATCCGTTGCTTGCTGTTTTACTACAATCCCTTCAGTTTCTGCTCGTTATCCTCGTTGCCTACTTATTTAAAAAAGCCGATATCCTGAAATCGACAGATGGCGTCATCCTTCAGAAAATCATCCTGAACCTGACCCTGCCTGCGACGATCATCGTCGGGTTCAACGGGGTAACAGTAGAACCCATTTTATTTATCATGATCACCTTAGGCCTCATGACCAATATCCTGCTTTCTGCCGCCGGTGGCTATTTATGGCGTAAAAAAGAGCCCGCTGATCAGTCTCTCATGATGTTCAGCCAGGCCGGGTATAGATCGGCAACTTTACCATCCCTTTTGTTCAGGGTTTTTTCCCGGCCGCCATCCCTTATATCGGCAGTTTCGATATGGGCAACGCCCTGATGATTTTCGGCGGGACACCTCTGCTTGTTGACCGAATGACAGATCAGAAACGTTCCGACGACAGTCTGTTCAGAAATTTTCTAGGCCTGTTCCGCTCGCCTTCATTTACTACATATGTCGTCATGTTCATCCTGGCTCTCATAAATATCGTTCTACCCGACACCGTCATATCCGTTTTTCAGCTCTTTTCCAGCGGAAATGCCTTTATGGCTATGTTCATGGTCGGTCTGTATCTGGAAATGCGCATCGACACCGACTACGCTTAAAAAGGTTACGAAACTGCTCGTCACCCGTTACACTTTTGGGATCATTTTAGCTTTTCTTTTTTACTTTTTCATGCCGCTTCCGGATATCGTCGTCCTATCGCTCGTTCTGCTGGCCTTGGCTCCGGTGGGGACCGTGGCAACGATCAATATCATTGCATACGGCAATAAACGGTCTCTGGCCAGCTTTCTTGCTTCGGTAAGCATCATTGTGTCACTGACTCTCATGACGCTGGCTTTGATGCTGATTCTTTAATCCAATATTAGTTGACCAGCGATTGTTATCGTTTTCATTTTAAGGTAAACTGTAGGTATCTTATCGAAAGAAGGGAAACTATGACAAACACTGTTCCAACCTATACATTGCATGACGGTCTGGAAGTTCCAGTCGTCGGATTCGGGACTGATCAATTAAAAGGAACTGCAGGGGTATCGGCTATCAAGCAGGCCCTGCGTAACGGCTACCGTTTTCTGGACACCGCATACCGTTATGAAAACGAAGCCACGGTAGGTAAAGCCTTCAGAGAAAGCGGACTGCACCGTTCTGATGTTCTGATCTCATCCAAACTGCCTGAAGCCTATCACCCGTATGATCTGGCTGTCCCTGCCATTCAGGAATCTCTTTACCGGGCCGGACTGGATTTCCATGACCTTTACCTGATCCACTGGCCGGATCCCGAGCAGGATAAATACGTCGAAGCCTGGCAGGCACTGATAGATGCCCAAAAATTCGGACTGGTCCGTTCGATCGGTGTGTCCAAGCTTCCACCCCGATCAGCTGCAGCGGCTGAAGGACGAAACGGGTGTGGTGCCGGTCATCAATCAGATCCAGACCCATCCTTACTACATCCAGGACCAGTTGATTGAAGGAAACAACGAGCACGGTATTCTGACCCAGTCCTGGAGCCCTTTAGGCAACCGGATGGCCGATGACCTTCTTCAGAACGAAACGATCAGAAACGTCGGAAAAAGCCATAACAAAAGCATCGGTCAAGTGATCCTGCGCTGGCAGGTACAGTCTGGCTTCATGCCGATCCCGCGTTCTGGTTCATCCCTGCATCAGAAGGAAAACCTCGCACTGTTCGATTTTGAATTGACGGACGGAGAAATGGACACGATCAATAATCTCGCAAAACCCGACAGCGACATCTACGGCGGTTAACTGAGCAAAATACCAAAAGCTCCTTAAGTGTCCAAAATGGATGGGTACTTAAAGAGCTTCTATTTATCTGTTTAAGTGCAGATTATTCTTACTCACTGGGCATAATGATCGCGAGAATAATATAAAGCAGAAGATCCAGCGGTCCTAGCACAACGAACAACACCCTTACCGCAAACGAGGAAATGCCGAAGAAATCAGCGATCCCTCCGCACACACCTGCGAACACGCGGTCAGTAGACGATCTCATTAATTTTTTTCCGTCCATTTAAACGCCTCCTTATTTTATCTGTTACTCACAGTTTAACGTAATTCCTAAAAAAAATTCAATATGACTCTCTTATTTGAATTCTTTTTCTTAAAATACCAGGCGGTCAGAACACTGACCAAAAAAGCAAACGTCATCACGCAACCAGGAACCCAAGGGTGTTTCTCTTCCGATCAGCCCGCCGGTGTTTATACCGAACAAACTAAATATGAGAGTAGGCACAGATATGACCAAACCCAGGAGGCCAGATATTCCATAATACTGTTTAATTTATTATCAATACTGTCAGATAACAGACCGCTTGTAGACTCCACCAGTTCCTTGTAAAGGTGTACCGTATGCCCGGCCTTTTTGATTTTCAGTCGTATGATTTCACGGTGTTCCGCATTCAGGAACGCCTTAACCTCTTCATTATTCAAGAAAAGGGTAAGTGTTTCTTCATAATCATCCAGTCGCCTGGAAAGAATCACTATTTCCTGTTCCAGCGATGCCAGTTTAAGCAGGACTTTCCTGTCAGACTTTTTCTCTGGCTTCTTGTTCCAGCTTCTCGATCCGTCTCTAAACGCTGAAGTTCATTGCTGAATTTTCTGTATTCCTCTGTTATTCTAGTACACAAAAAGAGATAACGACGAGACCGACAGAAATTCATCCGTCATGCGTTTCGTGAATCGTGAGGGGAACAAAGCTGATAGATATTTTTTGAAAGAATCAGGGTAACAGCCTTGTCTGCTTCTGCCAGCCGGCCCAGTTCCCTTTCTTTCCAAAGCGGGAGGTGGATAAGGACTGCCTGAGGGTCTCTGGTGGAAGGCAGACGGATGAAACATCGCGATCTCTTTCTCATCAGAAGATTAAAGAGCTGGCATCAAGCCGTACTGTCCGATGCAGGTCTCAGTCATCTTACTGTCCGGATGGCTCACCACCACCCATTCCCATTCCTTATTACCGTCTGTCTGCATTCCTTTTGAAATCATACGCAGTCACCTCCCGGGCATTTCTATTAAGTAATTTTCTTACAATGAAGATGGACATTAATGAAAACATCGATTCACAGCATGCAGTTCTTTTATTGCTCTTCTCGTCTCTAGCATACGCTCTCATTCAGGAAAGGTCTACAATAACAATTTTTATCCTTTCTGCCATCTGTTTGGTCGTTTTTTTTACCCTTTCTCAGTTACACTTATATCATAAAAGACTAAAAACGAAAGGAGCGGCAGTGTC
>JAXHNF010000007.1:0-7675 GCA_034520745.1 Alkalibacterium sp.
GCACTGGCATCCGGACTGAGTGTGTACTGGCTGTTCCAGCTGACGGGGGTCAGGGAAGTGATCCTGAAAGTTTTCGTGGACGCGGTACTCTTTATGATCAGTTACCGGATCCAGAAGTTTCTGATATTCAAGGATCGATGACATAAAAAATCAGCCTGATCACAGAGCTGTTGCTCACTGTGATCAGGCTGGTTATTAGATTATCTCGTTACGATGGTTTCAGCCGCAAAGGCATCGGCGCGGTGTTTTGTCACGCTGAATTCGATCGTATCTCCGGTATCCAGATAGGCGATCTGTTCGGTTATAGCGACCGGATCGTTCTGATCGATATCCAGATGACCCGCTTCTTCTTCCGTGGCTTTTTTCACGGTGAAACGGCGATGGGCGCTTTGAATCGTCAAATCAAGGTCATTTTTGATATAATCATATATAGAGCCCTCGACATGCTTTCTTTCGAGACTTGGGACGCGGTCGATGGGGATGGCAGTTCTTTCGATCACGACAGGTTTGTCATCGACAAATCTTACTCTGTGAATGTCGTAGACGAAACTTCCCGGCTTGAGGTTGAGCTTGTCCTGAACGATCTCATCGGCCTGGACGACTTCAAAAGCCAGGATCTTGCTTTTCACGGTATTGCTGCTGAAGTAGGAAGTGAAACCGTTGATCTGATCGGACTGGGTGATGCGTCTGATTTCTTTTTTACTCAAGTCTTTTACAAACGTTCCTGAGCCACGACGCTTGATGATCAGTCCTTCATCGACTAAAAGATCCAACGCACGCTTGACTGTCATCTTGCTCGTGTTGTAAGCTTCACATAGGTCCTTTTCGAAAGGGAGCTGTTCAGTCGCAGTATAATCGCCATTAATGATCTTATCTTTAATGTCGGTGTAGATTTCTTCATATTTTTTCATAATGCACCGAACTTTCTAATATAGTCGACTTACTTTCTGAGTATAACACATGGATAAAAAAACATAATACCATTACGTGGAAAGTATACATGTGAAATATTTCATTAAATAACATCTCTTATATTAACTATACTATACTTATTTTTAGTAAATAGCAAGCATTTGGAGGGGTAAATATGTTAAATATTGTTAAAGATGGTCTGATTGTTTCCTGCCAGGCCTTGTCAAATGAACCGCTGCACAGTTCATTCATCATGGGGCGCATGGCAGTCGCCGCAGAGGAAGGAGGAGCCGCCGGTTTACGGGCGAATTCCAAGGCTGATATCCTGGAAATCAAGAAACAGACCTCACTTCCCATCATCGGGCTAGTGAAAAGACATTACATGGATTCTGATATCTATATCACAGCCACGATGAAAGAAGTGGATGAGCTGATGGATGCGGGCTGTGACATGATCGCGATCCATGCCACACGCCAGGAAAGGCCCGAAGGTGAAACGCTGGAGGACTTCGTCAAGGCTGTCCGCGAAAAATACGGGGATATCCTCATGATGGCAGACACGTCCACAGTGGAAGAGGGGATAGATGCAGAGCGGCTGGGGTTCGATGTTGTTTCGACCACCCTGGTGGGTTACACGAGGTACACGAAAGGCCAGTCGATCTTTGAGAATGATTATGCGATGCTCAAAGAGTACTTAAGCTCTCTATCTGTCCCGGTCATCGCCGAAGGAAATGTCGATACGCCGGAGAAAGCGAAAGCGGCGCTGGACCTTGGTGTGCATGCAGTCGTGGTAGGCAGTGCGATCACCAGGCCTCAGGTCATTACCAAAGCGGTTTGCTCGACGCCATAAGTGAAAAAGACTAGAAGAGTCAGCAATCAAAAATAAAAATCAAAAGCAGCTCCAAAGTATCAGACGACCGTTGTCTGGCTCTGCGGAGCTGCTTTTGTCCTATGTGAAGAGAAGGTCTCAGTGTCCCCGAGACCTCTGGTTCCAGCTGCTGTATGTTCTGGTATATCAACAAGTCTTCGGAACCTTTTTCTTGGCCTAATATCCCAGGTATGGGTCGAAGACGATCCGGGTGAACGAGACACCGCTGTTTCTCAGGCGTTTGCTGATGTCCTGGATGCTTTTCGGTTTGCCGGCGACGTAATAAATGGCATCGTTGCCGAGGGTGTCCGCCAGTTTTAAATAAGCGTTCCGGGTCTGTTCACGGTTGTTTGTGTAGATGGGTGTGAACTTTGGATTACTTTGAGCGATGGCGTCGAGTTCGTCCTTGAACAGATGCGTATCGGCCGAAGAATAGACAAGCACGATGTCGCGGCGGGTGTCATGTTCCAGTTCCTTGATGATGGCGCGGTTGGCCGTTATGCCGATACCGGCGGCGATCAGAACGATGGGGGTGGTCGAATCCTTCACTTTGTACCAGCCAAACGGTCCGATCATGTTTACTTTATCTCCTGCTTTCAGTGAGAAAAGGGTGTTCTTGAAGCTGCTGAGCGGTTCATTGGCGTGTGTGGCGATCATCAGTTTTTCTTCGGAATGATCGGAGGCCACGGAAAAGATGCGGAACGGTTTTCCGTCTATTTTCTTTCCGGGGATAGTGAAGACGCCGTGGGACCCGGAATCCCAGATCAGCCCCTTCGGATAATCGAACCTTATCACATAATAATCATCATGCGGATTCTCGATCGAGTGGACGGTCAGGCTGGTTCTGTTTGAACATACCTTTAAAATCTTTGAGTTTCATTGGACTGCTCCTTTCAGACATAGGGCTAGAATAACGTTGAATCGAAAAAACCGTCAACTCACTAAGAAAAACTTAATCAGTCAACGGATTTTCAGTTAATAATTAGCTGCGGACGTCTCTGATCTGCTGAAGTGTTTTAACGTCTTCTTCAGAAATCTCAAAGTCCAGTTCTCTGCTTTTCTTTGATACGTCCTTCATGCGTGGATTTCGGCAGTGGGAGCGTATCTTTTTCCAGACAGTAGCGGATAGCAAGCTGAGCAACCGTGACACCGTATTTCTCAGCCATGTCTTTAAGCTCCGGCATATCCAGGACTTGTCCGGTAGCCAGTGGAGAGTAGGCTTCAACGACGATGTCATGATCTCGGCAGAAGGCCAGCAGTTCTTCCTGATCTTTCCCGATATAAAACGGGATCTGATTTGCCATCGGGACGATATCGCGCTCGTCAAGAATCGGCTGCAGATGCTTGATCTCGAAGTTTGAAACACCGATCGTTTTGATCTTGCCGTCATTGTAAAGTTTTTCCATGGCTTTCCATGACTGGACGTTTCCTTCCGTGCAGTCTTTGCCAATGTCGTTCCAAGGCCAAGGTGCATGGATAAGGTATAAGTCAAGGTAGTCGACACCTAAATTGGTGATCGTTTTGTTGAAGGCCTCGAGAGTTTCATCGTAACCCTTGATTTCCGCAGGCAGCTTGCTTGTGATGAAAATATCTTCTCTCGGCATATCAAATTCGCGGATCGCCTTTCCGACGTTCTCTTCATTGCGGTAAGCCAGAGCCGTATCGATGTGCGTATAGCCGGCTTTAAGCGCCATCGTCACTGAGTCGTAGGCTTCTTTGTTCGGTATCTGCCATGTCCCAAAACCGATGCTCGGGATGGTGACACCATTGTGAAACGTGAATTCTGCTTTTTTCATACTATATTATTCCTCCTAAAAATATGATCCTTTTACATTATAACGCAAATTTAATGAAAATGCTTACTTTTTGACTGGCTCATCTCTCATCTATTTATAAGTGACTAAAATGATGAACTCACCTTGCAGATAAGCGTCCTCTTCAACTTCAAGACGTCTGATGATAACGGTCAGGCGTGCTTCCTCGTTTTCTTCTGTATAGCTCATGTCTTCCAGTGCTCTCTGAGGATCGGTCTGGTTTTCTTCCCAGATATTTTCTCTGATGAAGGACAAGTCATAAGTCGAGTAAAGAGCTATCGCCTTCAAGAAGCTCGACACTGAAATCTTCAGGATCAGCCGTGACAACCAGGGAATATGGGTCCGTGTTCAGGTCGATGTCGATCGGACTGCCTTGATAAGTCGATACTTCAACCAGTTCATCGACATCAGTCAAATGACAGGTTCAGCGGCTGCGAAAAGTCCAGTTCTATGAAAGCATAACCGGTCTGGTCGGGTCCGGATGGTCCGGGGAAGTCGGTATCCGATCCGTAATAATAATGATAACTGGAAGTCGAAACCGAACGTATTGTCAAAATCCCGGTAGTATTCAAAGTTTTCCGGAAGCCAGTCCAGCTGCTCGAGCTGATCCTGTTCGTTCAGGTAATTCATGCTGTAGCTGAAGCGCGCTTTTTCTTCATCCGTCAGCTCTTCCTCGAGAGCGGACCGTGCCGTCTTCTGTGAGGTGGGGTTCCACTAAATGCTTCTGCCTGGCTGAGCTGATTTCTGATACCGATCGAGACAGCATCGATCATCGGAAGGATCGAAATGAGACCGAGACCCATCAGCAGAAACGGAATGAAGCGTTTCTTGGATTTCAGGAAACTGTAGATAATGGTGCTGACGATTGAAAAGATTCCGAAAAGCAGGACGAAATAACGCCCGTGGGTCAGGCCGAAGTCGGCTGTTTTCAAGCTCGAGGATACGGTCTGAAAAACTGCGACCACGAGTAATAAATAAGGATAAAACTGGCTGAACAACGGCGATTTTTCTTGTCGGAGTTTTTCCGCTAAAAAGAGGGTCACAATCCCGACCACGGTATAGCTGATCAGCATCGGTTCCATCAGATTGTCTTGCCAGAACTCACCGGTGATGTTTATCAGAATATATGCGATGAGTATGGCACTGAAAACGAGCAGGACAGGAATAATGATAAATGCAATCAGGATCTCAAGTATCTGAGGGATGCTTTTTGCTTTAGCGATCGAATCCGCCTGTTTGTCCCTCATCAAAGACCGGGAGCCTTGACAGTAAATAGACAGGGGCGACAAAGAGAAACACGACAGCGGCATTGTAGGCGAACCAGCGGTAATCGAGCTCGTAAATAAGTGTCGTGTAGGCACTCAGGATGGCACTGATCCCGATGAACAAAATGATTGCAATGAGCAGACTTGAAAAGACCGCTTTTATAAAGATGATCAGTGAATCAGCGAAAGTCAGACGTGTTTTGAGCGTCGGTACAACGAGCAGCAGCACGGCCAGTATAAAATACATAACGGTGGTGCGGATTGAGCCCGACTGATTATAGCCTAATGGAGCCTGGCGCAGATAGAAATAATACAGGAGCGGTAAAATCAGACTGGCTGCTTTGATCCCCCATACCAGTCCGGATTTAAGTGACTTTATTTCCGAAAAAAACTGAATCGCAACGAGCAGCATGACACCCAGCCCAAGACTCAAAATGTGATTCATATAATCCGAATCACCTTCTGTATAAATTGTCACGATAGTCAGTATGACGATGGCGACCAGCAGTGCAATAGCCAGCGGGAAACGTGACATAGACGCAGCCCACTGATTCTTTCTTTTAACAAACCAGCTTGACATTAGCTGATGAACTCCTCCATTTGTGAACCTTTATTAACATCAGTTTACGACTATATGACAAAATAAGCAATTGAATCGATGGGAGAGAAGAGGTGAAAGAACAGTTGTGGATTTTGTATAGTTGGCGAGCATTGCGTGATGATTTGTGTGCCGTTCGGATAGGTTTCTGGCTGGCGAAGGTCACGCAATCGACTCCAGCGTGCCGTTCGGATGGGATCCGGGCTGGTGAAGGTCACGGAATCGTCTCTGGCGTGCCGTTCAGGTGGGATTCGGGCTGGTGAAGGTCACGGAATCTGCTCCAGCGTGCCGTTCGGATAGGTTTCTGGCTGGTGAAGGTCACGCGATCGACTCCGCAGCGTGCCGTTCGGATGGGATTCTGATTGGTGAAGGTCACGCAATCAGCTCCAGCGTGCCGTTCGGATGGGGTTCCGGCTGGTGAACGTCACGCAATCGTCTCCAGCGTGCCGTTCGAATGGGATTCTGATTGATGAACGTCACGCAATGGTCTCCGGCGTGCCGTCCAGTCGGATCCGTGCTGGCGAAGGTCACGCAATCGACTCCAGCGTGCCGTTCGGATGGGATCCGTGCTCACGAAGGTCACGCAATCGACTCCAGCGTGCCGTTCGTGGAGTTATGTCGAGAATGGACACCTAAAATACGGTTATTAGCCAATCGATGACTGGCTTAACATTGTGGTCAAGTTGATTCAAAGTGCGAATAAACTTGATCACAACGCTCTCATTAGATTACTTTTTTCATTTCCTGTTCAGTTTGTTTCGCAGCCTTCAGCTGTTCTTGAATCTCAAATTTTCTGGTGACAAATAATTATTATGTGAATGCCGACGGCGCTTATTGTAGAAAGCAGCGATATACCAGGTCACCGCTTCAATAGCTTCTTTGCGTGTTGAGAAGTCTCTTCGGTAAATCAATTCTTTTTTCAATGTAGCGAAGAACGATTCACTGGTCGCATTATCATCAGGGAGTTCCTTTGTGACTCATACTGATATCTGCTTCGATTTCATTAAGCCTTGTAATATATTCTTTTGAAGCATACTGGCTCCCCTGATCAGAATGATGAATAAGCCCTTTGTCGGGCTTACGCAGGTTAATGGCCATCTCTAAAGCCTCTAAAGGCAGTTCTGTACGCATATTGTCAGCGATAGACCAGCCGACGACTAAACGAGAGTATAAGTCTATGATCATAGCTAAATAAAGCCATCCTTCGCGGGTCCAAATATACGTGATATCGCCCGTCCAAACCTTATTCGGTTCATCTACTCTCAAACTTGCGGTCAAGTAAATTCAGGATATATCCCGAGTGAATGAGAGGAGTTGGTGGTTGATACATACTTCCACAGAAGGTGTTGCACGCAATACCCATTTCTCTCATATAACGACCGACGGTCTTTTCAGATACGTAGTATCCCGCTTCAATCAAGTCTTCTAAGATGCGAGGTGCACCATACGTTCCCATGCTCTCGTGAAAGAACTGTCTGATCTTTTTCTTTACTTTTTCACGATTCAATTCATGTTCAGTCGGTTCTCGATCTTTCTGATTCAACCAGTTATAATACCCACTCTTCGAAACTCTCAGTACACTGCACATCCTCACGACGTAAGAATTCATTGTGATGGTTTTCAATGGAATTGGAATTTCACTTCTTTGGTTTTTCGTGAAGACGTGCATAGCCTTTTTTAAGATCTCATTTTCCTCTTTCAGTATGTCAATTTCTTCTCGCGCTGTTTTAATGCTTTTCGTCAGTCGGTAGGGTATGAAATATCGGTTGTTCGCCGTCTTTGTGTTTCTTCCGCCGCACCTTGTCCCACTTTTCGTTATCCTTATATTTGCTCATCCAGTTTTTCATCGTATCGTATGGAATGCCTAAGTCTCTCGACAAGTCACTCATTTTCTGTCCGTCTTCCACAATCAATCGGCAAATATATTCTTTGTATTCATGGTCATAATGTTTAGCCATCAGAGACACATCCTTTGTTTTATTTGAAAAAAAATAATGCAAAAAAGCGCAAAAAAACACGCTCCATGTTATAATTTAATCAGGAAAATTTTTAATTTTTAGTTGAGTGCTAGGTGCTGTTGCCGCAGACCTAGTGCTCTTTTTTCGTTGTACGGAACTTTGTCTGTTAATATTTCACATATGATTCGAAGTAACTTGTGACCACAGGCTACCACGGCCTTCATTTTCGACCCTCGACCAGAGATTCGGTAGTACAATGA
>JAXHNF010000008.1:0-12243 GCA_034520745.1 Alkalibacterium sp.
CAGTCTCTGTCTTTGCCCTCCGGAGAAGTTTCCGCCGCCCTGTTCGACGCGCGAGTCCAAGCCTTCTGAAAGGCCTGATACAAAGTCCTTGCCTTGAGCGATATCCAGCGCATGCCAGATTTCTTCATCTGTCGCGTCCGGCTTGCCGTATTTCAAATTATCTCGTATAGTCCCTGAAAACAGGACCGCTTTTTGAGGAGCGAAACCGATGATCTGACGCAGTTCGCCCTGTCTGACATTTCTGATGTCCGTCCCGTTGACTTTTACCGATCCGCTTTCCACATCATAAAGCCGGGGGATCAGATTGGCTAAGGTTGTTTTTCCTGACCCGGTCCCGCCAATAATGGCCAGACGCTGTCCTTTTTTCAAAGTAAAATGAATGTCTTTGAGGGCCAGTTTTTCAGCTCCTGAGTAACGGTAATCGACGTGATCAAAATGCAGTGACGCACTCTGATTTTTGTTCAGTTCTGTCGGATCAGTGGGATCTTTAATGATATTCGGTGTGTCGAGCACTTCTATGATCCGTGCTGCAGCAATTTGTCCTCTTGGCAGGAAAAGAGAGACCATGGAAACCATAAACACTCCGATAAGGATCTGCATGGCATAAGTCATGAATGCAACCAGATTCCCCACCTGCATGTCTCCGGTGCTCACGAACTGAGCACCGAACCAGATGATCATGATATTGGTCACACTCACAGCCAGGATCATCGACGGCATCATAAATGCCAGACGTGTGTAGGCTCTGATCGAAGTCGCCGCAAAATCCCAGTTTGCTTCATCAAAGCGTTCTTTCTCGTATTCATCTTTATTGAAGGCGCGGATGACGCGAATCCCTGTCAGTCCTTCTCTGAATACTTTATTCAGTCTGTCCGTTTTCAGCTGCATAGATTTGAAGATCGGGCTAGTGGATTTAAGTATGACAAACAACAGCAGGCCTAAAATCGGAATGGAAATCAGAAAGACAAAGGCCAGCTGCGGTTCTCTTATAAATGCCATGATGCCTGCTCCGATAACGAGGAAGGGCGCTAGTACCATGACGCGCAAGACCATCATCATCACAAACTGGATCTGCATGACATCGTTTGTTGTCCGGGTGATCAAGGTCGACGTGCCAAACTTGTCGATCTCTTCATTAGTAAAATACGCAACCATTGTGTAAATTTTCCTGCGGATCTTATCTCCCAGTCCCTGAGATTCCTTTGCCGCATAGTAGACATTGCCTAAAGCGGCAACGATCGTGATCAGCGTGAAGCCCAGCATAATAAAGCCCGTCTGTATAATATAATTGATGTCACCTTCTGCAACACCGTAATCGATAATGTTGGCCGTAAACGTCGGCATTGCGAGCATGCCCACGACCTGAACAGCCAGAAACACCAGACTGACCGCGATCCGCCACGGGTTCATCCATTTTCCAAGTCTAATCATTCTTTATCCTCTTTCCTTTCAGGAATAGCGATACCATAGGTGATCCATTCCAGTCTCTTTGTAAATAACTCCTGCGTATCACTCACTGAGAGTTCTTTCCAGAACCCCTCCATGATCGTATCGTTCAGCATACTCAGAATATATCTCAACACATCGATCAGTTCCGTTTCGGACGTCATCTTCAGATTGTCTCTTTCACAACATCTATGATGCGTTTACCGTCAGGCAGTTTCTGAGAGGTGGTCTGTTTGAAATCGACGCGCGCTTCCTGATTGATCTGATAATTCATATGCAGGTACATGTTTTCAAAAAAGCCGAACTTCTCGGATTCCATAATATATTTGATGTATTTCTCACTGAATAATTTGTAGCCCTCATAAAAATCGCCTTCTTTTTCCTCAAAGCTTTTCAGCATCAGGCTACGGTAATTGTAACGGAACTTTCCGATCAGAAAAAAGTAAAGGTCTTTCTTATCCTCAAAATACTGATAGAAACTCCCACGAGATATCTTTGCATTTTTCACGATATTTGAAATGGATGCTTCGTTTAAGGATTTAGACGAAAATTCCTTCATAGCTCCAGCGATCAGTCTTTTTTTCTTATCTTCTGGTAAATTAAAAAATGTCTGTGTCGGCACTGTGTAGCCTCCTTGTATGGAATGAAATGACAACTTGTCACATTATGTAATTATATGTGACAAGTTGTCATAATGCAAGAGGTTTTATTAAAAATCGTCCGGATCCTCTGACTGAGGATTCGGACGATGCTTTTATTCTGTGTCTTCAATGATTTCATCTGGTATTTTTTCTGAGTCTTCTTCATATAGGCCCGAATGCTCCTTGTACCATTCAAAAAGCATGGAGAAAATGATCTTGATGATCGCATAGCCCGGGATTCCGAATACGACACCCAGCAGCCCGAACAACCGTCCGGCCACAAGCAGAAGAAAAATAATGTTGACTGGATGGATTTTCAGTGAGCTACCCAAAACTTGAGGCGAGATCACACGTCCTTCCATTAACTGTTCTACCCCAAAGACGATGAGGACTTTCAGCAGCATGAAGGGGGAGTCCACCACAGCTATGATGAGTGCCGGGATCGTCGCGATAAACGAGCCCAAGTAAGGGATCAGATTCAAAAACCCAGCAAAAATGCCTAGGGTCAAAGCGAAATCAAGACCCACCAGTGAAAGACCGAGCCAGAACATGATCCCTACGAAAATGGCTACGATCAGCTGGCCTCTGACATAATAGCTGACTTGTCTGTTGATATTTGTCATGAGCTTGTTTACTGTCGGTCTGGCCTTGACAGGTATGAAACGAGTTAAGACTGTGAGGGATCTCTTTTCCGTCTTTCAGGAGATAATAGAGCACGAACGGCATGGTAAATAGCGTGATGATCACTCGGAGTAATGGTTCCAATGACATTGCCGATCCCGCCGACCGTTGCATTCAACACTGAAGAAGTCTGATTTGTCAGGGTCTCAATAAAGGACGAATCTTCTGTCTGGATCATGAGATCGCTGAAAACTTCTGTATTCAGAAGCGCTTCGACCTGTCCTATAAAGGTGTCCCAGTAAGTCGGCCAGATCTCTATCAGAGAAGCCAGCTGTCTTCTTATGATCGGAACGATATAGTTCATCCCGCCTATGATCAGGAGAATGACGAGACTAAAAACAAAGGCGATCGCAGTATTTCTGGAGAACCGCTTTTTTCCAGCCAATCGACCACCGGGGTAAGCAGATAATAAAAAATAACAGCAAAAATGATCGGTGGCCCAATGATGCTGAAGGCAATAGCTATCGGTTCGAAAATAAATGAAATGCGGGTGATCATGTATATATTCAATGCCAGCAGAAAAATGATCAGCAAAACTGTCACAAATTTATTGTCTATGATCTGTTTCCAGAACCAGGTCTTATTCCATTGGCTTTTGCATTTTTGTCTATCTTATCGCCATCCACTTCTCCACCCACTTCCTGATCTTTAATTATAGTTTAGCATAGACCTTTGGAATATAGGAACAAATATACTCCTTCAGGCCTGTATCCTCTTCTCTTTTGTATCCGTCTTCTAAAATCTGTTATACTGTTGTAAGTGAATCAAATCGTATCGAGGAGGAAGAACAGTGAATCAGAAATTAATGCTTGGCACCTATACCAAACGAGAAAGCAAAGGGATCTACAGTATCGAGCTGGATGAAAACAAAAAACAGCTGGTCAATTTAAACGAAGAAGTCCATGTTCAAAGCCCGACTTACCTGGCCGGAAATGCGGACTTCAGTCTGCTTTTTTCTATTGCAAAGTCATCTGACGGGAGTGGCGGCATAAAGTCATTTAAAAAAAGACCCAGAACTGGGGACTACATGGAAGCCGGCAGTGCCTTTGAAGAAGGCGCACCCCCCTGCTACATCGCTTACGATGAAACCAGAAATCTTGTCTATACTGCAAACTACCATAAAGGCGAAGTCTGTGTATATGAAACGGCAGCCTCCGGTGAGCTATTGCTTGCAGATAAACATACTCACTCCGGCAAATCAGTTCACGAGAATCAGCAGTCACCACATGCCCATTATTTCGATTTGACACCGGACGGCCGATTTCTGATTGCCTGTGACTTGGGCACTGATGAAATCGTCATGTATACTTTGGATGAAGCAAACAAACTGACTGTCAGCGATGTCATTTCCGTCACTCCCGGCTCAGGCCCCAGACACGTCGCTTTTCATCCTGACAACCAGTATGCCTATGTATTTGCTGAGTTGAGCAGCGACGTGATCGTATTCAGCTACAACGAAAAAACGGGACGCTCAGCCCGATCCAGACGATCTCTTCGATACCAAAAGACCACACGTCATTCAACGGCGGAGCCGCCATTCGCGTGTCTTCGGACGGAAAGTTTGTTTATGCTTCCAACCGTGGCCATGATTCGATCGTCAGCTATAAAGTTTCTGAAGACGGTACCCTGTCCTTGATTGAGTATACGCCCACAGAAGGTCAGACACCAAGGGACTTTAATCTGGATCCTTCCGAAAGGTTTGTTGTCGTCGGCCATCAGGACTCTGACAATTTATCTTTATTTGAAAGAAATACTTCAGACGGGACCCTGTCTCTGCTGCAGAAAGACGTCTATGCGCCAGAAGTGATCTGTGTCAAGTTCTTGTCTTGAATAACGCGGACTGACCGGACATCACCGGACTCACAAAGGAGATATCATGCATCATTTTAAAACAGAGGATCTATCATTAAAACAACAGTACAAGTTCCTGACCGGAAGCGTTATTCCGCGGCCGATAGCCTGGATCACGTCACTCAATGAATCAGCCGGTATTGTAAATCTGGCTCCGTTCAGTTTTTTCAGCGTAGCTTCCAACCAGATACCATTACTCACAGTTTCGATTTTACGGACAGATGAGAAATCAAAAGACACAGCTTCCAATATACTGAAACAAAAGGAAGCTGTCGTTCATATCGTAAGCCGTCCACTCGTCTTTGATATGAATGAAACCTCTGCACCTTTATCACCCGAGCAAAGTGAAGTCGATCGTACAGAGCTGACACTGGTCGACAGCTCCACGGTCGGTGTCCCTGGGTAAAAGAAGCCTTGATCCGCTTCGAAACTGTCCTTTATCAGCATATCCCCATAAAAAATGACCAGGGTGAAACAGTGACCGATCATTTTCTTTTAAAGGTAACAGATTTTCATTTCGACCATGATGTCTTCGATTCAGAAAGAGACTATATACTCGCAGACAAGCTGGATCCGATGGCTCGCTTATCTGGAACAGACTACTCTGCACTCGGTGACATCCTGTCGATCATTCGACCTGTAAAATAAAAAAATGTATCTGGACAGCTGTCCAGATACATTTTTTTATAAATTATTTAGATGTGACCGTACCGATTTCGGTTCCTCTGGTCGTTTCACCTGTGGTATTCAGTGAATAATCATCGACCTGATCCATATTAGTAAATACGATAATGACCGTATCTTTCTTGCCGGCCTCTTCCAGCCCTTTAAGATTAACAGTAGAGATTTTCGTTTCGTGCGTCACCGTGTCGCCTTCTTTAACCAGCGTGTCAAAAGGTCCGCCTTCAAGTTCCACCGTGTCGATCCCGATATGCACGAGAACTTCCACACCATTGTCAAGTTCCAGTCCAACAGCATGCTGTGTAGGGAAAACACTGACAACTTTTCCTGAACCAGGCGAATAAATGTCTCCGTCACTCGGAACCACGCCAAAACCGTCTCCCATCATTTTTTGAGAAAAGACAGGATCTTCCACATCCTCGATCGGAATAACTTTACCACTTACCGGACTGACTAATGTCGCCTTCGGCTCTTTCGCTTCGTTCCCTTTTCCTTTCAGAAAATCAAATACTCCCATATTTATCCCTGCTTTCTTTAGTAATCTTAGTTTTTTTCTATTTAAATCAATGCTTTGACTTACTTCTAATGATAGCATAATTTGTCATATTCCTGAACCGAAATGATTATTGGATTAAAATGTCTGATTATTCTAGCAATTTCATTTCAAGTTCGATATTATAAGATAGCTAACAATTAAACTGAAGGAGTCGTATACGTGTTTATAGAAATCATCAAATCAATTATTTTAGGTATCGTACAAGGCATTACAGAATGGTTGCCGATCAGCAGTACAGGGCACATGATTCTGGTAGATGAATTTTTAGTTCTGAATACCAGTGATGCCTTCAAGGAAATGTTCCTGGTCGTCATCCAGCTTGCTTCGATTCTGGCCGTTATCCTGCTGTTTTTCAAGAAACTGAATCCCTTTGACGGTGACAAGAGCGACAATCAGAAAAAAGAAACGTGGCATATCTGGTTTAAAGTCGTCGTCGGCGTTTTACCCGCTGCCGTGTTCGGACTTCTATTTGAAGATACAATCAATGAGGTGTTCTTCAACTGGCAGACTGTTTCCGTGGCTTTGATCGTCTACGGAATTGCCTTCATCATCATCGAGAAAAGAAACGAAGGCAAAGTGCCAAAGGTAGCGACTTGGGAACAGCTATCCTATAAAGTCGCTTTGATGATCGGTTTTTTCCAGGTCCTGGCCCTGATTCCAGGAACATCCCGTTCAGGAGCCACGATCGTTGGAGCAATTCTGATCGGGACCGCCAGACCGATCGCGGCAGAATATTCATTCTTCCTGTCCATCCCAGTCATGCTCGGTGCAAGCTTGCTCAAACTGGTAGGGTTCGGATTCAGCTTTACGACTGCAGAACTCATTATTTTACTGGTCGGCTGCTTGTTTTCTTTCATCGTTTCGATTTTTGCAATCAAATTCCTGATGAATTATATCCGGAAACATGACTTCAGCTCATTCGGGTGGTACCGAATCATTGTAGGTTTCGTGGTCATCGGTTATTTTGCCCTGATAGGGTAATCAACTAGTATAAAATAAAGAAGAGGGTCGGCTCACTGAGTCAGGTCCTCTTCTTTATTTTATCCGCCCTGACTCATTTCATTGCCGAGTAAGATGAACCACATCTGTCCTCTCTTGACTCGACACGACCACCAGTTGAATAAGTTGAGTTAAAAACATCCCGCTTATCGGACCCGAAGAGTAAAATCATTTGAGAAAGTTGAATGATCCGTTCTATATAAAGAAATAGGCTGCGATCAAGGTAAGGAGAAACAGACCGCTGACCGTCCACTGAACGGGTGTCAGATTTTCTTTTTTACCCGTGGCTAGTTGTATAAACGGGTAAACGATAAACCCATAAGCCATACCGTCCACAATACTTCCTGTCAAAGGAATAAGCACGATAATGAGGATCAGAGGCAGCCACTCCACAGCTTTGTCGACCATAATATCTCTGGCTGTTAAAGCCATGGATGCGCCAGTGGCAACTATGACCGGACCGACGGCTTCAGATGGGATGTACGACAAATACGGTGTGAAAACGATAGCCAGGAGAAACAGCATCCCTGTTGTGATGGCCGTCAATCCTGTTCTGCCCCCTTCAGCAATACCGGCACCGTTCTCCGCAACAGGTATCGCCGGGCTGGTCCCGAGCAGACCGGAAACCAAACCGGTTATCGCTCCGATCTTATAAGCTTTGAGACTTCTCGTTTTGTCCGTAAGCAGGGCTTCGATCATACCGATCGTTTCAAACATCAGAAGCATTGTGAGTGAGAATACCCCAAGCAAAAATTCAACATTAAATAACTGGCTGAAGTCGACTGCTGAAGTAAGTTCTCCGAAACCGAAAAGCGAATCCAGATTGAATGATACCGGTTCAAACGTATCAAAATATAAGGCCCAGTATAGACCAGTGGTGAACAATATGGCATACAAAAACCCGCCTTTGACCTCAAAGCGTTTGATAAGCATGACAAATATCAGTCCAAGGATTCCAACTGTATTCCACTGAAGACTGCCTTCAGTCAGAACACCCATATTCTCGAATCCGATCAGCATAAGAAATAAACCGATCCCCACCGTAATCGCCTGTTTCAGCATTGCTGGAATCGACTCACTGATCTTTCTCATGACTCCGATCATAGCCAGTAAAGTAAAAACTGCACCGGAAACAACGACCACACCAAGACTAGACTGCCAGGAAAGTCCAATAGACGCAACGAGCGTGAACGTGAAGAATGCCATTCTCCCCATCCCCGGCGCCATGGCCAGCGGAACATTGGCAAACCAACCCATCAGCAGACTGCCGATGACAGAAATGAAAATCGTGGAGTGACGCTGTACTCACTCGGTACTGCGGCTTGTCCCAGGATCATCGGATTGAACAAACAAGAGAACATCAGAAATGGAAAAAAATGTCACGAGACCTGCCAGCACTTCCTGCCTGACGGTCGTTTGGTTTTCAGAGAGATTGAATCGTTTAAACATTTATCTTGACCTCTTTCTAATAAATTATGCAGCACGTTTCAGTTTAACAATATTCATCTGAATCGAGTAGGAGATAAATGATTAATTCATTTATCGTCCTCTCACACCACCGTACGTACGGTTCCGTATACGGCGGTTCGAATATTATCTTAGAGATAAGCAACTCTGCCATTGACGTAGTGGAACTACGTTCCAACGGTAAAGTCTTTTTGTTGTAAGCACCCAATGAACCTCAGGTGTCTTTGATAATCTCCAATATTTCTTTCTAGAGTAGCCAATACGTTTGGCACTATCCATATCTAGACCTAAACGCATTAGTCTGCTAATCTTAGTACGTGAGTTCTTCCATCTCTTAAAATCAGTTGTCTGATACGGTGATGGAGCCATTGCTCCACTTTCGTGACGAATGACTTAATGAATCCTGTACCGAAATAATTAATCCAGCCTCTTGTTCGGCTGTTAATTTCTTTGACAATGTCATTAAATCTTCCAGAGCGATTACGTTTCGTCAAGCGTTTTAAGGTACGCATGAATTTCGCTTTGGCTTCGTTCGAAGGTCTGTAGCGACAGACCCCATTCACTGTAGTTATCAGACAACCCAAGAACTTCAAACGGGTTAGCGACCCCACTTTACTTTTCTACTTGGTTGACAGTTAACTTGAGGTCTTTTTCAATGAAGCGAGTGATGCTTTGGAGTACACGTTCACCGGCTGGTTTTGACTTCACAAAGATGACGAAGTCATCAGCGAAACGGACAAAGTGATGTCCCCGCTGCTTCATTTCTTTATCCAGTTCATGTAAGTAGACATTACTGAGTAGGGGCGAAATCACGCCACCTTGTGGTGCGCCTGTGTTACTTTCTACGAATTCGCCAGACAGATCTATGACACCGCTCTGTAGGAACTTACGGATAAACTTCAGAATCATTTTATCTTGGATATATGTTCGCAGATAGTACATCAGCTTATCATGATTGAGTGTATCGAAACATTGCTTCAAGTCACAATCGACGGCGACTTTATAGCCTTGCTGGTAATAGTCGACGCACTCTTCAAATGCTGTATGATCACTTTCCCCTTGCAGAACCCATGACTATGTGGAGAAAATGTTTATCAATGATAGGTTCTATCACTTGTCTAATGGCTTGTTGGACCACTCGGTCCGTCACATACTGGAATCCCAAGTTTTCGGATACCACCATTCGCTTTTGGTATTTCCACCCGTCTTACTGGTTGTGGTTTATAGGTTCCGTCTAAGTTATCTTTCTTATATACGGATACATTTCCATGATATGTGTTTCTAGTTCATTAACTGTCATATCATCTATTCCGGCAGCTCCTTTGTTGCGTTTCACAACTTTCGCTGCTCGGAATAGATTTTTGCTTGCTTGCAACGAGACTAAGTCAGAGACTCACCATACTTGTTCTTTACGTTACGCCTAGGCGATTACTGCGCACATCTACATACTCTTTCGCTTCCAGCTTATCCCTCTGTAGTTTGCCAACCTGCCGGTCTTGGTTGTTTTCTGCGTTTGTCATAATGCCTAACCTCCAATCTTCAAAGTGCTCTAATGTTGTTCGGTCCTTCGGTACATTTTCCCTACTATGACCTCGGCTGACTTCTGCCTATACGTTGTTACTACGACCATCGGTCGCTAGACAGACCTCCCCGGGTAAGAGCGATAACTTTCTGCTCACGTCACTGCTTCATTTACTCAATAGAATTCGGGCAGTATTGGACTTTACTTTGTATTGCAAGCTTATCCATTTTATTAAGCCTTAGTATGAAGTTTCTGTTCGTCAGTGCAAGCATTTGCGTCCATCTTCCTTCGATTCCGCCTCGCGGCGGACACCCTTGATTTTCGCTAACAGTTCCTACTGCCAAGTCTGTAGTGGACTTTCACCACCAAGTTATCGCCCATGCCGGGCGCACAATGAAAAGAGGCTGGGACAAAAGTCCCAGCCTCTTTTAAGCTTACGAATATTTTATCTTAAACCTGCTCCAAAAAGCAGACCCGACGTCCACTTTGTCATAGCTGTTATGGCTTTAGCCATCTACAGATATGATACACTTGGGCTTCGCCCACAGTGCCACACAATAATGCAAGGTAATCTTCGATTATCTTGCGCTTATTCGCTCCAGTTGCCGTAGCCGTTACTGCTTCAGCAGTTACCGGATAGGGTATGCGTTAGAAGTTACGGGTCTGAACGCTTTTTGTCCCACTCTCTTTCCTACGATTAGTCAAGCTAAAAGATTAAATATTTTTATAGCCATTATGATCCTAGAGATGCGATGATGAAAATCAAAAAAAGGGTACATTAAATAAACCTCAGTCTTTCTAATTTTTTTCTGAGAAGTATCGTGCTATACTATAGGCATATTAGTGGTCCTAGAGACCGTGTACGCATAGTCGTACGAAGTATGGTTCCTCACCATGGAATGCATACACTTCAGGAGCTTGTTCATGCAGGCAACTGTGGCAACCTTATCCTTCTTGGGGATGGGTTGCCTTTTTAATTTATAGTAGTAATCAACAATGTGATTAGGGGCGGCGCGCTGTTGGCGAATCATGTTTTTGACTGTAAAGTAGAGTATTTTTCTTCCCTTCGGGTTTCCTCGTTTATTGATATGATCCTTTCCAATGTATTTACCAGATTGATAACGGCGTATATCAATGCCCACAAAGGCATTCAGCTGGTTAGGTGTTGTGAAACGGCGAATGTCACCTAATTCTCCGATCAATAAAGCAGATGTTAACTCGCCAATTCCCGGTATTGATACGTATAGTATAAATTCTTCCAGGAGTCTGGCCTGCTCAATGAGCTGAATACGAAGATTTTCCTTTTTTTGGAGTAAGTCCTGGAGTTTCTCTGCATAATATATCGCTCTTTGACAATGGACACTGTCAACTCGCGTTGCCGGATAAGAATCTTTGGCATAGACCATCAAATCTTCAGCTTTCTTCCGAGCGCGATTATCAGAAATTTTCTTAAGCGTCGTTTTCATTAGGCGATTTTTTATTTTTGTGGGGGTTGTTTCTAAAACCAGGTCTGGGTGCGGAAACAGACTTATTATGCTTAAAGCGTAGGAGGTAAGCCGGTTGGAAAAGAAGTGTTCCAACTCAGGGAACGTTAGTTGAAGGCAGTTGTGAAGGTACATCCGGTTACGCTTGATGTCTTCTTCTACCTCCTGGTAAAAGCGTGACAAATCTCGTAAGACCTGATAAGTATCACTCTGAAGTTCTTTGGGTTTCCGTTTGTTTCTCCAGTGACTCTGAGCGAGTTGGTGGGCGTCTTGCCTATCCGTTTTCCAGCTCCTCAAGGTGGCTTCTTCCAATTGTTTTTTTGCTTGTAAAGGATTTAAGAGTACATACGGCAATTGATTATCTTGGCAGAATCTTTCCAACGGTCGTGAGTATATGCCCGTGGATTCAAACACAATATCCGGAATGACAGGCAAACGTGTTATCTGCACGAGAAGATCATTGAACCCTGTTTTAGTGTGCTCAATCGTATTTTCCCATAAACACGTTTCTTCGTTGTAAATCACTGCATAACTTTTTCCCATAGAAATATCCAACGCTAATACATAAGTCATTTTTTTCCTCTCTTTCTTTAAATTAAAAGACCTTCACTGATTCATTTCATGTCTCATTTCCTATACTCGGACTCTTAGTCCCACATACTTAAACCTGATTTAGAAATGACAGTGAAGGAGCTCAGTTTTATATTCGGACTCATAGTCCTTGAGAGTTCGGTCGAGCTTCCTTTCACCCTTACTATACCTCTATAAAAGAAAAATAGTAGGTAAAAACCCCCGTCGAGGTTTCTACCTACTAATCTTAGTATGTTTTTTCCTTATGCTATCGGTTCATCAAGAGGCTGGACCCCTTTATCTGCATTGCAGTGCTGTTTCACTTTCCAAATATCGTCTGCATAG
>JAXHNF010000009.1:0-97721 GCA_034520745.1 Alkalibacterium sp.
ATTTGCCTATGGATTTTTACTATCCGGGAAAAGCGAAATCGGGGGATGTCCCTCCTCGAAAAGGTTTTGCAGAAAAATGGCATCCCCGCTTGCTAGCAGAGATGCCGAATCTTGAAACGATCATTTTAGTAGGGAATTATGCCCAGAAGCACTATCTGGGAAAACGTCGGGAGAAGAATCTGACAGAAACAGTCAGACACTTCAGAGATTATTTGCCGGGTTACTTTCCGCTGGTTCATCCGTCGCCTCTGAATCACGGCTGGCTGAACCGGAATCCCTGGTTCAAATCAGAGGTCTTGCCTGTCCTGAAGAAACTCATCAATGAGGAATTAAAGTGAATCCATATCCAATTCTTCTAAGAGTGGCATCGATAAATTCCCGGCGCATCTTGAAGTCACTGCCGTGTTTTTTGACTGGGGCAACGGTCCCTTCATTGGAATAAAAGCCCGCAAATTTTTCAGGATATAAGACTGCGGAGACCACGGGTCGGGCTCCTTCTTCAACCGTTACAAAGAAGGGGTCTAATAGCTTGAATACAAAATCGCCTACTTTCTTGCTTACGTTATTTCTGCCGATATTGGTAGAAACCATCCCGGGGTGGACAGCTGTCGTTTTCAGTCCTTTACGTGAATACATTTCATGCAGTTCCTGAGCCAGATAAAGAGTGCCTAGTTTTGATCTCCCGTAACCGGCTATCGCGCTGGAATGTGTCGGCTTGAAGAATGGCCGTTTCATTGGCACAAATTTGTAAGCGTCCGACGAAACAATGACGACTTGCCTGCGTTCGCTTTGCATGACCAGCGGAAGCAGTTCATGTGTCAATAAAAAATGGCTGAGATAATTTGTTGCCATCATAAGTTCATATCCGTCAGGACTTGTTTGACCAGATTTTGAAACCATGCCGGCATTGTTAACTAGACAGTCGATGTGGTCGAACTGTTCTTTAATTACTTTGGCTGCTTGTCTGACTGAAGACAAGTCACTCAAGTCACACCTGACGGTATCCACTTTGAGGTTTGGATTCAGTTCAAGTAACTCTTGGGTAAGAGTCTCTGCTTTATCCATATTACGACAGATCAGTATGATTCTCTGGAAAGTATTGGCCAGGGCTTTCACAGTTGCGCGGCCGATCCCTGAAGTGGGTCCGGTAATTGCTAAAATCGATTCAGTCATGCCCATCATCCTTTGATATGATTTATGTCAGTATATCACAAAAGGTATAAATGATATTGATCAGACTATGGAGTCTAGTTGGCGAGATGACGAGCCTTCCGGGAAGAAGCATGAGTGCCTCCTCGTTATCTTCTGAGTTCGTTGGAATGGGAATCTAGTTACCAAACTGGAAGTCGAAATCCTATAAACGCTAATCAGTTTAATTAAAAGAAAGTTAAGTCCGTTAGAAATATTTGATTTTATATAGAATAAAAAGCCTGGCAGTTTTTTCGCCAGGCTTTCCTTATCTAAAATTCTATTTTTTATTTCTTTGCATCGCTGTTTTCCTGCGCTTTTTTCTCCCGTACATTTTTCATAGCTTCTGTCCAGTAGGTAAGCTGATACACCATGGTTTCGACCGCTTTTTTCTGTGCATTGCTTGGATCCAGTTTTTTATCTTTCCAGTCATAGAATAAGGATAAAGCGGGATGTGTGCGGACATGAGCCACTTGGAACTCAGATAAAACGGTGCGCAGCTGTTCTGCAGAGCGTACGCCGCCGGCAGAACCGTAACTGACGATACCAGCAGCTTTGTCATTCAATTCGTGGTAGACAAAATCCAGGCCATTTTTCAGAGCAGATGACATGCCGTGGTTATATTCAGGCGTTACAAAGATGTAGCCGTCTAAACTGGCCATTTTTTCAGCCCATGGCTGCTGCTTGTCTTTTGCTACGAGATCGTCTGTGTAGGCAGGTGAAGCGGGTTCAGCGAACAGAGGCAAATCATACTTTTTTAAGTCGACTAATTCGAACTCTAACTCCTGTGAATAATTTTCTGCTATATGTTTGACCCATTTTGCCACGTCCTCATTTACACGCCCTTCACGAATACTCCCTAAAATAATACCGATTTTCATTTCATCATTCCTCCTCGAATTAATAAAAATAGTCCCAACATTTCATTTTAAGTTTAACACATCTGATGAATATATCGAATTCGAAGCACTAGCGATTTTTCGATTTTGATTCCATGATTTTTAATTTACAATATTTCATAGGAAACAATGTAAATTATTGATTTTAAGTGATAAGATGAAGGTATAAAATAATAGTGAAAAGGGTGAAGAAAATGGATTTTAGCAAAGATGTCAATCGTTTTTATAAAGAAGAGCACGGGAAACTGCTGGCTGAAATAACTTACCTGCCTAAAGGTGATAAAGTCGAAGTCAATCACACATTTGTAGATCCTTCTCTCAGGGGACAGGGTGTAGCTGAAAAACTTGTAGACCGTGTCGTTGTAGAAATGGAAAAAGAAGATAAGAAGATCATTCCAGTTTGTCCTTATGTCGGTAAATTATTTGAACGAAAACCTGAAAAATACGGTCATATTCACGCAAAATAATCTTTTTTCTTTAAACTGTTGACATTCAGTTGAATTCGTTATAGAATATATCTTGTGCTTAAAAAGTGCAAGATGTCCGGCCCCTTGGTCAAGCGGTTAAGACACCGCCCTTTCACGGCGGTAACACGGGTTCGAATCCCGTAGGGGTCATGGACACTTGAATGAGTGTCATAGTGCCGGCTTAGCTCAGTAGGTAGAGCAACTGAATCGTAATCAGTGGGTCGAGGGTTCAATTCCTTTAGCCGGCATTGTTTTTTTAAATACGGAGGGATAGCGAAGTGGCCAAACGCAGCGGACTGTAAATCCGTTCCTTCGGGTTCGTAGGTTCAAATCCTACTCCCTCCATTTCATTGGGCTATAGCCAAGCGGTAAGGCAGCAGGTTTTGATCCTGTCATTCCTAGGTTCGAATCCTAGTAGCCCAGTATAATGGAAAAACTGTGCGGCAATGTGCTGTACAGTTTTTTTGTGTTTCAGAGGAAATTAGAACAGATATAAATCCCTGAAATTCACTCGTTAATACCCGAGGATTGTATGGTATACTTAGACGGTATATGTTTAGAATGTGGAGGTGGCATAATGCCCATAGAATTTCTGAGAACATTCGACTGGTCGAGCTTGCTGGCCTGGCGAACCGGCGTTAATATTATTGATATACTGATCGTCGCTTTTTTCATGTATCAGCTGATGCGGATCGTCAAAGGGACGCGTGCTGTAGAATTATTAAAAGGGATCGGCGTCATTTTACTGCTTAAGCTAGTCAGTGTGCTTTTTCAGCTTAATACAACCGAATTTGTTGTCGATTTCGTGATCCAATGGTCAGCTTTAGCGATGATCATCATCTTTCAGCCTGAATTGAGAAGGGGACTGGAGCACCTTGGACGTGGATCTGTTTTCGGAAGGAAGAAAAAGTCGAATCCAAGCGAACAAGTTGTGGAACATCTTTCCCGTGCGCTTCAATATATGGGCAAAAGACGGATCGGTGCACTGATTTCGCTTGAAATGGAAACAGGTCTCGATGAATACATTGAAACGGGTATCCCAATCAATGCAGACTTATCATCAGAACTGCTTATCAATATTTTCATACCCAATACACCGCTGCATGATGGGGCGGTCATCATCAAGAATTATAAAATCGCAACGGCGGCAAGTTATCTTCCGCTGTCAGAAAGTCCAGCCATACCGAAGAAGCTTGGAACGCGTCATCGTGCTGCTATCGGCTTGTCTGAGGTTTCAGATGCCATTACGCTGATCGTGTCAGAAGAAACGGGAGACATCAGTATTTCACGAAGAGGGAACCTGATCAATGACATGACTCAGGAAGAAGTCATCGATTACTTGAACAAAGAGATCGTGGAGACCGAAAAAGAAAAAGAGACACAAGGACCACTGCAGCAAATCATAGATGCTGTCAGAAAAGGGGTGTCAGGCAGATGAATGTAGAAAATCCCTGGATATCAAAACTAATGGCTTTGTTTTTTGCCATCGTGCTTTTTGCGTTTGTCACTTATGAAAATTCATCCAGAAATCTGTCTACCAACCCGACTGACGGTGCGAGCATTACGAGCTCAGAAGTGATTACAAACTTACCGATCGATATCAATATCGACCGTGATGCGTATTTTGTGTCAGGCATTCCCGAAACGGCTACAATTCGTCTGGAAGGTCCTCAGGCTATTCTGACCCAGACATTAGCCACGCAGAATTTCACCATCGAAACACCGGATCTTGACGAACTGGGACCGGGCTCTCATACTGTGGAGCTAGAGGCTGAAGGGTTGAGCAATCAGCTGGACTACAGTGTGATGCCGGCAGAGGTCGCGCTGGAGATTGAAGAAAAAAGAGTAGAAGATTTTGATGTTCGTGTAGAGTTTAACGAGTCAGCCCATCTGGAAGATGGCTACCGAGCTGAAGACCCCGTTTTATCTGCTGAAACAGTAACTGTATCGGGGGCACTGTCCACAATGGAAGAAATCAGTGATGTCATGATCGTCGTGATGCCTGAGGGAGGAAACATAACCGAAGATATTGAAATGACGCTGAATGTTCTGGTCCTTGATTCAACAGGTGACCCTTTGAATGTGAATATTTCTCCACAGCAGATCGATGTTACCATCCCGGTAAGGGGAACGCAGCGGACACTGCCGATCGTGCTTGAGGAAGCCGGGACACCTAATGAGGCTTACGAATATGCACTGGAAATCGCTCAGGGTGAACCGGAGAACGTGACGGTCACCGGAGAATCTGATATTATAGAAGAGTTGAATAATTTTATTATTGAAGTGGATGTTTCGGGCGTGACTGAATCAACGATCCGAACGATACCGTTAAACTTGCCCGAGGGCATTTCGGAAACTGTACCAGAAGAACTGGATGTACTGATACGTGTAAACCGTGTCATGGAAAATGAAGAGGAAAATACTGAATCAAATGAAACTGATGAATAATAATAATGTGAGGAGTTATTTTAAAATGGGAAAATATTTTGGAACCGATGGCGTACGAGGGATAGCAAACAAGGAGTTGACCCCGGAACTGGCGTTCAAGTTAGGACGCTTTGGAGGATATGTACTGGCTCAGCACTCTGAATCAGACAGACCCCGTGTTTTAGTGGGTAAGGATACACGTATTTCAGGAAGAATGCTGGAATATGCGCTTGTTTCCGGTCTTTTATCAGTCGGCGTTGAAGTGCTGCGTTTAGGCGTGATCACGACTCCGGGCGTATCGTTCTTGACCCGTCAGCAGGATGCGACGGCGGGAATCATGATCTCTGCTTCTCACAATCCTGTGCAGGATAACGGCATCAAGTTCTTCGGTTCAGACGGCTTCAAGCTTTCTGACGAACAGGAAGCTGAGATCGAAGCACTGATCGATGCTGAAGAAGATGATCTGCCGCGTCCGAGTTCGCATGACATGGGAACTTCTGAAGAGTATAAAGAAGGCATCCAAAAATATATCCAGTTCCTGACACAGACGATTTCAGGAGATTTATCCGGTATCCATGTGGCTCTGGATGGTGCGAATGGCGCAGCCAGCCCGCTTCTTAACCGTTTGTTTGCAGATCTGGATACAGACTTC
Source organism: Alkalibacterium sp. (assembly GCA_034520745.1). GTDB lineage: Bacteria > Bacillota > Bacilli > Lactobacillales > Carnobacteriaceae_A > Alkalibacterium. The sequence continues at coordinate 5,634 of JAXHNF010000009.1, forward strand.
GATGTTACCGGAAATACACCTAATGGTTTGAATATCAACGACGGCGTGGGCAGCACGCATCCCGAGCATCTGTCGGCCTATGTCAAGGAAAAAGGTGCCGATGTCGGCCTGGCCTTTGATGGTGACGGTGACCGTCTGATTGCTGTTGACGAATTGGGGAATATCGTCGACGGAGACAAGATCATGTACATCTGCGGGAAGTTCATGCACGAAGAAGGACGCCTGAAGAAGAATACGATCGTCTCGACAGTCATGAGCAATATCGGTTTCTACAAAGCCTTAGAAAAACATGACCTCAAGTCAGTTAAGACCAAAGTCGGTGACCGCTTTGTTGTTGAAGAAATGGTCAAAAACGGGTATAACCTAGGCGGCGAGCAGTCTGGTCATTTGATCTTCCTGGATTATCATACGACAGGCGACGGCTTGCTGAGCGGGGTCCAGCTCTTGAACGTCATGAAACAGACAGGCAAGAAACTGTCAGAGTTAGCTGAAGAAGTGACCTCATATCCTCAGAAACTGGTAAATATCCCGGTGACAGACAAGCATAATGTGATGTCCAATCCGGCGATCAGCTCTGTTATTGAAGATGTCGAGCAGGAAATGGCCGGTAACGGCCGTGTACTGGTCCGCCCGAGCGGAACGGAATCATTGCTTCGCGTTATGGCAGAAGCGCCGACTGAAGAATCAGTGAACGGATATGTCGAGCGCATCGCGGCGGTCGTGAGAGAAGAACTGGGTACGAATTAAATTCAGTCAATAAAAAACTACAAACCCCATTTGACGATGAGGATTGTAGTTTTTTTCTCGGAAGTGTACTGGTCTTGGCTCTTCTCATCTGATGATGTGAATCGTTTTGAAATTAGCACGGGTAGACTAAAACCAGATGACCAGGAAAAACCAGCCGATCATAATGAACTGGATGATGCCTTCTGCGACTTTCCCGCTTAAAAAGCCGATAAGACTACCAATGGCTGCACGCAGAGCTGAAGATAAATCCTTCTTTTTCCAATATTCAGCGATGAGAACAGCGATAAAGGGCAGAGCGATTATCCCAAAAGGTGGATAAACGAATGCACCTAGAATGACAGTAACAGCGGCGACACGTTCGCCCAGCTTGCTTCCTCCGAAACGCTTGACTGCCAATGAACCGGTGAACACATCAGCCAGCAGAAGTATCGCAGTCAAAGCAGTCATTGAAATCCAGAAAAAGACTGTGAGTTCGCCGGAGTTGATAAAGAAATGATAAATCAGAAAGCCTCCCCATACGGCAAAAACAGAGGGTAGCACTGGAAAAGCCAGTGCGATGAAGCTTGTGATGAATAATCCTATAACTAAAATCCATAAAATGATTTCCAAATCAGTGTCTCCTTTCTTGTTTTAAGCTATAATCAGTATACTAGAACAGCCAGTATTTGAAAAAAGTTAGAATCAAGACTGAACGGAAAGCTAAACGAATTCATTATTCTAAAGAAAATGATCGAATCTGTTAAAATTTTGATCGAATTTTGAAACCTTATACGTTTATAATTACTAATAAGCCCTGTAGAACGAGGGATGTGTCATCGGTATATCGAAAGAACCGTTCTCAGCTGAAACAAGAGCGGGAATGAAATAAAGGAGTCAATATGAACAAATTCAGAAAGTTTATCAAGACGTATAAAAGAAACGACCCGTCAGCTCGGTCGGTACTTGAAATCGTGCTGACATATCCTGGGTTCTGGGCCATCATTTACTACCGTATCGCTCATTTTCTGTATAAGAAGAATCTAAAGCTGATTGCACGGATGATATCGACTTTCAGCAGATGGGTAACGGGTGTGGAGATCCATCCAGGTGCGGTTATCGGACGCTGTTTCTTTATTGACCACGGGATGGGGATCGTGATCGGTGAAACGGCTGAAATTGGTAATGATGTGCGTATTTTTCATGGAGTAACTCTAGGCGGCCGGGGCGATGAAACGGGTAAACGCCATCCGACGATCGAAGACGGTGTCCTGCTTTCCGCCCATGTTCAGGTCATCGGTAATATTACTGTCGGTAAAAATGCAAAAATCGGGGCGAGTGCTGTTGTTTTAAACGATATCCCTGAAGGTGTGACGGCAGTGGGCATCCCGGCCAAAGTGGTCAAATCCAAAGAGATCAATCTAATAGAAAACAGTGAGTGCATGCTTGACTGATTTTAGCTTGTCGCTGGATTTTAAAGCTCAACGTTATATAATATGGATGATCGAAAGGTGGATTTCCAGTCGGTGATCCACTTTTTTGAAATTATACAGCATCATCAACAGGAAATGGGGAGCGTATACATGGAAAACTATCGTTCTATGTATATCTTTAGCGTGATTTCGAGGTCATCAAGGTTACGAAAAGTCGTAATGCGTCTCCCTGACGTATAAGCTCGAGGCAGCGAAGGGCACGCAATTAAGAGGATACTATAGCATAAACAGAAAAAAGGTGAAACTGGAACTTGACCAGTTTCACCTTTTAAATAGTGTTTTCTATTAATGACGGCGTCTGCCGCCTCCGAAAATCAGAACCAGACGCATGACACTCAAGAATGAAGCGATGGCTGCAGCGATATACGTCAATGCTGCGGCATTCAGAACTTTTTTTGCCTGAGGAATCTCTTCCCGTGTGAGCAGATTCTGTTCTTCAAGAATTCGAATAGCTCGCTTGGATGCATCGAATTCGACCGGAAGAGTGACAAGCTGAAAGAGTAATGTAAGTGAAAATAGCATGATCCCGATGTTGATCAGAACGCCTTCGCCCCCCATAAACATTCCCAGTATTAAAATAGGGAATGCCGCTGTCTGTCCGAAGTTCGTCACTGGAACCAGAGCCGCACGCAAGCGCAGTGGGCCGTAATTATCACGGTCCTGCAAAGCATGACCGGCTTCGTGAGCTGCGACGCCGATAGCGGCAACGGAAGTCGAATTTCGAGTGGAATCAGATAGACGCAGCACGTTATCCTGAGCGTTGTAATGGTCTGTCAGATTTCCGCGGATGCCTTCCAGACGGACATTCTGCAGGTTGGATGCATTGAGTATCTGACGGCAGACATCTGAGGCGGTGTAACCACGGTCACTTTTCACATCACTGTATTTACTGTAAGTGGATTGGACATACATACTGGCCAGTCCTGAAATAATCAAGCCTATAATGATCAAAATCATGGTTGGATCCCAATAAAATGGAAAATACATATCGAGTACCTCCTGTACTATATAAAATGATTCATTGTGATCAATGAATCTCATTTAATTATACCATATAGCGCCGTTATTTTCAGAGTAAACACTATGAATTTAGTATGACTTATCAGCGTTCCGGAGAAATCGCTGTATTAATTTGGTAAATGTACTTGTATTAATTTACCAAAGAGGGCACACTTATAGTGAGCAATATGAAGGAGTGTGTGCTGAATGAAACGGAAGCAGTTATTGGAAGCGTTTAAATATCAGTTTGGTTATGAAGCGGACCGTGTCTTCTTTTCTCCCGGACGGATCAATTTGATAGGTGAACACACGGATTATAACGGCGGCAAAGTTTTTCCCTGCGCGATCACGATGGGGACATATGGTGTGGTCAAGGTGCGTGAAGATAAAGAGATCCATGCCTTTTCGGGGAATTTTCCGGAAGTGGGGATGATCAGCATTTGATATATCGGATCTTACTTTTAAAAAAGAAGATAACTGGACGAACTATGTCAAAGGCATGATCAAGTATATCCAGGAAAAAACAGGTGAACTGCCTGCCGGGTTCGATCTTTATGTGTACGGTACGATCCCAAATGGCGCGTCATTATCGTCTTCGGCTTCGCTGGAACTCTTGACGGGTGTCCTTGTCCGCGATGTTTTTGATCTGGATATCAAGCAGCTGGAACTGGTGAAAATGGGCATGCGCACAGAGAATGAATTTTTAGGTCTCAATTCAGGTATCCTTGACCAGTTCGCTGTCGGCATGGCTGAAAAGGGGTATGCCATGCTATTGGATACGACGACCTTGGATTATGAACAAGTGCCGGTAGATCTGCCGCATCATAAGATAGTCATCATGAATTCGATGACCCGCCGGGAACTGGTCGATTCTGAATACAACACCCGCCGGAAACAATGCGAATCGGCTTTAAAGCAGCTGCAGGAAGTCGTAAATGTTTCGTCGCTTGGGGAAATGACGGAAGACGTTTTTGAAAAGCATAAACATGTAATCGATGACGAAGTACTGATGCGCCGGGCGCGCCATGCGGTGTATGAAAGTGCCCGTACGGACCGGGCGGCGGAAGCACTGAAAGCGGGTCATTTAAAACAGTTTGGGAAGTACATGAACGCGTCGCATGTTTCTTTAGACGAGGACTATGAAGTGACGGTCAAAGCAACGGACCTGCTTTCCAGAACAGCTTGGGAGGAAGACGGTGTAGTGGGTGCGCGGATGACTGGCGGCGGATTCGGCGGATGCTGCATTGCGATCGTCGAAAATGAACAGGTCGAACCGTTTATTGAAAACGTCGGTCTGAAATTCAAAGAAGAAATCGGTCACGAGGCAGAATTTTATATCGCTGAAACGGCTGACGGGACTAGGGAATGGGTGGCCAATGAGTAAAAATTATGTAAGCGAAGCTATCGACCAGATTATTACGGACTTCGTTGACTACTATATCCAATCGGGTAAAGTGGACGGCCTGGACCGGATATACTTGACCAATCGTCTGCTCGATCTGCTTGAAAAACAGGAAATCAGTCCGCTTGAGCCTTCTCAGGCTGCCGTCGATCCTCTGAAACTGCTGGATGCTTTAACAGAACATGCCGTTAAAACGGACACGATCGAGGACCTGCCGTCTAGCCGGGACGTGTTCGGTGCGAAGGTCATGGATCTGATCACCCCGCGCCCTTCCGAAGTGAATCAGTTCTTCTGGGAGAAGTATGAAGAAGGACCGAAAGCGGCGACAGACTGGTTCTTTGAAATGAGCAGAGAAAACAATTACATCAAAACAAGAGAAATAGCTAAAAACATAGAATATACACATCCGACTGAATACGGTGACCTTGAGATCACCATCAATCTGTCCAAACCGGAAAAAGACCCTAAGGAAATTGCTCTGGCTCGTGAGAATCAGCCGGCATACCCCGAGTGCAAGCTCTGCATGGAAAATGAAGGCTATGAGGGACATCTGACGCATCCTGGCAGAGCGAATCATCGCCTGGTGAGAATGGAATTAAACGATGAGGAATGGGGCTTTCAGTATTCACCGTATGCCTATTACAATGAGCATGCGATCTTCCTGTCCCGCATTCACCGGGAAATGGATGTCGGTATCCAGGCGATCCGGAATCTTCTGGATATCCTGACGACCCTGCCGCATTATTTTGTAGGGTCGAATGCCGGACTGCCCATCGTGGGCGGATCGATCCTTTCTCATGATCATTATCAGGGGGGGCGCCATACCTTTCCGCTGGATAATGCAGAGACCGAGTATACCTTCGAATTAAGCGGGTTCCCAAGCGTTCAGACACGTGTCATCAAGTGGCCGATGTCCGTCGTTCGGGTGACAGGTCTGGATAAAGAAAGCGTCGTTCAAGCGGCTGACAAAATCATGAAGGTGTGGGAAGGATACTCCGATGAATCTGTAGGAATCTATGCTGAAACACATGGCGATCCGCACAATGCCGTGACACCGATTGCCCGCCGCAGAGGTGAAGCTTACGAGCTGGACCTGGTCCTGCGCAACAATCTGACGTCAGAAGCCTTTCCGGATGGGATTTTCCATCCCCACCCGCCTGTACAGCACATCAAAAAAGAGAATATCGGTTTGATCGAAGTCATGGGACTGGCTATCCTGCCGCCGCGACTTAAAGACGAACTGGAGACGGTCAGGGAGTATCTGACTGGAAAAAGTGAGACTGTCGATGCCATTCACCGTGAGTGGGCCGATGAGCTGAAAGAAAATCATAAGGTAACGGAAGCCAATGTCGGTGACATCGTCGATGAAGCAGTCGGTGATGTCTTCCTGCAGGTGCTTAAGGACGCCGGTGTCTTCAAACGCGATAAAGAAGGCATAGACGCGTTCAGAAGATTTATTGATCATCTAAAATCGATTTAAAATACTTAAAACGTGGAGGAAATTAAATGAAACTTACAGAAAAAGTTTTTGGTACATTTGAAAATAAAGACATCATGGAATATACGTTAACGAATGAAAACGGGGTATCGATCAGTGCGGTCCCTTTCGGAGCGACCTTGACCAAACTGGTGACACCGGATAAAGACGGTAAAAGAGATAACATCACGCTGAATGTGGATAATCTGGATGACTTTATTGCCCACCGCCCTTTTCACGGAGCAACGATCGGACGTGTCGCCGGGCGTATCACGCAAAGGCCGATGCATTCTGAACGGACAGGAAACTCAGCTTGACATCAATGAAGGCAATAACCTGCTGCACGGGGGTCCCAAAGGTCTGGATACCAAGCTATGGGACGTCCTAGTAAATGAAACAGAGGGCAAACTGATCTTCAGCATCACGGATCCTGCGGGAGCAAATAATTTCCCGGGTACGATGCAGATAAAAGTCGTTTATACATTAACTGAAGATGATGAATGGATCATTGATTATGAAGCGACAACGGACGAAACTACCCTGTTCAATCCGACCAATCACGTGTACTTCAATCTGACAGGGGATATCAAGAAGCCGATACTAAATCACGAACTCAAGCTCGCAAGTCCGCGCTACATTCCACTGGCTGAAGAAAATCTGCCGAGTGACAACATGGAGAATGTCGACGGTACACCGTTTGATTTCACCGAGGCAAAACCGGTCAAAGAAGCCGTCCATGCTGATCATCCTCAAATCAAGCCATTGAACGGTCTGGATCATCCTTTTGTGCTTGAACCGGATACAGAAGTCAAAGGTGTCTTGTATGATCCCGTAAGCAGGCGTGAAGTGAAGCTCTACACCGACTGTAATAGCGTCGTCGTCTTCACGCACAACGCCCTAGTGGATGACTATCTGATCGAGGGTGAACCGGCAAAGCAGTATGCGGGTATCACGCTGGAAACGCAGACCTTGCCTGATGCGGTCAATCATCCGGGATTCGGCAACATCGTGCTGACTCCGGAGGACACTTTCCAGGTCTCCGCACGACGTATACGTTCGGCGTAAGAGGCTGATCTGCAGTCACAAGCCGGGTGACGACTAAGGAGTGAAGAGATGGCAACGTTAAAACAGATTGGCAAACAAAGCGGGTGTTTCTGACATTGACCGTTTCCCGTGTATTGAATTACGATTCAAGCCTGTCTGTCGGCGAAGAGACCAAAAAGAAGATTTTTGAAGTCGCAGAAGAACTGGAATACAAATCAAAGAAGCGGTCAGCGAAAAAAGCCGCAGGCAAACTCGCCATCGTCAACTGGTACTCGGAAGCCGAAGAACTGCAGGATGTTTATTACATGTCTATCCGACTGGGTGCACAGAAACGCGCGAAAGCACTGGGGTATTCGTACAAGCGCGTATACAAGCAGGATGACTTTATCGATGAGTCTGATCTGAGCGGTATCCTGGCTATCGGTAAATTCAGTGAAGAACAAGTAAAACAGCTGAAAGGACATGGCGTGCCACTCTGTTTTGTCGATTACCTGCCTGAGGAAGACGTTGACAGTGTAGTGGTCGATTTCAAGACAGCTATGCGAAGAAATGTTGATTATCTCCTTGAGAAGGGGCATACGAAAATAGGGTTCATCGGTGGCAGGGAGTCATTCAGTGACGGAACCGGCCACTGGATCGATCCGAGAGAAAAGATCGTCAGGGAGTATCTTAAGCGGAGAAAACTGTATCATGAAAAGTATTTCTTTACAGGAGCGTTTCGCGTAGAAGACGGCAAGCGGAACATGCTTAAGGCACTGGAAACGATCAGAAAAGCGGAGCTTCCCACAGCTTTTATCGCAGCAAATGATGCCATAGCTATCGGCTGCCTGAAAGCCTTGTACGAAAAGAATGTGAAAGTACCTGAAGATGTGAGCATCATCGGGTTCAACGATATATCGACAGCAAAATACATCACGCCCTCGCTGACGACGGTCAAGGTGTATACGGAAGAGATGGGTATCAGCGGTATCAATCTCCTGCAGGAACAAATCGATGAAGAACGGGAAGTCACCAAAAAAGTGATCATGTCGACTAAGCTCGTTGAACGTGAGAGTACCTGAAAAAAATTTGAGTTTGAAATACAGAGATGAACAGTTGCCTGCGGGCAACTGTTTTCATTATGAAAAGATGTTTACAGTTAAATTCGGTAAGTACACATGCTTATTCTCGTGCTAATTACTTAATCTGTCAAAGTACGGTGATTTCTGACAGGTAACTGTCTGCTACTGACCGAATTCATGAAGGATTAAGCACTTTGAAATCGATCCCGATCACCTAATTACCGAACATGGCCTTATTCGGTAATTAGGCTGAGTGTATTTAAGTCTACTAACCGAACGGCCATCATTTTCGGTCAGTAGGAGAAAAGCGGGTCCTGCAAACAGCCGAATTATTGCTTTTTCGGTAAGTTCAGAGACTTAAACATAAGCTACTGACCGAACGGGGCTCATTTCTTCAGTCCAAGGAGTAAAACAGAAAGCGGTGGATGACATGTGCTTCAAAGGCAGATCCTTTCCACATGAAAATCCGGACATCACAAATGGATGTCCGGATCATTGACCTGTCATGAAATTTAAAGCTTGTTCAATTTCTCAAAAGCATTGTCTTTAGGCTGATAGCCGAGCTTGACTTGGGCCGGTTGGATATCCAGACGCGGAAACGTATTGTTTGAAATGCCGTTCACCAGCAGATAAGGTTCTAGAAGCGTGGCGTTCAGACAGCAGTCGACAAGGTGATTCATGTCTCGTGCCGAGAAATACATAGCCATGCTGTTGAAATCGCTGTCGGGATCCAGTTCTGAATCATCTGATTTATAGTCGCCTATTCGGATACCGATCGATTCGATGTTCTTATTGAAGGCATAGTAGCTTGCCAATGCTTCCAGGTAGACTTTGGACACGCCGTATAGATCATCCGGACGCACCTGATCCGTCGTTTTCACCTGTACGTTGTCCGGATACTCGTCGCTGGCATGAATGGAACTGGCAAAAATGATGCGCTTCAGTTTAGGGGCATCCACAGCTTTTTTATATAAATTCTGAGGCAGAACGTAATTCAGCCCGACGAGTTCATCGTAAAAGTCAGCGTCAGGATCGGGGTTGGCAGCCAGCTGAATAACGTATTCGACATCATCGAGCAGACCTTCCCATGCGTTCAGCTCTGTCAGATCTTCCTGGTAAATTTCTGCTCCCTGCTTCAATTCTTCTGGAAATGAGCTGAAATCGATATCAGCCAGGACCAGTTCATGCTTGTCTTTCAAATGTCTTGTCAGATTAGTCCCGATGGTTCCGGTCGCTCCTGTGATCAGAATCTTGCTCATGTAAATCCTCCTCGAGTATAAAATAAGGACTCCACCCTTAAACAGTCAAGGATGGAGAGATTAAGTATCCTATCTTTTTCTTCGTCGTCTTCTTTGGCCTCGCCGACTGCTTCATGGGCCTGACCTTCGGCTTTCTGCGCTTTACCTTCAACCTGTTTGCCTAAGTCATCTGTGGCTTCGCCATATGATTCTTTGGCTTCGCCCATTGCTTTGTCCTTGGCACCTTCTGCTTTATGCTTCAAACTGTCTTTATTTTCATCCATGGATATCTGCTCCTTTACATTGTCATATTTTGTTCATATTCATTGTAGGACGAGAGTGACGATTATGCAAAAGATAAGACTGAAACCTGTCGGATTAGTTTCTCATGAGGGTCTAATTATGCTAAACTTAAGCTAACAAGATTGAAGACTAGAGGAGTCCATGTATGAAAATTTTGGCTATTGATACATCCAATCAGGTAATGACTGTTGCCTTGCTTGAAGACGACCGTTTAATTGCAGAACATCTGGTAAATGTAAAAAGAAATCACAGTATTCAGCTGATGCCGGCCATTGAAGATCTATTAAGAGAAGCGGACTGGAAACCTGAAGGATCTGACACGGATCGTTGTAGCTAAAGGACCCGGTTCATATACGGGTGTCCGCATCGGTGTGACTGTGGCGAAAGCTCTGGCATTCAGTTTGAATATCGAACTCGTCGGTGTTTCAAGTCTGGAGGTGCTGGCAGCAAACGGTTCTCTGATCGAGGGTTCGTACTGTGTCCCGATATTCGATGCCCGGCGCGGTAATATCTATACAGGCTTGTACCAGTACAAGAACAGCAGACTTATAAATGTCGAAAAAGATACCCATATTTCAGCAGAAAAGTGGGCGGAAGTCCTGAAGCGTCTGGACGGACCCATTCAGCTTCTGGGTGAAGACCGTCTTAAACATATGGAACTGTTCAAAAAGGAGTGCTTAGACCTGCTAGTTGAACTCCCTGCCAGTCGGCATTATTCACGCGCGAGCGTACTGGCAGAGCGGGGGAGTCTTCTCGAACCTGAAAATACACATCTATTTGAACCGGAATACTTGAAATTGGCTGAAGCTGAACAGAACTGGATGGAGGCTCATCCTGACTTTGAACAAGGAGGCGGGTGGATTGAAAAACTTTAAAGAATGGCTGTCTGAAAGAGTTGCCAAATCATCAACAAAAGCTTTTTTGCCGATCTCGTCTCGAGTCAAACTGCATCAGCCATTTTATGCTCTTTCCGACGAACAGTTTTTAAAAGCAAAAAAAGCTGACGATACAGATGTCGATGCAATATTGATGATCGAACGCCTTTGCTATAATGGCCTGACTCCCTGGAACCGGACCGCTATACTGCATGAAATACGGTACAATAAAAATGCTTTCTACATCATGATGTATGATGGAGAACAGCCGGTAGCTTTTGTCGGCACCTGGTTCATCGCTCATGAAGCACATATCACGAATATTGCCACAGTCCCGTCCTATCAGAACAAAGGAATAGCCTCCTATCTGCTCAAAGAAATCATGCGTATTGCTTCGGAAGAAGATATTGAAAAAGTCACATTGGAAGTAAGAGTCTCAAACAAGGCGGCTCAAAGTCTTTACCGGTCCCTCGGTTTTGAAGAGGGTCGGGTGAAAACAGGCTATTATGCCAATGATCATGAAGATGCGCTGGAAATGATGCGCTTGACCCCAAGAGATTCTGATGAAATTCTGAGTGAAGGGTGATCAGAAAAATGCAGGAACAACGCCTCAGTGTCAGACGGTATAATTTCAATGAAGATCAGTACGACCGCTTTTACGACATAGCGGATCATTCTTTCAGTTACGGTTCTCCCTGGACGGTCGACCAGTACAGAGAAACTTTGAAACGGGAGGACCTCGTCTTTTTTGTCGCGGAAATCGATACGCACCTCATCGGCTACATCGGTGGCCAGCTCTTGCTTGATGAGGCCGAAATCTACACGGTGGTCGTCTCCAGAGAATTTCAGAAGCAGCGCGTCGCCCAGTGTCTTTTCGATCGTTTCAGGGAAGAATGTGTTCTCAGAGGCATAGAAAGCATCTTCCTGGAAGTAAGGAAAAGCAATGAAGCCGCGCAGTCTTTTTACAGCAAAAACGCATTTGAAGTCATAACAGTCAGAAAAAATTATTACACTTATCCTGCTGAAGATGCGATTATCATGCAGAGCAGGATCCGAAAGAGGGAAGAAAATGGATAAGAAGCGAATTTTAGCGATAGAGACGAGTTGTGATGAAACCAGCGCTGCCGTCATAGAAGACGGTCATATAATTCTATCCAATATTGTCGCTTCGCAGATCAAAAGTCATCAGCGTTTCGGCGGTGTTGTGCCGGAGATCGCCAGCCGTCATCATGTCGAGCAGATCACACTGATCATTGAAGAAGCAATGAAGGAAGCGGGCGTCACGTATGAAGAGCTGGATGCCGTGGCTGTCACTGAAGGCCCGGGGCTAGTCGGGGCGCTGCTTATCGGCGTCAATGCGGCAAAAGCGATTGCCTTTGCTCATAGTCTGCCTCTCATTGCGGTCAACCATATCAAGGGTCACATCTTTGCGAACCAGCTCGTTTCAAAATTAGCGTTCCCGATACTGTCGCTGGTCGTAAGCGGCGGGCATACCGAACTTATTTATATGGAATCAGAAGATTCATGAAATCATCGGCGAAACACGTGATGATGCAGCGGGTGAAGGCATATGACAAGATCGGCCGCGTCCTGGCGTGCCCTATCCAGGCGGCAAGCACATCGACCGGATGGCCCACGAGGGAGAAGACACGTATCATTTCCCGAGGGCCATGATACAGGACGATAATTATGATTTCAGTTTCAGCGGTCTAAAAAGTTCCTTCATCAATACGGTCCATAATGCCAGACAGAAAAATGAAGCAATCGATCCTAACGATCTGGCGGCAAGCTTCCAGGCCGCTGTCGTGGACGTGCTGGTCGACAAGACCATCCGGGCAGCAAAGGAAAAGAACGTGAAGCAGTTAGTTCTGGCCGGTGGTGTTGCTGCGAACAAGGGCTTGCGGACGGCTCTGAAGACCACTGTCTCAAAAGAGTTGCCGGACACAGAGATCCTTATACCTCCGCTTGAACTTTGCGGTGACAATGCTGCCATGATCGGTGCCGCCGCTTATGTGCAGCTGAAAAACAGCAACTTCGCCGACTACTCGATTGAACGGACGGCCCGGTCTGACCGTCTGATATTAGTTAATGGATTAAAGATAATGAAAAAACCGCAAGCCCTGTATGAGAATATACAGAGGCTTGCGGTTTTTATTTGTGCAGTGATTTTTGAATAAAGTGCAGATTCCGGCGTGCCTTTCAAGGTCCTTCGAACGGACTGAAGGTCACGCAATAGTGTCAGGCGCGCCTTTCGCAGTTCCACGAACGGGCTGAAGGGCACGCAATGGTGTCAGGCGTGCCTTTCGCGGTCCTATGAACGTGCTGAAGGTCACGCAGGATGGTGTCAGGCGCGCCTTTCGCGGTCTCACGAACATACTGAAGGGCACGCAATGGTGTCAGGCGTGCCTTTCGAGGTCCCTCGAACGATGCTGAAGGTCACGAATAGTGTCAGGCGTGCCTTTCGCGTGTTCCTATCGAACGGGCTGAAGGGCACGCAATGGTGTCAGGCGTGCCTTTCGCGGTCTCACGAACGGACTGAAGGGCACGCAATGGCAAACCATGCATCTTCAAGTAGAAAATCGGATACAGAAAAGAGGATGAAAGTCGCCTTTCATCCTCATCCGTTCAGTTATTTCAGTCGTCCGTCAAGTCATCAAGTTCGAACTGCTTTTCTTCCCATTCTTCGAGTAAATGTTCCTGTTTGGTCTGCAGAGATTCGTTTTCTTTAGCCAGACTCTCCAGCTTTTCAAAATCGTCGGCTATCTCGGGCGCACTCAATGCTTCCTGAACAGACTCGATCTGCTCTTCCAGCTTTTCGAGTTCGTCTTCAATAGACTGGATCGCACGTTCCAGTTTTCGCTGCATTTTCTGGGCTTCCTTCTGTTCTTCGAAGGATTTCTTTGTAGAAGACGTTGAGCTGGAGATTTGATTCTTCCTCATCTTCGTCGGCAGATTCAAGCTGCTTTAGTGCTTCCAGTTCTGCTTTTTTCTGTAGATAGTAATCATAATCCCCAAGATAGACATCCGCACCATTTTCGTTCAATTCAATGACTTTTGTTGCCAGCCGGTTAATGAAGTAGCGGTCATGAGAGACGAATAAAAGTGTCCCTGGATAGTCGATCAGGGCATTCTCGAGCACTTCCTTTGAATCGATATCCAGATGGTTCGTGGGTTCATCCAGGAGCAGGAAATTATTTTTTTCCAGAGAAAGTTTTGCCAGTGCCACACGTGCTTTCTCGCCGCCGCTTAACGAAGCGATCGATTTTTCAACATCCTCGCCGCTGAACAGAAAGGAGCCCAGCAGTGTCCGGATATCCTGTTCTGGGAGGCTGGGGTGGTCGTCCCAGACTTCATCCAGTACAGTCTTTTTGCTGTTAAGCAGCGTCTGTTCCTGGTCGTAATAGCCCAGATCCACTTTCGCACCGTAATCGATCACTGCCGCTCAATAAAGGGATCATCCGATTGATCGTCTTGAGCAGTGTGGTTTTACCTATCCCATTAGGCCCAACGATGGCGATCGATTCCTCTTTTCTGATATCCAGATCGATGTCACTGGACAAAGCCCCGTCTTCATAACCGATCGAGAGGTCCTGTGTCTGAAGCACGATCTGTCCCGATTCTCTGCCTGTCTGAAATCTGAAATGAGCGCTTTTTTCATCGTTTTTCGGTTTCGAGACGGTATCCATCTTTTCAAGCTGCTTGCGTCGAGCCTGAGCCTGTTTGGTCGTTGAAGCCCGCACGATATTTCTGTCGACAAAATCTTCAAGTTTTGCAATTTTTTTCTGCTGTTTTTCAAAGACTTTCCATTCGCGTTTGATTTTTTCTGCTTTCAGCTTCAGATAGTTGGAGTAGTTTCCCGGGTAGTGATCGACTTCCCCGCGACTGACTTCATAAACCTCATTGATCACCTTGTCTAAGAAGTACCGGTCGTGTGACACGATCAGGAGTGCTTTGGAATAATTCTGCAGGTACATTTCCAGCCAGGCCAGCGTTTCAATGTCCAGATGGTTCGTCGGTTCATCCAGTATCAGCAGATCTTTCTTTTCCAGCAGCAGCTGGGCAAGAGCGAGTCGTGTTTTCTGACCACCTGAAAGGTTCTGTATGGGGGTGTCGTAATCTTCTTCGTAAAAACGGAAGCCGTGCAGGACGGAACGTATCTCGCTCTCGATGCCGTAGCCGTTCTTTTCCTGGAAGGTGTGCTGCAGGCTGTCGTAACGCTGGAGCAGTTCCTCGTATTCATTTCCTGACTGGGCTGGTGACGGATCGCTTAATTTCTGTTCGATTTCCCGCATTTCTTCTTCCAGAGCCAGGACGGGTTCAGCGATTTTCATCATCTCATCCCATATGCAAAGTGAAGAGTCCAGACCGGTGTGCTGGTCAAGGTAGCCAAGGGTCATGTCTTTTTCTTGTGGATATTTCCCGAATCCGGTTCTTCTCTTCCGGAAATCATTTCCAGCAGAGTCGTCTTACCGGCACCGTTTCTGCCGACGAGTCCGATACGGGCATTGTCTTTGATCTCCAGCGAAACATTATCGAAGAGTTTTTCTGCACCAAAATAACGCGAGATTTTTTCAGTTTGTAATAATATCATCATTTTCCTCATTTTCATAAAAGTAATCCTCTGTGTTCATCTCTTAACAGTTTAGCATATTTATAAAAGATAACAATGAAGGAGTTAGAATTGCCAGCAAACATTGTGAATCACGTTCTCAATTAAATAACCTGTATTATCATGTGTGCTTGCTCACTAAATTTGCTCAAGTTACCTATGGTACAAATTGGCAACTTATGAAAAATAAGAATTATTCATGAAAAACAGGTTATTTTACTTTTATTTCACCATATTAATGCTATAATGTTAATTGGCATAAAGTTTATAGTTTGTGAATGCACAAAGATTATAGTGACTATAATTTATAATGATTAAACTAAAGTTAATTTAAAACGGATAAGGAGATTAAAAAAATGGCTGAGAAGAAAATACCTAAGGCGACAGCGAGACGTTTGCCGCTGTATTACCGCTATTTAAGGTTTTTGTATGAGGCAGGGAAAGAACGTGTATCCTCTGCCAAGCTGAGTGAAGCAGTAAAAGTCGACAGTGCAACAATACGTCGTGACTTTTCTTACTTCGGAGCCCTGGGTAAGCGAGGCTACGGGTATGACGTGGAAGCGCTGATGAATTTCTTCAGTAAAACGCTGAATCAGGATAGACTGACCAATGTGGCGCTGATCGGTGTGGGTAACCTGGGGCAGGCGCTCTTGAACTACAATTTCCGCCGCAACAATAATATCCGGATCAGTGCCGGATTCGATGTCAAAGAAGAGCTGATCGGAACGATCCATCAAGGAGTTCCCATTTACTCGATCGAGGATATGGTTCAGCAGCTGGATCTGCAGCAGATCGATGTCGCCATATTGACGGTGCCTTCCGATATCGCACAGGAAATGGCCGACAAGCTCGTTGAAGGCGGCGTCAAAGGCATTATGAACTTTACGCCGATTCGTGTCACGGTTCCCAAGCATATCCGGGTGCATAATGTCGACTTGACGAATGAACTGCAGACACTGATCTATTTCATCAATTATTATCAGGATATGGACGAGAAAAGTGATAACGACAAGGAATTGAACGATTTTATAATATAAGTTGTAAGCAAAAAACCCGTTGAGACTCAGTTTAAGAGTCTCAACGGGTTTTTCTCTATTTCTGACTTTTCTTGATCCGGTAATAAGCCTGAGCCATTTGCGTGCCCTGGACAAAATCTTTTGTCGCGAAGATTGCAAACAGGACTGAAAAGAAGCTCCAGCCGTCCGAAGATACTGAATTGATGGTGAAAAAGAGAAATAAAGCAAAGAATACAAATTTGAAACCGATTTGAAATTTCAACTGTTTTTCTGTCATAGTAAATCCTTTCTAACTGTACAGTCGGTGATGTGTCATAGCAGGTACAAGTTCGCTAAGACGGCCAGCGTGTTCATCAGACAATGAGCGATGATCGGTGTCCAGATATTTTTCGTTTTGTAATACAGCCAGGAGAAGACAAAGCCCATGGATGAGTAGACAAGCAGCAGGCCGTCAAAGTGAATGAACGCAAAAATAAGCGAACTGATAACAGCAGCTCCTACGCCGCCTGTTTTTTCTACTAACAGGCCGAAGATGGCTTTTCTGAAAACAAATTCTTCCATAATGGGACCGGCCAGACCGATCAGCAGTATGAAAATCGGGTAATTTCTGACCACTTCGATCAGCATCTGTGTATTCTCAGATTCCATAGGAGAACCGAGATACCTGACTTCGATGATGCTGGCCAGGTTCTGGGCGACAAGGGCAATGAAGATGCCCGCGATCCCCCATACTAAGACGGCTTTTTTCTGACTGCTGAGAGGTTTCTCAAAGGGAAACGTCATCTTATATCTCTTATCGATAGCGATCATGCCGACGGCGCCTAAAGTAAACAGAACGAGCGAAGGCATCAGAAATGCCGCCGGACCGAAAGACTCAGGCAGAAAAAGTGGAATGATCCCTGAAAGCAGCTGTACGACAATAAACAGTAAAATGATGCGTGTTGCAGCTTTTTTATTTAAACTTGTCTGATCCATTAATGTCATCCTTTTATTTGATTTATACAATACTAGTAACTTAACACAAAACGGGACAGGTTTCCACAGGAGGAAAAGGGATGATTTTTTTAAAGATAGGGCTTGCAAGACTACCTTGTTTTGAATATACTTATAAGTGGAGTTAGCACTCGACGATCGAGAGTGCTAAAACTCATATCTTCACTGCTTGATGCGGTGAAAACTAAAACAAAAGTAAACAATATACTTACGGAGGGGTTAAATTATGTTAAAACCATTAGGAAATCGTGTACTTCTTGAAGTGAAAAAAGAAGAAGAAAAAACGGCAAGCGGTCTTGTCCTGCCGGGCTCTGCCAAAGAAAAACCACAGACGGCCAAGGTGGTCGCTGTGGGCGAAGGCAAGCTTCTCGATAATGGGAATTATGCAAAGATCGCTGTTTCAGTTGGAGACCAAGTCCTTTTTGAAAAATATGCCGGTTCTGAAGTGAAATATCAGGGAACGGAATATTTAGTCGTCAAGGATTCAGACATCATTGCAGTAGTGGAATAATACCAGCAAATCAAACTCAATTAACGATAAATTTACTAAAGGAGAGAATCAAAACATGGCTAAAGAGATCAAATTTTCGGAAGATGCACGTGCAGCAATGCTTCGCGGGGTAGATAAATTAGCAAATACAGTGAAAGTAACGTTAGGTCCAAAAGGCAGAAATGTCATTTTAGACAAGGCTTTCGGCGCACCTCAGATCACTAACGATGGTGTCACGATCGCCAAAGAGATCGAACTGGAAGATAAATTCGAAAACATGGGCGCTCAGCTTGTGGTTGAAGTTGCCAGTAAAACGAACGACATTGCCGGTGACGGTACCACGACAGCGACTGTTCTGGCTCAAGCTATCGTCAACGAAGGCATGAAGAACGTGACTGCCGGAGCGAACCCGGTCGGCATCCGTCGCGGGATCGAAATGGCAACTAAAAAAGCAGTGGAATCCCTGCGTGAGATCTCTACTCAAGTAGCAGATAAGGAGTCGATCGCTCAGATCGCAGCGATTTCCTCAGGTGATGAAGAAATCGGTCGTCTGCTTGCAGATGCAATGGAACGCGTCGGCAGTGACGGCGTTATCACGATCGAAGAATCTCAAGGGATCGAAACGGAACTGGAAGTTGTTGAAGGGATGCAGTTCGACCGTGGGTACCTGTCTCAGTACATGGTGACAGACAACGAGAAAATGGAAGCGAACCTGGACAATCCCTATGTTTTGATCACAGACAAGAAAATCTCATCTGTTCAGGAGATCCTGCCTGTTCTTGAAAACATCATGCAGCAGAATCGTCCGCTCTTGATTATTGCTGACGATATCGAAGGTGAAGCGCTGCCTACTTTAGTGCTGAACAAGATCCGCGGAACGCTGAACGTCGTTGCTGTCAAAGCGCCTGGCTTCGGTGACCGCCGCAAAGGCATGCTGGAAGATATCGCTACCTTAACTGACGGTACAGTCATCACCAGTGACTTGGGTCTGGACCTGAAAGACATGACGATCGACCAGCTGGGTACAGCAGGGAAAGTTGTTGTAACGAAAGATGACACGACACTTGTTGAAGGTGCCGGCGACAAAGCGGCGATCGACCAGCGTGTCAGCATGCTGCGTTCTCAGGCTGAAGAGACGAATTCTGAATTCGACCGTGAAAAACTGCAGGAACGTATCGCCAAGTTAGCCGGCGGTGTTGCAGTGATCAAAGTCGGTGCAGCAACTGAAACTGAAATAAAAGAACGCAAACTGCGTATCGAAGATGCTCTGAATGCTGCACGAGCAGCCGTTGAAGAAGGCGTCATTGCCGGTGGTGGAACAGCCTATATCAATATCTTGAATAAGCTTGAAGAAATCGAAGCTGAAGGCGATGAAGAAACTGGCGTGAAGATCGTTCTGCGTGCTCTGGAAGAACCAGTCCGTCAGATCGCTCAGAACGCCGGACTGGACGGCAGCGTCATTGTCGAACGTCTGAAACATGTTGAACCGGGGATCGGCTTCAATGCGGCGACCGGCGAAATGGTCAATATGGTCGAAGCCGGTATCATCGATCCAACCAAAGTAACTCGTTCGGCGCTTCAAAATGCGGCATCTGTCTCAGCGCTCCTTCTGACAACTGAAGCGGCTGTGGGAGAAATCCCTGAAGAAAATGACGGTCAGGCTGGTGGAATGAATCCAGGCGGCATGGGCGGCATGATGTAATACCTGCCTTTCAAAAAGTGAAGAAATGATACTGCTCACTAGCATGTCGAGTAGAAAACGCGCGAGTTCCCTATAATTTAGGGGGCATTCGCGCGTTTTTCATTTGTAGAAATTTTTGAACAGTGTTTACTTTTATCATCCTTCAGAAAAGACACGAGTTCATAAAAGAACGTCTCACTTCTATGAACTCATCGGCCATTCACTGATCGATGACGATATGGCATCTAAATCTGACAAGTCAACTTTTGGCATCCCTACGCGATTATTGATAAACTGTAGTCAGAAAACAAACGCGAGGAGTGACAAGATGAGAGTATGTGCCTTACAGGTCGATTTAATCTACAAAGAACCGGAGAAAAACTACCGGAAAATAGAAGCCATGATGAAAACAGCTGTGGAAAGAAAAAAGCCGGACGTTTTTGTCCTGCCGGAGATGTGGAACGTGTCGTTCTTCCCGGAGAATATCGAAGAGCTGGTGGATGAGGACGGAAAAGAAGTGCAAGCGTTCTTGAGCAGGCTGGCCGGCAAGTATCAGGTGAACATAGTGGGCGGATCAGTCGCGACTCACTCTGGAGGGAAATTTTATAATACGAGTTATTCCTTCAACCGTGAGGGGGAACTCGTGCATACGTACAACAAAGTACACCTGTTCTCGCCTACCAGCGAACACGATCTGTTCACACCGGGCGACCAGCTGGGTATTTTTGAACTGGATGGTGTCAAGGTCGGCGTGGCCACCTGCTATGATCTGCGTTTTGTCGAGTGGATCCGGCGCATGGCTCTGGAGGATATTCAAATCCTGTTTGTTCCGGCGGCGTGGCCGGAACCGCGTCTTGCCGCCTGGGAAACACTCCTTCGTGCCCGGGCGATCGAGAATCAGTTCTTTGTCGTGGGCGTCAACAGTGTAGGTAAAACGGACCGCCTGACTTTCTGCGGACATTCTAATATCTATAACGCTTTAGGAGATAATCTGGCTACGTCTCGTGAGGAAGAGATGCTTTTATGGGCTGATCTTGATCTGGACAGTATTGCAGAAGTGCGCGAGGCTATCGCAGTATACAAGGACCGTCGTCCGGAACTGTATTAAAAAAATGGATCCCTGCACCTTCCTTGTCTTCAGTAGAGACTTGAGTAAGGGAACAGACGACTTTTTTTACATGCTGTAACCGACAGATACTTGTCTACGATCAAAAAACTCAAGGAGGAAGCACGATGTTGACCGATTATGATTTTGATGATTTTGAAACTCCGTACAGTAAATTTAAAACCAAGGAACTTGGCGAGCGCTTGTCGCGGGCTCAGCGTCTGATCGGTAATCTGGATATTCCTGTCCTGATCATCGTGGATGGCTGGGAGTCCTCCGGGAAAGGTCATGTCATCAAGGATCTGGTTAAAGAACTGAATCCGAAGCATTTCAAAGTGAGCGTATTCGAAAATCCGACTGAAGAAGAGCGTGCCAGACCTTTTTTGTGGCGCTTCTGGGATAAGATACCAAGGTACGGGAACATTGCTATCTATGACCGAAGTTTTTACTTCAAACTATTCAATGATTTATCCATAGGGGATGAAGAACTGGAGAAAGACATCAAGGATATCAGTTCGATCGAAAAGCAGCTTCTCGATGACGAAGCGATCATCATCAAGTTCTTCCTGCACCAGAAAGAGGATACTCAGCAGAAGAGGATCGACAAACTGAAACAAGATGAATACCGGTCCTTCATGATCAGCGAACGGGACGAAAGTCAGTATAATCATTACGGGGACTACCTCGAACATTTTGAAAAAATACTGAAAAAATCTGATTTCACGTTCAGTAAATGGCACATCGTCTCTTCGGAAGACAAGGACGATGCATCGGATCAGGTACTGGGCATGACGATCGATTTGATACACGAGGGCATCGACAGGATCATGGGGATGAAAAACGGCGGTTTGAGGAAGCAGCTGAGAGATTATGTTCCGACTGAAAACCCCCTGAATGATCTGGATCTGAACCTGACACTTGAAGATGATGAATACGATAAGCTGAAGGATGAACTGCAGCTTGAAGCTCAGAACCTTGCATTCAAACTGTATACAGAAGGCATCCCGACTGTTCTGGTATTTGAAGGTGTGGATGCAGCCGGTAAGGGCGGAGCCATCGAGCGGCTGACAAGAGAAATGGATCCGAGAGGCTATGAAGTAGTGACCATCTCTGCACCGACTGAACTGGAAAGGGAGCATCACTATCTGTGGCGCTTTTACAAGAATCTGCCGAAAAAAGGGGACATGAAGATCTTTGACCGAAGCTGGTACGGCCGAGTCATGGTCGAGCGGGTGGAAGGTCTTGCAGAGATGGAAGAATGGAACCGTGCCTACAGCGAGATCAATCAGATGGAAAAGCATCTTCACAACTTTGGTACACTGGTGCTGAAATTCTTCATTTATATCGACAAAAACGAGCAGCTTGAGCGTTTCAAGGACCGTGAGACGGAACCCGACAAGGTCTACAAACTCACGGATGAAGACTGGCGGAACCGAAAGAAGTGGGACGAGCACATCGAAGCCATGAATGAGATGCTGGTGCGGACAACCACAGACTATGCACCCTGGATCATTGTGGAGGGGCAGCAGAAAAAGTATGCGCGCATCAAGGTTCTCAAGACATTTATCGAACACGCGAGAAAAATTTTAGATGAAACGGAATAAGAATCGGGAAGAAGCATGTCTTTTGGAATGCTCTTTTTGACGTTGAAAAATAGGTTAAAGTGTAAGACAGGCTGCGAATACGCTATAATATAAGTGACAGCGCTTACTAATATTTCAGAATATAGAAGAGGTGAGGAAATGAGTAATGAATCAGCGGCAAGGCTGAAGGAACTGCTGGACAGCGTCACCGAGTTGAGGGAGTCTGTGTATCTGGAAGGAACTGAATTATTTGAAAAATGGGAAAAGGACATCAAGCGTAAGGATTTTGAACTGAGTGCCAGGAATCTGGCCCATTATCTAGCGCTGAGAAGACGGGATATAAGGGACATCCAGATGAAGCTGACGCCATGGGGGCTGTCTTCTTTAGGGAGGCTGGAATCACGTACGTTGAACAATCTGGATTCTGTGCTGAGCAGTCTGTCGGCTATTGCGGAAGAGAAGGGTCAAAGACCCTATCCTTCACAGGAAACGTATGACACTGGACAGGAACAGCTGAGTAAAAATGCGGGTCAGCTGTTCGGTGACAAACCTGAAAGCAGACATACTCGGATCATGGTCACTTTGCCCACTCAGGCAGCAGACGATGTGGCGTTTCTCAAGCAGCTGGTCAGATGCGGGATGAATGTGGCCCGGATCAACTGTGCCCATGACGATGCGCAGACCTGGGAAAGGATGGTTCAGAACGTCAGAAAAGCCGCCCGGGAAGAAGAAGGGGAAGTGAAGATCCTTATGGACATTGCGGGACCTAAAATCAGAACAGACTGGGTTTTCACCACGCTGAAAAAACCAAAAGTCCGTCCGGGAGACACATGGACACTTACAAAAAATAATGAAGATCTTCCATTGAACAATGAAACAAGCATGACCGCCGGATGCAGCATCTTAGAGATATTCGATACACTGAAAAAAGGCGATCCGGTTTTATATGATGACGGGACCATTGAATCGGAAGTGGAGGAAATCTCTGAAGACGGAGCGGTCCTCAGAGTCAGGCGGACACGGACAGGGAAAAGTGTGCGCATCAAAGCTGAAAAAGGGCTGAATTTTCCGGAGAGTCAGTTTGATCTTGAGATGCTGACGGAACAGGACAAAAGAGATCTGGGGTTTGCGGTCGAGCATGCCGATCTTTTGGGGCTTTCCTTTGTCAAAGATGCGGAGGACATCAGAAAGGTACAGAAAGAACTCGTCAGACAGACAAGTAAAACTCAAGCAGCAGAGATTCCCCTGATGGCGAAAATAGAAACGGTGCAGGCTGTTGAAAATCTTCCTTCGATCATCATGACTGCGGCTGGAAACAACCCGTTCAGTGTCATGATCGCCCGTGGGGACTTGGCTGTTGAGACAGGCTACAGCCGTCTGGCCGAACTTCAGCAGGAAATCATGTGGATATGCGAAGCTGCCGATATCCCTGTCGTCTGGGGGACAGAAGTGCTGGATAACATGGTTTCGAGCGGAATCCCGACGAGAGCGGAAGTGACGGATGCTGCAGAAAGTGAAAGAGCGGAATGCGTCATGCTGAATAAGGGAGATTATCTGCCAGAGGGGGTCGCATTTTTAAGCGAGATACTCGAGAAGATGCAGGAACACCAGTACAAAAAAACGTCGCGGCTGAGGGCCTTGAACATTGCCAAAGACAAATAAATAGAAGAGGTTGGGATCAACCGGTCCCAACCTCTTCCTTCCTTTTATCATTATTCAAATCTGCGTTCTTTTACAAAGGTGTGCCGAACAGCTGGGTCGCATAGAGGAATTCGCCGTCATAATGCACGCCTACACCGATCTCCTCATAATCAGGGCGGATCATGTTTTCATAGTGACCCTTGCTCTCGACCCAGCCGTCAAACAAAAGCTCAGCCATTTCCTCTTCATTCAAATAATAAGTCGCCATGCCTAAATTTTCTCCAACGATTTTGTAAGGATAGGAGATCCCTTCTTCTTCAAAAACGGTAAAGGGATCTGTTCCGTTAGGACGCGTGTGTGAGAAGGACTCTTCCGTTTCTTTTGCACGAATGATGGCGGCTGCTTTCAGCATATCGTTCGAAGCCAGTGTATTGAGGTTCTGTTCCTGCCTCAGTTCGTTGACTAATGTTATGATCGTCTGTTCAACTGTGTCGTAGTCGACTTCAGCATGTTCATTCGTTTCGAGTATGGTATTGGTTTCCGTGTCAGTTTCCTCTTGAACATCGGTGAATGAGAAGTCCCCGATAGCGGGTACCGTATCGAAAGACGCTTGCAGCTGCGAGAGTTCTGTCCGCGTGGGGAGGTAGTCCACGGCGGTGTTCATCCAGTTGCCCAGACGCGTGCCGTTCAACAGCCCGCTCACGCCCAGCCAGAACCCGATAAAAATGGCCAGCAGCAGGGAAATTAGTTTTCGTAAAACCTTCATGATTTTCAGACCTTTCTTTGCTGAGCATAGTGTACCAGAAAGCAGGGAACAGTAAAAGTTTAATGTCAGTTCAAAAATAAGAACATTTTAAGTCTGTTCACTTCATTTTGCTGGCGCTATTTTGTATACTGGAGAAGTTACTGTTGATTATACATATAATTAGGAGATATCGATATGAAAAAAATGAATTCTGAAAAACTCGGCAGCATGCCCATGAATAAACTGGTCCTGACGCTGTCTGTACCGATGATGATCTCGATGCTGATCCAGTCGCTCTATAATGTTGTCGACAGTATCTTTGTCGCCCAGATCAGTGAGGAAGCGCTGGCGGCCTTGTCTCTTGTGTTTCCCATTCAAATGCTCATGGTAGCAATCGGCATCGGCACGGGTGTCGGGATCAATGCGGAACTGTCGAAGAGTTTAGGTGAAGGGGACCGCAAATCAGCCAGTGCGGCGGCCAATAATGGGGTTTTCCTCACCATCTTTCACTACAGCCTGTTCCTCATCTTCGGCCTGACGCTTATCAGACCTTTCTTTGAACTGCAGACTGACAATACGGAAATCATAAGGTACGGCATGGAATACACTGTTCTGATCACGACCTTGTCAGTCGGGAAGCTCATGCAGTTCACCTATGAACGGATTCTTCAAGCGACCGGCCGGACGTTTTATACGATGATCACACAGGGCACCGGCGCTGTCTTGAATATCATCTTGGATCCGATACTGATCTTCGGCTGGTTCGGGCTTCCTGCTCTTGGCGTCCGGGGGGCAGCTATCGCGACGATCATTGCACAAATGACATCAGCCTTATTGGCAATCATTATCAATTCTAAAGTCAATGATGACATCGATATGCATATACTTGGGAACAGACCGGACCTTAAAGTGATCCGGCGTATCTACTCGATCGGTATTCCATCGATGGTGATGACGTCCATCACATCTCTTGTGACACTGATATTCAATAATATCCTGCTGCAGTTTTCACCTACGGCAATAGCAGTTTACGGTGTTTACATCAAGCTTCAAGGTTTTGCTTTCATGCCTGTCTTCGGTCTGAATAACGGCATGATCCCAATTGTCTCTTATAATTTTGGCGCAAAGAACCGGGAAAGGATGATCAAGGCCATCAAAGTATCATTGATGTATGGTCTGATCATCATGCTGACAGGTACGCTCTTATTTCAGGTCTTCCCCGAGCCGCTTCTTCAGCTGTTCAGTGCCTCAGATGAGATGATGGCTATCGGCGTACCGGCCTTGAGAATCATCAGTCTGAGCTTCGGCTTTGCCGGTATCAGTATCATGCTGGGAACGGTTTTTCAGGCTGTCGGCAATGCAGTCTTGAGTCTCTGGATCCAAGTCATCCGGCAGCTCGTTGTCCTGATTCCTGTTGCTTACGCATTGTCCTTGACGGGCGATGTCAACATGGTCTGGTGGTCCAAGCTCATATCAGAAGGTGTCACGGTCGTCTTCGCCCTGTATGCCATGCGGTATGTCTATAAAAAGAAAATCGAACCATTAGTTTGACAAATATCAAAGAAGGAAGCCCCCTAGCATATCGGAGGCTTCCTTCTTTGATATCCAGAATAGTTAAGCATCCATCAGCTGTTCAATTTTTTCATATCCGTCACTGATGTTGATAATGTTTGTGAACCCGTGTTTTTCCAAAGCACCTAAAGCGATGCCTGAGCGGACGCCGGTCTGGCAGTGGATGAAAACGGGCTCGTGCTTGTCGAAGGGATCTCTTCAACTAAAAGGTCTCCGAACAGAACCCGTTCTGCGCCTTCAAGGTGGCTGTCGTCCCATTCAGATCGGCTGCGGACATCCAGGATGTTCAAATCTGTTTCTTTTTTGCGGTACATTTTTATGAATTCTACCGCTTTGATATTCAAAGAAACCGTCTTAGTGTTTGAATGTCTTGGATCGATGTAACCTCTGACTTTATCGTATCCGATCAGCTGAAGCTGCTTAGCTGCTTCGTCGGCAGTTTCTTTACTTCCGATGAAGGTCAGTTCCTTATCATAGTCCAAAAACCAGCCGGCATAACTCAGGAAGTTGTCATTCATGGGGATATTCAGCGTCCCGTTCAGATGTCCAGCCTGGTAAACTTCTTTTGGACGAAGATCTATCGTTAAACCTGTCAGCTCGTCAGCGGCAACTGGATAGATGCGCGTGTCGGTTGCTTTAGGGACATCCAGCTTGTTGATTTTCTTCATTTCAGCAAAATAATGTGGGGGTTCCGGCTGGTCTTTGACGAGTTCTTTTTTGAAGGTCTCCTCATCGTCCAGCTGAAACGCCCAGTTGTTCTCTTTTTCGTATCCCAGCGTGCTTACCGGAACGGCACCCAGTGATTTGCCGCAGGCGCTCCCGGCACCGTGTCCCGGCCATATCTGCAGATGGTCCGGCAGGTGCTTAGCTTTCTGGACTGTACGGTACATATCAAGGGCACCGGACTCGGTCGTCCCTTTCATTTGTGCGGCACTTTCGAGCAGATCCGGTCGACCGACATCTCCGACAAAGAGAAAATCGCCGGAAAAAATCCCCATGGGTACAGTGGAGCCACCGCCTTTATCAGTCAGTAAAAAAGACAGACTTTCGGGTGTGTGCCCGGGAGTGTACAGCACTTCCAGGGTGATATTCCCGACTTCGATCGTATCGCCGTCCCTCAGATATACGGTGTCTTCAGGCATGTTCTGATATTTCCAGTTTTCGTCACCCATATCTGAGACAAATAGTTCTGCCTTCAGTTTCCGGTTCACATCCCTAAGTCCCGAGGCGAAGTCGGCATGGATATGTGT
Source organism: Alkalibacterium sp. (assembly GCA_034520745.1). GTDB lineage: Bacteria > Bacillota > Bacilli > Lactobacillales > Carnobacteriaceae_A > Alkalibacterium. The sequence continues at coordinate 32,934 of JAXHNF010000009.1, forward strand.
TTCGGCACCCTTTGTGATTCGTAGTCCTTCAGCTTCAGCAGCTTTGACATAGTCTTCGATATCACGCAGAGGATCGATGATGATAGCGTCTCCTGTCTGCTGACAGCCGACCAGATAGGCCATCTGTGCCAGCTGTTTGTCAAAAAAAGACTTGAAATACATTGAAGTCAGCTCCTAAATATTAGTCTGGTTATTTATCACTCTAATAGTAACATGAGTGATGTTCAGGCCGGGAAAATTATGCCTCTCTGTCGACTCAAGGCGTAATGATCGATTTTTTCGTGACAGGTTTGGTAAGATAGAGGCAGTACTTAGAAGGAGAGATGGTCATGATACCAAAAATCATTCACTATGCCTGGTTCGGAGGCAATGAGCTTGGACCGCTGGAAGAGAAGTGTCTGGCAAGCTGGAAAAAATATTGTCCTGACTGGGAAATCAAGCGGTGGGACGAATCCAATTTCGATCCCAGTAAACACGGTAAGTATTGCGAACAAGCTTACGAAAGAGAGGACTGGGCTTTCGTTTCAGATGTTGCGCGTTTATATGCATTGACAGAGTATGGTGGTGTCTACTGTGATACCGATATGGAACTGATCAAACCGATAGACAAGTTCCGGAAATATCCAGCCTTTTTCAGTTTTGAGATCGAAACGGAGATATCGACAGGCATCATTGGTGCCGAGCCCCATCATCCGTTCATTGAGGAATTATATAATGATTATGAAGGAAGAGAATTTATCCTCCCAGACGGTTCACGTGATGACAAGACCAATGTCATCCGGATCACGGAAATCATGATCGAAAGAGGACTGAAACCCAATAATACACGTCAGGAAGTTGAAAACTGCACGATATTCCCGCGTGAATATTTTTCGCCTAAAGATTACTGGACGCGTGAAGTGGATGCAACGGAAAATACACACGGCATCCATCAGTTTACAGGCAGCTGGTTATAAAGAAAATAATAATAAACGAGTCAGAACATTTTTGTTCTGGCTTTTTTCTGTGTACCGGTGCACAGATCTTTCATTACCGTTATAATAGTCATGCGTGATATTTTCGAGAGGGTGGTTGGATGAAATTATTTATAAATGGAAAGATTTATGTAGAGCGTGAAACGTTTGCGGAAGCAATGCTCGTTAAGGGTGAGCGCATTATTAAAGTCGGAAGCAGTGAAGAGTGCAGAACGTTATTCAGCGGGGAAACGGTCATTGACTTCAGAGGGACGGACGGTTCTGCCCGGTTTCATCGATTCGCACCTTCATTTTCTGATGACGGCCGAATACCTGAGCCTGCTTCCGATAACAGACGTGACCTCGATCGGAGAACTGGTAAACAGATGCAAGAGCTACATAGAGGAAGAAGGATTGACGAACCAGTCTGTCCTGTATACTGAAGGATGGAACCATACCACCTTTACGGATGAGAAGAGGATGCCTGACCGTTTTGATCTTGACAAGGCTTCAACCAAGGTTCCTATCGTACTGGTTCGTGTCGACCGGCATGTCATGAGCCTGAATACGGCAGCCTTGGATCATTTCAATATAACGGAAGAGACGGTGCTTAAAAACGGAGGCGAAATAAAAAAAGATCAGTCAAGCAGGCCTACAGGGATCCTGACAGAAGGGGCAGTCGACTTAGTCAAGGCCAGACTCCCTCAGAAATCGAGAAAAGAGAAAAAGGCTTTACTGATAGATACAATGGAATCAGCCAACCAGGTGGGGATAACGTCCATGCACACGAACGATGCGAAAGACGATACGATCAGAGAAACATTGTCTTTATATGAGGAACTGGAAAAGGAAAAACGTCTGACGGTCCGCTTCTATCAGCAGATCTGGTTCAATGAAGGAGATTACCTGACTGACTTCTTCACCAGCGGTTATACCTTTCATCAGGGAACGAAGTGGAACAGGATCGGCCCGATCAAGTTCTTCATAGACGGGACTCTGGGTTCACGGACGGCCGCTTTAAGGGCCCCTTATTCTGACGATCAGTCAACTCATGGCATCCTGACCAAATCGGAAGAGACTTTGACTGAAGAAGTCAAACAGGCAGTGGCAAACGGCTACCAGGTGATCATTCATGGCATCGGAGACCGTGGCATCGAAATTATTCTCAATGCTTATGACAAAGCTCTGGATGGAAAGCCGAACACGCTCCGACTTGGCATCAATCATATGCAGATCACCGGGCCGGACCTCATCGAGCGTGCAGCTGAGAAAGATTATCTGACCTATGTACAGCCAATATTTCTGGATGACGATATGCCGATCATCCGAGAGCGTGTAGGAGATGAACGTGCAGAAACGTCCTATCTGTTTCAGACTATGATCGATAAAGGCATCCACCAGTCGTTCAGCAGTGATGCCCCGATCGTTTCGCTCAATCCTTTCTATAACATTCAGTGTGCAGTGACACGCAATCGACTGGATGATCAGAGCAGTGAACCGTATCTGCCTCATGAAGCGGTGGATGTCTATTCAGCCGTCGACGCCTATACGTACGAAGGCGCTTATGCGTCATTTGAAGAAGCGGAAAAAGGCCGGATCAAAGAAGGCTACCTGGCTGACTTCATTATCCTGGATAAAGATATTTTCACCTGCAAGCCTTCTCTGATAAAGAACATCACTGTTCAGGAAACATACGTCAACGGCAGTTGTGTGTATAAAAGGAATGAAACAAATGAGAAATAACCTGATTACAAAAGCCCGTATGAAAAACATGGGACTCATCATCATCGGATCGCTGCTTTATGCGATCAGCGTCAACGTGTTTACCCTTCCGAACGGGCTGGCGGAAGGTGGACTGACGGGATTTTCTCTGATCCTGTTTTATGTTTTGAGCATCCCCCCGTCATATACGATTTTTATTGTCAATATTCTTATCCTGGCGATCGGATATAAATTCCTGGATAAAAAGACCTTGTATTATACCCTGATAGCCAACGGGATTATCTCTGTGCTTTTGTTGGTCGTGACCCGCTTTGAATTCATTCCCGAAACGACCCTGCTGGCACCCATCGGTTCCGGCGTCTTCATGGGAGCCGGAATCGGGCTGATCATGCTGGGACACGGCACGACAGCGGGCAGTGACATCCTCGCCAAACTCCTGCACAAGTATGCCGGTATCAACGTTCCGACGGCGCTGTTAATGATCGATGTCTTTATCGTAGTGCCGAGCGCCTTCATCATCGGAGCAGAAAATGCATTCTGACGCTGATCAATTTATACATCCAGAGTAAAGTGATAGACTTCATACTGGAAGGCTTGAACCCGAGGAAATCCTTTTTCATCATATCCGATAAATATGTGGAAATAGCCGAAGCCATCGAACAGCAGCTGGGGAGAGGGATCACTATACTCGACGGTAAAGGCTACTATACGAAAGAAAAGAAAGAAATCTTATACATCATCATCAGCCGGCGGGAAGTCCTTCGTATCAAGCGGATAGTGGAAGCGATCGATCCCAATGCCTTCATGACGATCTCCCATGTTCAGGAAGTGACCGGCGAAGGTTTTACTTACTTGTCAGAAGAGGTACAGGCGCAGCGGATCACGCAGGCTGAGAAAGAATGGGTGGACTGATTTGGAATTGTTGTAAATTAGTTTCATTAGTTTATAATAATTATAAAGTGTAAAAATAGTTAAGGAGCAGATGTATGACAGAAAATTATTGGAGCTGAATAGGGTGGGTTTCAGTGTGGACCAGGAAAAGATTCTGGATGGGGTGGATTTTTCCATCGAGAAGGGTGAGCGGATAACGATCACCGGCCCTTCAGGCGGGGGAAAGAGCACGCTTTTAAAAATAATCGCCAGCATACTGACACCTACTGAAGGAAAGGTCCGTTATAAAGGGAAAGATCTTAATGAAATAGACCCCATCGATTACCGGAAAAAAGTCTCTTATTTTTTTCAGAATGCTACGTTATTCGATCAGACAGTAAGAGACAATCTTGCTTTTCCTTATCAGATACGAGAAGAGGAATTTAATGAGAAAAAAGCGTCTCGATGCTGGAGCGGGTGAAACTGAATCGGTCATATCTGGATAAAGCAGTCAAGGATTTGTCCGGCGGTGAAAAGCAACGCGTGGCTTTAGTCAGGAATCTGCTTTATAAGCCTGAAGTGATTTTGCTGGATGAGGTGACAAGCTCGCTGGATGCAGCCAACAAGGATATCATCTATACCATACTGGATGAGCTGAATGAAAAGAACAGATGACCATTCTTTCCGTCACCCATGATGAAAGAGGAATCCAGCAGGCTGACCGCATCATCCGCATCATTGACGGAAAGGTGGCGGAGAAATAATGGAAAACAGCCTGGAAATCAATAACTTGTCCCTGGTTTTATCTACGGGACTATTGTTCATTGCCATATTTGTCAATTACAAGGAAAAACTGGATCTGGGTAATGATATATTCATTGCAGGTGTAAGAGCTGTCATCCAGCTGTTTATCATCGGTTATGTATTGAAGTATATCATTGAGGTAGAGAACTCCGTCGTCACACTGGCCATGGTCCTGTTTATTGTCTTCAATGCCGGTTTTAACGCGCATAAACGAAGCGAAGGGATCGCCAACTCACTTGTTATTTCACTGACAGCTATCGGTGTCGGGACAGCGATCACTTTAGTGACCCTCATTTTCTCCGGGGCGATAGACTGGGTCCCGTCTCAAGTCGTACCCATTACCGGAATGATCGCCAGTAATGCTATGGTTGCCATAGGCCTGACCTACCAGGCGCTGTACAGCAAGTTTACGGATCAGAGGCAGCAGGTGCTGGAGAAGCTGGCCTTAGGAGCTAATGAAAAGCAGGCATCAATGAGCATCATCAGAGAAAGTGTCAAGACGGGGATGAGTCCATCGATCGACAGTACCAAAACAGTGGGTCTCGTCAGTCTTCCGGGGATGATGTCCGGTCTGATTTTTGCAGGTGTCGATCCGACTGAAGCGATAAGGTATCAGATCGTTGTCATGTTTATGATCATCGCTGTGACAAGCATTGCAAGCTTTATTGCCAGCTATCTGGCATACCGTGAATTCTATAATGACAGGAATCAATTGATTATTTAATAAATAATAAGCCTCTTACTGCCATCGTGGCAGAAGAGGCTTATTATATTACACTGTTACAGAATACACTATTTCTGTCATGCTTATGTAAAAATAGAACAAATATAATACAAACCAACTAAAACGGAGTGACAAAACGACTTAACCTCTTTTCTTTTCGATAGGACGTGGTAAGATGCTTACAGTTGCAAAGGAAAACTGTTGCACGAGCAAAACCGTCGTCTAGAATTTAACCGATCGAAAGATATGAAAAGGGGAATAATTTAATGACTATTCAAAAAAACACATGGCTTAAAGCAGGATTGACATTATCTGCAGCCGGATTATTTTTAATGACCAGCGATTCAGAAGCGAGTGCGAGCCAAAGCTGGGTACCGAGAACGGTTCTGGAAATCGAAAAGGATATCAATCATGCAAAAGAGGCTATGAACAGCAACCAGCCACTGGAGTATACTGTCAAGTGGGGAGACACACTTTGGGGCGTATCTCAGGCGACTGAAATTTCTGTTGATAAGCTTGCGAAAGTCAATGAAATCGATAACCATAACGTCATCATTGCTGGATCTACTGTTTATATCACCAAGGATTTGTCTGTTGTTTCTGTTCAAAATGAAGAAGAAGTCGTCAGTTATGACGTTTCTGAAGATGAAGTAAAAGAAACCGAGACACCCAAAGAAGTAGAAGAAGCTAAAGAAGATAAGCAAGAAGAAGAAGTCAGCCGCTCAGGCCGCAGCGGAGCAGAAAGCTGAAGAAGAAGCCGCCGCTCAAGCTGCAGCAGATCAGAAAGCTGAAGAAGAAGCCGCTGCTCAAGCCGCAGCGGAGCAGAAAGCTGAAGAAGAAGCCGCCGCTCAGGCCGCAGCGGAGCAACAAGCTGAAGAAGAAGCCGCCGCTCAGGCCGCAGCGGAGCAACAAGCTGAAGAAGAAGCAGCTGCCCAAGCCGCAGCGGATCAGAAAGCTGAAGAAGAAGCCGCCGCTCAAGCCGCAGCGGAGCAACAAGCTGAAGAAGAAGCCGCCGCTCAAGCCGTAGCCGAGCAGCAAGCTGAAGAAGAAGCAGCTGCTCAAGCCGCAGCGGAGCAACAAGCTGAAGAAGAAGCAGCAGCCCAGGCCGCAGCGGATCAGAAAGCTGAAGAAGAAGCAGCCGTTCAAGCCGCAGCGGATCAGAAAGCTGAAGAAGAAGCAGCAGCCCAAGCCGCAGCGGATCAGAAAGCTGAAGAAGAAGCAGCTGCCCAGGCCGCAGAAACTAAAACCGCAACATCTTCAAATACAGCAACCCAATCAGCTTCACAAGAAGAGTCCGGACAGTGGATGTCAGTTGAAGCAACAGCCTATTCTAGAAATCAGCCAGTTTTGAGTAATTTCACATACACTGGAATCGATCTTAGAAAAAACTCCCGCGTCATTGCAGTTGACCCGAATGTTATCCCATTAGGATCAAGAGTGTTTATACCTGGATATGGTGAATATCTCGCAGGTGATACTGGCGGAGCAATCAAAGGCAGCCGTATCGATCTTCACATGGAAACTGTAGAAGCCGCATTGCAATTCGGACGTCGTCAACTCGATATCAAAATTTTAGATTAATAATAAAAAATCCGGAAAAGTCACAGGGTATATACCTTGTGACTTTTTTCAGTCTTTTTATAATCAATTGTAACAGTTTTCACAGCATAGACATAATAGTGACAGAATTGTAAAAGCGTTATCTTTCAAATAAAAATCCGTTCATGGTAGGGTAAGTATAGATAAAAGATACCCTCTTCTTTTGATCTTTACAATGACATTTAGTCCTGTTTTGGTTAAAAGTGTTATATTGCCCAGTGGAGGCAGAGGGAACATGCTGGAAGAGATTCATGAAATGTGAACGCATATTTCGAATTGTAAGACGAGGGTGGTATTGACGACGCAATCGATAAAAATACCGATGACGACGTAGACGAATGATAACTATAATCAAACTATTAATAAGGGAGGCTGTTATGATGAAAAAATCAATTAAACTACTGGCATTGGCAATGACCGGCGGCATGCTCTTAATCGGTTGCGGAGACGTTGAGGAGATTGACAACGATCTGCCGGATGTCGAGGAAACAGAAGATGATTTGATGAATGATGATTTATTAGATGAAGAAATGGACGAAGATGTAGAATAACTTTAAATTTAAAAATCAAAAAGGGGAGATCAAGATGAAAAAATTAACTAAACTATTGGCCTTGATGATGACGGGCGGCATGCTCTTAGTCGGCTGTGGGGACGTTGAAGATGTCGATGAGAACGACCTGCCTGAAGTCGAAGATCCATTTGAAGAAGATTTAGAAGAAGATCTTGAATTAGATGAGGAAACCGATGAATAAGCACAGTAATATCAGTCAATTAAAAAGAACTAAAATAGAATCGATGTAAACAGAAAGAAGCACACCCTTTTTATGGGATGTGCTTCTTTTAATCTATTAGTCCAAGAGCGCGTTGTGTCTGGCTTCAATCGCTTCGCCTTTGATATACACCCGCGGAATACGTTTACCTATGCCGCATAATATTTCATAATGGAAACTGTCTGTCAATTCAGCCATTGTATAAATGCTGGGGTGATTCTCGCATGGATCACCGATGAAAACGAGTTCTGTCTCTTCGTTGAATCCGGGAATATCACTTACATCCACCATCAGCTGATCCATACAGATACGCCCGACGATTGGTGCTTTGTGATTCTCAGTAGTGAGATGCCAGCGGTTGGACAGTTCTCTTGGAATACCATCAGCATAGCCGATCAGTATAGTTGCGACCGTTCTTTCTTCGGGAGTGGTGTACGTTCTTCCGTAACCGATCGACTGTCCTTTTTCCACCTGCTTGATATAAGCGGCGTGAGTGGACAGTTTCATTACCGGTTTCAGATCGATTTTATCTTCCAAAGATTTGTCAGGATGATAGCCGAATAAAGAAATGCCTGTTCGAACCATGTCCAGGTGATACTCAGGATACAAGAGAGCTGCTGCCGTATTGCTGCAGTGGACCAGGTCGAAATGAACATCCTGTTCTTTAAGGTACTCTACGATATCGATGAAGAAGTTGAACTGATATTTCGTATATGTGGGATTTTCAGTATTTTCGGCTTCAGCAAAGTGTGTAAAGATCCCTTCGAAGATGACCCAATCCGAAGCCATGATCTGGCTTAACTCAAGTGCGTGATCTTTGGAACGGACACCGATCCTTCCCATTCCGGAATCCACTTTCAAGTGGATCCTGGCTTTTTTCTGCAGTTTTTCAGCATGATATTTTACCTTTTCGGCCAATTCATTTGAAAAGACGGTAATGGATATATTGTTTTTTATGGCAACCGGTATCGTGTCAGGTTCGATAGGACTCAGTAGCTGGATCGGGCTTTTAACTCCCGCTTCCCTGAGTTCCATGGCTTCATCCAATACGGCAACTGCGAGAAAGTCGATGTCCTGATTTTCCAGGTGTTTTCCTACTTCCACCGCACCATGTCCGTAAGCATCGGCTTTGATTACCCCCATGAATTTGGTTCCCGGGGATAAATGTTTTTTCATCTGATTATAATTATAAGTGATTTTGTCTAAGTCGATCGTTGCGCGAGTGTAGCGGTAACTACCATAATGCACGTTCAAGCACTCCTTTCAGTTACTCATTATTTTAACATGAATCCTGTGTGATATTGAAGATTCACTGTAAATTTTAAGATTCTAATCGAGGAGGTAATTTAATAATCAAGTAGTCGATTATGAATGAAATGACACCTTGTCATTTCAACCTATTTTGATAAAATAGATGTAGTGATTAAAGGGAGATGTTAATATGATGAAAATAACGAAAGAAACACTGGATACATATAAAAACAGATACGATCAGAACGCAGCGAATAAAGTTGTACAGAATGCGATTGCCAAAGTCGGGATCAATAAATCTTCTGCTGACAACAATATGACCCGTCGTCATAATTTTGTTTTCTCTCATGAAACAGAAAAGGGAGAGATAACGAATCAGAAATCAAGCGGACGCTGCTGGATGTTTGCGGCACTGAATACGGCCCGTGTCGATACGATGAAGAAACTGAACGTGAAGACTTTTGAGTTTTCTCAAAATTATACCCTGTTTTGGGACAAGCTCGAGAAATCTAATTATTTTCTGGACAGTATGATCGAAACCGCGGATGAACCGCTAAACTCAAGGCTAGTCCAGCATCTGCTGACGGATCCTGTACAGGACGGAGGACAGTGGGACATGTTTTCAGGCATTCTAGAAAAATACGGAGCAGTCCCCAAATCCGCCATGCCCGAAACGTATCACTCTTCCAACACGAGAGAGCTTAATCAGCTGCTTACAGCAAAACTGAGAGACTTTGCCGCAAAACTGAGAGTGAGCTATACAAATGGTAAAACGAAAGAAGAGCTTGTTGAACAGAAAGACGGGTACCTGTACTTTGTTTATTCACTGCTGGTCAAGACGTTAGGAGAAGTGCCGGAAACATTCACTTATGAATACCGGGACAAAGATGAATCCTTCCACCGCATCAGCGATATCACTCCACAGGATTTCTTTGAAAAATATGTGGAATGGGATCTGGAAGAGCGCATCAGTCTGATCAATGCCCCGACAGAAGATAAGCCTTTTGGCAAAGCCTATACGGTTAAATATCTGGGAACAATCAAAGAAGCCAAGCCGATAAATTATGTCAACGCGCCTATAGAAGCATTAAAAGAAGCTGCTGTGAAATCGATCAAAGACGGCGAACCCGTATGGTTTGGCTGTGATGTAGGCAAGATGCTGGACCGCGAGGCCGGTATCATGGATGACAGAGCGTATGACTATGAAGCAACGTTAGGCGAGCCTGTTGAACTGACAAAGGCTCAGCGGCTGGATTATGGAGAAAGTCTGCTGACTCATGCGATGGTGTTTGTCGGTGTCGACCTGGATGATGAAGGAAATCCGATCAAATGGAAAGTTGAAAACAGCTGGGGAGATAAAAATGGTGATAAAGGCTTGTATTCAATGACCGACAAGTGGTTTGAAGAATATAATTATCAGGTGGCCGTTAAACGTAAATATATCGATGAAAAATGGCTTAAAGCGCTGGAAGAACCTGTGGTGGAACTGGAACCGTGGGATCCAATGGGGGCTTTGGCTAGGGTCAAGTAAACATCGAATTTAATTGGCATTACTCGGACCTGAATAAATCTGAGCATGCCGAACGAACAGAAGGTAAATATAAATAAAAGGGAAGAGGCTGGGGCTAATTAGTCCTAGTCTCTTCCCTGTTTTTATTGCATCATTCTTAGAGCCAGGAGAATGGACGAGCTCAGGGTACCGCCGATAAGAAAGTACATGATCATCTGAATGAGGGTAAACCACCTGGTGTTTTCTGATGAATTCTCTTCATCAGCTAATTTTGCTGAATAGATGAAATAACCGATACCTACGCCTATCCCTAGTATTGGCAGCATGCTCTGCATGTTGTATGGGCGAATGTACCCAAAAAAAAGCCCGGTGATAAATCCGATGAGCTGAAGTATTCTTCGTTTCTTTTTCTGAGACATGATTGAACCCCTCCGATATAAAAAAGACATGTTCTCAATATTGAGAACATGTCATCTTCAATTTAATTTATTATACTATGATTTGTGCGCCAGGACCTAATGGTAAGCCTATGACGTACCAGATGATCAAGAGTAATGTCCAGGTGATCAGGAATGCAATACTGTATGAAAGCATTGTTGAAATGATCGTACCCAGTCCGCTCTTTTCATCGTAACGTTTAGCAAATACAAGGATCATTGCGAAATAACTCATCAGTGGTGAAATGATGTTTGTTGATGAGTCAGCGATACGGTAAGCCATCAATGTCATTTCAGGTGCAATGTTTACTTCGTACAGCATTGGAGCAAAGACTGGAGCCATGATAGCCCATTTTGCTGAAGCTGACCCGATAAACAAGTTAATGAACGCCGTAACGATAATGAAGGCTAAGATAAGTGGAAGACCAACAAATCCGATTGCTTCAAGGAATTCTGCTCCGCTTACAGCCAGGATCAATCCCAGGTTAGTGTAAGAGAAGTAATTGATGAACTGAGCAGCAAAGAAAGCAAGGACCAGGTAGCCACCCATTGAACTCATGGACTCAGACATACCTTTAACCAAGTCATGTGAGGTCTGGATCTTGCCTGTTGTTTTACCGTAGAAGTAACCTGGTACGGCAAACAGCAGCAAGATCATGAAGAGCAGACCGTTTCTCAAGAAGTTGTCTAGTGTCATAACACCTTCATCGTTGAGCGCTCTTAACGCACCGTTTTCCGGAACCATCAGGAAGGCCATTATACCTAAGAAAACAAGTAAAGCGATCAGTGCATTACGCATCCCTTTGTTTTCCAGATCTGTAATGGGTTCATCATTCGGCTTGTAGCTTCCGTCATATTCACCCAGTCTCGGTTCGACGATTTTTTCGGTCACGATGGCCCCCACAGCTGTAAGTATAAATGTAGAGACGATCATGAAGTACCAGTTAGCTGTAACAGCTACGTCATAGTTGATACCGCCTGAAGTCAGAGCTTCATTTGTAATACCAACGAGTAGTGCATCTGTTGGACCGAAAATCAGGTTAGCTGAGAATCCGGCAGATACCCCGGCGAAGGCCGCAGCCAGACCGGCAATCGGATGACGTCCGGCACCTGCAAAGATAATAGCTCCTAATGGAATAACAACAACGTAACCGGCATCGGATGCGATATTAGAAATAATACCGGCAAAGACCACAGAAGCAGTCAGCAGTCCGGTTGGAACGTTTCTGCAGAAGTTTTTTAAGGGCGCTTGAGATCAGACCTGACCATTCAGCGACACCTACACCGAGCATAGCAACAAGTACTGTTCCTAAAGGTGCGAAGCCTGTGAAGTTACCGACCGCACTGTTGAAAATATGGGCAAGGCCATCACCTGACATCAATGAAACGGCTTCGACTGTTACGAAGTCTCCTTCGCTTGCGTTGAAATATTCTACTGGCGCTCCAAAACGGGCGGCAAGTTCGGATACCACGATGATAGCGAGAGCTAGTATAATGAATATAATAACTGGATGAGGTAAAGCATTACCTACACGCTCGATAAAACCGAGAAATCCTTTGTTTGAATTCTTTTCAGAATCACTCATTTTATTTCCTCCTTATATTTTAAATGAAATTAAGTTCTAATCTTACAAATCATATTAATGAGGGAATCATAAGTAAGATTAAAATTTAGCTCCACTTCTTATTGTACTATAAATTCTATTCTAATACAAAACACATGATATTATCAATAGAATATAACTAATTATTATTGAAAAGTGTAAAAAAATATGGTTCTGTAACATTTCTCCTGACCAATACGTCCTTTTGGAAGCTATAAGTGTAAAAAAAAAACGAAGTATAATTAAAATTGTAAATATGGCCGATTCCTTTTATAATTTAGTCAGACAAATCAAAGGAGAAATGAATGTGAACAATTCCTATAAACAAAAGCTGAAGATTTCCTACTATATGTGTGACCGTACCCAGGATCTGACGCTGTCCATGCTGGTCAACTTGCTGCTGGATGTCTCAGAAAACCACTCGGCTCAGTTGGGTAGAGAAGAAGCGGTCATCAGAGAAATGGGATTCAGCTGGATCATACTGAGGTATGAGTTCAACGTGAACCGGATGCCCGAGGTATAAAGAAAATGTTGAGATTGAAACTTTTGCAACAGAGTACAACAAGCTGTTTACATATCGCGAGTTTATTGTTCGAGACAGTGAAGAGAATGAACTGGTAAAAGTCAGGACGACATTTGCACTGATGAAGAATGATGACCGAAAGATGGCCAGGATCCCTGACAAGGTCGTAGAACCTTACAAGGCTGTCTTCGCCAGGAGGATACGTCGAGATCTGAAGCCGAACGCTCCAGATCCATCAGCAACTGCTGAAAAAGACTATATCGTACGCTATTTTGATATCGACGGAAACCAGCACGTCAATAATTCCCGGTATATCGAATGGCTTCTCGATAGTCTGAACCCTTCTTTTTTATCGTCACATCAGCTGCATCATGGGATCATCACCTTTGACAAAGAAGTGAAGGAAGGCGATGAAGTGAGGAGCAAGGTTTCTGACCGAGTAGATGACGGAGACATTTACACAGATCACCAGATTCTCGTCGGTGAAACGGTCCATGCTTCAGCCAGCTTTAAATGGAAAACGAATTAGGAGGGGGCTACAGATATGGTTACGATCAAGGATATCGCCAAAGAGGCGGGCGTAGCAAAAAGCACGGTCTCGAGGTATTTGAATAATGGTTCGGTCAGCCCCAAGACAAGGGAAAAGATAGAGGCCATCGTGAAGAAGAAGGGATATAAGCCGAATACGTTTGCCCGAAGCCTGAAAGCGCAGAAGACGAATATGATCGAGTAGTGATTATCCCACGGCTTGATTCTCCTTCCACAAACGAAGTCCTTTCCGGCATTGATTCCAAAGCTCACGAAAAAGGATACCAGCTGATCATCACGAATGCCAACCAGGAAACGGAAAGAGAAATCGAAGACATTTATACCCTGGCCAAGCAGAAAGTGGACGGGATCATTTTTGGCAAAGGAAATAACCGCAGGCACGACAGGCGATGCTGTAGGAGAAATTGGTTATTTCCGTTTCTTGGTTTTAGGACAGAAGACGCAGGATATACCATCGATCATTCATGATGACTATGGTGCAGGAGAAAAAATCGCCACGGCATGCCTTGGAACTGGGGCATGAAAAATATTCTCTATTTCAATGTTTCAGCAGAAGACAAGGCAGTCGGACGAGAGTCGTTTTAAAGGCTTTATCAATGAAGCATCTAAAAATAAAGCTGTGAAAGTGAAAGAAATCGAAACGTCATTCACAATGCGGTGAAGCCTATGATACGGCAATGATGGAACTGGAAGAGTCTGGAAGCAACCTTTATCGTAGGAGCCACGGATACCATCGCTCTGGCAATCATGAAAGCAGCCCATGATCTCGATCTTAAGATATCCAGGTGATCTGTCGATAGCGGGGTATGGTGGATATGATCTGCTTTCCTTTATGTCACCGGCTTTGACTACGATCAAGTATCCGTATTTCGCTATTGGCGATCTGGCCATAGAGACCATTGAGAAAATGATTGCAGAAAACAGGAGACACCTCGGCATCAGAAATTATCCAATATAGTACTGGTCATTAAAGAAGACGACAAAGAAGTTAATATAAATGCTTTACAAGGAAAGCGTATTCATTTATACTGTAATAGAACCGGTTCCACAAATGCTAGTGGACCAAAAAAATGGAGGGATAATAAAATGGCAAATAACAAGGAAATCGCTCAACAGGTAATCGATGCAATCGGCGGTAAAGAGAATGTCGACTCGGTCGCGCACTGTGCAACGCGGCTGCGCATCATGGTGAACGACAAAGAACAGGTCAATGAAGCAGAGATAGAAAACATCGAAAAAGTGAAAGGGGTTTTTAACTCCGGTCAGTATCAGATCATTTTGGGTACGGGCACAGTCAACAAGATCTATGCAAAGAATAACCGGTCTGGGGTTTCAGCAACGACCAAAGGAGAAATGAAAGAAGAATCAAAACAGCAGGGGAATGCCTTTCAACGGGCCATCCGTACCTTCGGCGATGTCTTCGTTCCGATCATTCCCGTCCTTGTAGCGACGGGACTCTTTATGGGGCTGCGGGGCTTATTCACATCAGGAACAGGTTCTGGCCGTAGTTTGGTCTGGTTCCTGGAAGACATCAGCGCTGAACTTTCTGTTGTATACCCAAGTGCTGACAGATACAGCGTTTGCCTTCCTTCCCGCGCTCGTCGCGTGGTCAGCCTTCCAGAGTGTTCGGCGGCTCGCGGGTCATCGGTATCGTTTTCAGGTCTGATGCTGGTCAATCCAGCCCTGCCCAATGCTTATGCCGTAGCGGGCGGAGACGCTTCACCCGATTTATATGCTTGGTTTCATCCCTGTCGATTAGGTTATCAGGGAACTGTCCTGCCTGCATTCATTGCCGGTTATGTCGGGGTCGAAAGTTGAAAAATGGTTCAGGAAGTCGTACCTGAAACCCTGGACTTACTTGGTTTCACCATTCGGAACGCTGCTGGTCATGAGTGTTACTGGCACTCTTTGTGATCGGCCCTGTCTTCCACTCGCTGGAAGAAGTCATCCTGGACCTTGTCGTCTTGGCTGCTGGGTCTGCCGTTTGGTCTGGCCGGGTATACTGATCGGCGGATCGCGCCAGATGCTTGTCATTACCGGTGTGCATCATATTTTCAACTTCCTTGAAGATCCAGCTGCTGGCAAACACGGATGTCAATCCTTTCAACGGCATCATTACTACAGGTATTGCCGCGCAGGGTGGAGCGACACTCGCTGTGGCAATGAAGACTGAATGCAAGAAACTGAAAGCTCTGGCATACCCGTCTACACTGTCAGCTTTTCTGGGATATAACAGAACCGGCGATTTTTGGTGTCAATCTCCGTTACATCAAACCTTTTGTATTCGGCTTGGTCGGAGGGGCAGCAGGTGGTTTCATGGGTGATATTCTGAGCCTGGAAGCATCCGGAATGGCCGTGACCGTTATCCCGGGCACGCTGTCTTTATCTGGACGGACAGATAGGACTGGTATATCCTGTCTAATGTCGTTGCTATCGGTGTGGCTTTTGCCCTCACTTATATGTTCGGATACTCGGATAAAATCGAAGAAGACATTGAAGGATCGAAAGCTTAATTACTAGGAGGAATAACATGATAGAAGAACGCAAGACAAAAATATTCTGTCCACTATCATCTGCGTGCACCGCAGGGACTAATTCGAATGATCCAGGACGGCCTAATCTACTTCAAGGGACAGTATCACGTCTTTCTTCAGTGGAACCCTGAAGGCACGACCCATGCAAATAAGACATGGGGGCATGCCGTATCAGATGACCTGATTGAGTGGACTTATTTAGAACCTGCCCTGAAACCTGACTGGACTGGTTCGATGAGGACGGCTGCTATTCCGGCAGTGCTTTTGAGAAAGATGGCAAACTGTTTCTGTTTTACACAGGTAATGTCAGAAATGATAAAGGAGACAGAGAGAGCTATCAGTGTCTGGCTGTTTCAGAGGACGGCATTCACTTCGAAAAGAAAGGCCCGCTGTTTGACCATCCAGGCGACTGCACGGCTCATCTGAGGGATCCGAAAGTGTGGCAGCAGGATGATGTCTACTGGATGATCCTGGGTGCCCAGACACTGGATTTGAAAGGGACCGCACTCCTGTACCGTTCAGACGATCTGCTCGGACTGGTCATTTCGCAGGTGAATTTACAGAATGCTTTACCTGATTTTGGCTACATGTGGGGAATGCCCGATGTATTGAAACTGGCTGAAAGGGATGTGTTTGTTTTTCACCTCAAGGTATAGAGCAAAAGGGTGACAAATACAAAAACATTTATCAAGACGGGCTGCAGTGTAGGACAGGTCCATCAGGGCGCGTTCACCGCAGACGGGGAAGAATTTACTGAAATGGACCGCGGCTTTGAATTCTACGCTCCCCAGTCGTTTCGAAAGACCAGTCTTGGGAGGACGACAATTCTTTCGGTGGATCGGAACCATGCTACAGCAACCTCAAGGCTAGCAGTGCCGGAGCAATCGGAAGATGGGTGGATCCAGGTGATCTGACACTTCCAAGAAGAAGCGAAACTTCGGTGATGGAAGACTCGTCCAGCAGCCTGTTCGAAGAATTAGAGGCATTGAGAAAGCAGTCGTCTGATTACCTTGAAGACGTTTACGGAAAGACGGCCTCACATTTTCGAGCACCGGGACTCCAGGAATTCGTCATTGCGTGGCACGAGGCAGCCTCATCCTTTTCGTGGACTCTTCGCAGTGAAGTGACAGTGAACTACGACTCAGCGGAGAAACGAGTCACTGTGGAACGGACGAACTGGGCTACGGGCAGCACGGGAAACGAGAAGCGTGACCTTGATGGCTCCTCTGAAAACAGTTCAGCTGTTTCTCGAGGATAAGCATGATGGAACTTTATCTGAATGACGGTCGTGAGGTCTTTGCGCTGACCGTATTTCAACGAAGAAGAACAGACCAGATGGGAATGGAAAAAATCCAGACTTGGCTGGAGCAGGTTTGAGTTCAGCTCGATGTGTTTGAACTGAAAAGAACACTTGAACTTTGACGAATTGTGCATTAGAACAGCAGCGCTCATACCCTGAAATGGGGACAGGCGCTGCTTTTACATTGTATGATTTAATCAAAACTTTTTTTTATCAGTTCACTTGAATTTTTCTGTTCCAGGATGATCTGGAGCTTGATTCGCGCTTTGATCCCTGTTCAGTACCGGGAGCGAAAATGGTGCCCAGTTCTTTCAGGTGTTTGCCGCCTCCTTTATAGGCATAAATATCTTGCGCAATACCATTAAAGGCCCGGGATGTTATAACGATAGCTACATGATTATTCAGCAGTTTTTTTATACCCGACAGTGTTTCCGGCGGCATGTTTCCCGCACCCAGTGCTTCGATCACTAACCCGTCAATATCGGCTGCAGCCAGTGCATCGAACAGCGTGCTGTCCATTCCTGCATAAGCTTTGATCAAACACACATTTTTAGTGATGGCTTCAATAGGATAAGTTTCATCGAAAACCAGTTTCTGATAGAAACGGACTTCATGCTTGGAAACGATACCTATGGGTCCGAAAGTCGGTGTCCGGAAGGTTGCGACATTGGTCGTGTGTGTTTTTGTAACGTAGCGGGCCGTATGTATCTCTTCATTCATAACGACCAGCACGCCTTTGTCTTTTGCATCATCGGATAAAGCTGTCCAGATGGCATTTTGAAGGTTGCTGATGCCGTCTGAGCCGATCTCGTCAGTCGGCCGCATTGCGCCGGTCAATACGATGGGGAAAGGCGCATTTAAAGTCAGCTCCAGAAAGTAGGCGGTCTCTTCCAGTGTGTCCGTTCCATGTGTGATCACGGCGCCGTCATAGCGGTCGTCATCAACAGCTTCAGACAACCTTTTTTGGATGTCCAGCATATGATGAAGCGTGACATGCGGAGATGGCAGCTGGAAAATGTCTTCTTCAACGATTTCGATGTTTTCTTCAAATAACTGACTGTACTTATGCAGTGGGTGTTCTTCGCTTGGCTTCACTGCGCCAGTTCTTTGATCGGTACTCATGGAGATCGTACCGCCGGTATGCAGAAGTAAGATTCGTTTCACGCTATCGTTCCTCTCTGTTTCTGAAATATGGGTTTGTCCGCTTTTCGTAGCCGATCGTTGTTGCGTCTTTATGTCCGGGATAGACAGTAAAGTCATCCGGCAGGACTAAAAGGTTTTTTTCGACAGCCGGAATCAGTTTAACCGGGTCGCTGCCCGGCAGGTCCGTCCGTCCAATACTTCCCTTGAACAAGGCGTGCACCGGAGAAGACGCATTTATCTTCTCTGAAAATGAAACTGACCCCGCCCGGAGAGTGACCGGGTGTTTCTGCGACTTCAAAAGTAAAGGGCCCGATGGATAGGGTTTCTTTCGGGTCGAAGGTGTATTCAGCTGGTTGAGCTTTGATTTCATGTGTACTGTAAACGGACAGGTTCAGACCCGGATCTCCCAGCCAGTCCTGTTCTTTAGGGCTGACATAAACAGGGATGTCATAATCCACACGAATATCCTCCAGTGCACCGATATGATCATAATGGGTGTGCGTCAGTAAAATTGCCAGGGGTCTGACACCCAATGTTTCCAGTTCGTCTTTTATCTTGCTGGTTTCATCGCCCGGATCGATCACCAGGGCTTGAGCATCCGAATAGACGATATAACAGTTCTCTTCAATCACGCCAGTTTCGATCTGCTTCGACTTCAATCATTCACATGACCTCCTTCATTCATTACTCATTATAACCAAACAGAGGACGTCTGTCGAAATATAAGCAGATTAATTGAGTTTGTGATGACGTTATCATAAACTGAAAGGTAGTGATAAAAATAGAAGGAGGAGTTCAATATGTCAACATCAGAAGTAAAAGATTGTCTTAATGGTATTTTAGCTACACAAGGGTTATTTTACACGAAGCTTCATCAGGCCCACTGGTACATCAAAGGGCACCATTTCTTTAACCTGCATGTGAAGCTGGAAGAATTTTATGATGAAATAACAGCACACATGGATGATACTGCAGAGAGACTGCTTCAGATCGGCGGAGAACCTTACTCAACACTCAAGCAGTTCATGGAACACTCGGCAATCCAGGAATCACCTGACAACAAATATACGCCGGAAGAACCGGTTGTCAAAATGATCATCAAAGACTTTGAGATCCTGCGCGACGAACTGGCAAAAGGCATAGATCTGATAGACGAAAATAACGATGATGTCTCTGTGGATATGCTGATTGGTCAAAAAGCTTATGTCGACCAGGCTATCTGGATGCTATGGGCTTATTCAGGCAAGAATGCTTTAGGCGAATAATAAGCGATTAACTGAACCGTTTTTTAATAGCGATAAAACAGGTTGTTTCTGCTCCTTTAGACGAGTGGGAAACAGTCTGTTTTTTTGTCTTGGATCAGAAGGGGACGGAATAGTGAGTCCTACTAGAAATTGTGTTTGAATTCAGTTCGTGCATACGTAACTGTCTGACACCGAGCTTATTTCTCATTTTTTGAAGTTCAGTTTTGTGGTGATCACTAAATGCATGAATGTCGTTAATGTTCAGTTTAGAATCGGTACGACCTGACTCGACAGATCACTTTATAATTTCAGTTCACGGCTTTAACATTTCCTTGAACTGAATAAATCGGACATTTTGTCGAGTTCATTTTCTTCTACTGTAAGCTGAACCACTAAAAATCACCGCTTTGCTGCATTTAAGACATAGGTTCATGAGTCAGATCCAAGCCGCTGTCGATTTAAAAATCAGTATGAAAAGTAGGTTTTTTTAGAAAAATATGATAGGATTATGATTAGTTAAAGAGCAAAGAAGGGTTACTATGATAATCATTACAGATAATGAGCAGGATACAAAGACCGTAGCGGCATAGAATTACGCGGGCTTGCTGCAGCCGTCCATGACGGTTCTGCTGGAAGGTCAGCTCGGGGCTGGCAAGACAACCTTTACAAAAGGCCTTGCAGAAGGGCTTGGAATAAAAAGAGTGATAAAAAGTCCGACGTATACACTGATCAAGGAATACACCGACGGGATGCTGCCGCTTTACCATATGGATCTGTACCGGCTGGAGGATGCTGAAGACGAAGACCTGGGCCTGGAAGAATATTTTTATGGAGACGGTGTAACGATCGTCGAGTGGGGATCTTTCATGAAAGAAGACCTGCCTGAAGAGCATTTACTGATTCAGATAAACGTTCTGAACGGTGCAGAGCAGCGGGAACTGATCATTACAGGGCATGGGAAAAAATACAGCGATATAGTGGGGCGGTTGGAAAATGAGTGAAGCACTGGACTGTACCATACGTGAAGCCATACCAGCGGATGCTGCGCGAGGTTTTGAGGCTGCTGAATGAAACAGCGACTCAGACGGGGTTTATGACTCAGGGATCTGAGGGTGTGGGAATCACTACTGAAGAAGAAGAGAAGCAGCTTGCCGATATTTATGAGTCATCGAACAACTGTGTGTTCGTGGCGACTTGCAGAGCGATAAGGTCATCGGGATCGCTCTCGATCCACGCTTCCGACAAACCTAAGATCAGGCATATTGGGGACATCGGCATCGTTATAGACAAAGCTTACTGGGGCTATGGTCTTGGTACACTGATGATGGAGGAACTGCTGCTGTGGGCAGATGAATCACCCGTACTCAGCCGTCTGCAGCTGCAGGTACAGGAACGGAACACGCGGGCAAGGCACATGTATGAGAAGCTCGGATTCAAGCTGGAAACCATCATGGAACGCGGCGTTAGAGATGAAGGAGACTATCTCAACGTCTGTCTTATGAGCAAATTGATATGAAAAAATCAGCCGGGAGCAGATCCCGGCTGTTTTTTTAGTCAATTATTATTTGATAAAACGTTCCAGAGAGTGAGGTCCGAACTCTTTTTCCTGATTCAGTAGGATGGATGCACTTGCACGGGCATCGTCAAGTGCGTGGTGATGGTTAAGGGAAATGCCGTAATGTGCCGCAACGGTGTTCAGCTTGTGATTCGGCAGTTCACGCAGGAGTGCACGGGAGGACTGTACTGTACATAATGTTTTGAACCGAGGGGCACTCACGCCGTAATGTGATAACGTTCCTGTTAATATGCGTTTGTCAAAAGGCATATTGTGCGCAATGACCAGCTGATCGGGTGTGAAGTACTGTTTCAGGTCGTTCCATACTTCAGGGAACTTCGGCGCATCGTAAACATCTGTTTCTCTGATACCGTGTATCTGCGTGTTGAAGCGGTCAAACCATGTTTCCGGCTGTATAAGCGTGTAGTATTCATCGATGATTTTGCTGTCTCTGACAATAGTCAAAGCGACTGAACAGGCGCTGTGGGACTGACGGTTGGCTGTTTCAAAATCAATTGCTGTAAAATTCATATCATTTAACCTCTTTTTTTCGTTGTTGTTTAGTCATTACAGTATAGCATGATTCACAGTAGATTCAAGATTAACATTATTGAAAGAGTGAGCGTTCTTTCTGTAGAAAAATAGAACCCGCCGAAACTCTCTAAAGAGTCCCGGCGGGTTCTGGTTT
This sequence comes from Alkalibacterium sp., assembly GCA_034520745.1. Lineage (GTDB taxonomy): Bacteria > Bacillota > Bacilli > Lactobacillales > Carnobacteriaceae_A > Alkalibacterium. The sequence continues at coordinate 54,715 of JAXHNF010000009.1, forward strand.
ATATTTAGGCTGGTTTTATAAGGTAAAACAATTTTTCTCAGTTCTAGAATAATCGTTGTTGCAAAGGCTAACCCAGCCGCGATAGCCCATTCGGTCAAGCCGAATGCAGCGGGGATGGAGAAGACGCTTCTGACGGCAGGTAGAAGTGTGATTCCGTACAGGCCCATCCCGGCAATAAACGCCATAATGACAAACTTATTACTGAAAAATCCGGCACCGATACTCGTCTGGACATTGGAACGAGCCGGGAACACTTGAAGTGTCCGAGACAATATCAATGTCGTAAAGGCCATGGCCACACTCATTTCTTCCGATATCTGAAGTCCGATATACTGCGAAATGATGACAGCCGTGCCTATAAGCACCCCACGAAACGCAACGATCCTGAAGGTATTGCCTGAGAATATCGATTCATCAGGATCCCTAGGTTTTTGTTCCATAACGTTCTTTTCTGCCGGTTCCAGTCCTAAGGCGATAGCTGGCATTGAGTCATTGACCAGATTGATAAAAAGCAGCTGCAGCGCTGTGAACGGGCTGACCCAGTTCACTACCAGGGCAAATATGATAGCAATGACAGCACCCAGATTCCCTGAGAACAGGTAGGCGATCGATTTTTTGATATTGCTGTAAATGGTACGTCCGACAGCAATCGCACAGGACGATGGAGACGAAATTGTCATCAGTCAGGATCATGGCTGAAGCATCTTTGGCCACGTCCGTCCCGCTACCCATCGCGATACCAATATCGGCCTGCTTCAGAGCCGGTGCATCATTGACGCCGTCACCCGTCATGGCAGTGATCTGGTTTTTGTTCTCCCAGGCTGTCACGATACGGATTTTATTTTCCGGTGTTACACGGGCGTAAACGGTGATGTCTTCGAGCTGATCCATCAGCTCTTCTTCGGACAAGTCATCCAGCTCCTGCCCGGTATAAGCAAGGTCGCCTTCTTTGAAAATGTTCAGATCACGTCCGATCGCACGGGCGGTGGTTTTGTGGTCACCTGTGATCATGACGGTTCGCACGCCCGCGTTAGCGGCATCTTCTACGGCGTGATAAACGGCTTCACGCGGTGGGTCGATCATAGCGAGCAGACCGATGAAAATCAGATCGTCTTCATCCTCGATGCTGACTTCATTTGTGTCGATCGGCTTATAGGCAAAAGCCAGGACACGCATCGCCTGGTTGGAGAAATCCTCGTTTTTCTGTTTCAGTTCTTCCAGACGTTCTTCTGTCAGTTCGACGATCTCGCCGTTCATCTTGACTCTTGAACACAGCTTGAACAGTACATCAGGTCCACCTTTTGTCAGAAGACCGTTTTTCTCCGTCGATTTCATGAACGGTGGACATGCGTTTGCGGCTGGAGTCAAAAGGAAGCTCGGCTGAGTCTCGTATACTTCTCTCTCAGGGAGTTGTATGGAAGGTCCTGTTTGTTGCTGTAAGCGATCAGAGCGACTTCTGTAGGGTCACCGCTGGATTCACCTTTTTCATTGATATTGGAGTCGTTTGCCAGAACAGCTATTTCCATCAGTATCTTTTCTGACTCTGTCCAGGTGCTGCTGTCTCCGGAGAAAAGATGAGATTCGCCATTTGGAATGTATTCATCCACGACGGTCATTTTATTCTGTGTCAGGGTCCCGGTTTTATCGGTACAAATCACGCTGGTGGAACCGAGCGTTTCGACTGCCGGCAGCTGTCTGATGATCGCATGCTGCTTGGCCATTTTATTTGTTCCGACTGACAGAACGATTGTTACGATGGACTGCAGAGCTTCCGGGATCGCTGCGACGGCAACGGCCGCAGCGAACATGAAGGCATTAAGCAGGGGCACGGTCACATCCTGTGCGTCTCCGAGTAAGATACGTGCAGCCTGGATACCAAAAATAACGACAGACAGCAGTAAGTATAAATATACCCAGTTTCTTGCTGAATTGTGCCAGCTGTCTCTGCAGAGGCGTCTGCTTGGCAGAGGCATTCTGAACGAGTTCGGCAACCTTACCCATTTCCGTTTTTTCACCGGTCGATGTCACGACCATCATTCCGCGGCCGGCAGTGACCATCGTACTGCTGTAAACCATATTGATACGGTCAGCGAGCGGGATGTCTTCGTCCAATGCTTTATCTGTTTTCTCGGAAGGCATGGACTCACCGGTCAAAGCACCTTCTTCGACTTGAAGCGATTCGGCTTTCGATCAGTCGTCCGTCGGCAGGGATGTTATCTCCGGCTTCCAGTGCGACGACGTCACCAACGGTCAGTTCTCTGGCTTCGATCTGTTTTGTTTTGCCGTCACGATAGACATTTGCCGTCGGAGCGGACATTTTTTCCAGAGACTCGAGTGAATCCTCAGCTTTTTTTGTCTGAACCACACTTAAAATGGCGTTCAAGATCAATACAACAAAGATGATCAGTGATTCGATCCATTCGCCAATGACTACCTGAACGATTGCTACAATAAGTAAAACGATGACCATGGGATCTTTAAAGGTTTCCAGAAACATGGAGAGGATAGATTTCTTTTCTTTACGGCTGATTTCATTGTAACCGTGTTCTTCCAGTCGTTTGTCCACCTCCGACTGGCTGAGACCTTCTCTGGAAGAACCGATGGATTCCAGTACGTTGTCTTTTGTTTCCTGATAATAATTCATTGCTTTATCCTTTCTATGATGAAGTAAAATAAAAAGAGACGCATACGGAATAAACGATGGCTGATCCGTATACGTCTCACTATTTAATACAGCACCAGCAGATAATCAGTCTACGAATGGTGGCACTGTAACAGATTTTCACTGCAAGTTACTCCCGCATATATAATATTTAAATGTCTAACTTATTATAATTAAGTCATCTATGAAAAGCAAGTATATTGTTTCATATGATCTGTAAATCAAGACTCATGACATCATCATGATCTTGAAGTGATATTATGTTTGATATCGAAGATTGATACGCGTCCTATCTGGTCAGTGAAAATCTTACGCTCTCTCTACTTTTATTATCCCGTCACATTGATCTGAGTAAAGAAATACAGTGAAAATGTGAAGAATATGTTGAAAGAAGCAGTCAACAGACGATGAAGTGACAAATATTCTTTATTTCTACACATCTGGATAGAATAGTGTTAAAATAAATCTGATTATTCAATTATGAAATAAAGTTGAAACCTACTCAGAGTATCTATCCAATGAGAGGAATAACTAAACCTATGATGACTAAAGACTTAATCAAAGCCTTTCCGATGCGAATATAAAAGAAAATGAACCATTGTCAAGGTATACATATACCAAAACAGGCGGACCTGCGGATGCTCTGATTTTTCCCAAGAGCAAGGAGGAAGTCCAGGCCCTGGTAAAATGGCTGAGTGACAATGACTGGCCTATGACTGTTTTGGGCAATGCGAGCAATCTGATCGTCAAAGATGGCGGGATCCGCGGCGCCACCATTATTCTGACAGACATGAATCAGATCACGATTTCCGACAACAGCATCCGTGTGCTGACAGGAGCGCCCTGATCGAAGTCAGCAAACGGGCCTATGAAGCTGAACTCACGGGACTGGAGTTTGCCTGCGGTATCCCGGGCAGTGTAGGCGGTGCTGTTTACATGAATGCCGGTGCTTACGGCGGTGAAGGTCAAAGAAGTGATCAGACGTGTCACTGTACTGACGCGTGAAGGCGAAATGAAGGAAATGATCGATGATGACATGGAGTTTGAATATCGCCACAGTATTCTTCAAGAATCAGATCGATATCGCTCTGGAAGTCGTATTTGAACTGGAGCCGGGTGACAAAGAAGAAATCAAAGCTAAAATGGATGAACTGACCTATCTGCGAACGTCCAAGCAGCCGCTGGAATACCCTTCCTGCGGGTCAGTGTTCAAGCGTCCGACAGGTTATTTCACAGGTAAGCTGATTCAGGATGCCGGTCTGCAGGGCTTCACGTGGGGCGGAGCGCAGGTTTCCGAGAAACACGCCGGCTTTATCGTTAATATCAATAACGCAACGGCAACTGATTATGTCGAGCTTGATCGAGCATATCCAGGAAGTTATACTGGAAAAAGACGGTGTGACACTGGAAACAGAAGTGAAGATCATCGGAGAAGATCTCGTCACTGATACAGATGCCAACCGTGCCCTGATTGCAAAGGCAAAGGAAACGCTGAAAGCAAAATTCAATAAAATTCTGTTGACCAGAGAAACAACAGAATAACAGGTAGAATTCCACACAACCGTACGTCCTGACTGTTGCGTGGAATTTTTTTGTAAAAATCACTGCATACAGCCTCACTCATGTTATATTGAATAGACATTAATATAATGGAGGTTTTTTTATGAAAATTGGTGTCATAGGACTGGGTACGATTGCTCAGAAAGCGTATCTGCCTGTTTATACGACAGAATTTCCGGAACATGAATGGTTTTTTTCCACACGGAATCAGAAAACACTGAAGGATTTAGGAAAAAATACGGGGTGCCAAAGGACCGTCAGTTTACCGACTGGCAGGAGCTTCTGGACCGGGTGGATATGGTTTTCGTTCATACCCCTACAGACACACACGAAGACGTCTGCCGTGCGTTTCTGAAGAAAAGGATCCCGACATTTGTAGACAAACCGCTGACTGAACATGTTGAAAGCACAAAAGCGCTCTTGGATTTTGCAGCTGGTCAGGAGACCCTGCTGATGACCGGATTCAATCGCCGCTTCGCTCCAATGGTCCAGTCGATGAAGCAGCTGCCAGACAAGAATCACCTTATCCTGCAGAAAAACCAGGTTGACAGCACTGATTTTGACGTAAGATACCGCATATATGATATGATGATCCACCCGCTGGACACGGCTCTTTATTTGCTGGGTGAACCGGCTGAAGTGACTGCGTCCCGAGTTGTCAAAGAAGCTAACCGGTTTTCCCGTGCGTGGGTCCTATTGGAAACGTCGAAAGCAACAGCCTATGTTTCAGTCAACAATGAATCCGGGACCAAACTGGAAAAATATGAGGTGCAGGGCAAGTCAGAAACGGTCATACTTGAAAACCTGACCGACAAGACGAGTTACAAAGGGAATGAATCCATCAGTACCCAAGCCGGCGACTGGGTGACCACACTAGAAAAAGGGGCTTTGTACCGATGATCAAAGCCTTCATCCAGGCTGTCGAAACTGGAGGGGAAGAATCCGGTGACATTGGACAGTGTTCTCCATAGTCATGAAATCTGTGAAACGATCATTTCAAATCATGAAAAAAGCGAGCAGAGCTGATGGATCATGTCAGGGATTTGAGAGAAAAAGTCGGGCATGAGACACTGATATTGAACGGCTCGGTCGCCTTTATCCTGAATGACGAAAAAGAAATCCTGCTCCAGCGGCGGCCGGATAAGTCCTGGGGGCTGCCCGGCGGATTGATGGAGCTGGGAGAAAGCTTTGAAGAGACCTTGATCAGAGAAGTGAGAGAAGAAACAAATCTGACAGTCACTGAATATGAGTTTATGGCTGTTCTTTCCGGCAGAGACTACTTTGTCGAACTGGCAAACGGCGATAAATATTACTCAGTGACAGCCCTGTATCATGTCACCGCTTATGAAGGAAGACTTGAAAGCCGTTCGGACGAATCCGTCCAGCTGGCCTATTTTCCTCTTGATGATATTCCCGAAGATATGAATTCCAGATGGCGAAAGTTTTTAGATACGTTTAGAGAAAAGTACAACAGTCACTGAATAGGGAACCTTCACTCTGATAAAGAATCTGAAAGAAAAAGGCACATTCTGGTTTCAAGTCAGAATGTGCCTTTTTTCATCTCTTCAATACACCTATGTTTTTCCAAGTTACTGTCCAAACCTAATTGTGGAGAGTGACAGAAGGTCATACCATACCTTTTACGCTGTTCGATACGTATCATTCATGTCGTTACCATTCACGAACATTGGAAAGTGATCAATAATTGTCTTTAGGCATTATGACCCATACTCAATATATTATAAAAAGTATAAATTTCAGAAGAGATTTAACGTGAGGCAGTTTTAACCAGTGACATAGGAACAATATGATATACTTTGTATAGAAGTAGAAGAAGGGAGCTTTTTTAAGTGAATTTAAAAGAAATGGTCGGCAATAAAGCGGCAGAATTCGTGAAAGACGGCATGGTTGTTGGCTTAGGAACAGGATCGACTGCCTATTATATGGTCGAAGCGGTAGGCAAGCGTGTGAAGGAAGAGGGACTGTCTATAACCGGAGTCACGACTTCACACAGAACAGCAGACCAGGCCAAAGAGCTGGGAATTCCTTTGAAAGACATCAATGACGTGGAGAAGATCGATGTCACGATCGACGGTGCGGATGAGATTTCTGACGATTACCAGGGGATCAAAGGGGGCGGCGGCGCTCATTTATTTGAAAAAATGGTAGCGAACCAGTCGGATGAAGTGATCTGGATCGTGGATGACAGCAAACTCGTTCATAAACTCGGTGCTTTTCCTTTACCGGTCGAAGTCGTTAAGTTCGGCTGTCAGCAGGTTTTCCGTGTGTTTGAAGAAAAAGGAATGAAGCCAAGCTTTAGAAAAGATGATAATGATGAGCTGTATCTTGACTGATTCAGGGAACTATATCATCGATCTGCATCTGGATCAGATTGATAAGCCGCACGAACTGGCTGTCTGGCTGGATTCTCAAACAGGTGTCGTGGAACACGGTCTTGTTCTTAGACTGTGTCACGAAAGTCATTGTAGGGACTGAAGACGGTCCCGAAGTGAAAGACGTTAAGCGCTAATTGAAAAAGCGATAATAGTTGAAATGGATGATTCCGTCGGACTTTATTGTTTGAATAGAAGTTCTATTATTGACTAGCTGATATGAAGATTGGAAAATAGCTGGTAAGCCTCAACGAGCGAAATGAGCAACTGAGAGACCGGTTACATCGGACTGCAATAGTGGGAAGCTCGAGCTGGGAAAATTGATAGAGTACCGATTATGCTGGGGCAATAAGCCGGAACTCGCAGCGGAACCAAGTGAGATGAATGTCTGATATCGGGCGTAGTAGTTTGGAATTCACGGTGGCAAATTAAACTGAGTTCCGGTTGACTAGGCGTAATAGCCATGAGTCGCGTCTGAAAAGCGAAATGAATTCGGGTTATCAGCCAATGCGATAACCGAAATTCAATACAGGAAAGTCGGATGAATTCTGATAGTTACTCAGGATGCAATAACCGGATATTTTAAGAGCTTTAAATCGGAAGAAGGCGGCCTCAAGCCGCCTTCCACTTCTTGATTAAACAAAAAGACTGTGTTTACCTGGAGAGATTTACTCTCAGCGGGTAACACAGTCTTTTCAACTTTAATGCATCTGATTATAGTTCTTTTTTCTTCAATTCGTTCAGCATGTCTGCTGTCATTTTCTCCAGATCATACTTCGGAGAGAAGTCCCATTCTTCCTGGGCAGCAGATGTGTCGATGGCATTCGGCCATGACTCGGCGATGCCTTGTCTGACAGGATCCACATCATAAGTCAGAGTGAATTCAGGCATGTGCTTCTGGATCGCACGTTCGATATCTTCCGGTGCGATACTCATTGCACTGACGTTGTAGGCATTGCGATTTTTCAGTTGCTCAGACGGTGCTTCCATCAGCTGGATGATCAGATCGACGGCATCGGGCATGTACATCATATCCATGTGGGTACCTTCAGCTATGAATGAAGCATAGGTGCTGTTTTTCAGAGCCTCGTAATAGATGTCGACAGCGTAATCTGTCGTTCCGCCACCCGGCAGTGTAGCGTGGGAAATCAGTCCCGGGAAACGCACGCTGCGTGTGTCGACGCCGAATTTCTGGAAGTAGTAATCCCCCAAGAGCTCGCCGCTCACTTTCGTCACGCCGTACATTGTCGTCGGACGCTGAATGGTGACTTGAGGGGTCTGGTCTTTAGGTGTTTCAGGTCCAAAAGCACCAATCGAACTTGGGGTAAAGAACTTCAGGTTATGTTCACGGGCTATTTCGAGTGCGTTAAGTAAACCACCCATGTTCAGATCCCAGGCAAGTTTGGGTTTGGCTTCAGCGACGGCTGAAAGCAGCGCGGCTAGATGAATGAATGTATCCACTTCATACTTTTCAACCAGCTCATTCATGCGGTCAAAATCAGTGACATCCAGCAGTTCAAAAATGCCGTCCGTAACGACCTGGGAATCTTGAGGGTTGCGGATGTCTGTTGCAACGACATTGTCTTTGCCATATGATTCTCTTAATTTCAAGGTGAGTTCAGAACCGATCTGTCCTAAAGCACCGGTAATAATAATTTTTTTCACAACTAATCCTCCGATATATATTTTTTAAAACATGAGAAGAAAGAGAAAGAACAGTCAAGTTCGTTTCTCTTTCGCTCAATTCAGTTTATTTATTTGATGACGTCCAGTTCTTTACCAACTTTTTCATAAGTGGCCAGGACCTGATCAAGCATTTCTTTGGTGTGTGCAGCACTTGGCATATTTCTGACACGGCCAGTCCCTCTGGGAACGGTAGGGAAGACGATGGATTTTGCATAGATGCCTTCTTCTGTCAGACGTTTTGAGAATGTCTGAGTCAGTTTTTCTTCACCGATAATACATGGTGTGATCGGTGTTTCTGAATTACCGATATTAAATCCTAAGTTTTTCAGGCCTTCTTTAAGGTAACGGCCGTTTTCCCACAGGCGTTCATTTTCTTCCGTAGAGCTGGACATGATATCGATTGCTTCGATACATGCTGCGGCAGCGCCGGGTGTAAGTGAGGTCGAGAACAGGAACGGACGTGCACGGACTTTCAGCCAGTCGATCAGGTTCTGTGTTCCGGCCACATATCCGCCGACAACGCCGACCGCTTTAGACAAAGTGTCCCCATCTGGAAGTCGATCTTGTCCTGCAGGCCGAAGTGTTTGACTGTTCCGGCACCTTTACCCATGACGCCTGATCCGTGAGCATCATCGACGTAAGTGATCAGATCGAATTCTTCTGCAATTTCCACGATACCCGGGAGATTGGCCACGTCGCCGTCCATTGAAAAGACGCCGTCAGTGATATACATGATTTTTTCGTACTGGCCACTTTCTGTTGCCTCTTTGGCTTTGGCACGCAGATCATCCATGTCCTGATGCTTGACGCGGATGACTTTTGCACCGGAGAGACGGCAGCCGTCGATGATCGATGCATGGTTCAGTTCGTCTGAGAGGATGGCGTCTTTTTTGTTCATTACGGCAGAAATGGCACCCATATTACAGTTGAATCCGGACTGGAAAGCCACAGCTGCTTCGGTATGCTTGAACGCCGCAAGTTTCGATTCCAGCTCTTCATGGATCGCTTGCGTACCATTGATCGTACGTACGGCACCTGCACCGACGCCGAATGTATTGGTTGCTTCATTTGCCTTGGTTTTTAAACGTTCGTCATTTGCGAATCCCAAGTAATTGTTGGAAGACATATTGATCAGTTTCTGCCCGTCGATCGTGATTTCCGCACCGTTGGGTCCTTCAAGCACGTCAATTTCGTTGTACAGGCCGTTATCTTTCAGTTCCTGCAGATTATCTTCTAAAAAGGTATTCAATTTTTGACTAGTCATGAAATCTCTCCTTTTATAAGTGTTTTGATGCTTCACTTGTAATTTTACCACTCTTTGTAAACATCGTATAGTAATGATAAGATTTATTGGAATATTCTTATCATCTCTTAGTTTAAATACCTTAATCTTTTGGGATATATGATAAACTAAATAATATAAGTAAATTTGACAGGAGTGGAACAGTTATGAGAATGGTTGATCTGATTGAAAAGAAACAGCATAAGAAAGCGTTGACAGAAGAGGAAATCAAGTGGATGATACAGGGGTACACAAGTGAATCGATCCCCGATTATCAGATGAGTGCAATGGCAATGGCAATCTACTTCAACGGGATGGATAATGCCGAGCGCAGGTGCCCTGACAATGGCTATCGTTGAGTCAGGCGAACAAATCGATCTGTCTACGATCGAAGGCGTCAAAGTCGATAAGCATTCAACAGGTGGCGTGGGCGATACGACTACACTGATCCTGGCTCCTTTAGTTGCGAGCGTAGGCGTGCCTTTTGCAAAAATGAGCGGCCGTGGACTTGGACACACTGGCGGAACGATCGATAAGCTGGAAGCAATCCCCGGGTTTAATGTGGAAGTGACGCAGGACAGATTCGTCGAACTGGTCAATAAAAACAAAGTCGCTGTTGTTGGACAATCCGGCAACCTGACCCCGGCAGACAAGAAACTATATGCCCTGCGTGACGTGACGGGCACAGTGGAATCGATCCCGCTGATCGCGAGTTCGATCATGAGCAAGAAAATCGCTGCCGGAGCCGATGCCATTGTTTTAGATGTCAAGACAGGTGCCGGCGCCTTCATGAAGAGTGTCGAGCAGGCAAAAGAGCTGGCAGAAACAATGGTCAGCATCGGTGAAGCGGTTGGAAGAAACACGATGGCGGTCATCTCGGATATGAGTCAGCCTCTGGGCAATGCGATCGGCAACAGTCTGGAAGTAAAAGAAGCGATCGATACACTTAAAGGTCACGGACCAGAAGATCTGACAGAACTGTGTCTCGTTTTGGGCAGTCAGATGGCCTACCTCGGTGGCGTTGGATCATCACTTGAAGAGGCACGGGTAAAACTGGAAGAAAATCTGCATAACGGCAAAGCGCTGGACGTCTTTAAAGTATTTGTGGAAGCTCAGGGCGGCGATCCGTCAGTGGCTGACGATCCGGATGGCGTCCTTCCCAAGGCACAGTATTCCCAGGACGTCCTGGCAAAAGAGTCCGGCAAGGTCTCTGAAATCGTGGCCGATCAGATCGGTATCGCAGCTATGATGCTGGGAGCCGGCCGGGAAACAAAAGAGAGTGACATCGATTTAGCTGCAGGCATTTACATGCACAAGAAAATCGGTGATTCTGTAGAAAAAGATGAAGCCCTCGTCACGGTCTATTCAAACAAGGAAATCAAAGACGAAGTGATCAGTAAAATTCTTGACAATATCACTGTGTCAGAGTCAGCTGATGTTCCTGCTCTGATCCACGAGATCATTCAATAATTAGATGGACCAGCGATCGACAGCCGACAGAAGAATCCAATGTAGAATGCTTTTTATCCGATAGGGAATGAAAAAGAATTTTAAGGAGGAGAATCAGTTATGCTGATCAGAACAAATGAACGGCCGAATGTTATTGAACTGGTGATCGATGAAGAAATAACAGAAGAAGACATCAGGGAGTTTGAAAAATACTTCAGTCAGAAGAAAGAAAATCAGAGTAAGATAAATATGCTCATAGATATCAAAGACATCGACTATTCTTTAGACGGCTTTCTTGCAGATGCAAAATTCACGACCTCTCACCTGGATGATTTCGATAAGGTGGCTATGGTCAGTGATGAGAACTGGATAGAAACGGTGAATAAACTTGCCGATTTGATGCCGGATGTCGAAGTGGCCCATTTTGACCCCGACGAAAAAGACAAAGCACTGGCCTGGCTGAGCTGAAGCAAAAGTCGATAAATAAGAGATGCGCAGGATACTATTTGTATCTTTCGCATCTCTTTATTTTTGAATAAAAAGATATGCTATACTGATAGGACAGTGATTTCATGATTTAGACGAAGGGAGAAAGAGCGATGAGCAACGAAACAGTAAAGAGCGGGATGAAAGCCAGCGCTCCCATCATGATCAGCTATGCCATTTTAGGAATAGCCTGTGGCATTGTGTTATATGATGCCGGCTTCGGTCTGTCAGCTATTTTTCTTATGAGCGCGCTGCTTTTCGCAGGAGCCGCTCAGTTTCTGACAGCCGGGATGGTGGTTGCTGGGGCGAGTTTTCCATCCATTGTTCTGATGGTCTTTTTCCTGAATTTGAGACACCTGCTGATGTCGGCCAGCATCTCAAGACACGTAAAGGAAAAAACGATCGGATTCATCGGTCTCTTCAGTCACACGCTGTCTGACGAGACATTCGGTATCAATTATTCCAGGTTTGAAAAAGGAGACTGGACGCCGAACGAAGCCATCGTCACGAATCTGGTCAGCTATAGTACCTGGGTAATGAGCACCGTCATCGGCGGAGCGATCGGCAGCCAGTTTGCCATCAATACAATGATCATGAATTATGCTCTGATCGCCATGTTTTTATGCATGATGGTCCAGCAGTTCGTCTCCAGAGCCCATGTGATTGCCGGGGGGGCAGCTGTGCTGCTGACAATCGGTCTGAAAATCATCCTGCAGCACAATATTGCTCTGGTTATTGCTGCCGTCCTTGCCTCCTGCGTGGGGTATATCCTTGAAAAGTCTGAGGCAAGAGCGGAAGGAGTGAGGGCAAGTGAATAGCGAGTCCCTTTATCTGATCCTGGGTATGGCGGTCGTTACGTTCCTGCCCCGTTCCCTGCCTGTGCTGTTTTTAAGCCGAAAGGAGATTTCACCTTCCTTCAGCCGGTGGCTGTCGTTTATTCCCGTCTCGATCTTTGCCGCACTCGTAAGTTCAGATGTTTTTTTCTGGGAAGGAAGTTTTTCTCTTCTGCCATTTACAAACATCAAACTTATCCCTTCCCTGGTCGTTCTGCTCGTGGCGCTTAAAACGAAGAGTTTATTGTGGTCTATGATCACCGGTGTGCTGACGCTATTTTTACTTTATCTGACATTTTAAGAGGAGAGATGGAAATGGATTATCATATTATTTCACCAGCAGATGATCTGTGGCTTAAAGTCGCCGCTTTCGCGAAATCGTGTTCCTGGTCGGCAGCCGATAAGTTAGGTGAGCAGATGGCTGTGAATGATTTTCTGGACTGGGAACGTGTCCTGGTTGCGATGGAAGGTGATCGAATCGCGGGTTACTGCACGCTGACCGAAAAAGACTCGCTGACTGAAACAGAATTCACACCGTTCATCGGCTACGTTTTTGTAGACGAACAGTTCAGAGGAGAGAGACTAAGTGAACAGATGGTTCGCATGGCCTCGCTTTACCTTGAACGCTTGGGCTACAGCACTGTTTATATCTACACTGGGCATGTCGGCCTGTATGAAAAATACGGGTTTGAAGTTGTCAAACGGTGGATGAAGGAAAATAATGAAGAACGAATGATCTTATCAAAAAAAATAAAAAACAGTCATGATTAAATTCATGGCTGTTTTTTTACCAGTCAATCGATGAGTCATTTAAAATCCGCTCACCGAGCACATTGGCCCAGGTCTCTGTCCAGCAGAAGGAATAGGGGACACCGTATTTTTTCCTAAGGTGCCTGTACCGTTTCGTGCGTGACCAGGACCAGGAGACGGTTCCTATGATCAGCAGATACAAAGGACCAAGCATGAGCGACTGATAGGTATGGCCGTACTCGTGGACAGCTATCCGGTCACAGCGGTCTTTCAGACGCTGCTCGTTGCCGTTCATGCGTTTAAGCAGGTGCTCGTTTTTATCATCGGGAGTGAAAATAAACAGACCGAGAGATATCCCGTTCATGGTCGCCCACTTTGTCCGGATACTGCCGTGATAAAACTCATGCGGTGCACCCAGATGGAAAAAGAACAGAACGAAACCTGCGAGGCTTTGGAAAAACCCCCAGGTCAGCTGCAGGAAGATATAGACAGGCAGCCAGAAATAAGTGAATAAGCGTGTTGAGTCTCTTTTTTTCATGATCAGCCTTCTTTACATATCAGAGTATAAAAACGATCCTTAACGGTTTTCAGAGCGGAAACTGTACCGGCGTCTGTCGATGTTTCTGGCCTCGCACCAGTCGGCGGAAGAACCGGAAATGATCAGATCGGTTTTTTTCAGATCTTCAGTGGAAACTGCTCCCAGCATCGTCATGATGGCTCTGATTTCTTCTTTCCAGTTGTTGATCGTTGTGATCGTCTTGTCCACATCATCCAGGGCCATGTGCATGATCTGGCTCGAAAGTCCGTTGATCGAAGCACCGAGGGCCAGTGATTTGACGATTTCCATAGGCCGACGTATGCCGCCGGAGGCAATGATAGAGGCCTTCCCGGCGGTTTCCTGAGCTTCGAGCAGAGAAACAACAGTGGACTGGCCCCAGGCTTCAAAGTCGTCCAGTTTGTAATCCTTTCTGCGGTAATTCTCGATCTGAGCAAAGTTCGTGCCCCCTCTTCCACTGACATCGATCAGTTTTACACCGATGGATTCAAGCAGTTCGACGGTTTCTCTGGACATGCCGAATCCCACTTCCTTGACGATGACCGGCAGAGGCAAGCCGTTTACGATAGACTGGAGATTTTCCAGCCATTTTGAAAATTCCCGGTCGCCTTCAGGCATGACGATTTCCTGAGGGGCATTCAGATGGATCTGAATAGCATCGGCATCAAGCAGATCAACGGCGCGTTTGGCATTTTCCAGACCGTGCCCGGCGCCGAGATTGGCAAAGATCAGCCCATTGGGATGGGTCTGGCGCACGATCTTGAACGTATCGGCCTGAGCGGGGTTTTTGAGTGCGGCACTGACAGACCCTGTGGCCATCGCCAGATCAGTTTCCCGGGCGATGATGGCCAGTTTTTCGTTCACTTTACCCGTCCAGGCACTGCCTCCCGACATGGCGTTGATGAAGAAAGGTGCTGAAAACTGGAGGCTGCCTAAAGAAACGGAAAGGTCCACATCCCTGACGTCGCGTTGAGGCAAAGAGTGATGAATGAACCGGATATCTTTGAAAGACGAGTCGCCCCGGTCATAAAATTTTTCGGATAAGGATACATGTTCATTCTTGCGGTTATTGGTTTTCGGCATAAGTGACACTCCACTTTCTATAGATTAGATCGATCATAAACACTGAGCGGCAAGGGTTCGATATGGTTTTCCTGCCATTCTTTAAGTATATTGGCTTTCTGCACCGCTGAATCAGTTAGGGCAATGCCGCAGTCACCGCCGCCGGCCCCGGATGTTTTTGCGGCAGCTCCGTGACTGTCAGCGATAAGGGTCAGTCTTTCCAGCAGGGGGGTCTCCAGAACGACGTTTTTCTCCTGACTCAGTTCAAGCAGCAATGTCCGGTTATAATGAACAGCTTCTTTCACACGTTCAGGATCATCTGTCTTCAAGCCGTCGATGAGATCCCTTACGCATTTTCTGGATTCGGCCAAGAAAGTCTGGTAGTTCATTTTTTCTTGTTCCTGCTGGACAGAAGCAACGTAGGATTCTGTGGAGGCCGGAGAGCCTGTCCATCCCACGATCAGCTCCAGAGACTTTGGTTCAGGAAGACGTTCGATCGACAGTTTTGGCCAGGGTTCATTCAGAACGGAAGAAAGCGGCATCTGATTCAGCTTGTTTTTGACCCGTTTTTTATCAGGACTTGTATAAGCGACCCATCCGGTATAAGTGGCCGCAGCCAAGTCACCCAGAGATCCACGCGAGTTCAGCAAAATGTGAGTGACTGCAGCTAGCTTGAAAACCGCTTCGTCGCTCAAAGAAACATCTGCGGCGTCAAGGAGTGCCTTGACGGCTGCGACAGTCACGGCCCCGCTGGATCCCAGTCCGTATTTTCTGCCGTCAGCGCTGTCCAGTGTACTTTTTACGTCTATGTCATAGTATGGCAGATTGATCCCCATTTCCGAGAGAAACTGTTCGGTTATTTCCATCGTCTTTAAAAGAATGTCAGCTTTCTCGTTTGTCCGTTCCAGAACGATCTGCTGCCTGTTTCGGTGCCATTTGAGTCTGTGTTCTGACAGTTGACTGGAATTGATCGTCCCGTGGTCCTGCTGTGTAGAAGGAGAAAGCGAAACGGTTACGAACCGGTTTACTGCTGCTAAACAGCAGGATGCCCCGGTTCGACTACAGCATATTCTCCGGCGATATAAAGTTTTCCTGGTGCGTGTGCTTTTGCGTGCTTCATCCTGTCACCTTTTCAAGTAAGATCATTTGTCTGGACCGGAAACCACGTGGAGACCGGGTCCCGGACGGGCTTCGATGAGCTGACTATCTGAAAAATCGCTGAGCAGATGTTCTTTGATTTCCGGCAGCTGGGACTGTCTGCAGATCAGCTTCACGTTCGGACCGGCGTCCATCGTGAAATAAACGGCATACCCCGCCCTTCGCAGATGTTTCACTGCTTCCATGGCCTTGATACTGTCCGCTGACCAGTAAGTAAAAGGCGGATCAGCACCAAGCGTGGTGGCATGCATCTTGAGTGCATTGCGTTCGGCGATCTTTCCGACTTCATTGACATCCTGAATTTTAATGGCTTGCTTTATTGCAGTCAGGTCATCGTCGAGCGTATCCAGCCAGCCCTGGTAAAAAGGAGAGGTTTTGACCGTGCGCAGCATGCCTTCCCGGCTGGACACGTCTTTTTCTTGTCGCTCACAACGATGAAAAGCATACCGACGTCCCACTCTGCATCATCAACAGGGACCGCATAAGATGTCTCATCACTTGTCCCTTTCTGCCACTCGGCAAAGCCGCCGTAGATACTTCTTGAGGCAGAGCCGGATCCTCTCCGAGCCAATTTTGAAAGCTCGACAGGAGACAGGTTCAGCCCTGCAGCCAGACTGGCCGCGCCAGCCAGAGCAGCCAGGCCGGAAGCGGAAGACGCCAGACCGGCGGCGGTAGGGACGTGATTGTAACTCTCCACTTTGCCTTAGCGGTGATACCGGCTTTTTTTCTAACCAAATCCAGAACAGTTTTCACTTTTTCAAAGCCTCAAGGTCCTGCAGAGCACCATCAAGAAACAGCTGGTCTGACTGCAGGCTGTCATCAAACGTGACTTTTGTTTCCGTATAGAACGCATCCAGAGTCAGAGACAGGGAATTGTTCATCGGAATGATCAGTTCTTCATCTTTTTTGCCCCAATACTTGATCAGGGCGATATTCGTGTGGGCACGTACCCAATTACTCATGAGAATCTTCTCCTAATTTATGGATCCAGGTGTTTACGGCTCCCTGTTCCATCAGTTTATGTGCAATGTCTTCGGCTTCTGTTTTTGTACGGGTCAAGGCGATCATGCAGCCCCCCCGGCCGCCGCCGGTCAGTTTGGCTCCCAGAGCTCCGTGGTCAAGCGCTGTTTCAACGAGGTGATCCAGTGTTTCATTGCTGACGTTCAATAGTTTTAGAGAGTCGTGGGCTTCAGTCATGAGCCGGCCGAGCGATTCGCACTGATCGGTTTCGATCGCGACCTTCGCGTCAAGCGTCAGCTGACCAATATGAGAAATGACAGCCCTGGTGTCCTTCGGCTGCTGTTTGAGCAGTTCTTGCAACATCCGAGACAGCCTGCAGTGTCTGTCCTGTTATTCCGGTATCGGCTGCGATCAGGTGCCCCCTGATATTCACAGAAAGGGTTTCAAAGGCATGGCTTTTTCTGAAATAAACAGGGAGATCACTTCCTGTTACACGGGCATCAATGCCGCTGGGGTTGCCGTGCGCTATTTTTTCGGACAAATCCACATAATGCAGCAGCTGATCATCGCTGAGTGATACATTAAAAAAACTGAAAAGGGCCCGCACTAAGGCAGTAGCAACAGCAGCGCTGGATCCCATTCCTCTTTCAGCAGGGATCGAACTGTTTACGGTCAGAAAAAGATGATCAGTGGACTGATTCAAATCAGAGCTGACTGTCCTGATGAGCTGACTGAAGTTTTCCAGCGGCTGAGGGGCATCACAGAGTGGCCCCTGGTAGTAGCTGGAATCGATCCAGGATCTATTTAGAGTTTGATTTATGCTGACTTTGACGGGCGTCGCCTTGAAAGGAAGAGCGATCGCCGGTTCGCCGTATACGACAGCGTGTTCACCGATGAGTATGATTTTTCCGTGAGCAGCTCCAGAAGCCTGCTTAAACATAGTTTCCATTCAGTCACCTCATTTCTCCTTGAATTTTTATGTATGATCGGTTTCAGGTATACCTTCTGTATCATAACGCATGACAGCCATTTCGTCCATTTTATCATAACAGGCCATCTTAAAGATTCGATAAAGATTATTTCCTGCATTTTAAGGAGAGTGTTGTGAAAGCGGATAAAGATTTGGTAAACTGTATAGGATATCGACGATGAAGAGTGGAGGAAACCGTATGAAAGAATCAGATTCCTTTTATATAATCAATCGGGAAGAATGGAAAGAATTAAATAAGAATAAAAAAATGATGCTGACAGATCATGAAGTCGAATCACTGCGCTCGCTGAATGATAACGTTTCGGTGATGGACGTGAAAGAAATTTATCTGCCGACTCTGGAAATCCTGGATAGGTATATCAGGCATTACCGTGAACGACAAAATGATATAAAGCGTTTCCTCGGGAGGAGTCATAAAAAAGATACTTACATCATCGGCATAGCTGGAAGCGTGGCGGTAGGGAAGAGTACTCTGGCCCGTTTTCTGCAGGCGATGATGACTCGCGCCTACCCGGATCAGAAGGTCAGCCTTATAACGACGGACGGTTTTCTTTATCCGAATGAAGTCTTGAAGGAGCGCGGCATCCTCAACCGCAAAGGTTTCCCGGAAAGTTACGACATGCATCGACTGATCAGTTTCATGGGAGATGTCAAAAGCGGACGAAGAAATATTGAAGTGCCGCTTTATTCACACCGGCTATATAATATCGTCCCGGATAAATACGAAGTGATCGATCAGCCGGACATTTTGATCGTTGAAGGGATCAACGTTCTCCAGCTGCCGGCCAATGAGAAGATCTTTGTCAGTGACTTCTTTGATTTCAGCTTCTATGTGGACGCTGAACCACGCAAGATCGAAAACTGGTATCTTGAGCGGTTTGGTCTGCTTTTAAATACGGCCTTTACGGATCCTTCCAATTATTATTACCCCTACGCCGTCGGAGACAGGAAAGAGGCATTTGAAATGGCAAGGAATGTCTGGAAAACAGTTAATTTGAAGAATTTGGAAGAATATATTCTACCTACCCGTTTCAGAGCTGACATGATCCTGCATAAGACAACGGACCATTATATCGATCAGCTGCTGCTGAAAAAACATTAAACTGAGATGAAGGTGACAAGATGAAAACAACTGTGACTGCTGTTATTTTAACATTGCTTCTTTTTCTGACCGGTTGTCAGACATCAGAGTCGTTTGAAGGGACGGTTATTCGGGTAAACGACTCAAGTGTCGTGGTCGAACCGTTTGAAGGCGAAGAAATCAGACGGTCGGGGACAGAGGTAAGTATCTCCGTTAAAGAAGATATGGAACTGGAAATCGGGGATAGAGTGAAAGTGACGCATGAAGGGGAAGTGATGGAAAGTCATCCTCTGCAGATAAACCTGATCGAGATCGAAAAAATAGACTGAATGACAGATTCATCCGGCTGATACATTATGGATAAATATGACAATTCTGTGACTATCGTCTTTCAGGACGGAAAAGCTTCTGATACAGGATATCAAACACCAGCAAGCTGTATTATACTGAAGAAAAGGAGACGATCGCATGACGGAGACTGATCAGCAGAAAGAAATCGACCTGTTAAAAAATGAAATTGCCGCTTTGAAGCGTTTGAACAAAGAACTTCTTGACCTGCAGCAGCAGCAGGATTCGCTTGAATTTTCCTGGATAGGCAACCTGGGGCACTGGTTCTGGGATTTCAAAGAAAATAAAGTGATGTTCAACCCTGATGAAAGCAGAAGCGCTGGGTTTTCAGAAAGAAGAATTACCCGAGTATGTTGATTTTCAGTTCTTCACTGACCGGCTGCATCCGGATGACTACGAACGCGTGATGCAGGTGATGCGGGATCATCTGGAGGGTAAGCTGCCGGTATGGGAAGTGAAGTACCGCATCAAAGCTAAAGACGGATCTTATAAAACTTATTATGATCGCGGAAAGGTCACGCAGAGAAGCGAAACGGGTGAACCTCTGTTTCTTTCCGGTATCGTTTTCGACATCACGGAATATGAGACCGAGCGACAGGAGCTGCTCAAGGAAAACAAAGAGTGGGAACTGATTTCCAAACGCGACAAACTGACCGGCCTGCTGAACCGTTCAAATATCCTTGTCAGACTCGGCCAGATCATCTCGGATGTCAACAAGGAAAAACGGGAAACCGTCTCGATGATCCTGTTCGATATTGATAATCTTGAACACCAGAATTCCCTGTTCGGTCCGTTGTTCGGTGACGAACTGATCAGGCAGGCGGGAAGGGTCATAGAAGAGACCGTCAAGCACGAACACTACGCAGGGAAATTCGAAGGCGGGAAATTTCTGATCGTTCTGCCGGAAGTCAATAAAGGCGAAGCGAAAAAAATTGCTGAACAGATCAGACTGGCGTTCCGCAGCAGCCAGTTCAGCCAGCCTGCAGATGTGACAAGCAGTCTGGGTGTCGCTGAATATGAATCCAATGAAACAGTCAGTCAGTTATTCAACCGTGCCGACAGACTGCTGAGCAAAGTAAAACGTAACGGCAAGAACGATGTACTGTCCGATTAAAATGCGGACAGCACGAATAACCTGATTCAAGGATGAGATGTAATAGAAAGCAAGTAGAATGGATGGACAATGATGGAGAGTAAAGTGACGATTCTAGGTATTCCTTTCGATAATATGACGCGCAAAGAATTTCTGAAACGCTTGTACGAGCGTATGAACGCGAATCAGAAAACTTTTTTAGTGACCGCAAATCCTGAAATAGTGATGTATGCGAAAAACAATAAAGATTACTACGATCTGCTGATGCAGGCTGACTATATCGCTCCAGACGGCATCGGCATCGTGAAAGCTTCTCGAAAATTAGGAACGCCGGTCAAAGAGCGTGTTCCCGGTTTTGAACTGATGCTGGGTCTTCTGGAAATCGCTGACCTGGAAAAGAAAAAAGTCTATTTTATCGGTGCCAAAGAAGAAATCATCGAACTTACAGTGAGAAATGTAAAAGAAAGATGGCCTGAACATAGATGTGGTCGGCTATCACCATGGTTACTTTGATCATGAAGATCCAAAGATGCTCGCAGAGGTGAACAGTAAAGATCCCGATATCCTTTTTGTGGCATTCGGCTTCCCGAGACAGGAAAAATGGATCAGCCGCTATCTGAACCAGGCTTCTCACGGCATAGCAGTCGGAGTGGGCGGCAGCTTTGATGTGCTTTCAGGCAGGACAAAGCGGGCTCCCAGGCTTGTGCAGTACTTTCACGTTGAATGGCTGTACCGTCTGATCAGACAGCCGTCAAGATACAAGCGTATGGCTGTCCTGCCTAAGTTCCTCCAGGAAGTGTATAAACAGAGAAAAAAGGAACAGGCATCATGAGAGCAGCGCTAGTCAATGCGGGCAATGAATATGGCGGCGGACGGGAGCACATCATCTCTCTGATCAATGAACTTGGCCGTGATCAGGTCGATCTGATCGTTTTTGAAGAAGGTCCGGTGGCAAAAGCGGCCCGTGAGGCCGGGATCAGTGTGCATGTTTTTCAGCAGAAGCACCGGTATGAAGTCAAAGTATTGTACCGTCTGCATCCGGTTTATCCGAAAACAGAACTACGCAGTCATACACACACACGGGCCAAGGGCGAATACGCTGATCGCTCTTATAAGTCCATTCTTCCGCGCGAGCTGGATCATGACGGTGCACAGTGATCCTCGTCAGGATTTTTTAGACCGTGGACTGAAAGGGAAGGCTTTTGAAGCCGTGCATCATATGACCTTTAAAAGAGCTGACGGCATCATAGCTGTTTCGAGTGAAATCGCAAACTATCTCAGATCAGAAGGAGTCCCTGAGGGGCACATCAAAGTGATACATAACGGCATCAGATTTTCTGAACAGAGTCAAGCGAAGATAAAAAGACAGTCCATTTACCTTTACTCTGATAACTGCCGGAAGGCTGACTGAAGTTAAAGGCAACGTCATCTTACTGCGTGCCTTAAGTAAAGCCGGTTTCAAAGACTGGCGCTGGATCATCTGCGGTGAGGGTGAAGGTCTTGATGAGCTGAGGCAGTTAGCGTCAGTGAACAAGCTGACTGATCATCTGTTTTTTAAAGGCTGGCTCACATCCTCTGAACTGAGAAGCGAACTGTGTCAGGCGGATGTTTTTGTCCTGCCGTCTTTAAGCGAAGGTTTCCCGTTGGTCCTGCTAGAGGCAGCTGATCAGAAAGTACCCGTGATTGCAACGGACGTTGGGGATGTTAAAGAAGTGATCACAGATCAGCGTATGGGATGGCTGATTCCATCAGACAATGAAGAAGCATTGACTGAGGCACTGAACGAAGCCCATGAACTTTGGGAAAACCATCAGCTGGCTGAGATGGGTGAACAATTGAAGCGATGGGCAACGCGTTTTTCAATCGAAAAACAGACAGAGAGCGTTCAGAAATTCTATACAGAGACAAGAGCAGAAAACCGGAGGTAGTGAAAGTTTCTATTTCCGGTTTTTTGTTTTTTTGTTTAAGTAACGCGCTTTCAAAAAACTGAGATCAGCGCAGGAACGGGTTAGAATATGGTATACTTCAATACAGAGAGACTTTATAAAGTCGAGGAGGAAAAAAGATGTTACAAACCTATGCCGATGACAGCATGGCATTGCATACAGATTTTTACGAACTGAATATGATCTACACATACTGGAAAAAAGGAAACCATTTAAATAAAACTGTTTTTGAAGTCTATTACCGTGACAATCCTTTTGGGATAGGGTATACGATTTTTGCCGGACTGGAAAGAGTCGTCGATTTCATCACGAATCTGAAATTCAGCGAATCGGATATCAGCTACTTACGAGAAATCAAAGAATTTCCTGAGGATTTTCTGACTTATTTGGAAAACTGGTCATTTAAAGGTACGCTTCGTGCATTCAAAGAAGGCGAGGTGGCTTTTGCCAATGAGCCGTTGATCCAGGTGGAAGGGCCGATCGCTGACTGTCAGCTGATCGAAACCGCGCTGCTCAATATCGTCAATTTCCAGACGCTGATCGCTACGAAAGCTTCTCAGGTAAAAAGTGCTGCCGGCGACGATCCGGTGCTGGAGTTCGGCGCCAGACGTGCTCAGGAATTCGATGCGGCGATATGGGGAGCACGTGCTACATATATCGGCGGGTGTGATGCAACAAGCAATACACGAGCAGGGAAAGTTTTTGGCATACCCGCTTCAGGAACACATGCTCATGCGCTTGGTTCAGGCCTACAGAGATGAATATCAGGCCTTCAGAGCCTATGCAGAGACGCATAAAGACTGTGTGTTTCTGGTCGATACGTATCATACACTGGATTCAGGCGTACCGAATGCCATACGAGTGGCAAATGAAATGGGCGATAAGATCAACTTTCTTGGCGTACGCCTTGATTCCGGAGATTTGTCTTATCTTTCCAAAAGGGTGAGACAGCAGTTAGATGAAGCAGGCTATCCTGATGCGAAAATATATGTATCCAATGATCTGAACGCCGAGACTATACTGAATCTGAAAATGCAGGGGGCTAAAATCGATGTCTGGGGTGTGGGGACCAAAATGATCACAGCCTTTGACCAGCCGGCATTGGGAGCCGTATACAAGATCGTCTCGGTCGAAGGTGAAGACGAACAGATGTATCCTACACTGAAACTGACGGCCAATGCCTCCAAGATCTCGACTCCCGGGAAAAAGCAGGTCTGGCGGATTCGTTCGCACAACAATGTGAAACCTGAAGGGGACTATATTGCACTTGCAGAGGAAAGACCGGACCTGCAGGATGAACTTTTCATGTTCCATCCGCAGTACACCTATATAAACAAAACACTGGATGATTTTGAAGCCCGTCCACTGCTGGAGGAAATCATTGTTGACGGTGAACTGGTCTATGAGATGCCGTCACTTGAAGAAATCAAAAACATATGCGAAAGAGAGTCTCTCAGAGCAGTGGGAAGAGCACAAGCGCCTGCTGAACCCTGAGCCTTACCCAGTGGATCTGTCTCAAAAACTGTATGACTCAAAGGTGGAAACGATCAATCAGTTCAGAGAAATCGCCAAAGACAGACCATCCAATCAATCCATATTTCTAAAGCAAGTGTAAACAAAGCATTTTAAAGGAGAGTAGATAGGAAATGATGTCTGATTTACAGAAAAAAATAGTTGAAGAAATGAAAGTCTCGCCATCTATCGACCCCGATGAAGAAATCCGCCGATCGGTCGATTTCATGAAAGCCTATATGATCCAGACATTCGTTTTTAAAAACGCTGGTTTTGGGCATTTCAGGCGGACAGGATTCGACGCTGCTGGGCAAGCTGGCCCAAATGGCAGTCGAGGAACTTCGGGAAGAAACCGGAAAAGAGGACTATCTGTTCATCGCAGTCAGACTACCTTATGGCATTCAGGCAGATGAAGCAGATGCGATGGATGCGATCGAATGGATCCAGCCGGATAAAGTGATGCGGGTAGATATCAAGCCATCAGTCGATGCAACAGAGAAAAGC
This sequence comes from Alkalibacterium sp., assembly GCA_034520745.1. Classification (GTDB taxonomy): domain Bacteria; phylum Bacillota; class Bacilli; order Lactobacillales; family Carnobacteriaceae_A; genus Alkalibacterium. Next base: position 79,027 of record JAXHNF010000009.1, read on the forward strand.
GTCGAAGCCAACCTGCTGACGCTCAGTGACTTCAACAAAGGGAATATCAAAGCCCGTGAGCGGATGGCTATTCAATATGCCATAGCCGGTGATACGAACGGTGTGGTTTTGGGAACTGATCATTCAGCAGAAGCCGTGACAGGTTTCTACACCAAATACGGGGACGGCGGCACGGATATCAACCCTCTGTTCCGATTGAATAAAAGGCAGGGGAAGAAACTGCTTGACGTCCTGGGAGCTCCTGAGCATCTGGTCGGAAAAATCCCGACTGCCGATCTGGAAAGTGATAAGCCGGGAATAGCTGACGAAGTTGCCCTGGGCGTTACTTATGAGGAAATCGATGATTATCTTGAAGGTAAGCCAATAGCAGAAGAATCTGCTGAGACAATTGAAAAATGGTACCTCCAGACACAGCACAAAAGGCACTTGCCGGTTACTGTTTTCGATGATTTCTGGAAATAACAGTCTTATCTCTGCACTTTAATAAGTGTAGAGATATTTCACGTTTAGCCAGAAAATAATATATATACAAGAAAATAAGGAGGACTATCCATGTCGAAAGTATACACTAATGCCCATATTTTCACGGGTGAAGGACGAAATCGAAAACGGCTATATCAGGTTTTCGAATAAAATCGTCGGGACAGGAAAAATGGAGATCTATGAAAAACAGACCGATGACGAAGAAATCGATTTGAGCGGCCACTATATTCTGCCGGGGTTTATCGATGTTCACAGCCACGGCGGTTACGGAATGGACAATATGGATGCTGATGCTGAAAAAATCAGTGACATGACCTATAAAATGCTGGAAGAAGGTATCACATCCTATTTTCCGACGACGATGACCCAATCAGATGAAAAAATCGAAGCCGCACTAAAAGCGATCAATGAAGCGGCCGGAGATGAACCCGATGATTCAAGGGTATCCATGTTGAAGGACCGTTCATATCCAAGGATTTCAAAGGGGCTCAGCCGGAGGAATTTATGCGTGTCGCTCAGCTGGACACTCTGAAAAAATGGCAGGAAATCAGTGGAGAGCGCATCCGTCTGATCACCTATGCCCCTGAAACCGGAGATGTGGAGACGTTCGAAAAATACTGTCAGGATCATGACATCATTCTATCCGCAGGGCATTCAGGCGCCACATACAGTCAGCTGAAAGAGTCAAAAGCGACGCATGTCACCCATTTGTTCAATGGTCAGCTGGGACTGCACCATAGAGAAATCGGCGTCAGCGGTTTTGGTCTGCTTGAAGATGGGGTCACGGTCGAGATGATCGTAGATGGCTTTCATATTTCAAAAGAGATGGTCAAACTTGCATACAGAGCCAAAGGAGCGGACGGCATCCAGCTGATCACCGACTCCATGCGTGCCAAAGGGATCGTGGAAGGCGAAAGTGAACTGGGCGGACAGAAAGTGATCGTCAAGGATAAACAGGCACGACTCAGCAGCGGTGCGCTCGCCGGTAGTGTACTGACGTTCATTGATGCATTCAAAAACATGATGGACTTCACAGGCTGTTCCATGCTCGAAGCCGTGAAAATGAGCTCGTTCAATCAGGCTAGAGAATTCGGTCTGACTGAAAAGGGTCAGCTGCACCCAGGTTTTGATGCTGATATGGTGATCCTGGATAAAAATCTTACTTTGAAACAAACTGTTTTAGGAGGAAGAAGCAATGCGTTCAATAAATAAAGGCAATATGACGATTGATGATCGTCAAAAATAAAGATGAAGGCGGAAAAGAAGCGCTTCAGTTAATAAAAAAAGCGATTCAATAGAGGAGCAGAGGTTTTCGGACTGGCAACCGGAAGCACACCGGAAACCCTCTACAAAGAACTGCGGGACAAGTGATCTTGATTTTTCTGATCAAGATAGCAGTGAACCTGGATGAGTATATTGGTCTGAAGGCGTCGCATCCTCAAAGTTACCATTCATTCATGCAGGAGCATTTGTTCGATGAAAAGCCATTTAAAGAAACCTATATCCCAGATGGCACAGCAGAAGAAGAGACTGAAATCGAACGCTATGATGAAGTTCTGCAGGAGCATAAGATCGATGTCCAGATTTTAGGCATCGGCACGAATGCGCATATCGGTTTCAATGAACCGGGGACCCCATTTGGAACGAAGACGCATAAAGTCGAGCTCACACAAGAGACGATCGATTCAAATAAGCGAAATTTTGAATCAGAAAGTGATGTCCCCCAATACGCTTACTCTATGGGGATCGCATCGATCATGGCTGCAGAAGAAATCATTCTGATGGCATTTGGTGAAAGCAAGGCAGAAGCCGTCGGTAAAATGGTGAACGGACCGGTCACTGAAGAGGTCCCGGCAAGTATTTTGCAGAAACATCCGGATGTCGTCGTCATAGTTGATGAAGAGGCGGCAAGTCGGCTGTAATCTAGCCGTCCAGCCAATCAGCAGGAAAGGACATGCTATGTCAAAAAAAGTACCTGTATATATTGCGATGCACAACGAACTGAGACAGAAAGTTCTGTCAAAAGAATGGAACAAAGGACAAAAAATCCCTTCGGAGCGCACGTTAGCGGAAGATTTCAATGTCAGCCGGATGACGGCCAGACAAGCGGTCAGTTCTCTGGTGGAAGAAGGACTACTGGAGAGGAAACAGGGGGCCGGAACCTTTGTCGCCTCTGACAAAGTCCGGGAAAAGCTGAGCGGTATCCCGAGCTTTACTGAAACGATCGAAAAAATCGGAAAAGTTCCTTCGAGCAGACTGGTCTCCTTTTATACAAAATATGCAAGTGAAAGCGAAGCAGAAAAACTGCAGATCGACCAGAATGAAGAAGTCCTGGTCATGGAGCGTATCCGTTACGCAGACGATGAACCGATCTGCTTCGAAGTCGCGACCATACCCGCCCATATCGTGAGCGGAATCAGCAAAGAAGAACTAAAACAGCATTTTTATCAGTCGCTCTCCGGCATCGGTTACAAAGTGGCGCGGGCGGAACAGTTGATTTCAGCGACCTGGGCATCTGAGCATGTTGCTGATTTACTGAATGTCAAACGGGAGTCTCCGATCCTCAGACTCAAACAAGTCAGCTATACCCAGGAAGAGAACCCGTTTGAATATGTCAGAGCGCAGTATGTCGGTTCCAAGATACGAGTTTTTTATCGAAGCCAGAAGCAAATAAAAAATGTCACCTTTTTTATCATCAGTTTCCAGACAAAGCTGGTCCGGAAACTGATAAAGAAAGGTGACATTTTTAATTGGTCAAGTCATCGCCAGAGTCTTCTGCTGGCTGGCTGTCTTCATTTGAATCGGATCGATTTCGAGATGCTCGCGCAGAGTGCTGCGGACATTTTCAAGTGATTCATCATAAGGGTTCCATACATAGAGTTCCTGACCATATGACGGGAAGTATACATACTCCGCTGCACCGGAAAACTCTACGGATTCAATACTGTTGGCTGCCGGTCTGTAATTGGAGGCCACCGTCAGAATCTGCTGTCCACTCATATTGGTCTGCAGATTAGGACGGATTGCATTGAGAATAGGAGTGAAGTTCGAAACCGAGTTGACTGAAACCAGTTCGTCTATGACGGCAGCAACCACTTCACGCTGACGTTCCTGCCTGCCGAAGTCACCTCTTGGGTCCTGTTTTCTCATTCTGGCATAACCCAGGGCTTCTTCACCGTTCAGTTCCTGTATGCCTTCTTCGATAACGATTGCATCCGCCGTTTCTTCGCTGTCCTGGACAGTGAATGACAGTGGAGAATCAACGGTTATCCCGCCGACGGCATCGACCAGCTCGACCAGTCCTTCAAAATTCAGCGTGGCATAGAAGGAAATGGGGATGGTCAGGTAGTCCTCAACGAAGTCGATCAACCCTGTTATGCCGTTGATGGGATAAATGGCATTGAATTTTTCCATTCGGTCACTGCCGGGTAAGGTGATCAGGGTGTCCCGGGGGATAGAAAGGATTTTTGTCGATTCTTTGTCCGGATTGACGGTGACGACCATGATGGAATCCGAACGTCTTGCTCCGCCTTCTCCCTCAGCTTCCGCATCCAGACCTAAGATAAGGAAGGAAACAGGCCGCAGATCGCGCAGTGAGTTATCCTGTTCAGTCGTATCCCTCAGCTCTTCGGGTGTTTCTTCATTGACATCGTTCAAAAATTCTCTTATTTCGTTGGCATAATAACCGGCAATGACGCCTAAAGCAAGAAAAATAAGCAGGGCCAGTATAAGGGATGCACGTTTCAGCCACGTAATCCGCTGCTGTTTCTCTTCATGTTTATCTGATCGCATGGTGACCTCTTTTCTCAAATCAGTCAGTGTGTATTATCTTCTTATCAGTTTAAGCTAGTTACACATTAATTGCAATTGTATTTTCAAAGTTCAGGATGCTATAATTAAGGCAAAATAGCATGAAAAGAGAATGATTATGTTTGATATGTTTGTTGTACTGCTCGTCTGCATCACTACGATGCTGATTTCCCTGATATTGACGCCGATTTTTAAAAAACTGGCTCTTAGATGGGGGATAATAGACGAGCCTGAGCCGGAAGCTCGAAGGATCCATGAAAAGAGAATGCCGACGATGGGCGGGATAGCCATCTATGTGTCCTTCTACCTGGCCGTATTTTTTTTGCTGCCTGTTCCTGATAGTCAGCGGATTCCCTTGTTTGCGGCTTCTTCGCTGATCGTCGTAACCGGGGTAGCTGGATGACCTGTTCGAATTGTCTCCTTTACTGAAATTGTCCGGAATCGTTGCGGCGGCGAGTCTCATCTATTTCTATGGGGATGTCGCTCTCGAAACGATGACGCTTCCGGTTATTGGAGTGATTTCATTCGGCTCTCTGCAGTTTCCGCTGACTGTCTTGTGGATCGTTGGCTTAACCAACGCCATCAACCTGATAGACGGTCTGGACGGCTTGGCCAGCGGAGTATCGATGATCGCACTGACGACGATGGGTGTCATCGGGTTTTTCTTTCTGACGATCGAAGAGGTTTCAGTATCAGTGATGATATTTGTACTCGTTGCAGCGATTGCGGGCTTCTGGCCTTATAACTTCCATCCGGCCAGTGTGTTTCTCGGCGATACCGGAGCCTTGTTTCTAGGTTTCATGATCGGTGTCTTTTCCCTGCAGGGACTGAAAAATGCCACGCTGATCTCCCTGGTACTGCCTGTTGTCATTTTGGGCATTCCTGTGACTGACACGCTGTTTGCCATGATCCGGCGGAAAGTGAACAAGCAGTCGATTGTTGCCGCGGATAAAAGTCATATTCACCACCGGCTGATGAGTTTGGGCTTGACTCATAAACAGACAGTTCTGGCAATCTACAGTGTTTCTGCAATATTTTCGATCATCGCACTCTTGTATAATTTTTCAACAGTTATTGGTTCGGTCTTTCTGACCCTTTTTGTCATCATCGGAGTGATTCTGTTCGTGGAAATGATCGGTCTGGTCGGAGAAGACAAACGTCCGATTTTGAATCTGATCAGAAAGTTTGCCAGACTGTTGAACAAATAAAAGCATCGTCACAAATGTCCGTCATTTGTGCGATGCTTTTATTATTCTTCTATGCTGACTTCTTTAAGAAGCGTCTTCCATGTCAGATCCTTTCTGAGGATCAGTGTCAGTTAAAGAACTGTTCAGTTCAGACTGGATCGCATCGAAACTGGCCGGATCGATTTTGACCAGGTCCATTCCGCGTTCAGTGAAACTGGACCATTCAAAAATATGGGTCTGGATCGCAAAGGAGTCGTTGAGTCCGTTCTGCGCTATGGCAGTCATGTCTCGCAGGCGCATGTTTGTTTTCATGTTACTGCCGACGGTTTCGGCAATGCCGGTATATTTGGTCACTGAGCCGATATTCAGTGCTTTTTTGATGATCGCTTCGATGATCAGCTGCTGGCGCTCGCCGCGTTTCACGTCGTTATCGAGTTTACGCGTTCGGGCCAAAGCCAGGGCCTCTTCTCCATTCAGTGTCTGATATCCTTCTTCGAGGACGATAGAACCCATTCGGTCGTTGGAATCCATTTCCTTGATGGAAACAGGAACATCTATTTCGATCCCGCCGAGTTCGTCGATGATATCCAGAAAGGCAGCAAAATTGAAGGTTGCATAGTAATGGATCGGAACGTCCAGCCATCCTTCGACTGTCTCGACCATAGCACTCTCTTCACCGGCCGCATAAGCCGCGTTGATGCGGTCGTATCTGAGTGTCGTGCCGTCTTTTATGATCGGGACAAAGGTATCTCTGGGGATGGAAACCATGTTCATTTCATGAGTATCCGGATTGAGTGTCGCGTAAATGATCGAGTCGGCACGTGTTGAGCCGAGCTGGCGGTCTTCATTATTGTCGACGCCTAGAAACAGGAACGATACGGGTTCGTCGATTGGATCCACTTTTTCCACCGGTCCAGATCTTTCGATCTCGGCAAACGAGGCATTGAGTTCATTTTCCACTGTTGCAAAAAGCTTCGCGAGATAGATCGCTCCAATCAGGATCAGTGTGAAGAGAGGAATCAGGATACTCAAGATGATGCGCTGGTTTCTTTTCTTCTTTCGGTCAGCTGTCCGCGCGCGTAGCGGGTCAGCCTGTTTTTTATGATAAGACAAATGAGTTGCTCCTTTGATTTAAGTTCAAAACATAAATTCAGTCATCCCTATTATTATGCTAAATGCCACCTTTGTCAATGCAAGGTAAGAATCGCGTGAGTCTGAAGATCAACCGGCAGGACCAGCCGGGACAAGCGACTACTTTAAATCAGGTGATTAAATGTCTACAGGCACTTCGATCCATGCTCGTGCCCCTTCTTCTAAAGCCACGTTTCCGCTTGTCCAGTCGACCATCTCTTTTTTGAAAGGATCGACTTGTTCAACAGGGATCAGACAATGAAACGTCACTTCGGCCTGGTAATCGGTGGAATGGACAGTATAGGCGGATTCTTCGAGCTGATTCTGAAGTCGGCCGCTCACGTGATAGGAAACAGTGAGAGAGACAAACTGCTGCAGCTGTTTCTCAACGATGCCGATGTGGTTCAAAGCTTCACTGACGGCTGAACCGTAAGCGCGTATAAGCCCGCCGGCACCCAATTTCGTCCCGCCAAAGTACCGGGTCACGACGGCGGTGACGTTCTGCAGGTCTCTTTTTTCAGCACTTCCAGAATCGGCACGCCAGCTGTGCCGCTGGGTTCCCCGTCATCTGAAGCACGCTGAAATTGATTTCCCTCACCGATAAGATAGGCATGACAATTGTGACTGGCTTTCCAGTATTCTTTTTTGATGCTATTGATGAAGTCCGAAGCTTCCTCCTCAGTTTCAGTCCGTTTAAGTGTACAGATAAAACGTGATTTTTTTATGACTATTTCGTGCGAGCCATCTTCTTTAATTGTTCGATAATTTTTCATTTTTTAGTCCCTTTCAATTAGTCGTGAAGTTGGTGTATAATGGGAATCATGCTATAGTAAAAGTGTCTACCAGATCAATTGATGAGAAAGTGAGGTGAAAAAATGCGTATAGCTATTGTAACAGATAGTACAGCCTACTTAAATAAAGAAGAATATGAACAGGACGATCTTTACTTTGTCCCATTGTCTGTGATCTTTAAAAATGAAGTGTTTAAAGAAGAAGTGGATATTACATCCGACGACTTTTTTGAAAAAGTCAGGGATTCTCAGCAGCTCCCGACAAGTTCACAGCCGACAGTCGGTGAACTGACGGAACTTTATCAGAAACTGAAGAATGATTATGATGAGGTGATCAGCATCCATTTATCAAGCCGTATCTCCGGAACTTTTCAGAATGCCTACAGTATCGCCCAATCTATTGATGGGATCAAAGTGTATCCCTACGACTCCGAATTTGCAGGTGCCGGACAGGCCTTTTTAGTCAGAGCTGCAGCAAAACTGGCTAAAGAAAAGCAGTCTGTCAGTGAGATCATCAGTCAGCTGGACAAGATGAAAAAAGAGATCGAGATCTACTTTATTGTCGACGACCTGACCAATCTGATCAGAAGGCGGACGTTTGTCCAGGGCAGCTGGGGGAGTCGCAACGGCTTTGAAAATCAAGCCTGTTCTGACTTTCAGAGCGGGAGAGATCGTTGCTTATGATAAAATCAGGACAAAGAAAAAAGCCCTGAAACGGATCGAAGCTCTGCTTGAAGAATCAGTCAGGGAGAAAGACTACCCGATCGTCGCGACCATTGTTCATGCTTATTGTGAGGAGGAAGCTCAGGTTTTCAAAGAGCAAATGGAAGCAAAGTTTCCCACTGTCAGATTCACGTCCAGTTTTTTAGGGCCCGTCGTCGGTGTGCACACAGGTGAAGGTGCCATCGGGATGTCATGGACGATCGATATCAGCAGATTATAACAAGCCATTATAAATACTATTTATGCAAGCATCAGTTAACTGGTGCTTTTTTTTTGCAGAAAAAATCAGTTTTCGATTTTTTGGGTAATATTAATAGTACCTGATAAATGAAGGAATGAAGCTGAATGAGTGACTGTTCATTGCTGTACGGAAGAAGCCTGTTAAAAGAAGAGGTCGATGTCAGACTGATCAGGGAGAAGGAAGATCTAATCCGGATAAAACCTGCTTTCACGACTGTGGAAGGCAAAAAAGTCTGCAGCCGGTGTTCAGCCGTACCCGATCTGTCCAGAGCGTATCCATGTACCTGCGGCGGGAACTGTTTATACTGCAGAGAATGTATCAACCTGGGAAAAGTAAGAGAGTGCGGGCGGTTTTATTCGATCACTGAGCCCAATCGGTTCGATCGGCATGCCAGACCGTATTTAAAATGGAGGGGCACGCTGTCCGAGCAGCAGAAAGAGGCTTCGGACGCCATAACCGAAAGCGTCAGGAATAACAAGGAACTGCTTGTGTGGGCCGTTGCCGGAGCAGGGAAGACAGAGATGCTGTTCAAGGCTCTGGCGGATGCCCTGGAAGCAGGTAAGCGGGTCTGCATCACCTCGCCACGCATCGATGTCTGTCTGGAACTGGCTCCCCGTATACAGGAGTCATTTCCGACTGTTCCGATGGCCGTTTTGTACGGCGGTGCAGAAGAAAGTTATGTCTACACGCAGCTTGTCATAGCGACGACCCATCAGCTCTACCGGTTTGAAGAAGCCTTTGATGTCCTGATCATCGATGAAGTGGACGCCTTCCCGTTTCATATGAATGCAGCCCTGCTTTTTGCTGCAGAAAAAGCGCGAAAGAAACGCTCGAGTCGGATCTGTCTGACAGCGACGCCTGACCAGTCTATGCAGAAGAGGGTAAGAAAAGGTAAGTTGGAGGCCGTGATATTGCCGGCCCGCTATCACGGTCACGCTCTGCCAGTACCCAAAGCAGTGTTTCACGGGGAGTGATCTGATCACAAAGAAAAGTCTCAGGCGCTCCCGTCTGATCCGTCACATGAAAGAACTGACTGAAAAGAAAAAACGTTTCCTTCTGTTCATTCCGACGATCGAACGGATGGAGAAACTGGAGCCGGTGTTCAGAGAGGTTTTTAAATCCGCTTCTTTTGCGTGTGTCCATTCAAAGGACCCTGAGCGAAGAGAGAAGGTGCTCAGCATGCGGAACGGGAAACTGGATTTTCTGATCACAACGACCATTCTCGAACGTGGGGTAACATTCGAAAATATCGACGTACTGATCTGGCAGTCGGATCATCAGGTGTTCACCGAAGCAGCTCTGGTGCAGATTTCAGGCAGGGCCGGGAGAGCGAAAAATCATCCGACAGGGAATGTGACTTTTTATCATCAGGGGTGGACACGAGCAATGAAACGGGCCGTGAAACAGATCCGTAAAATGAATCAGCTGGCACAGGAAAGGGGGCTGATCCAGTGAGACAGTGCCTATGGTGTGAAGAACCCGTTACTGAAGTCTTCACTTTCTCCCGCCTTATCTATCAGAACCCTTCTTCAGAGAGACTATGCACACGCTGTTCTCGTCAGCTGGCTCCTGTCGCTGACGAAACCGAAAAATGTATCTGCTGTAAGAAAAGGTCAGTGAAGAAATTGTGTAATGACTGCAGTGAATGGAAGGTGCTTTACCCTGATTATGATTTTAGACATGAAAGCCTGTATTACTACAATGACTTTGCTGGGGAAATTCTGAAAAAATACAAAATAGCGGGAGACTGTGAACTGTCACTGCTGTTTGCCGGTGATCTTCAGGAATACTTCAGCCATTTCCCGCAGAACTCACTGATCATACCCATTCCAGTCAGTGCGGCTAGTCACTTGAAGAGAGGGTTCAATCAGGTTGAAATCCTTCTGGAAAATGCTGGAATAAACTTCTCGAGCAGCCTGGAAAACGTCGGGTGTGGAGAGAAGCAGTTGAAAAAGAACCGGGAGGAAAGAATGAAAACAGTGCAGCCATTCCGGGTGAAGCCTGATTTTGAAGAACAGATACACGGCAGATCTGTAGTGCTCGTTGATGATCTGTACACGACGGGACGGACGCTGTTCCATGCAGCGGATGCACTCAAAGCGCTCTCACCTTCGAGTGTTCAGTCTTTTTCTTTATTCAGATAATTAAATGGGCTTATAAAAGTGTACTTTCATTGAGAAAGGAACCGCTGTCATGTATAATTGAACTTAAGCAAAGATAATCATTTTGCTTGGAGATGGTCAGGGTCAATGTGTTATGATCAAGACTATACTAGATTTGGAAGGGTGAAGTATTATGCTTAGATACAATGTTAGAGGAGAAAACATTGAGGTGACTCAAGCCATAAGAGAGTACGTCGAGAAGAAAGTCAGCAAGATCGAAAAATACTTTAATGATGTGCCGGAAGCCAATGCGCACGTCAATCTGAAGACATACTCTGACAAAACGGCTAAAGTCGAAGTCACTATTCCACTCCCATACGTGGTTTTACGTGCGGAGGAAACTTCCCCAGATTTATACGGAAGCGTCGACTTAGTTGTCGATAAACTCGAACGTCAAATGAGAAAATATAAAACAAAAATCAACCGCAAGAACCGTCGCTCGCAGGGTGTCGATGCGCCTGAACCTGTCGATTCAGATTTATGGGCAGACCTGAACATTGAAGGTGATGAGGATGAAGAACTGAGTGCAGCGATCGTCCGCACCAAGCGTTTGAGCCTGAAACCGATGGATGCTGAAGAGGCTGTTCTTCAGATGGACATGCTCGGACACAACTTCTTTATCTTTGAAGATGCCGACACGAATGGTACAAGCATCGTTTACAAACGTAACGACGGAAAATATGGTCTGATCGAAACAGATTAACGATCAGTTTGTACTGTAAGAAATATTAATTCAATAACTAATAAGAGGAAGCCGCCTGGTCTTAAGAGCGGCTTCCTTTTTAGTATAGCATTGACCCGCTGGTTAGTTATCAGGGGTGAGCAGAAGGCGACTGGTGTTCGCAGGAGTTCACAAAAGAAAGACATTCTATAACTCAAAAGTCAGCTGATGCTGAGCTGCTCAAAACAGCTCTGATTTACCCGCTTTCTTGGACAGCGACTGATTTCTCAAAATGTGAACGGATACATCGGTGAGATCAGGACACATCATGTCAAAATCAAACAGGTCCTCTAAATACAGGATGTCTTTTCTGACAGAGACAGACTAAGCCGGTAAAATCTCAGTATATATGTATTGTGAGACCTTTTAATTGCCCTTTAATAATGGTATGATAATACAGTATGAGAAAAGCGGGAAGTATAGTATTAGAAATGAAACAATAGAGGAGATTTACATTCATGGCTCATTTATTAAAACGCATATTTGAAAACGATAAAAAAGTACTGAAACGATACGGCAGAATAGCTGATAAAATCGATGCACTGGGTGCTGAAATGGAAGCTTTGTCAGATGATGAACTGAAAGCAAAAACAGTCGAATTCAAGAACCGTTATACAAAGGGCGAGACACTTGACGATCTGCTCGTGGAAGCTTTTGCGACAGTAAGAGAGGCGGCGCGCCGCGTGCTGGGACTTTATCCATTCAGAGTCCAGCTGATGGGGGGCATTTCTCTTCACGAAGGAAATATCTCCGAGATGAAAACAGGTGAAGGTAAGACGCTTACAGCCACTATGCCAGTTTATCTGAATGCGATCGCCGGCGAAGGCGCTCATGTGGTCACGGTCAATGATTACCTGGCTACACGTGATGCGGAAGAAATGGGCGAACTGTACAGATGGATGGGTCTGACCGTTGGGTTGAACCTTAATGCCAAGACATCTGCAGAAAAAAGGGAAGCGTATCTCTGTGACATCACTTATTCAACGAATAATGAGCTGGGATTTGATTACCTTAGAGACAACATGGTCGTTTATAAAGAACAGATGGTTCAGCGTCCGCTGAACTTTGCGATTCTGGATGAGGTCGACTCGATCCTGATCGATGAAGCCCGTACACCATTGATCATTTCCGGACAGGCCAACAAATCCACATCTTTCTATACACGCTGTGACTTCTTCGTCAAAGGACTGAAACAAGAAGAAGACTATACGATCGATCTGGCAGTCCAAATCGATCTCGCTGACTGAAGAAGGTATCGAAAAAGCAGAGCGCACGTTCCACGTGTCGAACTTATACGACATTGAAAACCAGGCGCTCGTACATCACCTGGACCAGTCTTTGCGTGCGAACTACATCATGCTGCTTGATATCGATTATGTGGTGGATGACAATGCAGTGAAGATCGTTGACCAGTTTACCGGACGCATCATGGAAGGCCGCCGCTACTCCGACGGTCTGCATCAGGCGATCGAAGCCAAAGAGAATGTCGAGATCCAGAAGGAATCGAAAACGATGGCAACGATCACGTTCCAGAACTACTTCCGTATGTACAAAAAATTGTCAGGGATGACAGGTACAGCTAAAACGGAAGAAGAAGAATTCAGAGAAATTTATAATATGAATGTTATTGCCATTCCGACCAACCGTCCGCTGATCCGTGATGACCGTGATGATCTGCTTTATCCGACGCTTGAGAGCAAGTTCAATGCAGTGGTTGAAGATATCAGAGAACGTCACGCAAAAGGGCAGCCGATCCTGGTCGGTACTGTAGCTGTTGAAACGTCTGAACTGATCAGTGATCTGCTTAAAAAAGAAGGCATCCCGCATGAAGTGCTGAATGCCAAAAACCACTTCCGTGAAGCGGAAATCGTCATAAATGCCGGACAGCCCGGTGCAGTCAACGATCGCGACGAACATGGCCGGACGAGGAACGGACATCAAGTTAGGCCCCGGCGTCAAAGAAGCCGGCGGACTTGCGGTCATCGGTACTGAACGTCACGAATCCAGACGTATCGATAATCAGCTGCGAGGCCGTTCCGGTCGTCAGGGAGATCCTGGTGTATCTCAGTTCTATCTTTCTCTTGAAGATGATCTGATGAAACGCTTTGGTTCCGAACGTATCCGAATGGTCCTGGAACAGCTTAAAATCGCTGAAGATGATGCTGTGATCCAAAGCCGCATGATCAGTCGCCAGGTGGAATCTGCTCAGAAGCGAGTGGAAGGTAACAACTATGACACACGACGTAACGTACTGAAGTACGACGATGTCATGCGTGAACAGCGTGAAGTCATTTATACCCAGCGTCAGGAAGTTATTTTGGAAAATGATTCACTGAATTATGTCAGTGTTCCTATGATCAAGCGGACGATCGAACGTTATGTCCAGTTGAATACTCAGCAGGAAGACCGTTCGAAATGGAATCTGGAACATATCGAAGACTTTGCCCACACAACGCTTGTTCATCCGGAAGATTTGTCTGTGGAAGACTTGAAAGGCAAATCAGCTGATCAGATCGAAAAACTTCTGATCGACCTGTCGCTTGCCAATTATGAAGAGAAAACCTCTCAATTGAACGGTAAAGAACAAGTACTGGAATTCGAAAAAGTCGTTATCCTCCGTATCGTGGACAGCAAATGGACGGATCATATCGATCAGATGGATCAGCTCCGGCAGGGGATCGGCCTGCGTTCGTACGGACAGTTCAATCCGCTGACATGAATATCAGCAGGAAGGTTTCAAACTGTTTGAAGAAATGATCGGCGAAATCGAGTACGACGTGACGCGTTTGCTGATGAAATCTCAGATCAGACAGAACCTGAAACGTGAACAGGCAACACCAGCCGGCAATAAAAAGCAGTCACGCAAGCAGGCTGAAAAGCCGTCTTACTCGCATGACGAAGAAACACATACACGAATGGGATAATAGGAACCTGAAAAGGAGCAGATGATCTGTCTGTTCCTTTTCATCTATGTATAAATGGAGGAAAAAATATGGAAATAAGCGAAATGACAAACAAATTAAATGAAGCGAAACGCAAGGTCGAAGACTTCAGGGGGTCTCTTTGACTTAGAAAAAATGGAAACAGATATTGCTGAATTCGATCACATGATGGCAGACCCCACGTTTTGGGATGACCAGGAAAAAGCTCAGAAAGTGATCAAAGAAGCCAATGAAAAAAAAGACGTGTATCAGACATTTAACAGCATGGAAGAATCGATAGAAGAGATCGTGATCTTACTCGATATGCTGAGAGACGAAGATGACGAAGAGATACGGGCTGAAATAGAAAGCGAATTAAAACAGCTGGAAGAGGTCATCAATCAGTTCGAGCTGGATATGCTCTTAAGTGAACCGTACGACAAAAATAATGCTATTTTAGAGATACATCCGGGAGCGGGCGGCACCGAGTCTCAGGACTGGGGGGAAATGCTCTACCGCATGTATACACGCTGGGTAGACAGTAAAGGCTTGTCCTACGAAGTCCTCGATTATCAGAGTGGTGATGAGGCAGGGATCAAGAGTGTGACGATACTGGTCAAGGGCACCAATGCTTATGGACTCTTGAAAGCAGAAAAAGGCGTCCACCGGCTCGTTCGTATTTCTCCTTTTGATTCCAAGCGGAAGACGGCACACATCATTCGTTTCGATCGATGTTATTCCGGAAATCAATGATGAAATCAGCATCGATATCAATCCTGATGAAATACGTATCGACACCTTCCGGGCTAGTGGTGCCGGGGGTCAGCACGTCAACAAAACAGATTCAGCAGTCCGCATCACGCATAAAGAAACAGGTCTCGTGACGTCCAGTCAGGCCGGACGCTCACAGACGGCGAACAAGGAACAGGCGATGAACATGCTGAAAGCTAAACTGTATCAGAAAGAGCTCGAGGAAAAACAGCAGGAGATGGCGGAGATCAGAGGCGAACAAATGGAAATCGGCTGGGGCTCTCAAATCAGATCCTATGTGTTCCATCCCTATTCGATGGTCAAGGATCATCGGACAAATGTTGAATCGGGCAATACAGATGCCGTAATGAACGGGGATATCGATCTGTTTATCGATGCCTATCTGCGTCTGACGATGAACAGTTAAGTACCTATTGCAGTTAAAGCAGGCTTCTGGCAACAGAGCCTGCTTTTTCTATACTCAAAGGGATTCTGTCACATTTCAGTCATAAGAAAATGTCTAATCAGAGGCAAATGTAATATTGAACAAAGGGTACGAAGCAGGCAATCAGCACAGGGTGATCGGGAGTTGAACACCATGGAACCCACTGGTTAAAACAAACAGAGCAATAAAAGGGGTATAATGACTAAATCGTCATAACCGTTTTGGGTTTTGTCCCCGGAGGAATGTGGGCGGATACTTTGAAACAGAATTGTAATTTGATTAAAACAGACATTTGTGAAAATGATGATATACTTAATAGGGTAAAAAAAAGCAAGAGAAATAACAGTACAGGTTGCTTACCAGATCATAAAAACTAGAATAGATAGGTGATATATTTAATGATAGAAATGAAAAATGTCTATAAAAAATATCCCAATGGCATCACTGCTATCAACGGGTTGGACGTAACGATCGAACAAGGTGACTTTGTGTACGTCGTCGGACCAAGTGGCGCAGGTAAATCGACATTCATAAAAATGATTTACCGAGAAGAACTACCGACAAAAGGAACCGTAAAAGTCGGCGAATTTGATTTGATGAACTTGAAGAACAATAAGATACCATATTTGAGACGACACGTCGGGGTCGTCTTCCAGGACTTTAAACTGCTTCCTCGTCTGACGGTCATTGAGAACGTTGCTTATGCAATGCAGGTCGTAGGCAAAAATCCGAAAACGATCCAGAAGCGTTCACTTGAAGTTCTTGACCTAGTCGGGCTTGAAACATAAAGTCCGCATGTTCCCTAATGAACTCTCAGGAGGAGAACAGCAGCGTGTGGCCATTGCCAGAGCGATAGCAAACATGCCGCGTGTGCTCATTGCGGATGAACCGACAGGAAACCTGGATCCGGAGACGGCCTGGGGCATCATGGACCTGCTGGAAGAAATCAATAATCAGGGAACAACGATCATCATGGCAACGCACAACAGCGAAATCGTCAACCGCGTGAGACACCGTGTGCTGGCTGTTGAAAACGGACGTATTGCCCGTGACCAGGAAAGAGGGGAGTACGGATATGAAGGTTAGAACTGCAGGAAGACACATCAAAGAATCTTTTAAAAGCATCAAGCGTAACGGGTGGATGACATTTGCGGCGGTCAGTGCTGTAGCCATCACACTCTTGTTAGTCGGAAGTCTGATCGCACTGTTGATGAATGTCAATAAACTGGCCTCTGACGTCGAAGAAGATGTCAGTGTCCGCGTCTATGTCGCAACGGGGACGGAAGAGGAAGAACGGGAAGCTTTGAGTAAGCGAACTGGATGAAATCGAAAATGTTGAATCCATTGAGTTTTCAAGCAGAGAAGAAGAACTGGATAATGTAATGGGAAGTTACGGTGAAGAATTCGGCTTGTTTGAAGGTGATGACAATCCTCTGCACGATGTCTTCATTATAAATACGACTGATCCTGAATTCACATCAGAAGTGGCGGATGAAGCAGCGCGAACTAGGCCCTGTTGTTGATGATGTCAATTACGGTGGTGCAGAAGCAGACCGATTGTTTGAAATCATGGAAACTGCCAGAAATATCGGAGCAGTGATCATCATCGCACTGATATTTACAGCTGTGTTCCTGATTTCCAACACGATCCGCATCACGATCTTCTCGAGAAGAACAGAAATCGAAATCATGAAATTAGTCGGTGCGACCAACTGGTTCATCAGATGGCCGTTCCTGATAGAAGGAGCACTGATCGGCTTTGTCGGTGCGCTGATCCCTGTATCGATCATTTCTTACTTCTATTTAAGCGGGTTCGATACGCTGATGGGATTCCTGTCCGGCACGTACTTCGGTTTGCTGCCGCCTAACCCATTCTTGTATCAGATCGTTGCACTGCTTCTGACTATTGGTGTAGTCATAGGAAGTATCGGTTCATCACTGTCAATAAGAAAATTCTTAAAAGTCTGATTCAAAGAGGGGGGATTTCCCCCTCTTTTTTTTACATATAATTATATTCCCCAGGAAAGTAGGATCGCGGGCGTGTCAATGGCCGTTGACTCCTTCTCTTCACGCTTAAAGCTTTTTTCGTATAATCAGCATATGTTGCCGTCAGATATGATAAAATAAGGTAAATATAGATTCGAAGGGATGAACATTATGACACTCTTTCAAAATATTCTACTCGCATTAATGCTGTTTGTGCTGCAGCCTACATTTATAATCGGTGTTGCATTGGCATTTATGGCCAAAAACAGACGATTCAAGTACGCGAGAAGCAGACTGCGTACAACCATCTATAAAGAAAATTATGAATTAAAACGATTGTTCATGTGGGGCCTTGTTCCGGGTGCGGTCCTTTCAGTCTTGACGGTCGGTCTGGGACTGACTGTTTCGATCGACTGGATCGTCATTTATCATGTTGTGACCTTGCTGTTTTTGGGCCTGGGTTACCGGTTCATTCACCCGGTTTTCACGTTCAGTGCTTCCGGGCTTGTTCTTTTGGCGCTGAGCCTGTTTGTCACGGAAGAATCGCTGTTCGGGGATATTTTAACGCAGTGGAACAGTCCGGTCATAAGTGAGACAGCTATGACTTTTGAAAGCGCACAGGTCATTTTTCTTCTGGTCGTTTTAGTTCTGATTAGTACAGTCGCTGTTTTAAATAAAGGAAATATGGACCAGTTCGTACCGAGATTTCTGAAGACTAAAAGGGGCAAATTGGTTGCTCGCTACCGTATGACGCCTCTGTGGCTGATTCCGCTAGTGGTGATTGTACCAGGAGAAACCTTTACGGCTCTTTTTGACTGGTGGCCTGTCTTTTTGATCGGCAGTGAATCCTACTCATTTTTGATCCTTCCTGTCCTGCTGGGATTCAGGTACACGGTTCAGGCGCAGCTGCCTTCTGAAGCAAAGAAGGCTCTGATCAGAGACTTTTCGGTCCTTGGCGTAGTGGGCATCGTCTTATTCGCATCAACGTTCTGGATGGAAGAATTCAGTGCGGTTGGTCTGCTGGTCATGCTGGCAGGGGGCATCTACGTCCTCTACCGCCACAGACTGCGGGAAAGAAAGTGGGCGTTCAAATTCGGTCCTGATCAGGATGGGCTGCGTGTGGTCGCTGTCAGACCGGGAAGTCCGGCAGAGAGAATGGCACTGGAGATCGGTGACGTCCTGATCGAATCCAACCAAGTTAAACTGACAACCTCAGAGGATCTTACCGAATCGCTGTTCAACAACCGGTCATACAGCAAGCTGAAAGTCAAACGTCTGGACGGTGAACTTGTGATAGCAGAAACCCCTATCTACGAAGAAGATGCCCACGACCTGGGCCTTGTC
>JAXHNF010000010.1:0-12445 GCA_034520745.1 Alkalibacterium sp.
GGTTATTGTAAGTTTAGCTAACCAAAGAAGAAATACAGACTTCAACACGTTTAAATAGAGGGTATGAAATGTCTATCATACTGGTAAAAATAGTTGAAGCCCTATTATATGTACATTATAATGTACATATAATAAAAATCTGATTGGAGGCATTATTATGGAAATTATGACGCCAACTAATTTCAGGAAAGACATGTTCAATGTCATGAAAAAGGTCAGCGAAAATAACACACCTCTGGAAGTTACTCTAAGTAGTAAAGAAGGATTAAATGATGGCATAGTGCTTCTTTCAAAAAAAGAATATGAACGCATGCAGGAAGAGTTGTATCTTGAGAGAACCGGCACGATGGACTATGTTCAAAATGCAATGGATACGGCTACTGAAGATGATTTTGAGGAAGTATAGATGAGTCACTGGAAAATAAAGCAATATAGAGAAGTTGGTAAGAAACATCTTCCTTTGTTGGAACAAGCTGGTCTAATAAATGAATACAGAGACATTATAGAAATCCTTAGAGAGAACCCTTATCAAAAAGTGAGAAATAATGAGGTGCTTCAGTCGCGCCAAAAGAAAATAAGATCGATGAGAATCAATAATCAGCATAGAGTGATTTTTACGGTGAATAAATCAACTAAAGAAGTGACCATCTGGGCTGCGTGGTCACATTATGAACAAGGCAAGCCTTTTCGATAAATGAATCCACTAAACATCAAATACTCAAGGAGGACCGGTCAAATGACGGGTCTTTTTAATTGGGATCACGTTCAAGCGATGGATACTGGTCAGACTATTCACCTGACTCAGATTTCATCTGTTTGACACCATCACCTTTGTTCATTAACATTAATATATACATGATATAAATCATTCACCACTTAAACAGTCAACACGAAAGGGACTTACTCGTTATGAAAAAATTCTTCGCCTATACAGGCGTCGCCGTCGTTTCGGTCACTGCGCTTATTTTGATCGGTGTGGTCGTTGTTTCGCTCTTTGCTGTCCGTCTGGAAACATCGAACGAACGGCTGGCTGAGCGGGAGGAAGAGCGCTCGGCACTGGAAGACCGGTGGATCGAGCTGCACAAAGGCGAACGGGAAGGGACGGCCATGCGTATCGAAGACGTGACCCTAGACGGTAGAACGGGCACGATCGCCTGGGAAGAAACAGACGACACGACGACCGGCACGGCACACTTCAAGCTCGAAGCAGACGGTTCGATCACTTATCTGGAAAATATCAGCGAATTTCCGCAAAATTACCCGAGTTACAAGAAATATTTCCGGGACGCGATCCAGTCAGAACTGAACTGAACGA
Organism: Alkalibacterium sp.; assembly: GCA_034520745.1. Taxonomy (GTDB): domain Bacteria; phylum Bacillota; class Bacilli; order Lactobacillales; family Carnobacteriaceae_A; genus Alkalibacterium. The sequence goes on from JAXHNF010000010.1 coordinate 1,316, forward strand.
AAGCAACAGATGAAATGGATCCCCTGATCTGCGTCAGCCGCATGAATGCCAGTATGCCCAAGGCTCGGCGCCATCATTTCTGGCCGATGCTTGGTATACTGAAAACAGATGATGCATTCGAATACTTATTTAATATGAGGAGAGATAAAGATGGCCATCGAGTTAATGCTAGTCCGTCACGGTAAAGCCGAAGAACGGTCGGCGGATAAAGAGGACGCAAAACGTCAGCTGACAGAAGAAGGAAAAGACGAATTTGCTGCATTCATTTCGTCCGTCAATAAAGATCTAAAGACGGATCTAAACATCCGTGTCTGGACCAGTCCCATGAAACGGGCGAAACAGACAGCCGAGATCTTAACAGAACAGCTGAACTGGCCGAAAGCCGAAGAAAAAGACTTTCTTGCTTCGGGGGACTATCAGGCCTTTACGGAAGAAGTCAAGGCACTTGACTCCGATACGCGCGTCGTGTGTGTGGGACATAAACCGACGCAAGGGGACTGGGTCGGTGTGCTGACCGGTTCTCCCTATTCATTCAAAAAAGGCGGGGTCGCCCTGATCCATTTAGGTGATGACCGGATACAAGGGAAACTTGTCTGGGACAACGATCCCAAATCTAAAAAAAAAACAGATAAACGAGTCAAACCGATAAAAGCGGTTCTTTTGAATCAGGTAGACGAAATGGAACAGGCCTACTTGGACTTCCAGAACAATCCTTACGCACCCGAGCGGACGCACGAGTTCCGAAAGACGATGCGTAAACTGCGGTCGCAGCTGCATTTCATTAAACCTCTGATCGGTAAAGAGGCGTATAAGGATTTAAATGCTGTGATCAAGGATGCGTATCACCGCGTCGAACCGATACGTGAGGCCGATGTTCTGATCACATCCTGCGGGACATGCGCGCTGCAGGAACCCGACTTGATCGATGATTTTGCTGATCTGTTCCGGTATCTGCATAAGGAACGGCGCAAGTGGATGCGCATCTCGCCTGACTCAAAGCATGACTGCCGCGTTTGAGGACATGATCAAGGAGACCCGGTCGTCGATCGATCAGCTCTCCTTTAAGCTGTACAAGACCGATGACGGTGACATTGAGGCTTATCTCAAGGACCGGTTCAAGTCAAGAAGGAAAAAGTGCTGAAAACCTACGAACAGGCGGATCACTCGGTCCATAAAGAGGCCCATGAAGCGCGCAAGCAGGCGAAAAAGCTGAAATACGCGGTCAAAGGGTATAAAGCATCTGCTGCCTAAAAAGAAAGCAAAGAAGACCAAGAAAAAACTGAAAGCGATCCAGAAAGAACTTGGTAAAGTCTGTGATCTGCATACAAACAGTGAATGGTTGAGTGACTATTCAGAAAAAGCAGAGAAAGACAGCTTGAAAGACGCATTCAGCACACTCGCTGACCGGCAGCTGCGTGTCAGAGAAAGAGTGATCAAGGAAGATGAGCTGCTGCATGAGTCGTGAGTTTAGGGATTGCACCGAGTAGAAAAGACAGGTAAACTAAATCAGGAATAAAACGTTAGAGGTTGTCTTTAGCTCAGCCTCTGACGTTTTTGTGTCTTCCAGTGATCCTTGCACCTGAAAAAAACTTCCACACCTTTTAACTTCCCAACATTCTTTTTCCGTTAGTCAGCGGAAATTCTACGTGTGGTGATGTAAGCGGTGTTAATTTAAGATGATTATAGAGTCAAAAACAAACAAAAGAAAAGGGGAAACAACATGGTTAAGATTTTACTGGCCTGTTCATCAGGCATGTCAACAAGCTTACTGGTTTCTAAAATGGAAGCGGAAGCAAAAGAACGCGGACTGGATGCAGAGATCTGGGCGGTCGCTCAGGACAAAGCTGCTGAAGATATGAAGAAAGCAGATGTTCTGCTTATCGGACCGCAGATGCGTTTCATGAAGAAGAAACTCGCTGTCAATGCAGATGAAGCAGGTATTCCGCTGGACGTCATCGATCCGGTCGCTTACGGTCGTGTCAATGGTAAAGCTGTTCTGGACACTGCATTAGAACTTATAGAAAACAATAAGAAGTAAGGAGGAACCAACGTGAATAAATTTATGGAAATGCTCGAGAATGTATTGATGCCTGTTGCTGACAAGCTGAACAATAACAGATACCTGACTGCTTTGCGTAATGGTTTCATGGTTGCCTTGCCTCTGATCATCTTCGGGTCCATCTTCGTTGTTATTGCGAATCTGCCATTCTTGGATCAACTGCTTGGCGAAGAAGGATATGCAGCGTATCAGAATGCTTTAGGTCCTGCATCAGCGGCGACGCTGAGTATCATGGGGCTGTTCGTCATGATCGGTATCGGCTATAAAATGGTCGAAGGCCGCGGCGGGGAAGCGATTTACCGGCGGTGTCGTCGCACTGGCTTCATTCCTGATCCTGACACCTCAAGTGGTTGAAGGCGTCGGTGGCGTTATTCCTACCAATGCATTAGGTGCGCAGGGAATGTTCTTGGGTATCTTTACGGCCTTTATCTCTGCTGAACTGTATCATTTCTTTGTCAGAAAAAATCTGACGATCAAAATGCCTGAAGGGGTGCCGAGTGCGGTTTCCCGTTCATTCAGTGCCTTGATCCCTATCACGCTGACACTGACGATCTTCTTAGTCATTCGACTGGTTTTCAGCTTCACTCCTTTTGAAACGGTGCAGAACTTTATCTACACAATCATCCAGCAGCCTTTGACGGCTTTAGGCAGCGGACTGCCCGCAACACTTGTAGCCGTTCTTTTGATCCAGGTGTTCTGGTTCTTTGGCCTGCATGGTCAGATCATTGTCAACTCAGTGTTCGACCCGATCTGGTATTCTTTAAACGATGAAAACCTGGCTGCTTTCCAGGCCGGCGAAGAACTGCCGCACATCGTGACCAAACAATTCATCGATACCTTCATCGTTGGTATCGGTGGTTCCGGTATGACGCTGGCTGTTGTCCTTGCTATCTTATTCGTAACGAAAAGCAGACAAATGCGTGAACTGGGTAAACTCGGTGGCGCTCCTGGTATCTTCAACGTGAACGAACCGGTCATTTTTGGTCTGCCGATCATCATGAACCCGCTTGTTTTGATTCCTTGGCTTTTAGCTCCTGTCATTGTCGCTGCCGTGACTTACTTTGCGATGGCAACTGGTTTCGCACGGCGGCCGGCCGGCGTGATCGTGCCTTGGACGACACCAGCTCTACTGAGTGGTTACCTGGCTACCGGGAACAATATCATGGGTGCTGTGATGCAGCTCATCAATATGGGCATCGTCTTTGTCATCTGGCTGCCATTCGTGAAACTATTAGACAAACAGTACTACGGTGAAGAGCTGAACGCTCAAACAGCTTAAAATTCTAAAGTGAAGACGGGTCCCTTATACGGGGATCCGCCTTGCTTTTCTTAATAAACCAAGGGGGATAATTATGAACGATAGAATGAATGAAATCGCATTTGAAATCATCTTGTTTGCCGGGAACGGTAAATCCAGTGCCATGGAAGCCATCCAGGAAGCCAAAGATGGAAATTTTGAAGAAGCCGATCTTAAAATCAAAGAAGCCGGTGAAGAATTGAGTAAGGCACATGGTGTCCAGACCGAGCTCCTGCAGCAGGAAGCCAAAGGAGACGGTGCGGGCGTCAATGTCATCTTAGTCCACTCACAGGATCATCTAATGACGGCCATGACGGTGAGAGATTTGGCCGTTGAGATCATTGAACTGCACAGACTGAGATCGGAGGTTCATTGATGACTGTCGACTATCACTTTCCGAAAGGGTTCTGGTGGGGGAGCGCGGCATCAGCGACTCAGACCGAAGGCAGCAAGAACGGTGTGTCCGGTGAAACGATCTGGGACAGATGGTATGAAGAAGAACCCAACCGTTTCTTTGAAGGGGTCGGACCTCAAAACACGTCGGACTTCTACAACCGCTACAAAGAAGACATCAAAAACATGAAAGACATCGGTCACAACAGTTTCCGTCTGTCCATCTCCTGGGCACGCCTGATCCCGGGCGGCAAGGGAGATGTGAATGAAGATGCCGTGAGCCTTTTACACCGACGGTGATCGATGAACTGCTTGACCAGGGCATCGAACCGTTCGTGAACCTGTTCCATTTTGATATGCCGGTCGAACTGCAGGACATTGGCGGCTGGGAAAACAGGGACGTGATCGACGCCTACGTAGACTACGCCAAAGTGGCCTTTGACTTGTTCGGAGACCGCGTAAAGACCTGGTTTACGTTCAACGAACCGATCGTTCCGGTCGAAGGCGGCTATCTGTATGACTTCCATTACCCGAATGTGGTGGATGCAAAGCGGGCCATCCAAGTGGCTTACAACACGATGATCGCCCATGCCAGAGTTGTGGAACTCTATCATGCAGAACAGTCGGGCAAGATCGGTATCGTTTTGAATCTGACGCCGTCTTATCCGCGCAGTCAGAATCCGGCTGATTTAAAAGCCGCGCACATCTGTGATCTCTTCTTCAACCGCAGCTTTTTAGACCCTGCCGTTTTAGGCGAGTATCCGGCCGACTTGATCCAGCTTTTAGAAGAACACGGTCAGCTGCCTGAAACAGAAGTTGATGATAAGGACTTACTTAAAAGCAATATCATTGATATACTAGGGGTGAACTATTATCAGCCGAGACGCGTGAAAGCGAAAGAAAACCTGCCTAATCCGTATGCACCGTTCATGCCGGACTGGTTCTTCGACAACTACGAGATGCCGGGCCGCAAGATGAACGTTTACCGTGGCTGGGAGATTTATGAAAAAGGCATCTACGACATCATGATCAACTTGAAACAAAATTACGGGAATATCGACTCCTTTATTTCTGAAAACGGCATGGGCGTCCAGGATGAAGAACGGTTCATCAAAGACGGTCGTATCGAAGACGACTACCGTATCGACTTTATCAAAGGCCATTTGAAGTGGCTGCATAAAGCAGCGGAAGAAGGCTGTAACGTGAAAGGCTATCATTTATGGACCTTCATGGACAACTGGTCATGGATGAATGCTTACAAGAACAGATACGGCTTCTTCTCCGTCGACACTGAAACAGGTGTTCGCACATCCAAGAAAAGTGCCGAGTGGATCAGAGAAGTCTCAAAACATAACGGATTCACTGATTAGCTGATCCCGACAGATACGGCGGCACAAAGCGTAGCGACAGGGATTGCTGCGCTTTTGTGCGTCGAAACGAGAAACCGAATTTGGGAAGAAAGGAGGACACGATGGATTACCGGACAGAAATCATTCTCAAAGAATTGATGAAACAGAACGAACCGCAGACTGGCAAAGCTTTGGCAGATAAAATGGGGATTACTTCACGGACAGTTAGAGATGATATCAAAGGCATCAATGATGAACTGACCGACTTCGGTGCAGAGATCCGTGCACTGAGAGGGATCGGATATGAACTGGTCATCGAAGACCCTAAACTTTTCCGGTCTTACCTGAACCAGTTGACGATCGGGTCGCAAAATCAGGCAGCGGTGCCGACGACGCCTGAAGACCGAATAGCTTACATGATCAAGCGCTTCTTGCTTCTGGAAAACCATCTCAAACTCGATGATCTGGCTGATGAGATGCTCGTAAGCAAATCGACCCTGCAGATGGATCTGAAACAGGTCAAACGGTATCTGAGCAGGTATTCTCTGGAACTCGCAAGCAGACCCGGTTATGGCCTGACCTTATCAGGAAGTGAACTGAACCGCCGCTTTGCGATGTCCCAGTATCTTTTCGACCGTGAAAAGCTCTCTCCTGATCTGCTGTGGCTCGATCAGCTGGCTTCTGTCACGGGACTCACTCAGGAAAAACTGGGTGTCGTATGGGGAGATCCTTATCGAACAGCTCCGGATTAGTCAGGTGACCCTGTCAGATATCGCCATCAACAACTTGTTCGTTCATATCGCCATTGCCTACAAGCGCATCGAAGAAGGCCACCATATCGAACTGATCGAACAGGATATCGTTACGATCCGAGAAAAACGGGAGTATCAGGTCGCTTTTGAACTCGTCAGGGAGATCGAACAGGCTCTCGGGGTGTCTTTCCCGGAAACAGAAGTGAGCTATATCGCGATCCATCTGATGGGGACCAAGCTGGTGAATGAAGACCGTTCTGCGAATCAGGAAATCGAAACCGTGATGGATGAGTCCATTCATTCGCTGACTCAAAAAATGCTTGATGCTGTCGACAACAAGTTCTCACTCAACATAAAAGATGATAAAGAACTGATCATCGGCCTGGGGCTGCACCTCAAACCGGCGATCAACCGTTATACATTCGGCATGACGATCCGCAACCCGATGCTCGAAGACATCAAAAACAATTATCCGCTGGCTTTTGAAGCAGTCATCCTGGCCGCGCTAGTTCTGGATAAGGAGTTGAATGTCTCGATTGACGAAAATGAAGTCGCCTATCTGGCACTGCACATCGGGGCAGCGATCGAGCGTAAAAAAGCCGGGTCGGGTCCCAAACGCTGCTACATCGTCTGTGCCTCTGGTGTAGGAAGTGCCCAGCTCATCAAATATAAGATCGAATCGGAATTCTATTCTCTAAATAAAACGTTCTGGGTACGACAGAGTATTACAAAATCAGAGACATCCCGTTTGACGAGACGGATTTCATCATCAGCTCTGTGCCGGTCAAAGAGGATCTGCCTGTCCCTGTGCTCGAAGTGAACGCGATTTTAGGTCAAAAGGATCTGGCCAAAATAAACCGGTTCGTCAACTACAAGGAAAAAAGCATCACCGATTATTTTCCAGAAGAGAATGTCTTTTTGAACCAGAGCCTCAGGACAGTCGACGACGTCATTGAGTTTTTAGCAGATTACGTCAAGTCAGTGGATGACCTCCCTGACAACTATACGCAGCTGATCTACGAACGGGAAGAGATCGCACCCACGGCGTACGGCAACAAGATCGCCATCCCTCATCCCATTTCTCCGCAGTCATCGAAAACGTTCCTGACGGTCTGCACATTGACCCGACCGATCGAGTGGGCAGGGAAGAAGGTCCAGTTCGTCTGTCTGCTCAACGTCGAGAAAAACAGTCAGGAAGACCTGCAGGAGATGTACAGGATCTTAGGCCGCATCGTCAATGATGAAAAACTCATTCAGCGGCTGATCCAGAGCGGGACGTATCATGAATTTATCCAGACACTCCTTCGTATGGAGGAGAATGACTAAAAAAGAAGACAAAACCATCTTTAAACCAAAAAGAGTGTATCAGATCTGCCGAAGCAGAAAAGATACACTCTTTTTGGTATTTATTTGATCAGAGTCTTTTGAATTATCCCCAGACTTTGATGCGGTTTTTGCCGCTCTTCAACTCAGAGAGAGGGCCCGAGAACGGTCGGTGCTTCTTTCATGTTGCGGAGTAGATCCAGGTTCAGGACAACGTCACTGCCGTCAGGACTTTCAAAATCGACATCCGTGAGTCTGACACGTTCCAGTGTGTGTGTGGAATGAATGTCACCTTTCAGTTCTTCAAAGTTGTCAGGCAGGTTGATTTCAAGGAAAACCTCATTGCCTTCTTCAACGATCTTGATTTTTGGATCATCTTTTGAAACCAGGTTATCTTCTTCACGGTCGAAAGGATTCGCGCCGTTCATGTAAGCATTCTGGTTGATGTAGACCGGCTGCTCGACAACGTTAAAGGCGCCATGATCACTGCCTTTGTCATCGTGAACATTACTGATATATTCGTCAAGAGAGGTGGTGTAGCCATTGTAGTGATCGGTTCCCACTTCTTTGATGCCGTCATCGCCGATAAAGATGTTGTTGTACCAGCGGTCGTCTCCACCGTAGACAGGGGAGAAGCCTTTGATGTCCGTGCTGTGTGCCATATGATAAGGCGTCGAACGGTCCAGCATTTTTCGGTGTTCCATGTGTCCGCGGACGATATTGTTGACGAAAGCGCCGCCCTGGGCATGGTTGTCGATGGCGTAATGCCGCAGTCAGGATGTTGTGGTCGATGATGAACGGCCCGCTGCTGACTTCGACGAACAAGTCACGGCTGTTGCGGTAGAACAGGTTGCGGGTCACTCGGGTGCCCTGCAGCTGCCAGTCGAGCCAGATGCCTAGGGTACAGTCGTGGATGCGGTTGTCTTCGATCTGTGTGTCGATGGCCGCATGCAGCTTGATCCCGGCGATCTCGTGTCCGTAGAACTGGCGCTTGATGGCGATATTGTAGATGTGGTTACCTGACACTTCACTGAAGATACAGCCCAGGTGACCGACCACACCGTTTTGTCCGCAGTCGTGGATCACATTGTTCCTTATGATGTGCGAACCGACTTTTTCTTTGCTCCAGCCGGCTTTTTCAGCTTCAAAGACTGTTTCGATCTGATAGTGGTAGCCCGGCTTGTCCCGGCGCTTGGATGAATAGTTGTCGCCGGTCGAGTGTTCTTTCCCCATGCTGATACCTGAACATTTGGCGTCGTGGATATCGTTGTTCTCGATGATCCAGCCTTTGCTCCAGTGCGGTCCGATGAGTCCCGGCTGGTCAGCGGTCGGTGGTGTCCAAGGCGTGGCGGCCTGGGCCATTTCGAAGCCGTGAACGGTGATGGTAGTCCACCGGTTTTTTCAGGGAAGAAGCAGGCTTTGCGCACGTTGATTTCTGTCAGTTCTTCATTCGGGTCAAATTCCTGGAAGTTGGCGTAGATCGTGGTGTTCATCTCGTCGACTTCAGCGTGCCGCCATTACGTACTGGCCTTCAGGGTCGTGAGCCGGGAATGGTGATTGCCTCGCCGGAGCTCGGTCACCTCCTCGGTCACCGACCGGGATTTTTCACTTCGTCCTGATGCTTCCGCTGGTCGCAGCGACTTGCCGTTGACGTAAACTTCTCCCAGGTGACGGTTCGGATTGTAGACGACCCAGTCGCCGTAGATTTCTTCTTTGAACGATTTACTCGCTGGCGAAAGTGTTCGGAACTGACGACCTGCCAACCAAGCCTGCACTTTTTCCCGGGATCGGCACTCATTCGGAGCCTTTGATGACGACTTTTTCGCCGTCGGCACGCTTTATCGTGATGACGGCGCCAGTTGCTCAAGCCGGGGTTATTGCGGACTGCACCGGTTCTCTGTTCGACCCCTTCGTGGACGATGAGCGTATCACCGGGCGGTCGGCGACAGCTGCCGCTTTTACTTGATTCGCTACAGTAGGCGCCTGTTTCGTTCCTTCTGCTGTATCTGATGCCATTTGTTGCTACATGATCGTCTTTTGCCGAACTGCGACTTGCTGCTTGTCAGTTACTTCCTACTGCTGGCGTTTACATCAGGCAACGGCGTTCCAACCGGTTCCTAGCTGTATTGGGTGGACGATATTCTTCGTCGTACTAGCGTTGATCAGAGAGACAGGAACTGACCAGACAGGTCGGTTTCAGACCTCGGTGAAAGGTTTAATGGGGACCGTGCTCGCTTGCGGCGAGTATGACCGGCGCGATTGCAAGGGCGTCTGTTGTTCTTGCGCGCAAACCATTCTGTGCTGACTCAGTCCTTTTTCAGAACGGGCTGGTCGACGCGCTAAGTCTATTCATCCAGCTCACCTCGTTTTGTCTACCTGGGTCAGTCCAATCAAGGACAAGTTGGCCACTCTTTCTAAACATCAGGTTTTCAGCCTGACTCTCTGGTTTTAAAGCGCCTGATAGTGAAAAGTCAGGGCTGCCTTTTCGGTCCAGGCTGTACGTTCCAGGACGTCGGCTGGTGATCAAAGTTGGTCTGCGGCTTGGTCTCTAGGGAGGTCTTTACCAGCCCCCTTGTCAGATGGACTGGGGCACTGTTTTCTGAGCCTTACGTTGGGCCTTTTAAGGGCAGACTCACGGACGGAAATTTCCGTCTTCGGCTACGCCTATGTCTCCGTTCAGCTTAGACCCAAAGGCGAATTGCGGGGACCGGGTGGATCGAATCTTTATTGCGAGACCGTGGCCGTTGGCCCAACCCACTTATCGCAACCTACAAGTGATTTTCTTATTCTGTCCGCGACCGCGGAAACTGAGGGCGTCAGCTGTGCTGCATCGTTTATTTTTGCCTGTGACATCAAGTATAGCCAGGAGGGTATGGAGCTTTTCGAAAGGAGGAGGTTCAGAATGGCGGAGCTGCCCGTGGACCATGTGAAAGAGAACGTCTGGTGTCATTACGTTCCCGGCGAGAAGTGTTTGAGTGAGAGCGTTTGCCCGTACATCCCTGTCCGGAATGACTGATCGGTCGAAGAAACATCAAGAATCTGGAACGCCTGGAATTTCTGGGGAGTATGCTGTATTGGAACTGACGGTATCTGATTATCTGTTCCATCGCGAATTCCCAAATCAGGCCTGGAAGGGCGTCTTGTCGACCGGCACGTCGGGCATCACTGTCCGTGCAAAGAGTTCAGCCAAGCTGGCCAAGGAGTATGACCTGCATCTGTTCGTCCTGCCTCGGCAAAGGGGAAGAGCGGATGAACGGAAGGAACCGCCCGTCGCTCTTGTGTGATGTGCTTTGAAGCCTTTATCGGGGTCGTGTGTTCGTCGATCAGGGGATGGACGCTGTCTGGACGTATTGAAAGGCGTCCCTGTTTCCAAAAATCGATTCCGGTGCTTTCTCGCATGGGATGGATCACAAAACGGCTTTACCAGGAGCTGCTTCGGCGGGACGGTGTCGTGACCATCCAGTATAAGGTCGTGGACGAGCGCGGCCCGGAATCGGCCGGGGCGCGAAGTCGTGGTGGAAGTGTTTGTTGAAGGAGACTCGTTTGGACGCGGCGCCGGCCGTTCGAAGAAAGCGGCGGAACAGGCAGCGGCTAAGAATGTCGCTTTTGAGTTTAGAAGAAACGAACGAATCGTAGGCAGGATCTGATTTCCTGGATCCTGCGAGAGGAGGAGACTTTTAACGTGCGGGAGTCCAAAACGACTTAGAAATCAAAGGGTTCAAGTCCTTTGCCGATCAAGACCGTCATCGACTTCACCGATGGCATCACGGCCGTCGTCGAAGAGCCCAACGGCAGCGGAAAATCGAATATCATCGAAGCGATTTCCGCTGGGTCATGTGCGAAGCGGTGGGCCAAGACGCTGCGCGGCGGGCGGATGCATCGACGTCGTGTTCTCAGGAACGGATGCCAGGAAGAGCGATCTGGGGATGTCGCGGAAGTCACTCTTATTTTAGACAA
>JAXHNF010000011.1:0-141371 GCA_034520745.1 Alkalibacterium sp.
AATCGAGTGTTCACTCTCCTTTTCAGCTTGTTCACTGTTTCCAGCTAATCCGCTGTTCCTTGTTTTATATTCTTCGCCAGCTCTTGTTTCGCTTTCTCCAGCGGCACACCGGCCATCAAGAGCCCCAGTTTGTTCTCCGACGTTTCATCTGCGTTGACTATGGCATTTATTTTCCCGTCTGCTAATGATGGCTATGCGGGGTCAGATACATTCATAACTTCGTCTAACTCATAACTCATGAGCAGGACACCTTTTCCATTGTCACGCTGTTCGATCAGACGTTTAATGGGGATATATCCCATCGCACCGACATCCAGACCACGTGTCGGCTTGGGCCTGCTATGTAGTAATGCATGTCTGCTGATTTCACGTGCCACGATCGCTTTCTGCTCATTTGCTGCGAAGTGCAACAAGCTGTCATCTTTGTTGGTACCAACATCAAATTCTTCAATCAGTTTTTTTGCATATTCTTTGATTTTTCCACTATTCAAAAATCCATTTTTACTGTACGGTTTTCTGATAATACTGCTGCAACGTTAATATCTCTTCTTCCAATTTCATAAGGTAATAACTAGTCCGCCAACGGTGTTGGTCCTTCAGGATACGCCCCAGACTGTTTCAGTTATTTCACGCGGCTTTTTACCGGCGATATCCTGACCGTCCAGTTCCGTCTACCGGATTCCACTTTCGTGATACCTGTGATGGCCTGGATCAGTTCCGACTGACCGTTTCCGTTGACTCCGGGGTGCATCCCGTACATTTCTCCGGCTTGTTCAGATTGATGCCTTTGACAGCTTCGAGGCCGCGTGATTCTTTTTACGGTCAGATTTTTGATTTCAAGGACAGGGCCTTCCGGGCTTGCCCGGTTCTTTATCTACTTTAATGATACGTAACGGCCGACCATCATGTCTTGCCAGTTCCCGCCGTAGAGGTTGATTTGACATCGACTGTATCGATACTCTTACCGCGTCGGATCACCGTGAACAGCGGTCCGCGACTTTTTCGATTCTTCGTCAACTTTGTGTGCGATCAGGATGATCGATTTGCCTTCATCCGTCAGTTTATCCATGATGACTGCCATCAATTTCATCGATTTCCTGAGGAGTCAGTACGCCTGTCGGTTCATCAAAAAATCAGGACGTCCGCACCACGGAACAGCGTTTTAAGAATCTCTGCACGCTGCCGCATGCCGCACACCGGATGTCCTCGATCCTCGCCTGAGGGGCTCTACCGTCAGACCATAACAGTCAGATGATTCCCACAGATCATCATTCTCCAGCTCCGGATTCATCCATGAAACCGTAAGTATGCTTTTCCTTACCCAGCATGACAATTTCCAGCCACTGTAAATTTACCCACCAACATGAAGTGCTGATGCACCATCCCGATTCCAGCTGATTGGCTTTCTCAGGCGAATGGATTTTCTCCTTATCGCCGTTAACGTAAATTTCGCCGTGAAGCCGGTTCTCAAAAGTCCGACAATATGTCCATTAGAGTTGATTTCCCCGCACCGTTCTCGCCTAGAAGCGCGTGGATCTTCTCCTTTCTGACATTCAAGTGGATATTGTCATTGGCTTTGTAATTCGCCGAATTTCTTTGTAATGCCCTTCATTTCAATGACTGTTCTCTGTTTCTGCCACGACCGGTCCCTCCCTGATGGGTTCGCCATACGATAACCTTGCGACATCATGTTTATTTGTCGTTTTTTCGCGTAAGGGTCTTTAATTAAATTACTACGAAAACGGCCAGCTTTTAGACCGGCGCTTATTCGTATTAACTTTCGATCGTTCTTTTCAGTGATAAAAGACTATTCGCTGTATGAGTAAATTCTGGAACTTCGATTCCTCGGTCTACGATGTCCCTTTGACGTGCTTCTTCAACTGCTGACCATGCTTCGTCTTGAAAGGTTACCTTCAACCAGGTCAACGCCGCCTTCTTTCTCGCAACCGTAAGCGATTGTTCTCTCCACCAGGGAAGCCTTCTTCCATTGCCTGGTTAGCTGATTCCTGAATGGCCGCTCCTACAGCTTTGATCGTCGAAGTCAAAGTAAGGTTTCCGCCGTCACAGCGCCGCCTTCTTCTGTGCCGGTCACGGTCAACACCAATGACCGATAGCTGAGTATCGGGATCTGATTCCATGCGGTTACGTGCTTCTGTAAACACACCGTTACCTACAGCTCCAGCTGCGTGATAAACAACATCAGCACCGTTTGCATACATACCAGCTGCGAGTTGCTGACCGATACCGGCATCAGTAAATGATTCAGCGTACTGCACGTCTACTTCAATGCTGTCGTCAACATGTGCAACACCGGCTTCAAATCCAGTCTGGAAACGGTCGATAACTGGACCGCGTATTCCGCCGATAAAGCCTACTGTACCTGTTTCAGTTGTTTGAGCTGCTGCCACACCTGCCAGGAATGCTGCTTCATGGTCTGCGAATGTCAGTGACACGACGTTTTCACGGTCAGAAATATCATCCACGATTCCGAAGTTCTGATCAGGGTTCTGGTCAGCCACATCATTGACTGAATCTAACAACTGATAGCCGATTCCGTAAATGATATCGTAGCCTTCAGCTAATGCCTGGTTCAAGTTTGGAACATATTCAGCAGAGTCATTTGACTGATAATAATCATATCCTTCGCCTTCTGAAAGTCCGTGTTCCTCGCCCCAAGCCTGCATGCCTTCCCAGGCTGACTGGTTGAATGAACGGTCGTCCACGCCACCTTCATCGGTGATCATAGCGATTGCGAAATCGACAGCTTCTGTTTCTTCACCAGTATCTTCACCAGCGTCTGAACCTGTATCTTCTTCTTCTGTTGCAGGATCTTCGGTTGCAGGATCTGATGCATCTTGTCCTTGACAAGCTCCTAACAGAAATGCTGAAGCTCCAACTGCTAACAAACTTCTTAATTTAACTTTTGACACGATAATTCCCCCTATAGTTTATATTGTCTTAGTAAGGGTCAAAGAAAGCCCATTACAGTGTCATGTTGCAGGAACGCTGTAACGGTCTTGCTGTTAACCCTTTCATGACTACATAGTAACACTCCTGTAATAAAAAGGAAAGTTAAAATTTACTAATCATTATCTATTTATATTTTCATGCTGATTCATTCTTCTGCATTGTCGGCCGCAGTTTCCATATCTTCAGGCGTCACGAGGACTTCCCTGGGCTTGGATCCTTCATGCGGTCCTACGATTCCTTTGAGCTCCATTTCATCGACGATACGGGCAGCGCGGTTGTAGCCTATCCTGAAACGCCTCTGCAGCAGCGAGATGCTGGCTGTCTGCATATCGACCACCAGATCCACAGCATCCGTATACAGCTCGTCTTCAGATTCACCCTGCTCTGCTTTCGGTTCGTCTTTAGGAATCATTTCTTCGACATAATTCGCTTCCTGCTGTTCTTTGACAAATGCCACCACTGCTTCGACTTCTTCATCAGAAATGAAGGCGCCCTGGACACGAGTCGCTTGTTTGCTCCATTGGAAGAAACAGCATATCGCCTCGACCAAGCATCTTCTGCGCCGTTACTGTCGAGGATAGTGCGTGAATCTGTTCCGCTGGAAACGGCAAAAGCGATCCTGGACGGAACGTTGGCTTTGATGATCCCAGTGATGACGTCCACACTCGGTCTCTGTGTGGCCAGGATCATGTGGATACCGGCAGCACGCGCCATTTGTGCCAGGCGGATGATGGCATCTTCCACCTCGTTGGAAGCCACCATCATCAAGTCCGCCAGCTCATCGACGATCACGACGATGTACGGCAGCGGCAGCAGACCTTCATCATTTTCAGCGTTCTTCTTCTTGATGTACTGGTTGTATCCTTCCATATTTCCGGTGTTCCCGCTTGCCGCAAAGAGTTCATAGCGGTACTCCATCTCCTGAACGACCTTCTGTAAGGCCTGAGCAGCTTTTTTAGGGTTGGTCACAACGGGTGTCAGCAGATGCGGGATGCCGTTATAGACATTCAGTTCGACCATTTTCGGGTCGATCATCGTGAGCTTGACTTCATTCGGTTTCGCTTTCAACAGCAGACTGGTGATCATACCGTTGATGGAGACCGATTTACCGGATCCTGTTGCTCCGGCTACAAGCAGGGTGGCGTTTCAGACAGGTCGGCCATTGCCACGTTGCCGGTGAATCTCCGGCCGAAGCGGGACTTCCAGCAGCTTGTCTTTATTTTCTTGGTCTGTCCTTCCGATCGTAGTTCTCTGAAAGAAACCGTGCTGACTTCTGAATTGGGCACTTCTATCCCGATCACTGCTTTTCCGGGGATCGGTGCTTCCATCCGGATATCCTTGGCAGCCAGAGCAAGAGCCAGATCATCTGTCAGACTCACGATCTTGCTGACCTTGACTCCCGTGGCCGGCTGAATCTCGTATTTTGTCACGGCCGGACCGAGGTTCGCTTTGGTCACTTTCGCTTTCACGCCGAAACTTTCAAAAGTCTCTTCCAGTTTCTTGACGTTTTTTTGGATGATAGTATATTCGTCCGACTGATCCACTGCTTCATGTTCATCGAGAAGAGTGACGGGCGGCAGTCTGTAGGACTGGTTCTCTTCTTCGCCGATCTCAAACTCCACCGGTCCGTCTTCATCAGAAGTTTCCGTATCCTCAGCCTTATCTGACTGTTCTGCTTTATCGGCATTCTGGACTTTCTGATTGTATTTTGCCTGAAGTTCCTGATAACCTTCGATTTCCAGAGCTGTCTGTTCCGATTCCGTATCCTGCTGAGGTGCTCCAGTTTCTTCATTAATTTTATCGTTTGCTGATACAGTTTCCGTTGCCTTGGTGTTTTTTGCGTTTTTTGCGTTTTTCTTCGGTTTCGCTTTTCTGGCTTTCACTTTTTCAGCCCTGTTCGACTTGAGCTGTTTAAATTTGATTCCGATCCAGGACAGTATCGCTTTAAGAACGTTTCTTATCCGGTCGAACAGTTCCCTATATGAGAACTGGAAAAAGGTCATGATCCCGAAAAAGACTAATGTAATGATCATCAGGTAGGTGCCGACCACACTGAACAGGAAGTAGCTCGCACTGAAAACAGTGATCCGATGATCCCTCCGCCAAGCGGGCTCCCTATGCTGTTGGACGTAAACTGCGGCCAGAAAAACCGCCAGGTCGCGACCACGCTGTTGATCGAGTCATTGATGATGGGTGCAAACCATCTCGAATGCAGGTAGACGAGCCAGGCCGTATATAGAAGAGCCACTCCTTTTGTTTTGGCTCCCTTCATACTCGGCCAGTCGCCTTTGAGTATCAGATAGATCCCTAATCCCAATAGAATAATTGCTGAAAATGCATAGGTTTCTCCCACGAAAAACCGCAGGACATTTGTAAAGAAGCGCCCGACGAACCCGAACGAACCCAGGGTCAGTATGCTCATGAAAGCAAAAATGAAACCGATCCACTCCGGTGCCACTTTATGCTGTTTTTTCTTTGGTCTTCCTCGTTTTTTACTCCGTGCCATGTCTGCACTCCTTCCTATATAATCTGCTTAATTATAGCATGAATTGTATCATCAAGGTAGGTCTGGTCTGATTCTGACTAGAAAGTAATGGCTTTCTTTTGACGTTTAAGCCTTCATAGAAGTAAACTGTTAATATACAATTATTGACTGAAATGCATTCACAAGGAGGATTTATCATGGGCTCATTATTCAAGGACTTTTTTGATAAAGGTAAAAACAGAGAATCAGACGGCGAGGTCATTTACACGAATGAACCGCTTGAAAATACAGAAACCCAGAAATTCCGAGCAACGGTTTCCGGGCGTGTCCAAGGCGTCGGCTTCCGTTTTTCAACAAAACAGTCTGCCGATGAACTTGGCGTAAAAGGGATCGTGAGAAACGAATCCGACGGAACAGTTTACGTCGAAGCGGCTGCTGACGAAGAGTCGCTCAACCAATTCATAGAGATATTACGCAAAGGGCCTTCCCCGGCAGCAGAGGTTGAAAAAGTCGTCGTCACTTATGACAGAAACATTGAAGAAAAATCAAATTTTTCTCAAGCTAATTGAATTCTTCCTTCCATTAGGGTATAGTGGTGAATAGCGTGTCAGCAATGTATCACTACTATTAAACTTAAAGGATTGAATCGAATTGAAAAACCGTACTAAAAAATGGCTGTTAACCTGGTGGAATGCTTTCCATCATGTTGTTCTTATCTGGATGTATGCGCATCGACCCGGAAACCGGGACACCTTCTGGTGGATTTTCTCAGTTTTTATTTGATTACCTCGTTCTGCCAACACAGCAGTTTATCGAGATCCTGGCAGATTTCACCGGAAGTTACGGTCTCGCGATCATCGCGATCACCATTATTGTCCGCGTCCTTATCTTGCCTCTATCGATTAAACAGACAGCGGTCGACTATGGAACAACAGGCAAAAATGTCTACAGTGAAACCTGTTACCGATGAAATCCAGGCGGAAATGAAAGAAACAGACGATCCGAAAGAAAAACAAGAATTACAAGCCGAAATGATGGAGATCTACAAAGAAAACAACGTCAATATGCTAGGCGGCTTATCCGGCTGTCTGCCGCTTCTAATTCAATTGCCGGTTTTCACAGCGATGTTCCAGGCGATCCGAATGTCCGAATCCATTCAAAGTGCGACTTGGCTAGGGATCAATCTGGGTGATGCAAGTATCTTACTTGCAGTACTGACCGGTCTTTTATATCTCATCCAGACTAAGGTCATGCAGGCCGGTATGCCTGAAGAAACACGCAAGCAATCTGGTGCCATGATGTACATGAGTCCTGTAATGATTTTAATGTTCTCGATCACTGGTCCAGCCGGACTGACATTATACTGGTTCGCCGGCGGTTTCGTTGCGATCGGTCAATCTTTGATTACCAATCTATATTATAAACCAAGGCTGGAAAAAGAGATGGAGAAAAAACACGGTGGCAAACCTGTCATCAAACGTAAGACGCGCAAGCGTAAAACGGTCGAAGCTACCGAAACGGATTCAAAATCCAATAAAACAACGCCTGCACCGTCTGCGAAAAACAGACGAAACAGCCAGAGCCCGTTTGAACAGAAAGAACGACGAAACACAGGCAAGCAGCAGCGAAACAAATAATTTAGTATGATAAAAGGAGACTCCGCGGAGTCTCCTTTTTCTTTTCCATCTTTTTTGAAGGAGGTGACGACGTGTCCTGAAACACGTCGTTTCCTTTTAAAGGGCTTAAGGTCTTTAAAGTGGTAAGCAATCGCGTGGGCGATTGCTTACCTTTATTATATAAAAGCACCGGATCAGACTTCATTCAGTATGATCCGGTGTTCGATATAATTATTCAGCTGTTTTTTCGTTTTCTTTTTCTTTCTCTGTCTCATTCGTTTCTTCTTTCAACTTTGGCAGTTCGATCCTGAAGATGGAACCGTGGTGCAGCACACTTTCTGCCCATATTTTCCCGTGATAGCCTTCGATCAGCTGTTTAGCGATCGACAGACCCAGTCCGTTACCGCCTTCGGCGACGGCTTCTGGCCTCACCGACACGGTAGAAAAACGGCGGAACATTCTCGGTGTCTTCTTCCGTCATGCCTTCGCCGAAATCCTGGATGGCGATCTGAATATTGGGTCCATTATCCGACACACTGAATGGACCACTTCGCATCGGCCCAGTACTTCACCGCATTGTCCAGAAAGAATGATCAGAATCTGTTCCAGATGATTACGGTAAATATTCACGTGGGTTTCCTTGCAAAGGTCATCATCGAAAATAAAGGTGAAGTCCGGATGAACAAGCTTGAAGTTGTTATAGGTCTGATTGATCAGTTCCCTCACGGATGTGCGTTCATTTTTATAATGAATCTCCACTTGCTCGGCACGTGACAGATCGAGCATTTCCTGGACAAGGCTCTTCATCCGTTCGATTTCCTGAAGCGATGCGCTGAGTGGCTCGTCTAAAACGACAGGATCGTCTTTGCCCCAGCGGTTCAAAAGCTTCATGTGCCCTTTCTACCACGGCGACCGGTGTACGGAGTTCATGCGTAGACATCTTCTACGAACTGTTTCTGGCTGTTCGAGGTTCCGCTTGCATCCGGCTCGTCAGCATCGCGTTGTAAGGCATTGGCCAGCTTCAGTCAGTTCGTCATTGCCGTCGCCGACATCGATCCGCTGGCGCTCGATTCCGGATCTTTCTCAATGATATGCATGTCGCTTCAGTCAGACGACGGATCGTCGCTGAAGGAAGGAAATGGCAATGACGTGACCGCGATCACGCCACTGAAAAGCAGCGCAATCACGCCCGCGATCAGGATCGCGCCCAGCACACTCCGAACAGTCTGGCGACAGGAAAGAGCGCATCGCAATCAGGCTGGGGACGTAGCCAATCATCTCATCATTCAGGAAAGATAGACGGGAGTGACTGCGGACAGGGCTTCGCCGTTCGGTCCTTCTTCTGATCGTCTCGATCTGCAAGGTCTGGGCTTCTGGATTCGAACGGGAAGCATTCGACCTCATTCTTTGTTTCATGACAGGAGATCTTCACTGGCGTTGTAGACCCTGACGACACATGCCCTGACTGGCACGCAGAGGCGTGTCTTCCTCGATTCTGGCGTTTCTTCTGATGACTGGCATTTCAGGTGCCCAGACAGCTCCTCGCTGATCCAAAGTAGCTTCAACATCTTCTTCTGTCAGCTCATAAAGATTCTGCCCGAATCGTTCTGTCAGATTCACCATCACATTTCGTACGGCCTGCTTGTTCATTGTCGACCATGATCTGCTGAAAGGTAATGAGTAAAATCGTCTGACACAGCAGTACAGGTCAAAATAGTGCGATCGCAGGCCCGATAGTCCATTTCCACTCAAAGAGATACGCTTTTTCTCGTTCATTCCCTTCGTATCAACGGCTCGCCGCGATTTCTCACGTACGCATCACGTAGCCTGTACCTCTGACCGTCTGGATGCAGGTCTTCTTTTCCGGATACATCCGATTTCATTAACGCAGATATCTGATAGATAAACATCGACGACATTGGTTTCCACTTCTGTTTCATGAGCCCCAGACCTCGTCTGAAAGTACCTCATGGGACAGCGACAACGTTCAAGTTCGCCATCAGTTGAGCGGAGCAGTTCGTAGATCTCTCTTCGTCAGTTCAATGACGTCATCTCCGCGGCGTTTGACGAACACGGTTTCTTTTTCGACCGCTGACGTCCTTGTACGTGATGGTGGCTCCGACGACCTGACGTTCTTCTTCTCGTTCCGATTTCGATACGGCGAAGCAGCGCACGCATACGTGCCAGCAGCTCCTCGATCGCGAACGGTTTGACGACGTAATCGTCTGCGCCGTGGTCGAAGCCTTGGAACCGACACGGCTCGATCACAGAATCTCTGGCCTGTCGATTGGATGATGATTGGCACATCGCCGACCATACGGATGCGGCGGGCCACATCGACGCCGCTCCAGTTTTCAGGAAGCATCAGGTCAAGCAGGAGCACGGTTCCAGTCCTTGCTTTCGTCTTACAGCCGCTTCAAGTCCTGAAGGCGGCCGTCAAAACGTACCTCCGTCTCGAATCCTTCATGTGTCAGTTCCAGTTCGACAAAGCGAGCCGAAATTCTTTTCGTCTTCAATAATTAAAGTCTCTGGCGCTCTATTGACTCCTACTTTTTGATCTTGGGTTTTATCATTAGAAATTAATGTTATAATGCCTGACATTACGCTCTTTCAGCTTTACCACATTTTTAGGAGATCAGAAAGAATGTTAGACCCGTCTGATCGTAAAATTATAACAGGTTATAGATAAAAAATAGCAGTGACTAGAAAATAGCAGGTTCCAGAAAGGTAATACCTGCCAACATTCGACGATTTCACCGCCAGCTTCTATTGGATCGCAGTTTTCTTCGCCTTCATTGCCGTACCAGTCAAAAGTGGAACGTGCCTTCTTCCGGTCCACACGCTCATAGGGCGTGTGCGCCGAAGCAGTCGACGCTGGGCCTGAATGAATGTTCGCCGGCAGACGCGCTGACCGGCAAGAATCATAATAGGCGATGGCTGCACCTGAAAAGGCCGGTACAGGAACCCCGGCCCGGACAGCCAGACTCAATAGCATTCTTTGACGGACCGCTGGTATCGTTCGGCGATATCCATGAAGTACTCGTCCAGCATCAGATTTTTCAGTTCCGGTTCACGTTCATAAGCTTCCGTGATTTTCTGAAGGAAACGGGCGCGGATGATACAGCCGGCACGGAAAATCTTGGCGATCATGCGGCCGATTCCAGTCCCCGAGCTCATATTCTTTCTGGAAGCTGTCGCCATTTTGAGCAAAACCTTGAGCATAACTCATGATCTTACTGAAGTACAGCGCTTCACGCATTTTTTCAAGCAGTTTCTTTTTTGTCGCCTTCATACAGTTTTGTTGCAGGCTTAGGCAGGACTGTTGCTTGCTTCTAGATAGGGATCGGTCTTCCATTGCTGAAATATAACGGCTGAAACAGATTCTGTTATAAGCGGCAGTGGAATGCCTAAATCTAACGCACTCTGAGAGGTCCATTTACCCGTTCCCTTGTTTCCGGCACGGTCCAGGATCACATCGACCATGAATTCTCCCGTTTCAGGGTCTTTCTTGGTCAACGCATCAGCCGTGATCTCGATCAGGAAGCTGTCCAGTTCGCCTTCGTTCCATTCGTTGAAGACTTCGGCGGCTTCTTCATTCGACATGCCGACCATGTCTTTCATCAGGTTATAGGACTCGGCAATCAGCTGCATGTCACCGTACTCGATACCGTTATGCACCATTTTAACGTAGTGTCCGGCACCATTCGGACCGATATACGTCACGCAGGGTTCGCCGTCAGCCGGAGCTTTGGCTGCGATTTTCTCCAGGATCGGTGCAACAAGGTCGTAAGCGACTTTCTGTCCGCCCGGCATGATCGCAGGGCCTTTGAGGGCACCTTCTTCACCGCCGGAAACGCCCGTACCGATGAAATTGATGCCAGAGTCAGCCAGTTCCTTGCTCGCGGCGGATCGTATCCTGGTAGAATGTGTTCCCGCCGTCGATGAGGATATCGCCCTCATCTAGGAAAGGCAGTAGCTGTTGAATGACTGCATCGGTCCCTTTACCGGCCTGGACCATCAGCAAATATCTTTTGCTCAGGTTTTTCAAGCGCATTTGAGTAGATTCTTCCAGCTCCAGTAGCCGTTGCGACCAGATTTTTGTCCCGGATCTTTTCTTCGATGACAGCTGTCGTTTTGGAAGACGTACGGTTGTATAAAGAAACAGAGTAGCCTCTGCTCTCGATATTCAAAGCCAGGTTTTTACCCATTACGGCCATACCGATGACGCCGACTTGTTGTTTACTCATTAATCAAACTCCTCCTGTTTGTCATGCATAGTTGTTCAGCTTTATATGTTACAGTATTTACCTATCCATATTAACAAAATATGAACAGTTTTGAAACTCTCAACGCGTCACTTGCAATTTTCTTTCACTTTCAGTAGACTGAAGAGTTGAAAAGACTTAAGAAAGTGGGTGATACATGACCGATGGCTAAAAACCAGTAAGAAAAAGGATTCGACCAGCACAATGACACGTATCATGATCGGTGTGATTGCTTTCACTATGGTTATTCCAGTATTTGCATCTCTTATCGAATGTATTAAATGTAATCTCTAAAACGATAATTGACCCCTGCGTCTCCTGTCGAGTCAACTGACGGGAGACTTTTTATTTTCAGTCAGTCCTTCTTTCCCACCCGCGTTTTTTTCTTCTCCGCCAGTTTCAGAAGCTCGTCTGCCGTTTCTTTCGTCAGCTCGCGCCAGTTCGTCTCCGGACAGCATCCGGGCGATTTCTTCTACCCGGCCAGTTTCAGCCAGTTTTCTACATGCTCGTCTGGGTAACGGTCCCCTTCGATCGTTTTACTGATATAGAGATGCTGGTCTGCCATCGCGGCAGCCTGCGGGAAGGCGCGTGATGCACAGGACCTGAAGAGAATTTTCGCGACCTGAGTAGATCTTATCAGCGATCGCCTGAGCGACCCGTCCGCTGACCCCCGTGTCGTCACTTCATCCGACACCTCACACTCGCTGACTCCCCTGAGACTGGGAGAATATCGTCTTCATCGCCAGCATCATCCGCGACAGTTCGCCTGCCGGACGCCACTTTACTCGAGTGGCTTCAGCGGTTCTCCGGGATTGGTGGATACATAGAACTCGATTCTTGTCAAAACCCTGTTCAGTGAGCCGCAGGCGCGTTGGACTGAGTGTTTTCAGAGCCTTTGTACCGCGCCATGAGATTCACGTTCTCCATATACAGTTCTTTCAGCTGTTCCTGGATACAGAGTCTCAAGGTCACTGGCCGTCTGTTTTCTGAGGGCCGATAACTCTTCTGCGTATGCCTCGCGCTTTTGGCTGGGCAGCCGTGATTTTTTTGCGTCAATCCGTCCACCTGCTCTTCACGGTTTTCCAGCTGTTTCAGCTCTCTGTCAGTATTTTTCAAAATGATCCAGGATCATTTCCACAGAGTTGACCGTATTTGCGTTTCAGCTGCTGGATGAAGTTCAGACGTTCTTCGATCTCATTGAGCCGTTCCTCGTCATATTCCAGGCCATCCAGTTCCGAGTAGATATCACTCGCAGCCTCCTGCAGCTGAAAGAATGCCGTCGACAGGCTTTCTGAGATATGCTTGAAAGACTCGTCAGCGTTCTTGATGGCCGCCACTTTTTTCCATGGCCTGCCCGACACTGTCCAGACCGCCGTATTCTTCACCCTGAAGGGCCGGCGTAACTGGACGACAGTGCTTCAACGATGGCCTGATGATTCGCCAGTTTTTTCTCTTCTTCCAGCAGCTCGTCTTCTTCGTTCGGATGCAGCTGGGCCGCTTCGATTTCATCCACCTGATACCTTAAAATATCCAGTCGCTGGGCCAGTTCCTGCTCGTTGAACAGCCACTGTTCACGTTCTTTAGTCAGCTGCCTGTAGCTAGAAAAGGCCTGCTGATAGGCTTTTTTCGTGGCCAGCAGTTCTTTCGGTCCGAAATAATCGAGCAGATGACTGTGGTTTTCAGTCACCATCAGTTCCTGGTGCTCATTCTGTCCGTGGATATCGATCAGATGACTGCCGATTTCTTTCAATACGGCGATCGTCACGATGCTCCCGTTTATCCGGCAGACGGTTCGTCCGCTCGCGAAGATTTCCCTTTGGATGAGCAGCAGACTCGCATCGTGTTCGATCTCGTGTGCACCGAGCAGGTCTGATCAGCTCAGTTAGATGGTGCTTGAACTGAATTCACCTTCCAGTACACATTTCTTTGCACCGAAACGGACGAATTTCAGTCGAGCCTCTTCCGCCGGCCAGCAAGCCGACGGCATCAATGATGATGGACTTCCCTGCTCCGGTCTCCCCCGTCAGGACAGTCATGTCCCTCACTGAAATCTAAATGAAGGTCTTCAATGATGGCAAAATTCTTGATCCGTAATGATTCTAACAAAGACAAGCCTCCTAATCTGTCTATTCATATTATATGAAAGAGATGATCCTTCTCTGGAAACGTTCGGCGCTTTCTTCATCACGGCAGATGATCAGTACTGTATCATCTCCCGAAATGCAGCCGAACATTTCACTGTATTTAGCCGTTTCGATCAGAGATCCCAGTGCAAACGCATTCCCCGGAAGGGTTCGAATCAGAACGAATTCTCTTGAGTATCGATGGACACAAACGCGTCCTTCATCAGCCTCGACAGTTTTTTCGATATGTTGTAATTCATTTCCGGGGGCAGATTGTACCGGTAGCCTCCATCTTGAGCGGGCACTTTGACCAGCTGCAGTTCTTTGATATCTCTGGAAATGGTCGCCTGCGTCACTTCGTATCCCCGTTCGTGCAGCTTATCGACGAAATCTTCCTGCTTGCGGATCACTTCCTGCTGAACCAGTTTCCTCAGCAGCTGATGTCTTTCTTTTTTTTTCAAGATCTTCACTCCTATGCGTGTTTGCCTTCGTACCTTCCCCGCAGCACATCAGTATAATTATACAGTTTATACACCTTTATTATACTTCTTTTAAACCTCTGTGCCAACAACAACACTTGGGAAAACCCGATATTTTAAGGCTTGCGCACTGGATGGAAAAACGAAAACATCACTCTTTCAGGCAGCAAATTATACAGGCCTCACTCCGTGAACAGCGATTCTGATATCAGTCTGTTCAAGTGGTCCGCTTCAATGCTTTTGATTTTATCCGTAAACCGGATATGAGCGAGAAATTCTTTATTGCCCTTGCCGCCTCTGATCGGTGACTGGATGATCTCATTCACTTCGAAACCCTGTCCATACAGAAAGTCAATGATCTTTTCCAGCACGTATCTGTGGACAGCGGGATCGGTGATGATGCCTTTTTCACCGACATCTTCCTTGTAGGCTTCAAACTGCGGCTTGATCAGCGCAACCACTTCTCCGCCTTCGGCCAGCACTGTTTTGAGTGTCGGAAAGATTTTTTTCAGCGAAATGAACGAGACATCGATCGTTGCAAATTCAGGTAAGCCCCGGTTGAAATCATCAGCCGACACATGCCTGAAATTTGTCTGTTCCATCACTTCAACGCGTTCATCGATGCGCAGTTTCCAGGCCAGCTGATTCGTTCTGAACATCCAGGGCGTAAACCAGCTTTGCCCCCTTCCGCAGACAGACATCGGTGAAACCGCCTGTGGAGGCTCCGATATCCAGCACGGTACGGTCAGTCAAATCGATGCCAAACACTTCGAGAGCTCTTTCCAGTTTCTTCCCGCCGCGGCTGACGTAAAGCTGGTCGGCCCCTTTGATATAGACCGTCGTATCAGACGGCCAGGCTTTCTCACCTGCCGTGAATATCTGTTCTTCCTTACTCCGCGCAGGCCTTTCCGGACATGATGAAGCGTTTTCCCGCTTTCTCACGGTCCCTCAGCCCAGCCCTGTTCTATAAGCAGACCATCTGCAGCGTGCTTTTTTCACTTTTTCACCGCTCCGTGGATCTCGTGGATCTAATCTAAGTGCACGATGAATGTATCCGATAGCTCCTTCGTCGCCAGCGCCGGGACGTTCACGACGGCTGTCCTGAATCAGCGCACGCCTGTTCCAGCGTGTTCGTCGAACAGCTGCATGAGCCTGTTCGAGACCGAGTAGTGACGGATAGGTGCTCTTCCCGTGCTTGGCATCGGCACCCGACGCGCTTCCCGAGAGCCGTCCTCAGTAGCCGGTCACTTATCCGGCAATGTCATCTTCGAATCCTGGTACGCTATGCCGATTTTCTCAGCGATGGTATGCCAGGTCTTCCAGCGTCTTTCCGTGCTGACGTCAGAGCAGTATTCGTGCCGCTCTGAAAGCAAAGCGTCAAGCCAGCATTCCCTGTTTCTCCGGGCATGGAGATGGCTTCCAGTTCACTCGACAGTCAGCTCCTTGATGTTCGCCGTCCATGTCGGCCTGCTGGCCGCCCCCGACCATGCCTGCATGGCCGGATGCTTGAGCCAGCTCTCTGATCAGATGCCAGTTTGATCTGCATCGGAATGGTTCGCCCCTCAGTCATGCACTTCAAAAGCTCCGAGTCAGCAGTGCATCGCCTGCCAGTAGAGCCGTCGCCTCGGTAATACTCTGATATGGCTGGTCGGCTTGCCCTTGTCAGACCATCGTCATCGATGGCGGGGCAGGTCATCGCGGATGAGCGAGTACGTATGGAATCATTTCTTAGCGCAGCCGCAGCTGGGTCGGAACAAGCCTCGTCCTTGCCAAAGGCTCTTCGACCTTTAGTCCGATCTAAAGCAGCGGGCGCAGTCGTTTACCGCCGGCCTCCAAGAGGAGTAGCGCATGGCCTCTTCGATGTCCGTCCGGCTCTTATCTTCGAACCAGTGCCAGTCAGATAGTCTTTCAAATGAAGCTTTATGTCGTCTTTCTGGTAAATGTCTGAAAATGCATAGTCGACTCCTTTAGTATCGTTCTATTTACTCTGGATCTGCTCTAGTCTTCCAGTATTTCTTCATTGCCATTTTCACTGATCATTTTGGTCACTGTTTTTTCTGCATCTTCAACAATGGTTCTTACAATAACGGCTCAATTTGATGCCTTCCTGGAACTGATTCAAGGCTTCTTCCAAGGGTACATCGCCCTTGTTCAAGCTTTTGTGACGATCGTTTCCAGCTCTTTCATTGCTTCATCAAACGTTTTTTCTTTATCCATGCTGCACTGGTCTCCTTTTTATTGGATTTCCTTTTTTCGTTGTGCCTTGGACACGTGGCTCTGACTCAATCCGTCAGACCACTGTATCGATCTCGATGCGTGCTTTCCAACGTCACTGATCGACCACTTCACAACACTCTTTGAGTCGGACTGCGTGATCGCATATCCCCGACTCAGTATCTTCAGTGGGCGACAGAGTGATCGAGCGACTGGATCAGTGCATTGACCGCATTGTGTTCTGTTTTCACCTGCTGCTCAGCTGCTTTCATCAGCTGGTTCGTCGAGCTGATTCAGGCTGACGGACGCCTGCTCTCGACCTGAGCGTTCGGATCGAAGGCATTCGAATTCCCGGTCCAGCAGCTGCACACGGTACTTGTTCTTCTTTCAGCTGATCATCCGTTAAACGTACGAGCTGATCTGTGAGCTGATCGAGGTTCTGACTGTACCCGTCGTAAAGACGCCTCGGCTGTCCTGAAGATGTAGGACTGTTCAAGTCGGTTGACACGTTCTTTTTCACGCTTGATGATAGTGGTCGTCGCCTGCATCACACGCTGACGGTTCTGATCGATCTTCCCGACTTCCTCAGTCAGAACCGGGACAGCCAGCTCCGCAGCGGCAGTCGGTGTCGCTGCTCGTGATCCGCGGCCAGATCAGCCAGAGTCGTATCTGTTTCATGACCGACTGAGGATATCACCGGTGTTCGTGCGCGAGCGATCGCCAGCGCCACTTTCTCTTCGTTGAACGGGAACAGGTCCTCAAATGATCCACCTCCGCGCCCGACGATCAGTGTATCCAGCTCATATTCCCGGTCGGCTCTCTGCAGGCTTTTGACGATCGAATCGGCCGCCTTGTCCCCCTGTACCACTGTCGGGAACAGGTAGAGCTCGACGATCGGAAACCGCCGTTCGATGGTTGTCTGGATATCTCGGATGACTGCCCCGCTCTGACTGGTGATGATCCCGATTTTTTTAGGGAACCGCTTAAGCGGCTTCTTCAAGTTCAGCGTCGAACCAGCCTTCTTCGGCCAATTTCTTTTTTGTCTGTTCGTAAGCGGCATAAAGCTGCCCTAAGCCCTCCGGTTCGATGTGGTCGATATACAGCTGATACGAGCCTGTTTTTTCGTAAACAGACAGGCGACCGACAGCCAGTACACTCATCCCTTCTTCCAGATCGACAGTCAGTTTCTGCTGTTCGCTGAAAAACAGGACAGCCGAAAGTTTGGCGCTCCTGATCTTTGATGCTGAAATACTGGTGTCTGTTCCGTCGTTTCGGATTATAGTTTGAGATTTCTCCTTTGACGAATACGCGTTCCAGATACGGGTCATAATCAAACTTGCGTTTCACGTACCGTGTCAATTGAGTGACTGTTAAGTACTCCTGGTCCATTCGACACTTTCCTTCCTAGACTTCCGTTGCTTTGCTTATGTAAATAGAAAAAGAGCAGAAAAGCAGAACGCTTCCCGTCTGCTTTTCGCCCTCTCCTGCTGCCCTTAATGATCACGACCATAGAGCTTTCCCATAACAAAAGCAGCTTTTACGAATAAAACTGAGAAAGACTCAGCGGCTGTCGGCAATACTCTGCAGTATTCCGTTAACAAACTTGCTTGATTTGTCATCATTGAACGTTTTGGTCAGTTCGATGGCTTCATTCATGACAATACGTTTGTCTACCTCCGGCTGATACATAAGTTCATAGGTGGCTAATCTGAGGAGCAATAAATTCGTACGTTCCAGACGGTTCAGCGTCCAGTTCTTCAAATGCTCTGAGATGGTCCGGTCGATGGTCTCGCGGTTCTCCTGTACCCCGTTGACCAGGGTCTTCAGGTACGACAGGGCATCGTTGACGATTTCTTCTTTGTTTGCTTCTACAGGCAGTACCAGAGCCATTGCTTCTTCCAAAGTACGTACATCTTTGAGAGACAGTGTGCTGTCCAGAGCCAGCTGAATGGCTTCGTCTGCGGTCAATTCTTCATGGGTCGTTAATTGGAAAAGAGACTGAAAGGCTTTTTCCCTAATCACACGCCTTACAGTTGTCACTATTCTTCATCCTCTTCCTTTTCCAGGTCAAACAGATCCTGGAATGATGTTTTTTCAGGCACGATGTCAGCAATATGGATATTGACTTCTGCCAGGGTAATGTCTGTCATATGGTAAATCTGTTCGCGTACTTTTTTCTGAATGGTCTGAGCCACTTCAGGGACATTGACGCCAAATTTGAAGTAGCAGTAGATATCCACTTTAAGTCCATCGTCGTCTGACGTTAGATGGATGCCTTTTTTATGATTCGGCTTGCCGAAGACATACTTCATTTTTTTCGTGAACTTTCCCTGCATGGCATAGACGCCATCCACTTCATTCGCTGCAATGCCGGCAATCACTTCGAGCACTTCAGGAGCCACTTCGATTTCACCGAAAGGATTGCTCTGATTGGTTCTCATCACTTTTTCTTCCACTGTCGTTCCTCCTTTAAAATGATTCAGCAACAGGCTGACTAGGCACGGGAGACGTATGTGCCTTCAGCCGTATTGATCACCAGGACATCATCTTTATTGACAAACAGCGGTACGGTGACCACTGCACCAGTTTCCAGCGTAGCCGGTTTTGACCCGCCGCCGGAAGTATCGCCACGGATGCCGGGTTCAGTATCGACGACTTTCAGTTCCACTTTGTTCGGTACTTCAACGCCCAGGACCTCGCTGCCGTACATCATGATGCTGACTTCCATGTTTTCTTTCATGTACTTCAGCTCTTCTGCGATGCGTTCGCCTGGGATCTCGAGCTGCTCATAGGTATCTGTATCCATGAAGACATGACTGCCGTTATTGTCATACAGGTACTGCATGTTCTTTGTTTCGATGTGGGCGGTCTCAAATTTTTCACCCGCACTGGAACGTAATGTCCTGCAAAGCGCCTGTACGCAGATTTTTCAGTTTTGAACGGACAAAGGCGGCACCTTTACCCGGTTTGACATGCTGAAATTCCACGACACGCCAGATGCTTCCGTCATATTCGATCGTTAAGCCGTTTTTCAAATCACTTGTTGATATCATTCAGTTTCCTCCTAGTTCACACTCGCTCGGCTCGCTTGGGCCGATGAGTTTGCTTGCTTCTATTGTATCATGATTCTGTATGAAAACCTATTTTCACAGGCAACTTTTTCTGGTCTTTCCCTGATCAGAGGATGATCAGTTCTTTGGTCACGCTCATCAGGTTGCGGCTGCCTTCTTCAGTGATGACGAGATCATCTTCGATCCTGACGCCACCCAGGTTCGGAATATAAATGCCGGGTTCATTGGTGATGACGTTGCCGACAGCGAGCGGTTCGTCGTTGCGGTAATTGATGCCGGGGTTTTCATGCACTTCCAGCCCGATGCCGTGACCGGTAGAATGGCCGAATGCCTCGCCGTATCCTTTTTCAGTGATGTAATCTCTGGCCACAGCATCCAGTTCCTTGCCTGTGATACCGGCTCTCGCCTTTTCATTCACTTTCAACTGGGCATCCAGGACGATCTGATGGATCTTCTTCAGTTCTTCGCCCGGATCCCCAAGAGCAAACGTACGCGTCATATCGGAGACGTAACCCTGATAGTAACAGCCGAAATCGATGGTGATCATGTCACCCTGCTCGATCTGCTTATCGCTCGCTACACCGTGAGGCATCGCTGAACGCTTTCCGCTGGCAACGATGGTATCGAAAGAAACACTTGTCGCGCCTTTTTCGCGCATGAGAAAGTCCAGCTTGTTGGCTACCGTTATCTCGGTGATACCGGGTTTGATATGAGTTAAGGATTTCCTTGAAGGCATACTCCGTGATTTCGATGGCTTTCTGGATCGTTTGGATTTCCTTCTCATCTTTGATCTCACGCAGTGACTCCAGCAGACCGCTTGCGGGATCCAGTTTGCAGGGGAGCAGGTCCCTGATCGTATCGTAAGTAGAATAGGTCACAAAATCTTTCTCGAAGCTCAAGGCAGCAATATTTTCTTTTTCAACGATCGCCTTGACTTCCTGATAAATCGGACCGTCGTTTTTGATGATTTCAAAGCCGACTGCCTGTTTCGCAGCTTGTTCCGTGTATCTGAAGTCAGTAACAAAGTAAGCTTTGTCCTGCGTCATCACACTCAAACCGGTCGATCCGGTAAAGCCGGAGGCGTACCTCAGATTATACGGACTTGTGATCAGTAATGCTTCAATGTTCTGATTTTTCATTTTCTGCTGGATAATTTCTATACGTGACATATCTACACCCTATTCTGTAATTTGACTTCCATTTTGTCCGCATCAGGCGAACATTCCTTTTTCATTATAGCAAAACAGGGGCAAAAAATAAACGCGCGCGGGTCTCTCTATGTAAGAGTGGCTTTTGGGTATAAAAAAAACCGGATAAATGCAGTGACTGAAAAAATGTACCGACATTACGGAAGTCAGTATTATCTGGTCTGACTTCCGTAATGCCGGTACAAAACGTCCGCTTCTTTTTCACTTGCCAAAAAGTCCTTTAGATCAGAGGTCAAGGCTCTGCCAATGATTGTAACTATTCACTTTCCAGAAAATCACTGGTCAACCCAAGATGGTCAACCCTTCTTCTACCCATGTCTCAGATCTGGGTTCGGGGGACGTTTCCTGGTCTTTCTGTTCATCTGGAGCAGGTACAGGAACGATCTCCACTTTCTACCTGCTCGCATAGCTGTTGTTCAGCGTAGCGACGAGCAGATACGTTTTCTCTGATTCTCTGATGATCTCCACATTTCCTGTGCTGTATGCGATCATTCCCGTTTCAACTTCGTGCCATTCAAGCCTTTCTTTGAGCCTGTCCTCACTCAAAGCGATCAGCGCTCTTGCTTCATAAGAGTGGCTGATCTGGCGAAGCTGCATGACCTGGTTCTGTACGACCGTCGTGAGTGCGAGGATCAGAAAGGTCAAAAACAGCAGCAGATGAAACGTCGAAAGGAGAATACTGCCTTCTTCGCCCCCTCTGTCTCTACTCATCCATCTGGTCTTGTTCTTATTCAAAGACTTTAAATTCTGCACTGTACCTCTCTCCATTATAAAAAGTCACGTCGATCAGCAGGCTGGTTACTGGCAGAGGTAAAACCCACACTGGAAACTTCCAGCAGCATAGGCTGATGCCCGGCGGAATCGACCCGTCGCCGGATGGTCTTATAATACTGCTCATATTTGATCCTCTCCCATTTAGCGTTCTTCTCGCTGAATTTCTCAAAAGTCAGACCATCTTTGCCGGCTATCACTTCTCTGCTGTCATGAAGATCATTCTCCAGCTGATTGATGAACAGGTGCCATTCGATCTGGCGGTCGTCTTTTACTGATGCCCGTGCAGTCTGGACCTGAGAGATGGCGAAGGAAAAGAGCAGCACACAGCTGCTGACTATACTTAGCGCGATGATCACTTCAAGCAGCGAAAAGCCCTTGTCAGCTTTCATCTTCTTCACCAGTCAGCGTAAAGGAAATTTATATTCCTGACTGCCTCATCGTTTTGATAGATCACAATACTTTCCCTGCTTTCAACACTGGAGGCAGTGACCCCTCCCGATGAGAAGCTCCGGTCCATCAGGTCATCCTTGTCATAAAACATGGCACTCTCATACAGGAACCGGCTCAGTTCAGCGTCCGCTTTCGCCTGTTCCCGCATCACCAGCAGATCCATGCCGAACGGAAAAACGGTACCGACGAAAAGCCCCAGAATGCTCAAACTGACCAGACTTTCCATCAGTATAAACCCCTGTTCACTCTTATTATTCAATGACAAAGCGTCCACTCCCCATCTGAAAACTGACGGTCACTCTCCCGCGTGCCGTATTGAACCTGATTTCATTTATGTTCCCCAGATTGCCGGACCCGCTCAAAAACGAGTATTCCTTGGAGGTCCCGATCAGAGACATGGATTCCGGCAGATAAAGGGTATGATTGACCGGATGATCCGCATTCTCCTTTCCGGTCACCCGAAACCGGATCAGTCTGCTGGTCGGACGTACTTCCATGATCGTCCAGTGTTTATTGAAGATCGCTTCGCTCTGGATCAGAGTGATGCTCGAGCGAAGCGATTCGAAAAACAGCTGCGTTTCTGTTTCCTTTTTCGTCTGAGTGAAATGCAGGACTGGAAAGGCGGCAAGGATCGAGACCACCGCCAGCACAAGGGTCATTTCAAGCAGTGTAAAGCCCTGATCCGCTTCTAAAGAAACGGCCGCTTTCATCAGCTTCCGCCTGTGTCGGGTGCCTCAGGTTTTTCAGTGACTTTTCCTTCAGAGATTTCATACTTCTCATTTGTTTCATTAAATTGCTTCAACGTTATATATTTTTCTGTATGCAGTTCTGTCAATGATGCAGGTGCAGTGCCTTTGTCCATCGTATACATATCTGCCTGTGACTGAAGGACAGCCACGATCGCTTCATCACCCGTCTTACTTGCATCTGCCTGCCTTCCGGCTAGGTTCGGCACGAAAAGCAGCAGCAGGGCTGAAATGATGAACAGCACCAGGGACATTTCGATCAGCGTAAAGCCTTGTTCTCTTTTTATCCAGGCTTTCAATAGTTTCATTATTTTTCCTCTTTTCTTAAAAAGTCTGCAGTGCACTGAATGTCGGCAGCAGGAGTGCCGCGTAAATGGCCACAATGATGACGGCCACAAAAATAAAGATGACGGGCTGGATCCAGTTCATGACCCGCTTGACGTTTTTATCAAACTCTTCTTCACAGTTTTCGGCATACATCTCGAGCTCCTGCCCCAGACGACCGGACTGTTCGCCCTGCCTGATGACCAGCGTGAGCTCGTGATTCAGAAAATTCAGTTCTTTCAACGTCTCATGAAACGCGTGTCCCTGTTTCATTTCTCTTTCGATATGTTCTCCCATCTCGGTGATCAAAGGCGACAGACCGTTCTGCTTCATGATGGCGACGACTTCAAACAGACTGGTATTGCCCTTGAGCAGACCGCCCCATTCATTTGAAAAAAAACGGGTCCAGTACAGCCTGAACAAGCCCGACTTGGACCAGCCCGCTATCCACTTCAACCGGGCTACCGGAGACAGCTCGGCGAGCTCTCTGCATGGCTGCCAGCAGTGCCGCAGCAACTCAGGACGCTGCCTGTCAGGAGGATGAGCGGTGCATGATAGACAGCGTCCAGAATGAACCGCGTGCCCAAGTCAAGCTCAGTCGTCTGCATCGACGTCATATCGCTCATATGGGGCAGCAGGATAAAGCGCATCGCCAAAAGCATCATCATGACGAAAAACAGCAGAACAAGCGGGTACTGCAGAAGCGTCATCAATTTTCTTTTTCTGTCTGCCTGCTTGAGCAGCTGATTCCCGGCCTGCAGCGTCGTTTCAGCCAGATGCCCGTGATAGAGTGAAAAATACAGCTGGGCACAGATCACATCCGGAAAACCGGCCGCTTTCAAGGCATCTGAAAACAAAACCCCTGACTCACCTCCCTGTGAATGATCCTGATCATGTATCTGGATTCTTTATCCACGATCGTTTCCAGAAAGCGCAGTGCATCCTGAAGGGAAAAACCGTCCAGGAGCAGCCGGCCGCAGCGCTTCAGAAACTGACCCTGGCGCACGGTCTGTTTATGCGTTGGGAATAAAGTAGCGCCGGTATGTCTTTTCAGTAATGTAGCCATTTAAATACACCTTTTCCAGTAAATGATTGAACTCTCTAGCGGGCGGCTTCGTCGAAAGCAGTTTCGCATTATCGCCCTCGAGCCAGTCGTTCATCTCTTCTGCCGTCATCACTTCGAGCAGGGCCAGGCGTTTTTTCCCTCTGTCATGATGCGAGCAGTACACGCTGGCAGTTCGACTCGCAGAGCGGGCAGTACAGCGGCAGCAGGGTCTGAAAGGCCACCCCTATAAGCGTCTGCTTGAGCAGGGGCAGCCCGACGCCAAGCTCGGTCATCCGCGCCAGCACGCCCCGGGCATTTTTCGCATGGATCGACGCGACGATGAGGTGACCGGTCAGTGCGCCCCGCATCACCATTTTGGCCGTTTCTTCATCCCTGATCTCTCCGACGATGATGACGTCAGGATGATGCCTCAAACTCGATTTCAAAAGATGTTCATACGTGACGCCCGCTGTTTCGTTGACCTGCGTCTGCAGGAAGCTGGTCTCTTCGATTTCCACTGGATCCTCGACGGTGATGACCTGCTGCTTCTCTCCTTTCATGCGGTTTTTGATCAGGTGATACATGGTCGTCGTCTTGCCCGAATCGACCGGACCGGAAAACAGCAGCAGGCCGGATTTCGCCTGAACCAGCTGTTCCAGTTTCTCCCATTCGTGTGAAAAGAACGTGCCGGGGATCTGCATTTCTTCCTCTTTCTGCTTGAGCAGACGGATGACGAGGGATTCCTGGGACTGGTAATTGCTGATCGTCGAAAACCGGCAGTCGATCGCTTTTTCGCTCAGCTGGAAGGTCGTGCTGCCGCTTTGGGGTCGCCGCCTTTCCCCCACATCCATATTCGACAGGAACTTGAAGTAGGAAATGAGCCGAGTCCCCTCTTCTCTGTCCAGATAATACTGTTTCTCCATCTGACCGTTCAGCCGGAAGTAGACATCGTAGTGCTTCTGCTCCGGCAGTATATGGATGTCACTCGTTCTGTATGAATCTGCCACCTCAAGCAGATGACTGGCAAACGATTCTGTATCCATCACATCCTCCCTTTCCAATTTTTATGTGCTACTTTATATATTGTTCAATTATTTATTTGCTTCACGAAAAAAACCTCAAATAACCAGAAAAAATTCTTCTGCTCATTTGAGGTTCTATCCAAACTTATTCTATTGTATTTTTAAACGTTACACTTCAGCGTTATGATAGACTTCGCTGACATCGTCGTCATCTTCCAGTGCGTCGATCAGCTGTTCAAAGACCTCTTCCTTGTCTTCAGGTACCGGCAGCGTCGTTTGCGGGACCATCATCAGTTCGGCCTGATCCAGATCAAAACCGGCTTCTTTGAGTGCATCCCGTACGGCTGTGAAATCCGTTGCTTCCGTATAGATCTCAAAGACTTCGTCAGACGTTTCGAGTTCTTCACCGCCGGCTTCAAGCACATGCATCAGCATGTCGTCTTCATCCACGTCCAGCCCTTCACGGTCGATCGCGATATAGCCTTTGCGGTCGAACATGTAGCTTACTGATCCTTTTTCACCTAAAGTCCCGCCATTACGGGTGAATGCGATCCGGACATTTGTACCTGTACGGTTCAGGTTGTCTGTCAGGCCATGAACGAGCACGGCGATCCCGTTTGGTCCGTAGCCTTCGTAAATGACTTCATCATAGTTGTCACCCTGACCGGCATCGGTGGCCCGCTTGATTGCACGGTCGATATTGTCGTTGGGCATGTTGTTCGATTTCGCCTTGTCCACAGCCAGACGCAAGTGCCGCGTTCATTTCCGGATCAGATCCGCCGTCTTTTGCCGCCTTGTAAATTTCTTTAGATAATTTCTGAAAAATCTTTCCGCGTTTGGCGTCCTGTGCGCCTTTACGCTGTTTGATATTATTCCACTTTCGAATGTCCTGCCATCACAATTCCTCTTCCCTGAATTTGATTTACATTTTCCTCTGTTATTATACCAAAAATCTCCATCATATCAACAGCACAGAAAATGAGTGGGCTCGCTTACAACCCACTCACTCCCGTATCCTGTATGTAACTGCTCCTGGGTCAGGATCTGAACTTCACTTTCTGGCGTCTTCTGCCTTTGGGCCGCATAAAGAATGCAATGGCTGTCCCGACGACTGCACCGGCTGTGTCGAGCATGACGTCCTCCATCAATGCCGTGCGGTTCGGATGGAAGGCCTGACGCAGTTCATCAAAGGACGCATAACCGGCCGCCAGCATCAAGGCCAGCAGGAACGTCAGCCAGGGCTGGGCGACTCGGTTTCTCAAACCGAGAAACCAGAAAAGGCCTAGCAGAAAGTACGATACAAAGTGGGCGCCTTTCCTCAGGAAAAATTCTATAAAGCCCACGTAGCCCTGTGCCGCGACACTGACTTCGCTCCCGGCGTACATGAATTCGATCCGTTCAAAAAGTCCTCTGAGCGGTTCTCCTTCGAGCCACTGATGCAGCAGGGGCTGAACGTTCTGATCCTGATACCCCATCGATGAACTGTAAAACAGCACTGCCATGACCGCGAAAGCGAGCAGCAGATATACATTATCCATAGGTCTTGCTTTTCTATTCATTCATTCACACCTCATTCAGTCAATAACTCCATTCTAACTGATGTGTCTGGATATGGAAAGAAAAAAACGATACAATGAAAACAGTCTATCTAAAGGGGAGAAATCAGCAATGACAACATCACAAAACTGGAACATGGACAGCGTCTTTGAAGGCGGCAGCCATTCCGAAGCTCTACAGGCACGTATAAAGGAGCTGGATGTACTGATCGATGAAACACTGGCTCAAATCAAGGCGTGGGATCCAAAGGAAGATCATCCGGAGTTCAGTCATCTGGCTTCGTTTCTCGAAAACAGAGAAGCGATCGGCAACGGTCTGTCCGAGGCCGGCACCTTTGCCCGCGGATTATTTTCGGCAGACACGAAAGATCTCCAGGCGGCCAAAGTCGTGAACCAGCTCAGTACTGTCGGCAGTCAGATGAGTGCCGTTGAAACACTATTCATGAAAAAACTGAAAGATGTGCCTGAAGACGAATGGCATACACTCGTTTCCATCTGAGCCCTTCAAGCAGAGCGCCTTTCCACTGGAAGAAAAAGAAAGAAAGGCCAGAAACTGCTGTCAGAAAAAGAAGAAAAGATCATTCAGAAACTGTCTCTGGACGGACTCAACGGGTTCGGCAATATGTACCAGACAATCGTAAATACCGTGACCGTCCCGTTTGAAGAAGACGGAACGATCACTTACCTTTCAGCCGGTCAGGCAGCGAACAAGCTGACGGGTTCTGAAGATCCGGCAGTCAGACAGCGGCTCCTGACTGACTGGGAAAATGCCTGGAAGGAAAAAGCCGCGCTGTTTGCGGATACGCTCAATCACCTGGCCGGTTTCAGACTACAGACATATGATTTGAGAGACGAGGACGACTTCCTGACTCCGCCGCTCGAATACAACCGTATGGAAGAAGACACTCTGAATACGATGTGGGACACGATCACTGAAAACAAACCTAAAGTCGTTGAGTTTTTGAACCGAAAAGCGGCACTGATGGGTAAAAAACAATTGAACTGGGCGGATGTCACGGCTCCGGTCTCCGTCGGTGATTATGAACCGAAGACCTATTCCTTTGAAGAAGCACAGGATTTCGTCGTCAAACACTTCGGGACATTCAGTCAGGAAATGCAGGAAATGGCGCAGCGCGCTTTCGACGAACGGTGGGTCGAAGCGGAAGATAAAGAAGGCAAACGCCCGGGAGCATACTGCTCGAATCTACCTGAGAGCAGAGAATCACGCATCTTCATGACGTTCTCAGGCAGCGCAAACAATGTCTCGACCCTGGCGCATGAACTGGGCCATGCCTACCACAGCCATGTGATGCGTGACCTGCCCGCCCTCAACCGCAGCTACGCCATGAACGTGGCTGAAACGGCCTCGACGTTTGCGGAGATGCTGATCTCTGACGCGACGGTGGAAGCTGCAGCGTCTGAAGAAGAGAAAATCGCTCTTCTGGACAGCAAGATTTCCCGCGCTGCGGTCATGTTCATGAATATTCACAGCCGCTTCCTGTTCGAGAAACGTTTCTACGAAGCCCGCAAAAAAGGTCTGGTCAATGAAGATGAACTGAGCCAGATCATGGAGGAAGCTCAGAAAGAAGCCTTCCTGGACTCTCTGGATACGTATCATCCGACTTTCTGGGCGAGCAAGCTGCATTTTCATATTACGGGGCTGTCCTTCTACAACTTCCCGTATACGTTCGGCTTCCTCTTCAGCCTGGGGATCTATTCCAAAGCCAAGCGGGAAGGAAAATCGTTCGAAACAGACTACCGTGATCTGCTTAGAGATACAGCCAGCATGACCACGGAAGAACTTGCTGAAAAGCATTTAGATGCCGACCTGACGCAACCTTTGTTCTGGCAGTCGGCCATCGACGAAATACTGACGGACATCGATGACTATCTGGCTTTGACGGCTGACAGAATCTGATTCAGTCAGTTTATATAGTAAAAAGTCGCTTACCTTTAAGGATAAGCGGCTTTTTATTGTTTCAGCAGTTGGATTTAAATAAGAATTCCTTCTATCTTTAAACAAAAAAACCGTCCTCATCTGGCAGACTTTCACCAGTAAAGGACGGCTCCGATATTCAATTATAGGTGTTTCAATATCTTCCGTAACCGACCAGGCGTCTTCCCCAGTAGTTGGAGTGCACGCTGGTATAAGCGACACCCGTGCTGGTCTGAGCACCGATGAACTGGCCGTTCCCTGACGTAGATCCCGACGTGGCTGACACGTGACCCGTTCTCAGAGAAGAATACCAGATCACCCGCACGCGGGTTGGATACTTTCTGCGACGAGGCATATTGACCGGCAGCGGAACGGGGTAAACTGACGCCCGCTTGTCTGAAGACGTAGCTTGTAAAACCGGAACAGTCAAAGGCCCGGGTGGTCGATCCGCCGTAAAGATACGGCGTGCCCAAAACACCATTCGCATAAGAACTGATCTGTCCCCATGTCACGCCGCCGCTGGACGGCTTGGCTTCAGGCGCCGGAGCAGGTTTTGGCTTGCTTGTATTGGCCGGAGCCTGTGCAGATTCGTTTGATGCTGCGGCACTGGAACTGGCCGTAGTGGTCTGTGCATTGCTGGAAGCACTGTTGTCTGCTGACTGGTTTGAGCTGGAAGAGGATACGGATGCTTCTTCTTCAGCTGCCTGTTCAGCTTCGGCGCGTCTGCGCTCTTGGGCTTCACGGGCTGCTTGAGCCGCTTCTTCTCTGGCGGTAACCAGTTCGACAACGGCTCTTTCTGCTTCAGCTTTTTCTGCCAAGAATCGGCTGCGGTCTTCTTCTGCTGTCGCTTTTTCAGAGGCCAGCTGGGCCACCAGCACTTCTTTTTCCAGACGCTGCTGTTCCAGCTCTTCTGAAATACCTTCCAGTTCTGCGGCCAGTGCGTTCTGCTCTGAAATGGTCTGTTCTGTCTCTTCCTGTTTCTCCACTAACAAATTCTGATCCCTTATCTGGGCTTCGACCAGTTTGCGGTTGGAGCTGACAAGGTCGGAAACGACATCGATCCGTCCCAGAATATCAGTTAAAGATTCTGCATCAAGAATGAATTCGATATAGTTCACTGTCTGGCCGTCCACCTGGATCTTTCTTGCCTGTTTTTCGAGCTTCTCAGTACGTTTTTCAATAACGGTCTCCAGCTCGGCGATTTCTTCCTGCAGAGCTTTCATTTCACTGTGAGCTTTTTCCAGACGCTCGACGACTTCATCGATACGGTCTTCATTCGCTGTGATATCATCGTTTACTCTGCTCAGTTCTTCTTTTGTATTTTTAACTTCAACTTGTAAAGAATCTATGGTCCCTTCCAAGTTATGTACTTTATTCTCAGTCTCTTCGATCCTGTTCAGGTTTTCCTGAATGGCTTCATCGTATTCTGTTGCAGAAGCCTCGGGAGCGAGTGCAAGCGAACTCAATAATAAAGCAGTGGTCAACGTGGAAACGAGTATTCTCTTTTTCAAAGGTATTCCCTCCATTTTTTCTGTCCGTTGAAGCGGTCATAAAATATATATTCCAATACTTAATTAGCATGTTTTCTCTCTTGTCTATGACAAAGTATAACACCCGAAAATAATAAACGGGTTTCAGAATCATTACACTTCCATGTCACTTGTGCACCGTTCACAAGACAAACCGGGCCGATTACTTGCAATTTAGCCTCACAGAGCCTATACTTTTTAGTGATTACACTAATTATTTGTGTATGGACAAGTATTCAAGGAGGAAAATATATATGAGTGACTACCGTGTGCTGCTGTATTATAAATACGTAAAAATCGATGATCCGGAAACAATTCAGAGATGAACATATGGCATTGTGCAAAGATATCGGACTGAAGGGGCGTATCCTCGTTTCTGAAGAAGGACTGAACGGCACCTGTTCAGGGACCGTTGAACAGACAGACCAGTATATGGAAGCTGTGCGTTCCGATGAGCGCTTTGAAGATATCTATTTCAAGATCGATGAAGCTGACGGCCATGCCTTCAAGAAAATGCACGTGCGTTACCGGCCGGAAATCGTTTCACTGAAGCTGGGCGACGAAGACCATGATGCCGCTCTAGTCACGGGGAAGTTTCTGGATCCGGTCGAATGGAAAGAAGCCCTGGACGATGAAAACACCATTGTTCTGGATGCACGAAATGATTACGAGTATGATCTGGGTCATTTCAGAGGGGCTGTACGTCCGGACATACGGTCATTCCGCGAACTGCCCGAATGGATCAAGGAAAACAAAGAAAAATTTATGGACAAGCGCATCGTGACCTACTGCACCGGCGGCATCCGCTGTGAAAAACTGACAGGATGGCTGATGAAAGAAGGCTTCGACGATGTCGGACAGCTGCACGGCGGCATCCACCACTACGGGACAGACCCCCGGACCCAGGGTGAAAAATGGGACGGCAAGATGTATGTCTTCGATGAGCGCATCAGCGTGGATATCAATAAAGTCGACAAACAGGTCATCGCCAGAGACTGGTTCGACGGCGAGCCGTGC
The DNA here is from genome assembly GCA_034520745.1 of Alkalibacterium sp. Classification (GTDB taxonomy): domain Bacteria; phylum Bacillota; class Bacilli; order Lactobacillales; family Carnobacteriaceae_A; genus Alkalibacterium. Next base: position 30,831 of record JAXHNF010000011.1, read on the forward strand.
GAACGTTACGTCAACTGTGCAAATCCCGAATGCAACCGCCAGTTCATTACTTCAGAAGATAATGAACATAAATATTTAAGAAGCTGTTCACATGAATGCCGCGTCCATCCCGACAACCGCTATGTCGAGGAACATGACTCTGAGTAAAACAGACGTTATAGAACGTACTGGCAGCTATCGGTGAGACACTTCCTGAAACGGTCTGAAGAATGTTGACCCTCTGCGAAAGAATATCGCAGAGGGGCTTTCTGTTCCTGACTGCCTTAACAATTCTGTCACAATACTCAAATAGTTGTGAGAATACAGGGCTTGACATTTTATTTTACCCCTGATTTTGCTATAATATAGCAAGTCCTATCACTATACACACTAAATAAGGAGTCTATAATGAAACGATCTGACAATGAAGAATTAAACCAGACCGAAGAAACAGAACAGACATCACGTTTCCAAGCCGTTGTCTATTACTTTGATATCTTTTACCGCGTCGTTAAAGCTTTAGTTATTTTACTCGTTATTATTCTGCTCGTTGCAGGTTCACTCGGAGCAGGAACGGCGGTCGGCTACTTTGCTTCTCTCGTTCACGGTTCAGAGATCCCCGAACGTGAGGAAATGATGACTCAGATAAATGACTATTCCAGAAAATCGAGTATGTACTATGCTGACGGCACCCTCATCAGTGATGTCCGGGCAGATCTGCTGCCGTTCAGCCCATTTCACTTGATAACGTTTCAGAACTGTTGATCAATGCTGTTGTCGCGACCGAAGATGAATACTTCTTCGATCATGAAGGCGTGGTCCCCAAAGCGGTCGCTCGCGCTCTTGTTCAGGAATTAGGCGATTCAGGCGCGACCACGGGTGGTTCGACCCTCACGCAGCAGCTGATCAAGCAGCAGATCCTGTCGCCGGAAGTGACCCACGAGCGTAAGGCAAATGAGATATTACTTGCTTACCATCTGGAAAACGAATTCGATAAGGATACGATACTGGAAGCTTATATGAACGTCTCGCCTTTCGGACGAAACAATAAAGGCCAGAACATCGCCGGAGCCGAAGAAGCTGCACAAGGCATTTTCGGCGTCTCTGCAAGCGACGTCTCTCTGCCGCAGGCCGCTTTCATAGCCGGCCTGCCTCAGCGCCCGATCGTTTTCAGTCCCTACACCCAATACGGGCAAATCAAAGAGAATCATGATTTGAGCATTGCGCGTCAGCATGAAGTGTTGTTCCGTATGTACCGTGAAGGCTACATCACAGATGAAGAATATGAAGAATCACGGGCATATGACATCACCCAGGACTTCATCAATCAGGAAGATATGGAGTATGATGACAATTCCTATGTTTACGATATCGCTCTGGAAAGATCAAAAGAACTGCTCATAGAGAAATTCATGCAGGACGATGAAATCACAGATGAAATGCTGGAAGAAAACCCGGATCTGATCACTGAATACAACGAACGGGCGGATTTCGCCATGAAAAATCAGGGTTATGAAGTTCATACGACTATTAACAAGGAAATACACGACACGCTTGAACGTGTCACCGCTGAATACAAAGACCAGCTGGGTGGTCCCCGCTACTATACGTATGAAGACGATGATGGCGAGACCCATGAGGTCGAAGTGCCCATCAATACGGCTGGAGCCATGATCGACAATCGGACGGGAGCCGTCATCGGTTTCATCGGCGGCGCGGATTACAATGTAGAACAGTACAACACGGCCTTCAAGAGCAACCGCAGTCCGGGATCCGTTATTGAAACCTTCAGTCGTATACGGTCCCGCAATCGAAGAAGATATCATCACACCGGCCACGATCATTCCTGATACACCTTATGAGGTCCCTACTTGGGATACAGACGTAGGTGATTTTGTGGGCCATCCTGTTACGAATGCGACACGTATAACAAATAGCTGGATGACAACCAGAGAAGCGTTGACAGTTTCTCAAAACATTCCGGCTTCGAAGATCTACGCGGAGATGATAGACGACCATCTTTCTGAAGCATTACATCCGCCGCATGGGCATAGACGAAGATATGCTCCCGAGCAGCGAGTTCGATAACTTCTCTACTGCTCTGGGAGGACTGAGTAAAGGTATTCCTCCTGTGAATCTGATCAGTGCTTTCTCCACGATGGGCAACAACGGGGTTCACGCTGAGCCTTACGTCATCGAACGCATCGAAGACAGCAACGGCGACACAGTCTATGAACACCAGTTAGAAGAAACACGTGTCTGGGGAGAGGATACAAACTATCTTCTCGTCGACATGCTGAGAGATGTCCACGTACAGGGTACAGCCCGCGGAACCATGGACAACTTGCCTTTCGAAGCTGACTGGATATCAAAAACAGGGACGACTCAGGACCGTCAGGATATCTGGTATTCTGCCAGCACGCCTCGCATCAGTTTCGGGACCTGGATCGGCTATGGTGATGATGAATTTCGTCTGGGCGACGACTTCGGTATCCATCCGAGCCGTCGTAACCGTAACTTCTGGGCAGAGCTGATGAGTGCTGTTTACGAAGTCAATCCGGATATATTCGGCATCGGCGAAGAATTTCCGCGCCCGTCCAGTGTGACGGACGAATCAGTCATCCAAGCTACCGGGATGAAATCCGGAACGGTAGAAACACCAGGAGGCAGCACCTTTAACTATTCCGGATCTACGCACACAGAAGTCTTCAAAGAAAACAATGTGCCTGGTCCAACTGTTTATGACTTTGCCATCGGAGCTACTGACGAAGAGCTCTCTGAATTCTGGGGAGGCAGACGCCCTTCTGATGACGACGATGATGAAGATGAAAACGATGAACCGGATACTGAGGACTCTGATAATGACTCAGACAACAATGATTCAGAAGAAACAGAATCCGAACCGGAAGAAGAAGCCTCTGAACCTGAAGAGGAAGAAGAGCCTGAACCTAAAGAAGAACCTGAAGAGGAACCGGAAGAAGACGAATCAGCTAGTGATGACAGCAGTCAAGAGCCCGATGATTCTTCTGATGATGAAGAGTAATATCAATCTACAGAAAAAGGCGCTTATCTCAATGATAAGCGCCTTTTTCGTCTTTATTTTTTATTTGGTCGTGCCTTTGGACTCAATAGTGTAAGGCAGCGTGATCGTTTTTTCGTTAATTTCTTCTTTGTTCATCAGCTTGGTCAGCAGACGCATCGCAACGGCCCCTATATCATAAAGCGGCTGTTCCACTGTCGTCATTTTAGGTCGTGACATCGCCGTCAGCTTGGAGTTATTTGAGGTGATGATCTCAAAGTCTTCAGGGACAGACACACCACGGTCAAGTGCTGCATTCAAAACACCCAAAGCCAGTTCGTCGTCCGCAACCACTGCCGCACTCGCTCCTGCTTTGACAAGCTGCTCGTACACGGCTTCCCCTACTTTATACGTATATTCCGACTGCAGGACCAGGTCGTCTTCAAAAGGCAGTGACGCTTTCTCCAATGCTTTTTTGTAGCCATTCAGGCGGTAGATACCGTTGATCGGTTCATCATGGCTTTCAGATATGAAGGCCACTTTCTTATGTCCGCTTTCAACCAGCATCGTTACCGCTTCTTCCGTTGCTTCTTCGTAATCGATATTGACGCTTCCGACCTGTGCATCAGGATCGACTGTTCCGGCTAAAACAACCGGTGTGCGCGAACGGGAAAATTCAGCACGCAGTTCGTCTGTGATTTTATTCCCCATGAAAATAACGCCATCTACCTGCTTGGCCAGCAGCGTATTCAGCACCTGGACTTCTTTTTCTTCGTTTTTGTCTGAGTTCGCCAGAATGATGTTGTATTTGTACATCGTGGCGATATCATCGATCCCGCGGGCCAGAGATGAGAAATACAGGTTGGTGACATCAGGAATGATCACACCCACAGTCGTTGTTTTCTTGCTGGCCAGGCCTCGAGCGACAGCGTTCGGACGGTAATCCAGACGATCGATGACCTCCAGCACTTTCTTTCTCGTTGTCGGCTTGACATTCGGGTTACCATTCACGACACGTGAAACAGTCGCCATCGATACGCCTGCTTCGCGGGCAACATCGTAAATCGTTATTGTTTGTTTATCCATTGTATAACTCCTTCTAAAGAGATAAGTTTATTTGTTAGCGCATTCTTCTTTATACAGAATAACAGAGTACGCTTTCAATTTCAATTATAAAATAGTATTTTCATGAAACTTTCTATCTCTTTTTCAGAAAAGGCTTTCTTGTGCTATCCTACGCTGTTCATTTCTGATAAACTGATGATTAAATTAAAGTAAAGAAGGGTATAAATATGTCCGTATTGACTACTCTGCAGCAAACAATGAATGAAAACAATATCGATGTCCTCTATTATGATGATCCTCTGACGGTTGCTTATCTGACCGGTTTTGAAAGTGAGCCACACGAGCGTGTAGCCGCAGCTCTTGTTTTTTCTGACAAAACATGGCTGCTCGTCCCTGAACTGGAAAAGCAGTCTGCTTCAAAATCAGACCGAGTGTGACCGGGTGTTGTCCTATAGAGATGACGAATCACCCTGGCTGTTACTGCAGTTATGCCCTGAAAGAGCTTCTCGATGATACCATCAGCACATGTGGGAGTCGATGAAGATTCTCTGGTCCTTTCACGCTACCATGCCCTGCAGGATGTTTTTCAGCACGCGACCTTCGTAGACAGTACTTCACTTATTCAGGATCTGCGGGTCATCAAGCAGCCGCATGAAATCGACACAATGAAAAAAGCCGGTCTACTAGCCGATAAGGCACTGGAAATCGGCATAGCAGCTTTGAAGACAGGCATTACCGAAGAAGAAGTCGTGGCCCGGATCGAATATGAAATAAAAAAACTACGGCGTCAAAGAAATGAGTTTCCCAACGATGGTCCTGTTCGGCGACCATGCCGCAAGCCCTCACGGCGATCCTGGCAGCCGCGAACTCCAGCCCAACGAGTGGGTCCTGTTCGATTTAGGCGTCGTTTATAACGGGTATACCAGCGATATGACCCGGACTGTGGTTTACGGGAAAGCGGATGAGAAAACAAAAGACATCTACACGGTCGTCAAAGAAGCTCAAAAAAAAGCTCAGGCGTTTGTCAAACCGGGTGTTTTGGCCGGTGATATCGACCGGACTGCTCGGGAACACATCGAAAGAGCGGGCTACGGTGAACAGTTCACTCACCGTCTGGGTCATGGCCTGGGAAAATCTGTCCATGAGTATCCCAACATTGCTCCGGATGTCGATGTTGAAATAAAAGAAAACATGTGCTTCTCGATCGAGCCTGGTATATATATCGACGGTTATTTCGGCGTGCGTGTCGAAGACTGTATCATCGTCACCAAGTCACAGGCTGAACCTCTGACCCATACGACAAAAGAACTCATCGAAGTCAGCATCAAAGACTAAACTAAAACGAAGCAGTCAGATAAGGGAACCCCCTTCAACCTGACTGCTTCTTTTTAATGCGCTGTTATTCTATGAAAATAAAATCTTCTCTACTGAGCTGTCTTTTTTGAGACTGGCTCATCACGGTCAGCTTCCCGTCCGACTCCAGTATGATCGCTGATATTTCATCAAAGGAGACAAAACCGGCCTTTCTTATTCCCTGTTTGAGCTCTTTTCTGGTGATCCGCTCATCTTTCATCGCTTTCTGCTGAAAGTCCCCGTCATAAAAAAGCAGCGTGGGCTCTGATTTCAGTATCGATTTCAACAGATTTGAACCTGACGGACAGCCACGTGGCCATATACTGCAGGGTCAACCAGCATGGCAAACGTCAGAAGTCCGTTCCAGAATGACGTCTTGATAGTTCACGATCGTGGTGGACTAATACTGATCCTAAAGCAACAGTCACGATAAAATCGAATGAATTCATCTTAGATAATGTCCGCTTGCCAGAAATCCTTAAAATAAATACAATGCTGATAAACGCCATCACACTGATGCCAATAAGTTTCAGAACATCTGTTCAGGCTAATAGTCATAATAATCCTTCTTTCCTTTACTGTTTAGTGGTCCATATCTTTCAGGGTATCCGAGTTCCAGGTCCCTGTTTTTCTGTTTAGGCAGCACGGATATCGTGCCGTCCGTCTCCAGAATAACTGCCCCGACTTCTTCAATACGTCCGATCCCCTGTTCGCGGATGGCTTGAAGGACTTCCGATTTGGGAATACGTTCTTTTTTCAGGATCGATTCATAATACGCACCTTCATAAAAAAGCAAGGTCGGGTTTGCTTTCAATAGCCTGTCAAAAAATACATACCGTGAAGAGAGGAAACTCGATACGAACTGAAAGATCAGCAGTAGGGAAAAAACATAGATGCCCTTAAAAAGATTGTCCTCATAATTGATCAGCGTGTTCCCGAATACGGCACCTAATGAAACGGTGATTATAAAGTCGAAGGCGTTCATTTTCAGTAAGGTCCGTTTGCCTGACAGTCTGAGAATAAAGAGGATAAAGAGATAGCTGAAGAAGGCTACAAAAAAAAGGTCGGTCATCTGTGCGATTTCCACTGTCACATTCCCATCCTCTCGCTAAATGTTATATAGTTACCGCTATTTCATCCTGTTAAACTTCTATGTAAGAAAAAGGATGCGATGTTGACCGCATCCTTTTCCTGATTACTTGGATCCTTTATTGCTTGGATTAAAGTAATTAGCATCTTTTTCGGTATCATCACTGTCATTACCGGATGAAACATTTGGATTATCGTCAGAACTTACTGCACGTGAAGTCGTATCCGGAGCAGTTGGATCATTTTTTGATGCACTTTTGTCTTCCTTATTCATTTTCCCTTTGACTTTCTCAGCCGTTTCTTTTGCCTCTTGTTTGATCTTTTCCAGGTTTTCGCCTGCTTTATCCAGATCCTTGTCTGTCTTCTCGGTCAGCTGTTCATAACTTCCGGAAGCTTTGTCCATGTATTCCGAGCTGGCACTGCGTACAGAATCCTTAAGTTCCGCTCCTTTGTCTTTAGCTTTATTTACATATTCTTTGGCCTGATCTTTTGATTTCACTGTACGGTCTTTGATGTCACCGCGTACTTCCTTGCCTGATTTCGGAGCAAGAAGCAAGGCCGTGAGTCCGGCGACTGTAGCGCCTACGCACATTCCCATAACAAATCCTTTTGCCTCATATATTTTACCTATTTTACTAACAAACATAATGATCGATCTCTCCTTTTTTAATTTTAATTATCCTGAAGAGCTGATTACCCTTCAGCTCTGTCTCTGCTCATTGTGGAACCGACTTTTTTAGCGATTCCCATAGAAGCACCTCGCTTGGATGCACTAGCCAAGTGAGATGACAAGTTACGTGTCGAATTGTTGAGACTTGAAACAGATTCGCCTAAATCTCCAACAGCCTTGAAGAGCGGATCCGTCAGACCTAATTTGCCGTTGACATCATCCAAAGTGACATTGGTCTTGTTCAGCAGACCTTCCACTTCGATAAGCAGCAGATCAGCATCCTTCGTTATCGTACTTAAACTTTTATTTGCTTCCTCCACTGTCGTGTTGAGTTCAGATACCATCTTTGCTACCTTGAACAACACGTAAACCAGACCTAAAACCAGTACTGCAAATGCTATGGCTGCAATTAATGCTGCTATTTCTCCACCTGTCATAGTTATCCCTCTTTCTTATATTCTGTATAAATTAAGATTACCACTTAACGCGTTTTGAATGCAACTAAGATGAATTGTAGAGTCTTCACATCCTTGAATTGTTTCTCCGCGAAAACATGGTAAAATAAAAAGGAGTGGAATTATTTTTATCCAAGAAAGGACTCATTATGAATCAGGAAAACGACACCCTCGAAGGCGTGGATGAACAATTAAATGCCTTCTCAGAGTTCTGGCAGGCCCTTGAATGGCAGCAAATCGCTCTATCCGTCATTATTGTCTTTATACAGATCCTGCTCGCGCTGATCATTTTCTTTATAGTTAAACGCGTCGGCCGATATGTGATCGAAAAAATCTTCAAGCGTTATATGAAAGAAAAGCATCTCGTACCCAATCGTCTGAATACATTATATAAACTGAGCAAGAACATATTCAATGCTGTCCTTTACTTTTTTCTGGTTTATGCCATTCTGGAACTGATCGGTATTCCGGTCGGGACTCTGGTCGCCAGTGCCGGTGTCATCGGTCTGGCCTTGTCGCTCGGAGCCCAGGGATTCGTAGCGGACATCGTCAATGGTTTCATGATCCTGCTTGAAAAACAGATCGATGTGGGAGATGTCGTTGAAATCAGCGGAATATCTGGCACAGTCGAAGATGTCAATTTAAAAACGACACAGGTCAAGGATTTTGACGGGACCCTGCATTTTATCCCGAACCGTGAGATCACGATCATCAGCAACCGGTCGCGTGCCGACATGCGTGTAATGATCCAGATCCGCCTCTATCCATCGACAAATCTTCAGGACGTAAGGAAAGTCCTGGAAAAAGTGAATCAGGCAGCTGTTCCTGAATACGACGAAATCACGATCGAACCTGCAGAGATATCCTTTGTTCCAGTCGGTCCGGGCCAGCTCGCCGCTCAGGTCATCATGTATACCAAGGCAGGCACCCAGTACGGGATGCGCAATATTTTTTATGAAAAATATGTCGATGCTTTGAGAGAAGCTGGCATCGATCTTCCAAACGTGACTCTGGAAATACCCAATCAGTAACTCCGCCTCAGTATCAGCTTGTACACGTTAAACAAACAAAAACCCCTTCGATCGGCTTGACTGTCAAGCCGATCGAAGGGGTTTTTGTGATTATTGAACAATTGTTTCTTTTTCTTTCACTATATATATTTTCTCTAACTCATGGGCAATTCGGTTCGTGCCTTTAAGTATCTCACTGCGTGTGATGATCCCTCTGAAGTAGCCGTGATCATCGACAACCGTAATAAACGCGTGATTGACCAGCATACGCAGGACATCTTCCAGTCTGTAATTTTCAGTCACATAAGGATAATCTGTATCCATGACTTCACCGACTTCGATGTCTCCCAGCTTTTCAAAATGGACATCCTGGATATCCATGATCGTCTGCATGATCGTAGGCATGGATATCAGCCCGCACATCTTGGACTGATCATCTAAAACAGGCACCACCGCGTATTTATCTGTGGTCAGCAGCAGCAGGGCATGGTCGAGTCGGTTTTTAATACCCACCACAGCCACCTGATCAGCCGGCTTGACTAATTTTGTCTCACTTTCGATCAGCAGAGATTTGATCTTTTCACTTATCATTTTGTCACTCCTTGTAACCGTTCTCCTCCCTTATATTGTACCTTTATTTCTCGTATTTTCCAACGAAAGAAGTCTTTTCAGAGAACATTCTTAGACTACTTTTGAACATTTTTATCAAGTCCCCGGGTCATAGCGATCAGGACCTGTCAATGATGAGAAAACAGTGAGGACAATCAGGGATCAGTCTGTCAGAGAGAGCTGTTGACTTAACTCAGGAACCTTGTTGTGATCCTGATCGTAGTAATCGAGTGCAGCATTCCCCGTCTCTTCATCCAGTTCCATGACCAGATAGGTCCCTTTGGCTCTGTCTCTCGGCTGGGCGATGCTGCCCGGATTGATAAAGACGATCCCCTCTTCTTTTTCCACCCTTGGAATATGCGTATGCCCATAAAAGACGATTTTTACATCGTTTGACTTCGCCAGGTCGATCAGCTTGTCCGTATGTCCGTTTCACACTGTGCTTTGTGACCGTGCACCAGGGCATAATGAAAGTCTCTGAAATGTTCCACACGACTCAGTTCAAATTTGTTCGTGATGTCCATGTTCCCCAGAACAGTTTTATAATGCTGCCACAGCGGATGATCTTCCAGAAGCTCTGAATCGCCGCAGTGCACCCACTCGTCTGTATCGTCCTGATGAATGGAATAAATCTCTTCCATGAAATACGTGTTTCCATGACTGTCACTTACAACTACAATTTTCATATCTGATTTTCCTTTCTATTCACCGCTCAGCCAGCTGTCTAGCTGGTGTTCCAGGTTTTTCAGGGCATTTGCCCGGTGACTGATTTCATTCTTTTCGGTCTGTGTACATTCAGCCAGCGTTTTTCCTTTTCAGGCAGATAAAAAAGAGGATCATACCCGAAGCCGTTTTCGCCGCGCGGCACACCCGCTATTTCGCCATTCAGCTTCCCGTCGATAACGAGTGATTCTTTCCCGGCTGTGCCAGAGCCAGCGTACAGTGAAAATGCGCCTGCCTTTTATCCATGCTGTAATCAGCTAATTCATAAAGCAGCTTTGGCGTTGTTTTTGGCGTCATTTTTTTCTTCCCCGCATATCTCGCTGAGTAAACACCAGGCTGACCGTGAAGGGCATCCACCACCAGCCCGGAATCATCTGCAAGAACCAGTGTGTTCAGTTTTTCTGCAATGGTCTCTGCCTTAAGAAGGGCGTTTTCATGAAATGTGGTCCCGGTTTCTTCGACATCATCAATATCCGGGAAATCCAGAAGTGTCTTGACCGCATACCCTTTCCGGTCAAACAGCGCTTCAAACTCTCTTGCCTTTCCTCTGTTTTTCGTTGCAATGACGATCGTTTTCTTTTCAGTCATCTGTTCAATTCAACCTTTCTATAGAAACATGTTTTACGTCCAGCGGCTCCGTCTGCAGCCATTTTTCCGCGATGGATCTGAACCTTTCCTCGGGTCCGGTCGTATAGATACGGATCGTTCTGTTGTTTTCCGTATTTTCAAGCTTGCTGGCTTTCAGGACGTTTTCCACTTCGAAAGAGGTCAGCGCACCTGAGTCGATCAGAGCGACCTCTTTTCCTAAAGCCTTCTGGATGAATGGAGCAAGTAAAGGGAAATGAGTACATCCGAGGATCACCGTATCCATATCTTCCGTTTTGAATCCCTCAAGATGCCCGGCTACTTTTTCTCTGGCTGCATCCGATTCATAGTCATTCTCTTCGACGATATCCACAAATTCCGGACAGCCAAGGCTTTTACGCTGACAACTGGGGCAAGAGCCTTCAATGACTGCTCGTAAAATTCAGATTCAACTGTGCTGACAGTAGCCAGAACGCCGATCTCATTTGAAGCGGTTGCCTGAACAGCCGCTTCGCTTCCGGGTTCGACCACACCGATGACAGGAATATCCACCTTGTCTCTAACCGTTTCCAGAGCATGGGCTGTCGCAGTATTGCACGCTATGACGATCATCTTCACGTGCTGGTCCAGCAGAAACTGAACCAGTTCGAGCGTATAACTAAGGATCTCTTCTTTGGAGCGGTTGCCGTAAGGGCACCGTTTCGTATCTCCGATATATACTAACGACTCATTGGGTAAACGGTCTTTCACGGCTTTCAGCACCGTCAGGCCGCCTACTCCAGAATCGAGCAATCCAATTGGTCTATTCGACATATTTATACAACCTTTTCTAAGATATCTGCTGTCCTTGAATTTGAACGTCATCGTTCACTTTGAAATCACATCTTACTATAGAAACCCGGGTGAAAAAAAGGTAAAATAAGTAAGTATGCTTTTCGTCTCTTCTTCCATTATATCGAATCCAGCGGAAAAGCGAAAGACTAAACAAATTTACACAACGCAGTAAACGAGAGGTGAAATAATGCATTCTGACGATCACGAATCAGTCTACCTGGACAGCATCCGTCTCCTGAGGGATTCCCTGCTTCCTAATCTGCTTAAAGAAGATGAAAATGACATCCTGTATTGGGCAGGAAAAGAACTGGCACGATCATTCACTTTTTCATCACCGGAGGATGTGCTGGTTCAGATGACTCGTGTGTTCCTGGGAGAGCTCGATCAAATTAGATCAGCCAGACATTCAGTCCAGTATGAATGGACAGGCAAACTGCTGGAGCACCGTCTGAACAGTAAAGAGTCTGATCCTTCTTTTTCACTGGAAGCCGGCTTTTTAGCAGCAGGCTTAGAGCAGGCCACCGGTATCTACACGGAAGCTGCCTATGAGATCCAGCATAAGGCCTCATCAGTCCTTTTTATCCTGCAATCTGATTCCCGAGTCACTTTAAATCAGTAGTCAAAAAGACCCATGACCACTTGCCCGGATGAATTTCCCGGACACCGTCATGGGTCTCTTTTTATTTTCCAAGCCCAAGCATATCTTTGACGCCATGCTCAGCACTTTTCGCCACCAGTTCAACACTGCTGTTCCCGAACTGGATACCTGAAACCAGCTGGCCGTAGATCCTGAAATCACCCAGAGCCTCACCATCCGAGCTGACTGCTGTCATAGCCGGATAATCGATCAGGATGCCGCCATAACGACATGGTGCAAGCAGACCGGATGCAACCAGCTTTCTAATCAGCGGCTGCTGAAGAGCCAGCTGTTTCGTCAGATCCTTCTGCTGCCCCGTTCCATTGACGATAAAATCGAAAGATTCAGCCCTCAGATCATCAAATGTAACTTTGAACGACTGCTTTTCTTTCCTGATCGACTGGATCCCGCTGAACACGCGAACCATTCCTTCAGACACTTCTTTTATCAGTAAATAAGCAGTCCTTTGGGGGATGGGCGCTTTGAACATCGCCCATTTACGACTGTACTGCTTCAGAAATCTGTCTTTCTCGTTGTCCGAAAGAGCATTCCACAAGAGGGTATAACAGTCTCTCATATTGTGGATGATAGCCTGAAACCTTCCCAGTTCCTCTAAATGATCCAGATCCAGCTTCAGCCCTTCGATCGTTCCCTCTCCCAAGTGTTTCCACACCCACGTCAAGTCGATGTTCTGCTCTTGTGCTTCTTTTTCGAACCAGACTCTTACATGATCCAGTGTCAGTTCGCCCTTTTCCTGCTGTAAATGGCGAAGCACCTTCTCTCTGCGTAAATACCGGTTCTCCGTCTCCGGTTCTTCGGCACGGACGGAGGCAAAGCGTTCATCCAGTGACAAAAAGGTAAGTCTGGCTTTCGGGTAGTACTTTCTGATATACAGATACGCATCGATGGCAGTGAGGCCTGTCCCGATAACAGCGACCTTGACCGGCTCGTCAGGAAAATTTAGGTTCCTTTCAGCCGGATAAGGATTGTGGATATAGTTTTTCTGGTCCTTGAGGCCATAGGGATCCTGGTACGCCAGATGTCCTATGGAAAGGTGGACACTGTCGACAGTTTTTTCAAGATGACAGGTTTTGATCCTGTACTGGTCATTCTCCTGACGAACGATATCGGTCACTTCCTCGCGTACGACCGTCACGTTAAGCTTATTCATCAATTCCCGGCTGATATCAAAGAGGTATTCCCCGAAGAGATAGCGGGGCAGATGCGTCTTTTCCAGATGATCCAGTTTTTTTGTCCTTCTGATCCAATTCAGGAAATCCCGGTGATCATCAGGGTCGATACTCATCGTTTCCGTATATTGATTGATCAGCAGGGCTTCATCATCCGGCTGATAAGGAAAGCCCGTGCCGAAGCCTTCATCTTTTGAGAATACAGTGATCTTAAGCTGCTCTTTCGTGTCTTTGTCTGCCTGCCTGTCGATTTCCTTCAGTATACTGATCCCGGCAACGCCCAGTCCGATGATGCCAATCTCCATGAGTCACTCTCCCGTCGCTTCGCTCGTCCATTATTTATATACATAACCTTCTCATTCGTTAAAAAAATTCCTATCTCAAGATGATTATAGCAAAAAAAATCGATACAAAAAAAGTGTGATTTATCTTTACTGAAAGAAAAATCACACTTCCTTTATAAATTTACATTCAGAGGGACACTGTTCAGGACATGCTGCTTGCCGTCTTTATTTCGACAAAACGGATTTCTCTCGCATCCCATGACATCAGATCACTGAATTTATAATTATTTTTTCTCAAAACTACATCCAGAGGACAGTCGATCTCATCATCTGCATTATGCAGAACATCGCGGTTTTCGACTTCCAGTTCCACGGTCTTGTCTCGGCATTCGATTATATATCTGTACTGAATCGTTGGCGTCAGCACAGACTGACTCTCTTCGCTATGAGACATACTATCACTCTCCAGGTAAGTAAAAAATATAAAACGATTCAACATTTTAGTAACATTTGTAATGTATTTAACAATTTACATCCTTAAATCACCATGAATATTAACACTATCTTATATCACAAATCCATAAAAGTATAGAAGCTCTACTATTATTATCAGTTATATTTTTGTCTTTGTCATAGATTGGACACAATATAAGCTTGTATTTGTTAAAAATATGCAGTAAGAAGTCGAAAAAAAGAGCAAAGCTTTTCGGCTTTGCTCTTTGATTTTTGTTTACTGATGTTGTGATAGTTTAGACAGGATCTGTTCTTTGCTGTGGTAGCCGATCAGTTTGTCGACGACTTCTCCGTCTTTAGTCACAAGCAGTGTCGGAATGCTCATGATACCGAACTTGCTTGGTGTTGCCTGGTTTGCGTCTACATCCATTTTGTAGTAGTTGACGCTGCCGTCAGATTCTTCGTTTAATTCGTCGATAACGGGAGACTGCATACGGCAAGGTCCGCACCACGTTGCCCAGAAGTCTGTCAGCGCTAGTCCTGAACCTGTTTCCTGGTCGAAGTTTTTATCAGTTAATTCTCTTACCATTCTAAATTCCTCCTATATATTAACTCACTTATTAAAAGTAAGTTATTCATTCCACTAATTAGTATAGCAAAATCTGGTTATTTTGTCTACCGTTGACTCTCAGTTTATTTAAAGGTAACGATCGTCGCTCCATTGCCTCCCTGATTCGCCGGTGCATCTTTAAACTCTTTGACCTGGGAATGCTTTTTCAGGTACTGATGAACGCCTTTTCTTACTGCTCCTGTCCCCATCCCGTGTATGATAGTGACATTCGGGTAATTAGCCAGGAGCGCCTGATCCAGATACTGATCGACTTTATTCACTGCTTCTTCCACACGTTCGCCTCTGACATCGATTTCGGTGGAAACGCCGGCACTGGAAGAACGCCTGACTGATACGCGCTGTTCGGGTTCTTTCTCCGGTTTCATCTGAACGAGATCCGATTCAGGGAGCTTCATTTTCAGCATGCCCATCTGAACGACCCAGTGATTCTTGTCGGCTTTTTCCATGAGTGTGCCTTTCTGACCGAACGACTGGACTTCCACACTGTCGCCGACTTTGAATGCTTTTTTCTGCTTCTGCTTTTTAAGGACTTTGTTTTTCTTCAGGCTTTCTTCTTCAGCTTTGAGATTCGACAGACGCGTTTGCGCATCAATAAATTCATGTTCCTTCAGCGGTTCGCTCATATGACCTTCGAGCTGTCTCTGCCTCAAGTCCTTGATGATCGCCTCTGCTTCCTGTTTCTTTTTCTCAAGGTAGGCATTGGCCTCTTTTTCAGCTTTCTGACGCAGCCGTTCTTTTTCATCCTGGTAAGCCTTGTATTCTTTCGTGAGGTCTCGGTGCAGCCGCTGGGCATCTTTCAGCTCTTGCGTAGCCTTGCCTGCTTCACTTTCTGCCTGTCTGCGCTTGCCTTCCAGATCTTCGATCATCTGATCCACACTCTGGCTTTCTCCGCTCATCAGCTGTCTGGCCGTTTCAATGATCATGTCATTCAGACCCAGTCGTCTGGCGATTTCAAAGGCATTACTTCTTCCCGGTATGCCGATCAGCAGCCGATACGTCGGGCTCAGTGTATCCACGTCAAACTCCATGCTGGCATTGATGGTCTCCGGTCTGTTGTACCCGTAAGCTTTCAGCTCGGGGTAGTGGGACGTGATCATGACGTAACTCCCGCTTTGGGCAATGGCGTCAA
Organism: Alkalibacterium sp.; assembly: GCA_034520745.1. Lineage (GTDB taxonomy): Bacteria > Bacillota > Bacilli > Lactobacillales > Carnobacteriaceae_A > Alkalibacterium. Next base: position 46,546 of record JAXHNF010000011.1, read on the forward strand.
GGATGGCGATCGCCAGCGCGGCCCCTTCCTGAGGATCTGTTCCGGCACCCAGTTCATCCAGCAAGATGAGACTCTTGTCGTCCATCTGTTTCAGTATATTTACTATGGTCGTCAAGTGAGACGAGAAGGTCGACAGGCTCTGCTCGATGGACTGCTCATCCCCGATGTCCGCATAGACACTGGAAAAGATGCCCATCACGCTGTCTTCTTCCGCCGGTATGAATAGCCCCGACTGCCCCATCAGCTGGAGCAGACCGAGTGTTTTCAAAGCCACGGTTTTCCCCCCGGTATTCGGTCCCGTGACGATCATTGTCTTGTAGTCTTCGCCGATAATGATATCATTGGCCACGACTTCCTCTTCAGTGAGCAGCGGGTGTCTCGCCTGGTAGAGCTCGACATGATTCTCCGTACTGACGCGCGGCTTGACCGCCCTGATCGCTTTGGCAAACCGTCCTTTAGCCTGGATCACATCCAGTTCGACCAGCAGCCTCAGATGCGCCTCCAGTTCTTCGCGGTACGGTTCGATCTCCAGGGTCAGTTCAGCCAAAATACGCTCCACTTCATGCTTCGCTTCGACCTGATACTGACGCAGCCGGTTGTTCAGATCCACGACACTTTGAGGCTCGATGAACAGGGTCTGTCCCGTCGAACTCTGGTCATGCACGACACCGCCGAAGGTTGATTTGTTTTCAGCTTTGACTGGAATCACGTAGCGGTCATTGCGCATGGTGATCAGTGCATCCGTCAGAAACTTCGCCTGAGGTCCTCTGACGATGCTTTCCAGTTTCTGTCTGGCACGGCCTTCTGTCTGCTTGATGCCGTCTCTCAGCCCTTTCAGCTTCGAACTGGCGTCATCGAGAACATAGCCGCCCTCATCGACGATGCTGAAAATCTTTTTCTCCAGAGCAGTAAAGGAAGCCAGCTCATTTATCTTTTCATACAGCCGGTTCAATGGGATCTCTTCTTCCGCTGCGACTCGGAAAAACGTCTTGATTTCCCGCAACGTTCTGAGTAAACGGCCGATCTGGGCCACTTCGGTTCCGTTCAAGGACCCCTGGACCCGGACCCGTTTCAGATGAGGCCGGATGTCTTCAAATGCAGCCAGTGGAATGCCGCCTCTTAACCGCATCAGAAGTACGGCATCTTCCGTTTCTTCCAGATTTTTCATGATCACCTCTTGATCATTCGTCGGGCGGACCTTACGGGCTTTTTCTCTGCCTAATTTTGAAACTGTGTGTTCACTCATTTTCATGATTACTTTTTCATATTCCAATGTCTTGAATGAAGATCGAAATGTTTCAGTCATGCGTTCTCTCCTTAATTTCATGGCTCCTGCAATTCGCAAAAAAGTTGATTGAAAGGCATCATACTGATGTTTTTCCTTCAACCAACTCTCCCTGTTCTATCTTTTTATCTGTGTTGTCTGTCAGTCATTCCTGAAGGCCCTGTTCGACCCACCAGTCATAGATCTGTTGAGACAGCTGAGGTGTATCTGTGACGATTTCTCTTGCCAGTGTACTCGACTCAAACTGATTTTGAATCATAGCGATCGGCATCATCGACATGACGAAAAGGACAAGAAAAATCCCGATGTAATGAACAATAAAGCTCAGTACAGCTCCGCCAGCCGCATTTAAGGTGCGGACCACCGGCAAGTCGGCGAGAGCCTGAAACAGCCCGCCTATGATCCGGGTAGCCAGCCATCCGCCAAACAACAGCACGACAAAGGATACGCCGTTATAAAAAGGACTGTCGAGCTCAAATAAAAGGTCCATTCCGTACAGAACGAACGGGTTCGATGCAGTCGATGAAGGGGTCGGATACGGAATAAACATTTCTGCGTATTCGCTGAGTGCCTGGTAGTAACGTAACGCCAGCCAGAACGAGGCAGCATACCCGATCGTCAGCACAAGCTGCAAGATCAGTCCTCTACGCGCTCCGCTATATAGTGATAATAATAGTAAAAAGATTATAATTCCTGTTAACAGCATACTTTTCTCCTTGTTCGCTACAGTTAGTTTTTCTGATCCTGTTCTAACTGTTCATATTTTTCTTTCAGGTGTTCCAGTTCGTTCCGCATGGCTAATTGATCCGATACTGCATTGATGGCAAGTAAGATGGCTCTTTTTTCTTTATCCAGGCCTTTGGTCAATTCTTTCAGCTGGCTTAATTGTTCATCCACCGTCTCTGCGACGACACGCATATGTTTTTCAGGCTTTGAACCAACAATTGTGTATGTTTCTCCATCTATGGTTGCTTTAAATCTTCGCTTCCCTTCGGACATGACACAGCCCCCTCGCTTCTCAAATTCTTTCTTATAATAACACGAAAACGTCTTTCTTGCATTAGTTCCCGCTTTTTTTATACGATTTTCCGTGAATATATAAATGTAAACGTCTATACAGAGACTGCTGCAGCGGTCTAGTCCTTTAATACTACCCTGATTGGTTGACGTTCGCATTGCCGCTGATTGCGAGGGGCCTACTGACTAGGCTGACAATATATTCCGCACTCAGAAAGAAACAGAGCAGACGGATATCTGCTCTGTCATTCTTTAAGACCAACACTGTTCAGCTGTTATCTGATTTCAGCATCAAAGCGGCTCACCAACGCTTGTTTCACTTTCTCAAAGTCGCTGGTCACTTCTTCTTCTTTCAATGTAGCTTCAGGGTTCTGGTAAGCCAGACTGTAAGCCATCGATTTTTTCCCTTGTTCGATGTTCTCGCCCTGATACAGATCAAAGAGGCGGATGGATTTCAGCCACTGACCGCCGTTTTCTTTCATCACAGAAAGGACATCGTCGTGCAGGACCTCTTCGTTGACCACAAACGCCACGTCTCTTGACGTTCCCGGGTATTTCGGAATAGCTGAATAGATCAGTGCATTCTTCTCACTGTCCAGCAGAGCATCCATGTCGATTTCAAACAGATAGGTCTCTTTCAGGTCGCGGTCATCAGCGAGTTGCGGGTGCAGCTGGCCCATCACGCCGATCACGTCGCCCTTGTAGCGGATCGCTGCTGTACGGCCAGGGTGGAACTCGTCGTATGAACGGGTCGGTTCGTAGCTGATTTCTTCGGAAACACCAAGGACAGCGAACCATTCTTCCAGGATTCCCTTGACCGTATAAAAGTCAACAGTCTGTTCCGTTTCCTGCCAGTTTGCTTCCAGACGTGAACCTGTCAAAGCGCCAGCTACGTGAGTGACTTCCTTGGGCAGCTTGCTGTCTGACACAGGATAGAACACGCGTCCGATTTCATAAAAGGCCACATGCCTGTTCTGGCGTGCCACATTGTACTGGGTATTATCCAGCAGACCGCTCAGCAGGCTCTTGCGCAGGGCCTGATGTTCTTCACTCATCGGCCAGTCCAGTTTGACCGGTTCTCCTTCGATAGCGGGAAAAGGCCTGGGCTTTCTGGTTTGTTGTCAGGGCATAGCTGATCGCCTGCGACAAGCCTGCTCCTTCCATGAACTGACGCGTCTCACGCACGCGTTTCTGTTTGTGTGTCAGTTCGCCCGGAACGGATTCACTTTTTGGAAGGGTGGCTGGCAGACGGTTGTATCCGTACATGCGTACCACTTCTTCGATGATGTCTGCTTCGATCTCTATGTCCCAGCGTCTCGGCGGTACAGTGATCGTCAGTGTGTTTTCAGATGTTTCCGTAGAAAAGCCTAAGCGGTCCATCAATTCCACGACTTCGTCCCTTTTCAATTCTGTACCTAAAGCATGATTGATCCTGTCCACTGTGATCGTCACTTGCTTGTCTTCCGGCTGAATGGCCTCGACACGGGCAACGCCGCTCACGACTTGACCGCTCCCAAGTTCGGCGATCAGCTGAGCGGCATGATCCAGTGCTTTTTCGATCGTAGCCGTATTCAGGCCACGTTCGAAGCGGGCACTCGACTCACTTCTTAAGTTCAGGGACTGAGCGGTTTTTCTGATGATGCTGGATTTGAACATTGCTGATTCCAGCGCAACAGTTCTGGTCTCCGTTGTGACATGGGTATTTTCGCCGCCCATGACCCCAGCCAGAGCCACTGGTTTTTCGCCGTTGGTGATGACGAGCTTATCTTGATCCAGCTGACGTTCCTGTCCGTCCAGGGTCACCAGTGTTTCACCGTCTTTTGCTCTTCTGACAAGGATCTCCTTGGACCCCAGCGCCTCGTAGTCGAAGGCATGCAAGGGCTGGCCGTATTCCAGCATGATGTAATTCGTCACGTCAACGACCGCATCGATCGGACGGATGCCTGCGTTCATCAGTTTGCGCTGCAGCCAAAGAGGACTTTCGCTGACTGTAATGTCTTTGATGACACGCATTTTATAAACGGGGGTATCTTCCTGGTCATCGACCGAGACGTCAACATAATCACTGATCTGATCTGTATCGTCAGCTGATACGGTGACCTCTTTGAAATCCGGCTTCTGCGATAAGATCGCACCGACTTCGTGGCCTACGCCGCGCATGCTCAAGGCATCGGCACGGTTGGGCGTGATGTCCAGTTCGATAAAGGCATCATCCAGACCGATATACGGCAGAGCGCTCGCGCCTGTCTGTGCCTCTTCAGGAAGCACATAGATGCCGTCTTCCGCTTTTTTAGGTACGACGGAATCCGATAATCCCAGCTCCTGCAGGCTGCAGATCATGCCGTTGGAGACCACGCCGCGCAGTTTGCTCTTCTTGATCTTCAATCCGCCCGGAAGTTTGGCTCCCGGCACGGCGACGATGACTTTCTGTCCTGCCTTGACATTCGGTGCCCCGCAGACGATCTGCACCGGTTCGCTTTGAGCGACATCCACGGTCGTTACATTCAGATGATCGGAATCTTCCATTCTTTCAAGCGACAGCACGTCACCGACAACGAACTTATCCGGATCGAGTGACGGAAGGTTCACTTCATCCACTTCGATCCCTGTCAGGGTGATCTGGTCTGCCAGCTGGGCCGGCGTTATGCCTTCTAAATCTAAATACTCACTTAACCATTTAACTGATACTCTCATGCTCTTCTACCCTTTCCTCTTGAATTGTTCTAAGAAACGCTGATCATTTAAATAGAAGTGACGGATATCATCCACTCCGTATTTCAGCATCGCGATACGGTCAGGTCCCAGTCCGAAAGCAAAGCCGCCGTAAACGGTCGAATCCACACCGGACATTTCCAGCACATGCGGATGTGTCATGCCGGCACCCAGGATCTCGATCCAGCCGGTCTGCTTGCAGACGTTACAGCCTCTGCCGCCGCATTTGAAACAGGATACATCGACTTCGACACTTGGTTCAGTGAACGGGAAATAGCTTGGACGCAGACGAATCTCTCTTTCTTCGCCAAACATTTTCTTGGCCAGCAGTTCCAGCGTTCCCTTCAAGTCGGCCATGGTGATGTTCTTGTCGATGACCATGCCTTCGATCTGATGAAACTGATGGGAGTGCGTGGCGTCGTCGGTGTCACGACGGTACACTTTCCCCGGGCTGATCATTTTAAGCGGTCCTTTTGAAAAATCGTGCGTCTCCAGTGTCCGTGCCTGGATCGGTGACGTGTGCGTACGCAGCAGCACGTCGGACGTGATGTAAAAGGTATCCTGCATATCACGGGCCGGGTGATTCTGCGGCAGGTTGACCCGTTCGAAGTTGTAATAGTCTGTTTCGACTTCTGTGCCTTCAATGACCTGGTAGCCCATGCCTAAGAACAGGTCTTCGATGTCTTCCATGATCTGCGTCAGAACATGCGTCTGACCAGTGGTTACCTGTCTGCCCGGCAGTGTCACGTCGATGGCTTCAGCAGCAAGCTGTTTCTCCAGTGCCTCTGCTTCCAGGCTCGTTTTTTTCTCAGACAAGACAGACGTGATCTCATCACGCACTTCGTTTGCTATTTTACCGAGGATCGGACGCTGTTCATTGGGAACATCTTTCATCCCTTTCAGTACAGCGGTGACTTCCCCTTTTTTGCCCAGATATTTTACGCGCAGGTCTTCGATTTCTTTCAGTTCAGTTGCACTGGTGACTTCTGCTTTCGCGTCACTCAGCAGCCCTGTTAATTTTTCTTCCATGTCCATTGTCATGCTCCTTTGCTTTATGGTGAAACACCCTTACTTTTTTGACAAAATAAAAAACCCCATCCCAGTAGAGGGACGAGGTCAACACGCGGTACCACCCTTGTTCAGAAGTTTCCTTCTGCACTTCTGCATAACGGCGCATACCGAGATCGATAAGTGATCTACAAGCTTCTCTGCTCAGACGAACTGATCAGAGAAGTGATGAAAGTGAACTTCCCTAAACGATCCAATCGGTGCTTTCAGCCAGGACACCGTTCTCTAGTATTGTCTCATAAAGGTACTCTTTTCCATCCATTGTTTTAATCTATTTCGCAAACCCACTGGTCTGCCCATTCCTGAATTTCGATCATGACGTTTTTCAAAGCTTTGCCTTTTTCAGTCAGGCAGTAGCCGGACTTCATGTCACAAGAGTCATCAAGGTCTCTCGTTACGATATCTTCTTTTTCAAGTTCTTTCAAGCGCTCAACTAACACGCGGTCACTGACGCCTGATATTGCCTGCGACAGGTCTTTGAATCGGCGAGGTCCATCCAACAATACATCAATGATCAAGCCAGTCCATTTTTTCCCTAATATCGTAAAGGTCTGTTCAAACTTCGGACAGATGACTTTATCTTGAAGTGTATCTGTTGTAGCCATTTCTATCATATGCTGTCACCTCAACTTTCTCACCTAACAGTATAGCATTTTCCAGGCCGGATTGTAATATCTGAGTGGATATTTTCATCTTTAGAATATTTTGTTCACAATTACCGCCTTAAAGGAACTCAACCAGCATCGTGGCGATGGTGAAATAGATAACCAGGCTGATCGAGTCATTGATCGTGGTTATGAAAGGGCCTGAAGCTACGGCCGGGTCCATATTGAACTTAGTAATAATGGCCGGAATCGTTGTTCCAATAACAGTCGATATACTGACTGTCAAAAACATGGAAGCGGCAATGATAAATGCGAGTGTCACGTTGCCGTACAAGAACAGTACGATCAGGATCATGACGACGGCCGCTATCACTCCCATCAGCATGCCGGCGCCCAGTTCATTCTTTACTGTATTGATGAAACTGTCTTTATTTCTGTCATCATCAATCGTCAGGTTTCTGACTGCTACAGCTAATGACTGAGTCCCGACGTTACCGGCAGTGGCCATCATAATAGGGATAAACGTAGCTAAGAGTACGACAGATTCAAGTGTTTCTTCAAATACACCTATCAGTGCCCCGGTAAGCATTCCTAAAAACAGCAATACTACGATCCAGGGAATCCTGGCTTTGGCAGTTGACATGATCGTTGTTTTTCTCGGATCATCTTCAGTCCGACTGATCGCAGCAAAGTCATTAAAGTCTTCAGTCATTTCCTCTTCCATGATATCCATAACATCATCAACTGTTACGATCCCAATGATCGTTCCATCATAGTCCAATACGGGAATGGCAAGCAAATCATAGTCCTGAATAACGCGTGCCACGTGTTCCTGGTCGTCATTGACATTGACTGAAACGACCTGATTGAACATGATGTTTTCAACCACTTCTGATTCCGGTGAAAGGAGCAAGTCTCTAAGGGATAACACTCCAACCAGATGATTCTTGTCATCAACCACGTATAAATAATAAATCGTCTCTGCTTCGCGACCGATCCTTCTAAGCTGTTTAACGACCTCAGACATTGTGTGTGTGTGATTAATAGTAATGAACTCTTTTGTCATGATGGATCCTGCTGTTTCAGGTGCATATGACATGATTTCCTGAACGCGCTGGCTTTCCTCATCATCCATCATGTCCAGCAGAGTCTGGTTATCCGTTTCATCACTTTCAGTCAAAAACCTGGCAACATCATCAGCAGCCATAGTATTGAAGACTTCTGCCATGTACTCATCCGGCAGATACTGGACAGCCGCTTCCTGATCTTCTGTCGCCATCCATTCAAAAATTTCCGCAAATTCTTCAGGTGTCAGAAATTCTGATATTTTACGTTTCTTATCCGGATAAAGCAGATGGAAAACTTCGTGCTGATCGCGGTCGTGCAGTCTCAGGAACAGTTCTCTGAATGTCTGCTTGTCATCTTCCTTGGCTGCTTTGAAAATGTGCTCATATGTTTTCTGCTTATTGCTTTTTACTAATTTCATTGTCGTAACACCCTTTTTCTATATGGATCAGCGATGGATCCTTTATTTTGATATTCAATGTACTCCTGGTTCTTCGGTGGAGGAACTGCATCCATTCGCCTCACCTCTGCTTTCTTCAAAATTGATTAAAAGATTGCTTTGAAAGTGATGATCACTATATGCGTGCATTCTATCTTAAATTTACAGATAAAAAAACACACCCCTTTTCTGAGTGTGTCAAGAACATGATCATGAAGTCATCTTCCAAAACACCTCTGTCGTTGAGCTTCAGCTCCATATGGCATAGAGTGTGATCCTCAGCTACGTTAAAAATTCCCTTCATCCGAAAATTTCTGCTGACCCATTGGCGTCTTTGGACATTTCTGGGCAGTAGCGTGTCTCCATATGGTAGCCTCACCTAACAAGGTTATGGTTATCTGTCATGCTAATCATAACGAAACTGAATTTACGATTCAAGCAATATTTGTTTCGGGCAGCGTATTTATTTTCAGTATATGCAGCCGATAGGTCAGATGTGTTTTCTTTGTAGTCATGGAAAAGATTACTTATACTATATTTAAGCGACGATACTTTTACTCAAGTATTTCAGGAGGAGAAACAATGTATAAGCGAAAACTGATCACCGCACTTTTTGCAGCGGCAACACTGGCTGCGTGTGACACGAACGATACCGAAGAAGCAGATTTAACAGGTCCTGTTGAAGAAGAAGAACTTATCGACGAGGAAGCCAATGAGGCCATCGTCACCGATGAAGATCTGAGACCAATAAGTGAAGCACAGCTTGAAGAAGCTGAACTCGTCGAAAATCTCGATGAGTATGAAGAATTTGCAGAACAGGACGTCTTTGATCCAGATGATTATGATGCTTATTTAGTTTCGGAAGGAGCTAGACGCGTCTTCGTGTTTTTAGAGGGAGACGTCCAGATATTTAAGACGATTTATGTCGAAGAAGACAACAGTCTGGAGATCATTGATGTAGCCAATGAAGAAGTTATTCAAAACTCGCCTATTTAATTATTGAAACATACTAAACAAGGAAAGGATGCTTTCAATGAACGAGAAGGACAAAGTGAAGACTCAGGAGCCGAAAAAGGATTATCTGATGCCGGACGACCGTGAAAAAGTCGAGCCTGTCCCTCAGGTCGAAAGCGAGGACTACAAGCCTGCCGGGAAAATGAAAGGCTTCAATACGGTCATAACCGGTGCAGACAGCGGTATCGGCCTGGCTGCAGCGATCGCCTTTGCCAAAGAAGGCGCGAACGTTGCCCTGATCGACCTGAACGACAATGAAGACTTGAAATCGGCAAAAGCACGGATCGAAGAACTGGGCGTTAAATGCCTGGCGTTTGCAGGAGATGTCGGTGACGAAGACTTTGTTAAGCAGACAGTGAAGAAAATAGCCGACAAGTGGAAAGAGATCCACGTCCTCGTCAATAACGCTGCCGAACAGCACAAGCAGGAAAGCATCATGGATATCAGTGCCGCTCAGATCGACCGGACCTTCCGCACCAATATCTACTCGACCATCTACTGGTCACGGGAAGTCTTCCCTTATCTGGCCGAAAACGGAGCGATCATCAACTCTTCATCCATCACAGCCTACAAAGGGTCTCCCGGTCTGATGGACTATGCCTCGACCAAGGGAGCGATCATCGCATTCACACGCTCACTGGCTCAGAACAAAGAGTTTCTTGAGAAAAAAATCCGTGTCAATGCTGTGGCACCCGGTCCTATCTGGACACCGCTCATTCCTGCGACCCTTGGCAGTTCGTATGAGGAACATGCTGGTGTGCCGATGGATCGTCCGGGCGAACCATACGAACTCGCACCGGCTTATGTTTACCTGGCAACGAGTGATTCAAGCTACGTCACCGGTCAGACGATACACGTCAACGGCGGCATTGTCGTTAACGGCTGATAAAATATATAAGATCTATAAGGAACCCCGAAGAATCTCTTCGGGGTTTTCATTTTTATCGGACTTAGCAGTTCCTTTTTCTGGAATGACTGACTCGGCTTCTGATGGTTGGGTGAGTTAGCCGTTTTACTTAGGTTTTGCTCAAGGATGATCGACTGAGATGAATGAGGTGAACCGAGTCGACCGTTTTGCCCCTGAAATGGTCGACCCAGATACTTGCTGTGAAACGAGTCGACCGTTTTGACACCGAAATGGTCGACCCGGCTGATTGCGGTGAACCAGTCGACCGTTTTGACCCTGAATGAGGTAGTCTTAATAGTGGACACGGAAAAAAGGTCTATAATAAGAATATAAAACAAAGGATGTGTCTCCTATGGCTAAAAATTATGACCATGAATACAAAGAATATATTTGCCGATTGATTGTGGAAGAAGGACAGAAAATGAGTGACTTGTCGAGAGACTTAGGCATTCCATACGATACGATGAAAAACTGGATGAGCAAATATAAGGATAACGAAAAGTGGGACAAGGTGCGGCGGAAGAAACACAAAGACGGCGAACAACCGATATTTCATACCCCTACCGACTACGAAAAAGCATTAAAACAGCGCGAGAAAGAAATTGACATACTGAAAGAGGAAAATGAGATCTTAAAAAAGGCTATGCATGTCTTCACGAAAAACCAAGAGTGAAATTCCAATTCATTGAAAACCATCACAATGAATTCTACGTCGTGAGGATGTGCAGTGTACTGAGAGTTTCGAAAAGTGGTTATTATAACTGGTTGAATCAGAAAGATCGAGAACCGACTGAACATGAATTGAATCGTGAAAAAGTAAAGAAAAAGATCAGACAGTTCTTTCACGAGAGCATGGGAACGTATGGTGCACCTCGCATCTTAGAAGACTTGATTGAAGCGGGATACTACGTATCTGAAAAGACCGTCGGTCGTTATATGAGAGAAATGGGATTGCGTGCAACACCTTTGTGGAAGTATGTATCAACCACCAACTCCTCTCATTCACTCGGGATATATCCTAATTTACTTGACCGCAAGTTTGAAGTAGATGAACCGAATAAGGTTTGGACGGGCGATATCACGTATATTTGGACCCGCGAAGGATGGCTTTATTTAGCTATGATCATAGACTTATACTCTCGTTTAGTCGTCGGCTGGTCTATCGCTGACAATATGCGTACAGAACTGCCTTTAGAGGCTTTAGAGATGGCCATTAAACTGCGTAAGCCCGACAAAGGGCTTATTCATCATTCTGATCAGGGGAGCCAGTATGCTTCAAAAGAATATATTACAAGGCTTAATGAAATCGAAGCAGATATCAGTATGAGTCACAAAGGGACCCCCTATGATAATGCGACCAGTGAATCGTTCTTCGCTACATTGAAAAAAGAATTGATTTACCGAAGAGACTTCTCAACACGCAAAGAAGCTATTGAAGCGGTGACCTGGTATATCGCTGCTTTCTACAATAAGCGCCGTCGGCATTCACATAATAATTATTTGTCACCAGAAAAATTTGAAATTCAAGAACAGCTGAAGGCTGCGAAACAAACTGAACAGGAAATAAAAAAAGTAATCTAATGAGAGGTTGTGATCAAGTTTATTCGCACTTTGAATCAACTTGACCACAATGTTAAGCCAGTCATCGACTGGCCAATAACCTAATTAAGGTGTCCATTTTCTTGACATAACTCCAGAAATGGTCGACCCAGATACTTGCGGTGAAACGGGTCGACCGTTTCGACCCGGAAATGGTCGACCCAACTGCTTGCGGTGAATCGAGTTGACCGTTTTGACATCGAAATGGCCGACCCGGATACTTTCGGTAAATCGAGTCGACCATTTTGTGCCTGGAATGGTCGACCCAGCTGATTGCAGCGAAACGAGTTGACCGTTTTGACCCCGAAATGGTCGACCCAGCTGCTTGCGGTGAAACGAGTCGACCGTTTTGACCCTGGAATGGCCGACCCGGATACTTGCGGCGAACTGAGTTGGTCCAAAACCAGTCATTATTCTTAAGAATTCCAAAATACACAGCCAGCTAACGTCTCTAGGACCCTTCAAAACGAAAAAACTGTTTCCTTAATGTCAGCTGAACCGACAGAAGTGGAAACAGCTTTTTATATTGATCATATTTTTGCGAAAAGCAAAAATTTCTTCATTCTCAGATACACTCCAATTCTCAGGCAGAGAATTCTAATCGTTCAGCTGGATACTGACATCACTGGAAGCTGGAGAAACCTTTCTGGCTTTTACTTTGTCTCTTAACAGCCCAGATGTAATTGCCGTCAGAGGAATCGACAGTATCAGGCCAATACTGCCTGACAAGGCTCTGATCACTTCTGTGGCGATCAGGTCCATATTGATGATACTGATGAAAGGTTCCTGATAAGCGCTAAATAACAGCAGTAAAGGAATCATGCTCCCGATATAGGCCAGAATCAGTGTATTGGCCATGGTTCCCATGATATCCTTGCCCACGTTCATCCCGGCTAAAATCAGCTTTTTAGTGGATATCGACGGATCCACCGCTCGGATCTCTTCCATAGCAGAGGCGATGGACATCCCGACGTCCATGACGGCCCCAAGAGCGCCCATAATGATACCGGCGAATAACAGGCCACTGAAATCAAAATCCACACCTTGAGGGATGTACATGAGCATGCCGGCTTCCTGACTGGATATTCCGGTCAGCCTGATCTGATTCCCTACGACATAAGCGATAAGTCCGGCTATCAGTACACCTCCCAGAACGCCGATAATGGCTGAGTAGGATTTGATATTGTTGCCTCCGACAAATAAAATAGTGACCACAGTGATAATGATGGAGATCCCTATGGTAAGAAGTATCGGACTGTACCCTGCCAGCAGACCGGGGATCAGCACTTTTAGGAGTAATACCAGCGTAAGACTCAGGGTAATGATTGTCTGAAGCCTTTCTTCCCTCCAAGTAAAAGAAGCAGAGCCACAAAAGCGCCAAGTACGATATAGATATAAGTATCCCGGACGTATTCAACGATATGAACGCCATTTTCGGCATTGATGTCTTCAACGTTCACGAGCACATTATCGCCTGGAGACAGATCAAAATCAAAACTGGGATTGCCCGTTAAGTAGTGAAAGGATTCCACTACTTCTCCATCATACTCGCCAGATGTGAATTCCAGCCGGACAGACAGGATTTCCGTGTAAAACCCTTCGTCAAGTCCAGCCCCTTCGGCTTGTTCGACTTCCAGAACGCGGGCTCTTTCGATTTGTTCTTCTACTCCTTCGGCAGGTTCTTCAATCATTTCCTCGGAAAAGGCTCTTCCTCTATTGTCCCTGAAGGATCAGAGAGTTCTCCTGCATATGCGGTATTCATAAAAAAAGGTATTATCATGCTTAATAAAAGAATGACTCCAACAATTTTAATCTTCATTTAACTATCCTTCCTTAAATAACATTAATAATTTATCATTTCGAACCTTCATTATCCCATAGGCAGTCGATCATATCTACACTTTAACGAAAAGACAAACAACTGTCATAATTACCGACAGAGGCCGTTTGTCCTGACCGAAAAAAGCTGTTTCTATTTCTGTCAGAAAAACTGACAGAAGTAGAAACAGCTTTTGAATTCAACATACTACTTTAAAAGATCGATTAGGCGTGTACGACTCTCAGCTTCATGCTCCATTCGGAAACTTTCTGCTTGACGACTGTTCTCACAGGCGTTGAGACTTCGTTGATCGCGCAGTATTTATCTACACAAGTCACGACCAGACTTTCTTTGTACAAAGGGATCCCGGATTTTCTAGTCGTCAGAAACATATGCTTAAGGATGATATCTTTTTCAAGCTCGCTTAAGTCTGTCAGACGCTGTGCATTTTCCACTGCAAGTTTTTGGATGGACACAGTTATGCGATCCGGCTTTCATTGAAGCGATCTCTTCTCTGCCTTCATGAAAGAAGTCATGCAGCAGTCCTGCTCTGGCTATTGCTCTCACGTTCAGGTTCAGACGCTTTGCGATTTTATAGCTTACATACGATACAAACAGTGAATGGATCAGACGCGTTGTATAATGGTGGTGCGTGATTTCATCTAGTTTTAGCAGATCTTCATCTTCCAGCAGATCTTCGACTAATGTCATATATTCTGTGTCATTTTCCCATATTGAGCGAACAAATTCCATGGAAAGTCTCCTTTTCAAACGATTCAGTGATAGTCTGCAGCCTTATGTACTGCGGCTGTCCATAAGTTATCTTACTCCTCAAGAGAAAAAAGAAAAGGAAACTCTCTGTTTTTAAAACGTTTTCATGGTGATTGTGACAAAATTGTCAAAAATGACGGCCGAGGGTCATTTTCAATGGTACAAGCTGAACATCAGGACACTGGCGGCGATCGCCACGTTCAGTGATTCTGCCTGCCCTTTGATCGGGATATACAGATTTTTTGTCGTCTGTTCCAGTATGTTTGCATTGACGCCGTTTCCTTCATTTCCGACAATCAGACCAAACTGATTTTTAGGTCCGACTGTACGGTAAGAAACGGCTCTATCGTCTAAAGCTGTCCCGTAAACCGGTATTCCTTTATCCTGAAACTTCTTGATCCACGTCTCAAGATCGTCATGAATGATCGTTATATGGAACTGACTCCCCTGTGCGGAACGAAGTGTCTTGGGATTATACAGATCCACGGATCCTTTCCCGATGATCACTCCTTCAAACCCGGCGGCATCTGCCGTGCGCACCAGTGTACCGAGATTGCCCGGATCCTGCACTTCATCCAGCATCAGAACAGGCTTTTCTCCAGTGATCCTATTCGGCGCCTCAGCACTTTCGATCACTGCAATGATCCCCTGATCAGTCACAGTATCACTTAACGCAGCGGCGATTTCCTCAGTCACAGTGACAGCATTGACGTCTTTATCTTCTATTAAATACATGAATTCATCCAGCTTATCTTCTCTGATCAGAACAGTTTCGATCAACACGTCTGATTTCAGTGCTTCTTCAACTAAATGAAGACCTTCGACTAGATACCTGTTCTGTTTCTTTCTGCCTTTTCGCGTGAGCAGTTTTTTCCAGTCTCTGACTTGTTTGTTCTGTATTGATTCGATTTTTTCCATCGGGCATTTCCTCCAGCATTTTTTCATATATCAACAGTATACAGGACATGAAAAGAGGAGAAAGCTGATTTGCTTCTCTCCTCATGTATGCCAAGCTTATCTGATGTAGTTCATTGGGTTAACGGGTGTACCATTTTTGTAAACGATAAAGTGTAAGTGAACACCAGTAGAACGTCCTGTTGTTCCCATGATTCCCAGCTGCTGTCCTTGAGAGACACGCTGTCCTGGAGCAACACTTAAATTAGGCTGCATGTGTGCATACAACGTTTCATAACCATCACCGTGATCGATAATTACACGGTATCCGTAAGTTCCAGAGTATGAGGCACTTTTAACTGTTCCGGCACGTGATGCTACAATAGGTCCGCCGCCCGCAATATCGGTTCCGTTATGAAATGATCCACGTTTACCTGTAACAGGATGGGTACGGTAACCAAATCCTGAAGTGTATCGGCCATTCGCCGGACGAGTCCAGCCGCTGTTTGACTGTGAGCTGGTTGTGCTTGCAGGTTTAGAAGACGTTGACGCTTGAGAACTCTTGCTCGCTTTCGCTTCTGCTTTAGCTCGGGCTGCTGCTTCTGCCTTGGCTTTGGCTTCTGCTTCTTTCTGACGTTTTTCTTCAGCGATACGGAGCGCTTCTTGTCTTGCACGTTCTTCTTCAATGATACGCTGTTTTTCAGCTTTCATTTCTTCATTCAATGTGCTTGTGCGTTCAGCAATAATTGCCCTGCTCGTTGATGAATGATTCTCTTTCTTCAGCATTCATTTCATATTTCTCTGCAATTTGGACGATTTTGTCGTCTAAAGCCACACGCTGGTTGACCAGGTTGTTACGGCTGACTTCAAGCTGCTGCTTGACGTTTTCCATTTCTTCCTGTTCAAGTTTGACTTGTTTTTCCGTTTCTTCCATAGCATTCTGGTCAGCGATCTGTTCTTCCATGATATCCTGGTTTGCAGAAACTAATTTATTCACGACACTGATGCGTCCGATCAAGTCAGTCAGGCTTTCAGCCGACATCAGCAGATCAACGATATCAGATGCGCTGGCATTCGTCTGTACCGAACGTGCCTGTGATTCCAGCTGTTCGTTACGGTCATCGATCTGCTGCTGCAGACGTGCGATTTCTTCCTGCAGACGTACGATTTCTTCTTTGATGCGCTCGATCTCTTTTTCCTGTTCATTGATTTCAATGACTAAATCATCGATATCCGCTTGAAGCGCTGTGACTTCTTTTTCTAACTCAACTTTTTCATTTTCGAGAGCTTTCATTCTCTCTTCGCGGTTCTTTATCTCACCGCCGACTTTTTGAGATTCATTTTTAAGTTCTTGTTCCTGCTGCTGTAATTCATTTAGTTTTTGAGAAGCATCGACTTCGACCGGACGCAGTAAAGGTCCCGCAAGCATTACTGAAGCCATTGCTGTTATTATATACTTCTTATTCAATCTGAAAAACTCCCTTGTCAATTAATATTCATTTAGGCTGTTTGGTTATTCATTATATATAGTAATTAAAATTCAGTTTGTAACTAATATGATTGCTCATTCGTTTTTAGCACTAGAATCATCATAGCATAGGACATGTCCTATTGAGATTTAATTCCTGTGACAATCCAAATGCTCATTTGTTACACAACTGTATTATTTTAAGAAAAATTGACGAATCGTAAACTTGATAAATCCTTTAGTTAAGGCATTTACAACCAATTATTTTCTTTACAGCCTTAAAATCGTCTATAAAAGAAGTGAACAAACCGTGACAGATGCATGGGTGATTTCAAAGATCTCCTCCCTCGTTCAGACTTTTTCATCCTCATCTGCGTTTGAGAATCTGACATACACAGACATGATTGTCCACTGCATTCAGTCCGTTTTGAAAATGAATACTATACAGTTTCTGCTTTTCACAAAAAAATTATGGCTTTAACTCTTACAGTCCGTCTCTGAATTTGCTATCCTATTATAGTAAAGAAAGGAAGACGATGATGGTCACATTCAAAGATATCGCTACACACAGCAAAATAGTCGATGAGAATGATTTTTTCAGCCATTTTCATGACCCGGATGCACTGTTCCGATACGATTCGAACTTCTTCCAGCTGAAGTACTCGCCTACCATGGAAGAATTTGAACTGATCGAGACCATGCAGCTGGTTTTTTCAGAAGAAAACGGTCTGTCACACGTCAAATTCTACTGGCCGGAGAATCAGGGGATCCGTCCCGATACACTGGCTTATCTGGATCAGAAAAATTACGGCCTGGAAAAACTGGAGCTGTATGCTATCGCTCCTGCTGATTATGCCTTTTCTGGCAGCAATCCTGATATCGACGTTCAAGTAGTGACAGAGGATATGCTGGAAACATTCAAAGCCATCAATTATATAGAAGATAAAACGATCTCTGTGTCTTTCGCAGAAGCTAAACAGCCGTTTTATGACCGTCTTTTCGATGATGATCAGGTCACTTTTCTGCTGGCTTTTTACAAGGGGCAGCCTGCCGGTTCCTGCATTCTGGTCGAAAGCAGCGCAGGTCTTGAACTGGATGACCTGTTCACGCTCGAAGCCTATCGGAAGAAAGGCGTCGCGACTGCCCTCATGGGTCATATAGCAGCTCAGGCTCAGGCTCAAGCCAAACAGACGATCGTTTATCTTGTTGCTGATGCGGAAGATTCGCCGAAAGAAATGTATGTCAAAGCCGGATTCAATTATGAAGGGTTTCGGATCGGGGCACAAAAAGTAATCAAAGGGGAAGATTAGATGACTGAACAACTGAGACGACTGACAGCTGAGGATATCACTTACTATAAAGAAATGCAGACAGGCCTCGACGATGACTACATGCTTCAGGTTTTCGATCGGATCACTGCCGGTGCCAATTGTTTGTTCGGCATCTTTGTCGAAGACGAGCTTGTCGCCTTGTCCGGTTTCACATTATTCAAACATCATTATGCGATGCTCGGGCGCTTGAGAGTCGATCAGCGCTATAGAAAAAACGGCTACGGGACACGGATCGTTGAATACAGTTTGAAACAGGCTGCCCTTCACCCGGATGTCGAGTGGATCGGCGCCAACACCGAAAGGCATAACAAAGCGGCTCAGGCCGTCCTGAAAAAAGTCGGCCTCCCGCCAGTCGCCATGCTGTACGCCGCTCAGACGGCTTCGCTTAAGACACTGGTGTCCACCGAGTCGACTGCCTGGAAAGAAATCACGGACACAACCAGGAAATGGGACTGGATCAGAGAAACCTATCTTGATCCAGCGTTCGACAAAAAGGTCTTCCCGCTCGAAGCCTACTATCCCTTCCCAGTGAGCGAAAGAATGTTCGAAGGCTCCGTTGACAAATGGCGATTCTTCGAAAACGCAGAAAGTACGCGCTGTGTCCTGTTATGGGAAGAATTCAAAGGAAAAAACTACCTGCATGTGGTCTACCCGTGGCATGACTTTATGGATCAGCCGGGACTATTCGAGACCGTTCAGCAGGAACTTTTAAAAGCCCGGCAAATTGACAGCGAAACGACGGTGTGGTGGGATATGTCAGAACAAGAAGCCGCAATGCTTCCTTCAAGACATCCATTCGATCTGCCTTCCCCCTGGATGCTGCACGGCCTCTCCAAAGAAGCACTGCTGACAGATGACGTCTCGGAGTCTTTCGAAAAAGCAAACCGGCTCATACAGGACGTTGAAGATGAACTAAAGGCTCTTGAAGATATCATCGACACGAAAGCCGATAAGGTCGATTCGCTTTTTGACCGCCTTGATGACAAATAAACATCTGAATAAATGACTTGAATAAAACAAAACGGACCGGACAGGGATGATCCCCTTGTCCGGTCCGTTTCATTATATAATCTTACAATTTTTTATCGTCAACAGCTTCAAGCGCTTCGTCGATCGTTCTGACAACACGTTCCAGTGAGCCTTCCTCAAACGGCGAGCGCAGACCGGCCGCCTTGACGGTTTCCAGGAAACTCTTTGTTCCACCGGCTTCGCAGATCGTCATGTAGTCACTCCAGGCCTGATCGTCCTGATCGACGATGGCGCGTTTCCAGAACTGCAGCGCGCAGACTTGAGCGAGCGTATAGTCGATATAGTAGAACGGCGATGCAAAAATGTGTCCCTGTCTGTACCAGTATGTGCCCTTGTCCAGAAAGTCACTTTCCGAATAGTCACGCTGCGGCAGATACTGTTTCTCCAGTTCTCGCCAGCAGACTTTTCGCTCAGCCGGAGACCACTCTGGATTCTCGTAGACTTCGTGCTGGAAGTGATCCACCAGAACACCATACGGCAGGAAGCGGATAGCGCTGCTCAGATGATCGAATTTATATTTCTCAGTCTGATCTTTAAAGAACAGTTCCATCCATGGGTACGTGAAGAACTCCATACTCATTGAGTGGATCTCGCACGTCTCAAACGTCGGAAAAACGATCTCAGGCTGCTTGATCCAGCGGGACTGATACACCTGGAAGGCATGACCGGCTTCGTGGGTCAAAACATCGATATCCCCAGACGTCCCGTTGAAGTTTGCAAAAATGAAGGGAGACTTATAGTCGGGAATATACGTACAGTAGCCTCCGCTCGCCTTCCCTTCTTTGGAAAGCAGATCGACCAGCTCTCTGTCAAACAGGAAATCGATGAATTCTGCCGTTTCACCGCTTAGTTCGTGATACATTCTGCGTCCGTTTTCGATGATGTAGTCCGGGTCTCCCTGAGGTGTCGGATTGCCGTCTGAAAACTGCAGCGTTTCATCATAGTGTCTCATCTCCTGGATGCCGATGCGGTCCGCCTGCCTTTCAGCCAGTTTTTTTGTTACCGGCACCACATAATCCAGCACCTGGTTTCGGTACACTTCGACCATTTCACGGTCATAGTCAAACCGTTTCATCCGGACATAGCCCAGTTCCACAAAATCTTTATAGCCGAGCTGCTTGGCTATCTGGTCTCTGACCGTGACGAGTTCATCATAGATCGTGTCCAGTTTTTCTTCATTTTCTTCAAAGAAACTCAGCTGTGCCTGTGAGGCTCCCTTTCTTACCGAGCGGTTTGGTGACTGCAGGATAAGGACCGAACTGAGACAGAGTCAGCGTCTTGCCGTCAAAGGTGATCTCCGCCGATGCGATAAGTTTCTGATAATCACTGCTCAGCTGATTCTCTTTCTGAAGTAGCCCGATCACGCTTTTGTTGAATGAATCGAGTTCAAACTGCATGTTCTGAACAAAAGTCCTCGGATAGGCTGCTTTTATCTCATCCAGAAACGGTGAATCCATGATCGCTTTGTAATAAAGCGTGTTGAGTTCCTGATACAGTGGACCATACTCATTCCAGTACTGGTCTTCCTGCTCATAAAAGTCGTCCTTCGTATCGATCGAATAACGGATGGACGCCAGTGTCGCCATCGTGTCGAGTGACGACGTCAAATCGGAGACAAGATCGATCGCTTCCTTCACTTCATCCGCTGAGTCCGCACTCGTCAGCTGATCGACGATATGCATGAAATCCTTTTTAAATAAATCAAAATCCGGTCGTTCGTACGTATACTCATTAAATTTCATCTTATTCCTCCACTATTTATATATTAGATTAAGTATATCACAGTGATTATAATTTCAGTATAATAATATTAAACAGATCTCATTTATAGTCGATCCTGCAGTGATCCAGTTTGACATGCCCGTAAATAAACACCCATACGATCCGTATCGATCAAAAAGAATGAAACCGACATCATATATGTTAAACTGGATAAGAAAGGGAGAATATTATGGACTTCAGACAACAACCCAACCAGCGTCAAACTCAGAAACAATCCTATATCCCGAATCTGCTGCAGGGTGTACACCTGCTTCAGCTGAACCGCATCGATCTGTCCACTTACCTGACCAGTCAGATTTTAGACAATCCGTTTATCGATCTTCCAGATCAGGAGATCCGTCTTGTCCAGTCCGCTTTAAAAGAAACTGCCTCTGCGATCGAACAGACCACGGCGAGCCAGCCTTCATTATTTGATTTTTTGAAAGAGCAGATCGAGTTGTTCTACCGCAAGACATACTTGCGCGAGCTTATATTCTGGTGGGTCAATCAGCTGGATCATAAGGGTTATGTCACTAGAACTGTCGAGGAAGCTCAGGAAGAAACCGGTGCGACACCGGTCGAGCTGATCGATGCACTGACTCTGCTTCAGCAGCTCGATCCCCCGGGAATCGGTGCCCACGACCTGAGAGAGTGCCTGCTCCTCCAGACCGAACGGCTCGATTTCGCACCCGACATTGCCTATATCGTTATCGAAGAAAATCTGGAAGCTCTGACAGATAAAAATGGTCAGCGCTTGCCGAAACGTACAGTGTGGACGAAAAGGATATAAATACCGTTTACCAGTTCATCCAGAAACTGACGCCTTCGCCAGGAGAGGCTTATCAGGCCGTGTTCACGCCTTTTGTTTTACCCGAACTCAGTGTGAGCCTGGATAAAGATGAGCTGGTCATCAAAGAAACAAAATACAGAACGCCACTATTGACGTTCAACCATGACTATTTCAGCGAACTGCAGAGACTCAGAAGATGATCAGGTGAAATCCTATATCAAAGAAAAAAAAACAGGAATACGAAACCCTTCAGACAAGTCTCAAAAAGCGCAAGGAAACGATACTGCGTGTGGGAACAGCGATCATCATGCATCAGCAGGCATTCTTTAAAGACAAAAACGCCTCGCTCGCTCCACTGCAGCTGAATGACCTGGCAGAAGAATTGCATCTCAACCAGTCCACGATCAGCCGGGCAGTCAGGGATACCTATATCGAAACACCTTATGGTTCGTTTGAACTAAAGTCCTTCCTGTCCCGCCGGTCGAGTCAGTCTGATATGTCCAAAAATCATGTCCAGCAGGCTCTCGAACAGCTTGTCAAAACGGAAGATAGATCCAGACCGCTATCCGATCAGGCATTATCCGATGCCTTAAAAGAAAAAGACATCACTTTATCAAGAAGAGGCGTTAGCAAATACCGCAAGCAGCTGAACATCCCTTCTTCAAAACAGCGTAAATCGGTATAAAAAAACACTTCCTGAGGAGATACCCGTTAATGATAACGCGTACTCCAGAGGAAGTGTTTTTCTTTTCTTTATTATCTATAAAATCTGATCAGATCTATTATCCTAAGATACCGATAACGTAACCGATAACGCCGACTACGAAGATACCGCCGATAATTGTGATCGGGCTGACTTTCTTACGTAATAACCACACACAGAAGAGGGTCAGTAGTAAGGGTGCAATACCCGGAAGCAGCTGATCCAGTGTGTTCTGCAGGGTCGTTACTTGCTGCGGCTGGATAGCCATGCCTGCTTGAATATCTGCAACAACAGTTCTCAGCATGTCGCCTGACAGCACGCCTTCGTTTGCTGCTTCTGATATGGCAGAAAAGTCGATCATATCAGGTTCAGCATTATCGACACGGCTGATGACCATCGGGAAGTTCATGGCGGTCCAGCGTGGTACCAGAACACCCATGATGAACATACCTAAAACAGAGGCACCTTGAGTCAGTTTCTGCATCAGTCCGCCGGCCAGATTCTGAGTGATGTTACCACCTTGAACGTAACCTAACTCCTGCGTATACCACAGGAAGGACATGCGGATAATGTTCCATGCCAGGAAGAAGATGATCGGGCCAAGCCAGCTTTCGCTTAAAGCAAGGGATGCCGCAAAAGCACCCAGGACCGGACGCAGTGTTCCCCAGAATACCGGGTCACCGACACCGGCAAGCGGGCCCATCATACCGATTTTGACCCCTTGAACTGCAGCATTGTCGATATCTTCGCCAGCCGCTTTTTCTTCTTCAAGTGTCAAAGTTACACCCAGGACTGGCGCTGCCAGATAAGGGTGAGTATTAAAGAATTCCAGATGACGTTTCAACGCCAGTGCACGGTCTTCTTTTGTAGTATATAATTTTTTCAGTGCCGGGATCATGGAATATGCCCAGCCGATATTCTGCATACGTTCAAAGTTCCAGGACGCCTGAAGGAACTGACTTCTCCAGAATACTTTTAAACGGTCTGATTTCGTCAATCTTACTTTATTTTTTTCATCCATATTCATTCAACGCTCCTTTTTAATAATCGTTTAAGATATCGTCAAGTGGGTCTCCGCCGGAGGAACTTCCTCCGCCACCGCCGCCACCTTGGTTAAATTCAGGTGCAAACTGCAGGTAAAGAAGAGCCAGAACGACACCGATGATACCCATGGCAATAAGGTTCAATTCGCCGACTGCTGATAACGCAAAGCCGAGGAAAAAGAACAGCCAGAGTTTTGGCGTTGCCATCATGTTGATAACCATGGCATAACCAACGGCCACGATCATTCCACCGGCAACAGCCAGTCCACCTGTCAGCCAGGCTGGGATAGCATTCAAACCATCTGTTACAAGTTCAGCTGGTACAGATAAAATAATTGCGGCTGGAATCGCGATACGCAGGCCTTGGAGCATCAGGGCTCCGATATGAAGCCATTCAACAGCTCTAAATGAGCCTTCTTTCGCTTTACCATCGGCAGCATGTGCAATACCAACAGTTAATGTACGAACGAAGATCGTCAGTACTTGACCGGCAATGGCTAACGGAATAGCCAGGGCAATACCTTCTGATACGCCGGCACCACGTAAAGTAACTAAAATAGCTGAAGCTATAGAAGCAAGTGCGGCATCAGGTGCTACGGCAGCTCCGATATTCATCCGACCTGAAGGCGATCAGCTGCAGTGTCCCACCTAAAAGTAAACCATCAATTGGATTTCCCGTTACAAGTCCGATCAATGTACACGCAATAATGGGCTGGTGGAACTGGAACTGGTCCAAAATCCCTTCCATCCCTGCCAGAAAGGCAACGAGTAAGACTAAAATAATAACAAATATATTCATAATTTATTTTCCCTCCTTAAAATCTTTCTTAATCAACATATTTCGTTTTCTTAAGCATTGGCCATATATCTTTGCTCTGATCAGATGGTACTTTACGTACATCAAATTTCACGCCGTGATCTCTCATTTTCTTGAACGCTTCCACGTCTTCTTCGTCCACGGACAGTACGTTATTGATCATAACTTTACCTTCAGAGTGAGCCATTGAGCCAACATTGACTTCGTCGATCTCAACGCCGCCTTCGATGACACGCAAGGCATCCTGAGGATCTTCGAACAACAGCAAGGCACTTGTCTTGCCAAAGCGCGGATCTTTTGCTACTTCGATCATTTTGTCAACAGGTACAACGTTTGCTTTGATCCCTGGTGGTGAAGCTTGAGTGATCAGACTCTTACGCAGATCGTCCTGAGCTACATTGTCAGAAACAACGATGATACGTGTTGGCTGGACATCTTTTGACCAGGCGGTTGCCACTTGACCGTGCAGTAAACGTGAGTCGATTCGAGCAAGACGGATATCGATCTTACCGGTACCCACCACTGTTCCTTCTGGTAATGGCTGGTTCGGTTCTTCACTCTTTGTTTCCACAGCTGCTTCTGCAGGCTGAAGACTTTCAGGTCTCACCTTCACGCTGTCTTTACCCGGTTCGATGATTGCCTTAGCAATATCCTGAGCTTTGTCCATTCCAAAACGTCCTGTGAATGCTTCGATCAGCATCCCCAAGTTAAGTCCTGCCACGATCGCCCATTTGTCTTTATGGTCTTCAAACAATGTGTTGGCCTGGTTGAATGGCGTACCTCCCCATAAATCGACGAGAAACAGCACTTCATCTGAATCAAACGCCGCAATGGCTTCTTCCATCTTGCGGCGGATATCATCGGGACCTTCACTTGGCATCAATGTGACTGCTTTGACATTTTCCTGTTCTCCTACAATCATTTGTCCTGACTGCAATATACCTTCAGCAAACTCACCATGGCTTGCTAATATAATTCCTACCATTTATTTCCCTCCTACTACCGGCATATTTTACCGGTTAATTTCTTAACACGCTTACAAAAAATCCCCTTTTTCAAGCACATCCATCATATACTGCTTTCGGTCGCCGGGGACCTTCCTTATTTCCAGTTCGATACCCTCTTCATCCAAATACTTGAAAGCATCGATATCAGATTGGTCTACGGATACAAAGTGGGTGACCATCTTTTTTCCCTCAGTGAATTTCATCCCGCCGATATTGACGCTGTCAAACTTCAAGCCACATCGGTGTACTCTCATGACATCTATAGGGTCAGTAAATAATAGCATTACTTTGACATCACGGAGCAACGGGTGATCAGCTATTTCCTTCAGTTTGTAAACAGAGACAACATGGGATTTCACTTCCGGCGGTGCAGCCTGTGTCAGCAATACCTTCTGAAGAGGATTGTCTGCCGCTTCATCACTCACTACGATGATCCGACTGATACCGGCAGATTTCGACCAGGTCGTTGCGACTTGACCATGAATAAGCCGATCATCTATACGAATCAACCGAATATCCATTGTTCCTCAACCCCTTCTGTTATAAACAACACTCCTTCCACTTATTCTTGGGAATCTTTTGGATTGTCTTTTTATTCCCCTCACTTATATATAAGCAAGAAGTGTGCCAACACACTTCTCTGCTTTTCGGCGTGTTGACAGTCTTGGACCGAAACACTAAAAACGACACACTGATTCAGTGTGTCGTTTGTGTGTTTTTTTCACATCATTCAGTCAGGAGTGTGTCGATATCCTCCATGTTCCCTTCTTCTTTGGTAATAAAATAGAGAATGTGCGGGTATTCCGCCATAGGGACTGTTATCTGGATCTGTTTTTCAAACCGCAGGATCAGGTTCTGCATTTCTTCAAACACTGGATGCTGCTTCGTCTCCCGGTCGAGCTCCTGTTCACGAGTCAGCTCATCAGACTGCAGTGACCGTTCGATCATCCCGGCTGTATGCAGCGCAAGATTGATATGAAAAGCATACGGTGTCGTTTCTTCTTTTCTGAGATCAGCGCACTGGTCGACGAATGACCAGATCAGCGGCACGACCTTTTTCGGATTGATGAATGCATAATTATCTTCCACAAAGGAATAAACGATTTCTTTTGCCTGACTTTCTTCAGAGATTGCTTCCTGCTGATCAGCCGAAGTCAGGCTGAGGATTTTATTCAGCAGATGCTGCGGCTTATCTTCTATAAAGCGCTCGAGCGGAATGAAAGGGGCCTGGATCTTCGGATCAATGATGCCCGTCGAAGCAATGATGGTATAGTTTTCCTGCCACTCAGGGAGTTTCGTCTCCAGCTCCGCTACAGAACAGGTTTTCACTTCGATCCCGGCTTCATTGGATTTTTGCAGTGGCTTTTCAATGATCTGCTTGATTTTCTGAGCAGTTCCTTCACCGCTGGCACAGATGGCTAAAACCACAGGCGGCTTGCGTTTAGACGGCTTCCGGGCGTGACTGTGCTTGGGCAGTTCCTTGGTGTACCCGCTGAACTTCGTCAGTGATTCATACAGCAGTTCGATATCTGCATCCACCAGTGAGGCTTTTCTCACCGCTTCCAGAACGATGGCCGTCGACACCATATCGATCGACCTTATGTGGATACCTGTCTCTTTTTGAAGAGACGTTTCAAACGTGGCGAGTGATCCCATATCCACAAGGAGCAGGACCCCGCTGCCTTCATTCACGTTCCGTAACAGCTTTTTTTATCCGATCATAGACGACCGTCGGTGACATATCCAGAGGCATGTCGATCGCTTTCACGCCAGAAGTATCCAGAAGCTCTTCCGCCACCCTTGCCATACTGCTTGCCGTGGAATTGCCGTGAGTCGCGATCACGATCCCTACTCTCCCGGAAGCCAGTTCTTCTTTCAGTGAGACGAGCAGGACAGTCAGGTAGTAGACTTCGTTATCCGGAATCTCAACGGAAAAATGAGCGGCAATTTTGTCTTTCAGTTGTTCCGCCACTTCATATTCCGTCGCATACGTCATCGCCATTTCCCGGATACGGTTGTTCATCTTTCTTTCCTGACCGCTGTCGATCTTGCTTAACAGCGAGCTGATGTGGAGACTCATCGCGTAGATGAAATTCTGTTTGAAAGATCCACCCAGAGAGCGTTCGACTTCATCCACGATCTGATGGGCAAACTGGATCACTTCCTTGCTGACCACTTCGGCAAGTTTCGACTCCGTCTGAAACGAGAAGCCATGGTTGCGGTAGAAAGATTTCAGATGCACATTGATGTCCGTGGAAATGTACTGATTGATCGAATCACGGTCCAGCCCTTCCGCTTCGAGCAAGGCTGCCTTGTCTCCGATGATGTCATAAATATTATACGGCAGTTCGATACGAGTCTGCAGTCATTTTATAGAACGGCTTCATTCGGGATGACCGTCATTTTCGCCTCGATATGTTTGGACAGCTCTGTCTGCTGCAGCCGGTCCGAAGACAGCCCCACCAGATGATCTTTGATCGTTTCAGGAAGATCTTTGACCGTCAGTGTGATTTCGCTCTGGTCAGCTGGTTCATGAAACCTCTCGCACAGACAAGCTGAATAGATGATTTCAATTGTCCGACATTCCCGTATCCCACACTTGCAACGAGTCCCTTGACCACTTCTTCATTCAGGATGATTTTACGCTGTATGCGGTTGGCCTTCGATTCCGGTCAGAAGCTTTACCAAATCAAGTTGTTCAGTGACCGGCCTTTCTCTGAATGAGGGCAAGTGGAATATTGATCGGTATCCGTCGCATGAACGTGTCCGAGAAAAGTGGATTTCGGATCTTCAGTAGTCGCACAGACGATCCGCACATTCGCCTGTCTGTTTTTACCGGTCTCTCCCAGACGGCTGTATGTGCCGGTATCCATGAAATAAAAGACCATTTCCTGACCTTCGGGTGGCAGACGATGCACTTCATCTAAAAAGAGCATGCCTTCATCCGCCTGCTGAATAAGCCCTTCTTTGGAACTTGCGGCCCCAGTAAAGGCTCCCTGGGCATAGCCGAACAAATAGCTCATCAGCAGCTGGGGATTTGTCGCGTAATCGGCACAGTTGAATACAATCAGTTCTTTCTCCTTGTCGATGAGCTCATGCGACTGGGCAAAGCGGAACATTGCGTGGGCAAAAAAAGACTTGCCTGATCCGGTCGGTCCGGTGATCAGGGTGTTCAGTCCTTTAGGCGGATAGAGTACCGCGGCTTTTGCCTGTTCAACAGCATTTTTCATGCTCCCGTTTGCCCCGATGATCGTCTTGAAAATATCCTGCGTCTGATTATAGGAATAATCCAGGACCTCCTGACGTCACACCTTTAGCAAGTCGGCCGTTTCTCTTTATAGCTCGGGACATGCCGGGTCAGCGGCTGATGCCGCACTTTTTCGATCGGGATGAACCGCACTGGCCGGCCTGTCGATTTTTTTCAGTTCTCCTTCGCGAACCAGTTGATTCAGGTCTTTTGAAACGTTGCTGCGCATCGTGTCCAAAGCATCGGACACCTCTTTTGTCGTGATGCCCATGCCTTCTTCGATATCCTTAAGGGAGAAGGATGTGCAGGCTTCATTTACATAATTTAAAATACGTTGTTTACGGTTCACAGTGCTCCTCCTTAAATGGTATCGAGCCAATGCTCCTATGTAGTTTACAGTATACACTCTTTCAGGCAGAATAACACACTAGGAACACACTTTTGAATTCGAGCTATATCATCAGAAAGCCTTGTACCTGAAGCATTTCTCACTGACCGGTCAAATTTTTCATGTTCAAAGTGTGTCATGTGTGCACTGCCGTTCACTTTCTTGAAACTGTGACACACGGCTGATTATCTGTCAGTAATTAGTCAATATCGGAAAAGCATTAAATAACGACCGTACACGAGAGGTCTATGTACAGACATTCATTAAAGACATTCAATCAACGGAGTGAATAATCGGTATAAGTAAGAAACGGGATTCATTCCAAAAACTCATGAAGATAACGTCGAAACGATATAAGTTTGACCGCGGATTCTTAAAACTCATAACAAGATTCTGCTCTGAATCTGCATGAGTTAGTAACTATTTTCCGAAAAACTTACGGCAGATAACCGATCGTCAGGCATACATAAGTCGAGGCGAGTCTCCTGATCGAAAAAGCAGCGTTCATACCTTTTCAGTTTTAATTTTTCGATACTTTGATAAAAAACAGTTCTTTACAATTGCAACCTGAAGAACTGCTTTTAACTTGTACTACTTATTGTCAGTGATTCTTCTCTCCTGCGTCCGATAGGCAGAACACCGACATTGTGAATCGTGCACTTCGAACGGATCATCCTGTTAAAGGTAATAAACGATTATTCTTCGACAGTTACTTCGCCTTCAACCGTACCTTCGTCCATCATAGCAGCATCCATCATCTCTTGAGATGAGAATGTCACGTCACCTGTAACTGTAGAGTTAGCTAATTCGAAGCCTTCAGCGTCAACATAAACGTCTCCGTCTAAAGTACCTTCCTGAATACGGAAGTTTGGTGATTCAACTGTCATCATTGGAACAGCTAACGTATATGTGTCAGTGACATTACGCTCGTCGTCCTGAGCATATAATGCCAATTTACGATAAAGATCGCCGGATTCTTCTCCGCCATCATTAGAATTCGCCGGCAACAGTCGACGTCTTCCTCAAGCTGTCACGTCAGCTGTGAGTGCTGTCAGCCAGTTACCGTCTTCGCTTAAAGAAGCCAACGACTTGGTCTGCTTCAGCTGTGATAGAAGCTGCAGTTACTGCATCGCCGTTTTCTTCTGTTGTTTCTTCTGTTGTATCTTCAGCAGCATCACATGCTCCTAAAAATCCGCCTAATGCTACTACTGCAGCGCCTGCTGCAAATTTCTTTTTCAATAAACTCATGATTATCCCTTACCTTTCCTAATGGAAGATTCGTTTAAGTAACTACAAAATAAACAAAGAAGGAGAGAACTCTATTACACTCGGACATGTCCTGTCTGTTCATTTCTAAAGTCCACTATATAACACAATTGTGAACTCGTCAAGAATAGCGTGTCATACTATACTATTAAAATCCACGACTCATTTTATTCACGTGCACATACTTTTCAAGTGTGAGAATAAGGCATGAGCCAGGATGCGTATCATCTACAGCTGATTTATATTCATGAATGGGTCTCAGCCTTTTACTCAGATTCTGTTCAGGCACTCGGCTCCGTCGTGTGCACTGATTATTCACTATAGAAAAAAAAGACCGCAGCCATTGGCTGCGGTCTTTACCTTATTTATAGGGGGTTTAAAAGAATTATTCTTCGAACGCGTGTTTCGCCGGTTACTTCGCCTTCTGACAGATCAGCTGATGTCCTGATATTCTTCGCTTCCGAAGATCAAGTCGCCGTCGACCGTTCCTTCAGGCATTGAGAAGTTGTTCGCATTGACGTAAACGTCGCCGACAACTGTTCCGCCTTGGATACGGCTGTTTTCACTCTCAACTGTGATGCTTGGAACAGTCAAAGTGTATCTTTCAGTGATGTTACGGTCAGCATCTTGTGCATATAAAGCCAGTTTACGGGCGATTTCGCCGTCGTTTGCTGGACCTTCTGCTAATGTCAGTTCCATGTCAGCTTCAACGTCGCCTTCAAAGATGACGATCCAGCCGCCGTTTGCTGAGAAAGCTTCTTCAAGATCACACGAGCTTCCGATGACTGATTGTGTTGCACCTGTTGTTGCGTCAGCTGATTCTTCTTCGCCGCCTTCAACACGTACTTCACCAGTTACTTCGCCTTCTGATAAGGTCAGCTGATTCCTGATATTCTTCGCTTCCGAAGATCAGGTCGCCGTCAATCGTTCCGTCAGGCATTGAGAAGTTGTTGGCATTGACGTATACGTCGCCGGCAAGTGTTCCGCCTTGGATACGGCTGTTTTCACTTTCAACTGTGACGCTTGGAACATGTCAGTGTGAAACTATTCCAGAATGTTACGGTCTTCGTCTTGTGTATATAGAGCCAGTTTACGAGCGATTTCGCCGTCGTTTGTTGGACCTTCTGCTAATGTCAGTTCCATGTCAGCTTCAACGTCACCTTCAAAGATAACGATCCATCCGCCGTCAGCAGAAAACGCTTCTTCCAAATCGTCTGCACTGCCGATCACTGATTGTGTTGCACCAGTCGTTGCATCGGATTCTTCAGCTGTATCCTCTGTCGTGTCCTCTGTTGTTTCTTCTGTCTCATCTGTTACTTCTTCCTCTGTATCATCTGCACCACATGCAGCAAGTAACCCCATGCTTGCTGTAATTAATAATAGTTTGTTCCACTTGATCATTGCTTGTTCCTCCTACCGTTTTTTTGTTGTGATTAACTGCACATTTATAATACCATGTTTCTTTTTTATGTCAAAGTTTTTTTATAAATCTTCCGTTGTTATTTTAAATTCTGATCATAAATGTTGACAATATGGGTTTCTGAGATTCGATTCTATTGTGAAAATATTATTTTTTCTCTCATTATATTTAAAAATACTTAACGTTTTTAAACTATGAGAAAAACCGAATAAACTCCTTGTTTTTTTTCCAACAAGCTCATTTGTGAACTTTCCGAGCGAGCCATCCTCCCTCCAATCCAAAGTATGGGCTCCTCTCATTCTATTATATTTGAGCTGAGATCGCTGTGAGACTCTTCTGCTGATAAGATGCCTGTTGACTCACATACATAAAAAGCTGCCCTTATTTCAGAGCAGCTTTCCATCGTTTCTTTATAGCAGTGTGGCATCAAGGTAGCCCAGATTTGCGTGCTTCGATGATTCGCTTCTGGTCTTCTTCCGAGATGTCCAGCAGTGACGGATTGTCTAGAACGTTCTGATCGCCATGCTCTCTTACTCCATCTGTAATAATTTTTATCAATTCCGGTCACGATCGCCAATATTTCCGCTGGATGCTTATCTTTTGCACGCTCGTCAGAAACTTCTGTAAATAACATAACGCATACCCCTTTCCATTCCTACTTATTTTCATGTTAAGTATAGCATATATGAAAGCGCTTGAAAAGCAATAACAGACTTGCCTTTCATGATTGATCAGAAAAGAAATCGAGCAGTTCTATACCCTTTTTCTTTTGACATACAGCTACATAGTTACAAACAGTTTATCCTCGAGCAGTCTCGGTGGTCTGACGAGCAGCGTCAGCACGAGACCAACGACTGCCAGCATACTCGCGATCAAAAAAGCATGTGTATCCTGGCTTGTCAGACCAAGCAGGAACGGACCGGCTAAAGAGGCCACACCATATGCCTGATAGATCAGGCCGTAGTTGGATCCAAAATAGTATGAACCAAAGTAGTCACTGGTGATGGCAGGAAACGTGGCAAGAAAGCCGCCAAAACTGCTGACGATCAGCATAAGTAAGATGAAATACATGAAAGCCTGACTGGTCCACAAGCTTAGTGTTACCATTGACAAAGCTGTGTATCAGAAACAGCAGACTGAAGACACGCAGCCGTCCGATGATATCCGATAATGCCCCCCAGCCGAGACGCCCTAAAGCATTGGCCACTGCAGCGACTGCGATCGAATAGCCGGCAATTTGAGGAGAAAGCCCTACGATTTCACGGGCAATGTCCTGGGCCAGACCGATAACGACTAGACCACTCAGGCTGCCTATAAGATATATGACCCACAGAGATAAAAAGATCTCGTTTTCAGCATTTGTCTGGTTTCAAAATCATTCTCATTCACCAGTATGTTTTCTTTGTTTGCTGAGCCTTCAGGAATTTTAAGCATTTGCGCACCGATCAGTCCGATAACCGCATACACTAAACCCTGCACAAGAAAAGTCGGCGACACGCCGATCGTTTCGATCAGATAACTTAAAACAAAATTAAAAACAAATCCACCCAGACCGAAAGCCCCGACAATGATGCCTGTAACCATCCCTTTCTTCTTGGGATACCGTTTCAGTGATGTCGACAGCGGGCACACATACACCATCCCGACACCGATTCCGCCCAATACACTGTAACCGAAGTACAAGAGCGGCAGTGATCGGGCAAACGAAGCAACGATCAGACCGGCACTGAACAGCAGTATCCCTATCGTGGCAACTTTCCGTGGGCCGATCTTATCCTGCAGCCGGCCGGAAAAAATCGTGACCAGGGCAAAAATAAAAACGATCAGTGAATAAGCGGTATAGACTTCCGTTCGTTCCCAGCCATACGCGTCAACCAGTGGCTGGTTGAACAGACTCCAGGTATAGATCCCACCAAATACAGAGCTGCATCAGCACACCACCGAGCAGCACCTGCCACCGTTTTGTTCTCTTTTGTTTCCTTTTGCATTTAAACTCTCTCCTTTTTGAAAGTATAATACAGCTTTGTCGAAAAATAAAATAAATCTGGTAACATTTAAATGAAATTTAAATCGACGTGTTTAATGCATCATAAAAAACACTATACCATATTTTACAACCTCTCTTTAACATTTTATCTGTTTCATTTTGAAACGGATTATACTGGATTAAATTGGGATAAATTCGACTCTGTTGCTTGACGCCTTACTTCAATCCCCTCAGTTTCTGCTTGTTACCTGCGTATTCAATGAAGCAGATATCCTAGAATCGACAGACGGTGCCAACCTTCAGAAAATCATCCTTAATCTGACCCTTGGCGTTTTATATCTGACGATTCACATATCAAGTTCAAATAAAATAACATATGCGCCTTCAAACTGAATCAAATCAGCCTGAAGGCGCATATGTTATTCTGTTTAATAAACTAACCGAAAATTCAAAACATTTATCCTGACAAAAAACAGTTTATTCCTGACTGATCAGATCAAGGATTTCGTCTTTTCGTCTTCAAATAGTTTTCGTCCATTTCGATGCGGTGTGTTTCCAACCGAAACGCCGAGAACGTATAGTCCACTTCGATCTCTTTCAGTATTCTGCCGGGCTGTTTTGACATCACGATCACACGTGTCCCGAGAGCCATGGCTTCATCGACATCATGGGTGATCATCAGCACGGTATTATTGTTTTCTTTCACCACGGTTCCTGATCAGCCCCTGCATATTTAAACGGGTTAATGCGTCCAGAGCACCTAAGGGTTCGTCCATAAGGATCAATTCTGGCTCATTTGCCAGAACTCTAGCCAAAGCGACTCTCTGTTTCATCTCCCAGACGGTTCAAAAACTCCTTTTTGGCTTCTGCTGACAGATGCGATCTGTTTCAGTATATGATCCGTTTTTTCTTTTATCGTCTTGCGGTCCAGTCCTCTTATCCTCGGTCCGAAAGTTATGTTCTCTTCAACCGTCAGCCAGGGGTAAAGCGTCGGTGATTGAAAGACGACACCTTTATGCCAGTCCGGTCCCTTGATCTGCTGATCTTGAAAATATGCTGTCCCTTTTGTCGGGAACTGGTATCCGGCAATGATTTTTAGCAGCGTACTTTTTCCGCATCCTGACGGTCCAAGAACACAGATGAATTCACCTTTATCAACCTTGAGATCGATACTTTCCAGTGCCGATGTCTGCTGATCACCTTCGCCGTAGACCATGGAAATATTTTCAAGCTTCACTATTTCTCTGTTTTCACTCATTGAAATTCTTTACCCTTTCCATTACCTTCTCGATAAATTGAGGATCGATGAAGTCGTCATAGACTGACTGCTGAGGAGAGGTTTGAATCGATCCCTGCTCCTGCAGGAAATCTCCTGTTTCTTTCATCACTTGTGAAAAATCCCCTGGCGTATCACTCGTGCCCAGGTATTCCTGTGTCAGTTGATCTTAGGACCAAAGCCATAGTGACCCTTCCATTTGACTCAAAGCGTCTTCAGCATCAATTTCCAGTGACTCTGACACGATTTGTGCCGCTTCTTCCTGGTCTTGGCGATAAACCTCGCCTCCTGCGATCGTTGCTTCAACGAAATCAGCAACGACTTCTGGATGCTGTTCAGAGAATGCTTTGCGTGTCAGCAGGACATTCGCCGTTTTGTGTCCCTTCTCGGCCACTTCGGCAGAAGAAATCAGCACTTCTCCGTCCTCAAGCAGTTTTCCTAAAGACGGCTGCCAAGTATATGCCGCGTCGATGTCCCCTCTTTCCCAGGCTGCGACGATATCCATCGTCTGCATGTCCAGCAGTTCCACATTATCGGCAATGCCTTCATCATTCAAAGCCTGCAGCAGACTGTAATGTGACGTCGAAGCAAAGGTCGTCGCAATTTTTTTACCTTCTAGATCAGAAAGGTTCTCGATTCCTGAGCCGTTTCTTACCACCAGGGCTTCGATCTCTCCTAAAATTTCATGGAGCCAGATCAGTTCAGCTCCGATATCCGTTGCCAGCGCAATGATGCCATTGGTATTTCCCATCGATGCGAAATCAATACTACCAGAAGCTAAGGCCTTGTTTGCATCCACCCCGGAGTCGAACACGATAAAATTCGTTTCAATGCCTTTATCATCAAAATAATCTTCATAAAATCCTGACGACAAAGCAACCATTTCATCATTGGGCACACGTAGATAACCGATATTGATCGTTTCAGGCTGATCAGTCTCCGCTTCACTCTCGTTTGTACAGCCCATTAACATCAGCGCCGCCATGCCTGTCAGGCTGAACAGCAGCTTCTTTTCCATTCTCTTTTTAAACATCTTTATTCTTTTCCTTTCCAAAATATGAAATTTTCTTTCGAGCAGGATAAACAGCCCATGCCATCATAATACCGGTTATCCCCATCAGGATGATCCCGACGAACATGACGTCTGATTTCAGGTATCTTGAGGCATCAATGACCATCCAGCCGATCCCTGAGGTTGCAGCTGTCATTTCTGCCGCAAACCAGTGTGGTATAGGCAAAGCCGCTGGCCGTGACCCCGGTGAAAATATCCGGCATGGCAGCGGGCAGGATGATCTTCATGAAAACATCCTTCTAGAAGCCCCCAGCGACTGAGCGCTTTAAATATAATCGCGGTTGATACTGCTCACAGCAGCAACACAGGCGATATAGATGGGCGCGAAAGCTGCCAGGTACAGTAAGGTGACTTTCGATCCATCTTCAATCCCCAGCCATAAAATCAGCAAAGCGTCATAGGCCAGAGGCGGGATGGGACGGTAAAACTGAACAATGAAGTCAATGATGGCCCGGAATTTAGTGAAAAATCCGCTCGACGAGTCCCAAAGGAATGGCCGTGATAACTGCCAGAAGCAGCGATCCGAATAACCGTCTGAAACTGTCCCCCAAATGCTGCCATAAACTGATCCTGTTATAGCCATCCTGCAGGATCTGAACAAACGCGCGCCACACTTCCTGCGGGGAAGGCAGAATATGCGATGACAGACCTTCAGCCTGCGTTGCTAAGATCCAAATCAGCAAGATGACCAGCCATGTGCCTACGGTTAAAGTTCGTTCAAGATGTGTCTGCATTTTTTGCTGCTTCATTGTTTCCTCCGTAATAAATAATTTACTCGTACATAACACCAAAAAGAAGAAAAATTCGTGCAGAATTTTTCTTCTTGATTGATGTTTTAGGCAAAGTTGTAATCTGTGACGACTGGCTCTCGGTTCAGTCTAACATCATTGAAATATTCGTACTCGCTCACTTCCAAGGAATGAACCGTCGATGTTATAGATGTTTGAATACCCTAACTGTCCCAAAGCACGAACCATATTGTAGCTGCGCTGACTTGAACGGCAGTGAACATAAACCGGCTGATCTTTTGGAATTTCATCCAGACGATCACGGAATTGACTCAATGGAATATTGACTGCACCTTTAATATGACTCAGTGCGTGTTCATCTTCTTCTCTGGCATCAGAATGATCATTGCCTTGCTTTTCAACCAATTCTCTGACTTTTGTTACCGGTACTTTCTTGAATTCACCATTCAGAATATTCAATCCTACCAGCACGGCATGGTTGACAACATCTTTGGCTGTCGAGAAATGTGGGGAATACGTAAGTTCAAGTTCTTTCAGTTGTTCCAGGTTCGCGTGAAGCATGATAGCCGTTGCCATAACATCGGATTCGTTTGTCTACATTTCCTTTTCCTACTGCTTGGGCTCCAAAGGATCTGACCAGATGGCACAGCGAAAATCAATTTGAAGAATAAATTCTCTGCGTCTGGCATTATTGAAACTTTATCTTTTGGAATGACATAAGCAAAATCATAGTCGATACCGGCTTGTTGAAGTTGTTTTTCATTTAATCCCGTGTTAGCGGCATTCATATCAAACATTTCACACTTGAAGACCCGATCACACCCGTGTTCAGATAGGTTCTACCATATACATGATCAGCCGCTGCACGCGCTTGACGCTGAGCAGGACCTGCTAGTGTGACAGCATCGTTTTCTTGCGTGTGAAGAAACAGGTGCTTTCAATCGCATCACCCACAGCATAAATAGAAGGGTCTGAGGTCTGGTAATGGTGATTGACTTTGATTGCGCCAGTCGTCTCGCCCAGCTCCAGTCCGGCATCCACAGCTAATGTCGTTTCAGGACGGACACCTATTGCCATCACAACGGCTTGGGCTTTGACTTCTTTTCCTGACTGAAGGATGACACGGTCAGAAGCGATTTCTTTAACACCATCTTCTAAAATCAAATCTACACCTTTGTTCATAATTTCTCTGTGTATCATTTGGACCATGTCAAAATCCATCGGTGCCATGACCTGATTTTGAGCTTCGATTATCGTGACTGGCGTAACCCGCTTTTTTCAGGTTTTCTGCCACTTCCAGTCCAATGTAGCCACCACCGACGACTGCCACTTCTTTTACATCATTGGCTTTTGTATAACCCATTAATGCTTCAACGTCAGGAACAGTTTTCATCACGAAGACATGCGGATCGTTGATGCCTTTGATGCTTTGAGGCATGATCGCTTTAGCTCCGGGAGAATAGAAGAGTACATCGTATGATTCGATGTATGATTCTCCTGTTTCATGATTTTTCACTTCAATTGTTTTATCTTCGCGGTTTATGCTCATTACTTCACTGCGTACACGAGCATCGATATTATATTGTGTTTTAAATCCATTAGGCACATCGGTCAAAGTCCTGTGATTCTTTAACGTCACCACTTATGTGAAAGGGGATACTGCAGTTTGAAAAGGATACATAAGGTCCTTTTTCAAACATGATGATTTCAGCCTGTTCATCCAGTCTTCTTACACGTGCGGCAACAGATGCTCCACCGGCAACTCCGCCGACGATCAATACTTTTTTACTCATTATTATAATTCCTCCTGATATTTTTATTATTTTTTCATGCGATGCGGCAGGATGCATACTTTACCGGCAAATACTTTCATGCCGGTAATGCCGCCCAGTGTCATGGCTACTAAGAAAAACCAGCCTGAAATTGAGAAACTGGCAATCGACGCATACATCGCTCCAATGTTACACCCAAGCCCAAAGCGCGAGCCAAATCCCAACAGCAGGCCGCCAAGTGCGAAGTAGCCGGCGTCTTTCTTTTTGAAATCGAAATCAAATGTGAAACGTCTGGCTAACAAGAAAGCGATCGTGCAGCCGAAGAACAGACCGATGTTTCGGATGGTTCCACCGTCGTTAAGCAGACCGGCCTGGACCTTATCGATATGCGAGCCAAAATATTCAGCCGGCAAATGGATTCCAAGCTGTTCAAAGACCGCAACATTCCATGTCAGCAAAGCTGTTGAGACGCCCCAGTTTTTATTGGTCGTGACCAGGACGAACAGGGCACCGAAAGCCAGTATCAATGCACCTGAGATGAAACTCCATCTTTGAACAAACAGTTTATGGTAAGTCTGATGACTGAAAAATGGAGCCTGCTCATCATCCGCCAGCGGTTTTTCAAATTCTTCATAGTCACTGGTCGGATCCATATAAGTGCCTTCAGCCTTGCGTTTGTTTTTCATACTTGACGATGATCCAGTAAAGTACCCCAAGCAGACTTGCAACGAAGAGGAGCGAACCGAAATATCCCAGTACTTGCGGAAGATGCAGCTGAACGCCTACCTTTCCAACTGCCGTGCGATCGACGACTTGTCTCAGGAAATGTCCAGGTGATGTCCCGATAACAAAAAAGATAAAAGCGATCAGCGCCCGTCCGGAACCTTCACCAAAGTCCGCCAGTGTTCCCGAGCCACAGCCTCCAGCCAGCATCATACCGACGCCAAAAACAAAACCACCGATGATGGTTGCTATGTTAGTGAAATAAACATTGGTTGTTCCGGGTATGAACGCTTCTCCTTCAGCTGCCATATAAGCGGGCAAGAGGCCATTTTGTGCAGCCTGCCACTGGATGCCCATGGTCACAAGTGCTGTGACAAACAGCAGGACAAGCAGCGCTTTGGACAAGCTTCCTTCCCCTCTCATATAGATCCGTTTTATTCCGCCGGCAAAACCGAATCTTGCCCGAGTCAACGTATAGCCTAAAATCAGACCGGCAAACAAAAACAACGGTAGTTTTGCTGACAGAG
Source organism: Alkalibacterium sp. (assembly GCA_034520745.1). GTDB lineage: Bacteria > Bacillota > Bacilli > Lactobacillales > Carnobacteriaceae_A > Alkalibacterium. Next base: position 86,117 of record JAXHNF010000011.1, read on the forward strand.
TATGCAGATAACCACTGAACCATCCCATCATGATGATCAGCCCGAAACCGATCACTGGCTGAGCGTAAGACACTTTCCTTCTTTTAACTACCACACTTGATTGAGCCATCGACTTACCTCCAAATTAAATTTAGAAAATCTCGGACAAAGAACAGACTATACAATGGGCATGAATTAATTAGTGAACTTATTCACTAATGCATCCGCAATTTTCTTTCGTAGTTTAAGAATACTCAATATTTAAACCCTTGTAAAATAGCGTTTCAGAATGTATCCATTACTAAAAAGAATGGATTTGTGTATATAAATATGAAAAAGCGCTTACTTTGTCAATTGGGTCACAAATATGAACGCCAACATTGTGAAATGTTTAGTAATCTTTCAGGGAAGTTGTCGATTAAATCTTATCGTGGTATAGTTATTAGATAAATGTAACGTATAAAAAGGAGGTTTATCATCTGATGCTTGATTACCGTTATCACACTTTTTTAATGGTTGCAAACGAACGTAATTACACTAAAGCGGCTAAGAAACTGTCGCTGAGTCAGCCAGCTGTAACCAAACACATTCAATACATCGAGAATCAACTGGATGTCAAACTCTTCAATTATCAGGACAGACAGTTAACGCTGACACATAATGGCATCTATTTAAAGTTAAAACTTGAAAAATTAGAGGAAGACATTGCGGAAATCAAATCCCGATTTTCAGGAGAGAAACCGGCGTGTCAATTGACTCTGGGCGCCAGCCGGACGATCGGCGAATACTTTATCCCTTCCTATACAGAACTTCTAAATATACCCGATCTAAAAATCGACTTGGTTGTCGATAACACGACACAATTATTGAAAATGCTGGATGAACAGAAGATAAAGTATGCGTTTATTTCAGGGCCCGTGGATACAGAACAGTATTGTACACGGTCATTTTACCGTGACAACGTTGTCCTCGCATGCTCGCCAGCGCATCCGCTCGCCGGAAAAACTGTAGAAATTTCAGATTTATTTTCCGAAACATTATTGTCTCGTGAACAGGGCTCCGGTGTCTGCGACAGTGTAGAGCACTTCTTAAAGGAGCAAGGGCTATCGTGCGATCAGTTCAGGCAGAAATCACGTATCGGTAATATCGCCTTGTTGAAAAAATACATCGCTGAAAATGAAGGCATTGGTTTTCTTTATGCTATCTCAGTTAGAGAGGAACTAGACAGTCAGAGGCTCGAAACGATCACCATCAAAGACGCTGCATTTTATCAGGATTTTTATCTGGTATGCAACAAAAGGACATATCAAAAAAATGAAGTGGAAAAAATCATTCATTTATTTACCAAAAATCTGGATCCTACTCTCTCGATGTGAACCGATCCAGTGAAATAAGTTGTCAGTGTGTCCACAGTTCTAACAGCGTATAACCAAAAAAGCATTCACGGACTCTTATAGAATCCGTGAATGCTTTTTCAGTTTGGTGGACATGATTCCAGTCAAAGCCGTGATGAGCGAACATTGATCTCTACAGTCACCGCCACTTTTTTCGGATCATGTTTCTAGTATTCTTCAGGCATGATGACCGCTAGAATGATGTAGAGCAGCAGATTGCTTGGGATGATGATGAACAAAAGCCTTACTGCTAATGAAGAAATGCCGAAGAATTCTGCTATTCCTCCGCATACCCCTGCAATCACTCTGTCTGTTGAGGATTTCCTTAATTTTTTACCGTTCATTCAATCGCCTCCTTATATTGGTTGTTACTCACAGTTTAGCGTAATTTTTGAAAAAATTCTAACAGGACCCTTTTATTTGAAATCTTTTTCTTCAGATATTGGGCTGCAAGAATGCTTATAACGACCGCTAAAGCAATGACGAGCCAGGAACCGAATGGTGTATCTCTTCCAATCAGTCCTCCGGTATTGATACCGAACAAACTGAAAATGAGTGTCGGGATCGAAATGACCAGTGCCCAGGATGCCAGATATTCCATGATGCTGTTCAGTTTATTGTCAATACTGTCAGATAACAGACCGCTTGTAGACTCCACCAGTTCCTTATATAAATGAACCGTATGCCCGGCCTTTTTGATTTTCAGGCGTATGATTTCCCGGTGTTCCACATCCAGGAATGCCGTAACCTCTTCGTTGTTCAAAAAAAGGGTCAGTGTTTCTTCATAATCATCCAGTCGCCTGGAAAGAATCACTATTTCCTGTTCCAGCGATGCCAGTTTAAGCAGGACTTTCCTGTCAGACTTTTCTCTGGCTTCTTGTTCCAGCTTCTCGATCCGTTTCTTTAAGCGCTCCAGCTCATTGGTGAATATGCTGTATTCCTCTGTTATTCTAGTATAGATAAAAAGAGATAAAGACGAGAAAGACAGGAATTCCTCCGTCAACGTTTCATGAGCCGTAAGGGGAACAAAGCAGATCAGTCCGTTTTTTGAAAGAATCAGGGTGACAGCCCTGTCTGCTTCAGCCAGCCGCCCCAGTTCCCTTTCTTCCCAGAGCGGGAGGTGGATAAGGACTGCCTGAGAGTATCTGGTGGAGGGAGAAGGATGAAACATCGCAATCTCTTTCTCATTATAAAGATCAAAGAGCTGCGGCATCAAGCCGTACTGTCCGATGAGATTCTCAGTCTCTTTACTGTCCGGATGGCTCACCACCACCCATTCCCATTCCTTGTTGCCATCTGTCTGTATTCCTTTTGAAATCATATCCAGTCACCTCCCTGTCCTCTCTATGCGTCGATTCTTTTTTAACTGACGTTCGTCATTAAACCAGTCCTCGATTCACAGGATGCAGTTCTTATTATTGCTCTTCTCGTCTTTAGCATACGCTTTCATAGAGAAAAGGTCTACAATAACAAATCTTACACTTTCTACCATCTGTTTTGATCGTATTTTTTTACTTTCTCAGTTACACTGATAGCATCAAGTAATAATTTCAAACGAAAGGAGCTGCAGTGTCAGATATTCAGACACGACGCATATGACTATATCATTTCTCATAATGATGAGTTTTGTACTCATACACTTTTTTCAATCCATATTTCTATGCCCAATAAGCGTCTGAAACAGTTTATTTCATTCACTGCCGGTGTCGGTATCGCCTACGTTTTCATCCATCTCTGGCCTCAGGTCGCAGTGACCCAGGCTATAGCTGAAGAGGAGATCAACTGGCTGGAAGGTCACGTCCTGCATTATGCACTTTATCTTATTGCCCTCAGTGGTCTGACTATTTTCTATACCCTTCACCGTCTGGTCGTCCGGGCACATGCAAATGAAGACATAAAAACGCCTGATGAGATCGATTCCGCACTGTTCTGGGCCAATATCGGCTTTTTTTCCTTATATAATTTGATCATCGGCTATCTGCTGACCAACCGGGATGAAATGAGCTCGACCGTTCTGGTATTCTTCATCGCTTTTGCCCTTCATTTCATCACCAATGACTGGCATTTGAGACATCATCATGAATCCGCTTATGATCATTACGGAAGATACATTCTTTCGGTAAGCATTGTCGCCGGATATGCTGCAGGAGTCTGGACAGACTTTCCAGAGTATTTTATTGGCAGCGCTGAAGCATTTATTACGGGCGGTATGACACTCAACGTCATCAAACATGAACTTCCCTCAGAAGAAGCAGGAAGTCTGGAAGGTTTTTTGACTGGTATCGTCAGTGCGGGGGCATTGTTTACATTTATATAGAAAAAAGGCGGAATAAGCGTGTATTTCTACGCTCATTCCGCCTGCTTTTATAAATAGTTTTTCAGTTCAGTGATGTCCTGGATCACCAGATCGGCTTTTTTCAGTTCTTCTTCAGAACCAAAGCCGTATGCACAGCCGATAGCAACCGTTGAGTCCAGCTCGCCGACTTCGAGGTCCTGGTGTCTGTCTCCGATGACCGCATACTCGCCAGGATACTTGTCTCTGAATCCTTCAACGATTTCTTTCTTGGACTTTTTGAAATCAGTCATCTCCGTGCAGTACATATCTGTGAAATACTCTCTCAGATCAAACAGGTCCGCGTGCGACTCCATGTAGTCGATCGAGCAGTTGCTCAAAAAGATGAGCGTATAGTTCTCTCTCAGATACGCCAAGGTTTCCAGTAGCTCCAGGATACAGAACCGCTTCCGCGCCGACTGATCTTCTCGACCATCGTCTGACCGATGATGCTTGAGGCATCTGTCTTGAACGGTTCTTCCAGATGCGGCATGAACTGGGCCCACATCTCTTTTTTACTGTAACCCAGCCAGCGGGTGATTTCGCTGTCCTGCCACTCTTTCACCGCAGCTTTTTCATTTTTTATAAGATAATCATAGGCCTTTTTAAAAGCCGGGATATAGATTCTGCTGCTGTCGTGGACCGTGCCGTCATAATCGAATATGAGGGTCCTGACATTGCTGAAGGATGGCATCAAGAAAGCTTCTTCAGCAGGTTGGCCATTTCGATGGCACCGACAGCTACGTCATAGCCTTTGTTCCCGGCTTTCGTTCCGGAACGTTCGATGGCCTGTTCGATCGTGTCTGTGGTAACGACTCCGAACATCACAGGCACACCGGTACTGTCGGCGGCAGCAGCCACACCTTTAGCTGCTTCTGAACAGACAAGATCATAGTGAGAGGTCGCGCCTCTGATGACCGCGCCCAATGTGACGATGGCATCGTAGCGGCCGGAAGCTGCCATTTTTTTCAGCGACCAGAGGGATTTCATAAGCTCCGGTACCCAGACGACCTCGATGGCGTCTTCGTCTACACCGTGTCTTCTAAGTGCATCCAGTGAACCTTCCAGTAACTTCGATCCGATAAAGGCATTGAAACGCCCTACGATGATACCTATCTTCAAATCTTCTGCAATCAGCTGTCCTTCAATTGTTTTCATACTTATATCCATTCCTTCCAAAGTGTTTTTATTTTTTATAAGCAGATCTGTTTGCTTACAGATCCAGATAATGACCCATTTTTTCTTTTTTCGTTGTAAGGTAGTTTCTGTCTTCATCAAACAGTTTGGTCTGGATCGGGATCCTGTTCTCGATCTTCAGTCCGTATTTGTCCAGAGTCGAGATCTTGATCGGATTATTGGTCATCAGGTTCAGGCGGTTCACGCCCAGGTCATCAAAGATCTGTTTGCACTCATAGTATTCTCTGGCGTCTACCGGCAGGCCAAGCATTAAATTCGCTTCGATCGTATCATGTCCCTGATCCTGCAGCGCATAGGCTCTGATTTTGTTGACCAGACCGATGCCGCGGCCTTCCTGGCGCAGATAGACGAGGATGCCCCGACCTTCTTCGGCTATCTTTTTCAAGGCTATGTCGAGCTGCTGACCGCAGTCACATTTTTTTGATTTAAAGACATCACCCGTCAGACACTCCGAATGGATACGGCAAAGGACGGGTTCGCCGTCAGAAACGTCTCCCATCACCAAGGCCACATGATGTTCGCCTGTAAATTTATGTTCATAGGCATAGATGTCAAAATCGCCGTATTCTGTCGGCAGTTTGGCTTTTGATTCTCTGACGATCAGCTGTTCGTTTGCTTTTCTGTATTCGATCAGATCTGTGATCGTACCGATTTTCAGCTCGTGCTCTTTCGCCAGTTCGATCAGGTCATCCCGTCTGGCCATCGAGCCGTCGTCATTCATGATCTCACAGCACAGTCCGGCAGGTTTCAGTCCGGCCAGACGCATCAGGTCGAATGAACCGTCGCTTCTGTGTGGCCGTTTCGTGCAAGCACACCGCCTTCCACCGCTTCCAGTGGAAACATGTGTCCTGGACGCTTGAAATCGCTGGGAGTGCTGCCGTCTTCGACCGTTTTCATGGCCGTAAGCGAGCGTTCGCCGGCTGAAATCCCTGTGGTCGTATCCGCATGATCGATGGAAATGGTGAATGCCGTTGTGTGTTCATCCGTATTCAGTGAACTCATCTGCGACAGACCCAGTTTTTTTGTGTAGTCTTTTGGTCATCGGGATACAGATCAGACCGCGTGCATACTTGGTCATGAAGTTGACATTCTCCGGTGTCGCAAATTCAGCCGCGCAGATAATGTCCCCTTCATTTTCTCTGTCTTCATCATCGACAATGATGACGTTTTTCCCCTGTTTCAGTTCTTCCAGTAATTCTTCTATTTTATCAAACATCCGCTGCTCCTAACTCCTTTATGAAAACCCATTATTTTTTAAAAATGCTTCTGTCAGATCATTCTTTTGCACTTCTTTTTCAGACGACAGGCCCAGCAGTTTTTCAACGTATTTGCCTATCAGATCGACTTCCAGATTGACTTTATCGCCGACCGTGTTTTTCAGAAGGGTCGTTTCTTCCGCCGTGTGCGGGATGATCGACACCTGAAACTCGCTGTCATTTACGGTCGCTACAGTCAGGCTGATACCATCAATGGCGATCGACCCTTTTTCAATGATGTAGCGCAGCAGGTCAGGGCCAGCCTGGATCGTTACCCAGACGGCGTTGTCGTCTTTTCTGTACTGGCTGATAACGCCCGTTCCGTCAATGTGACCGCTGACCATGTGCCCACCGAGACGCGTCTGCAGATTCAGTGCCCGCTCAAGGTTGACCTTGCTCCCGCTCGATTTGTCTCCCAAAGACGTCCGGTCAAGGGTTTCTGACATCACATCTACTGTAAACTGGTCGTTCGTCATGCTCGTGACGGTCAGACACACACCGTTCGTCATGATGCTGTCTCCGATCTTAGTGTCTTCGAGCACTTTGTTCGCTCTGATCGTCAGCTCACTCGATTTCGCGCCTTTTTTGATACTCTTCAGTTCGCCGATCTCTTCCACGATACCTGTAAACATTCAACGTTCCTCCTGTGTGTAGCCTTCTATAAGTAAATCTTCATTTATTCTCGTTACCTGCATATCTCTTATTGAAAATGCCTCGTTCATTTTTTCCACACCCTGCCCCATGACGGGTGAAACCGCATCTTTTCCACCCATCAGCTTGGGCGCAACGTAAATGTTCACCTTATCGATGATCCCGGCTTCCAGTGCAGCCGCATTCAGCGTTCCCCCGCCTTCAAGCAGGATGCTGTCGATCCCTTTTTCTCCAAGAGAGACCATGGCATTTTTCAATTCGACCTGGCCGTTTCGTTCGGGTACAACGAGCACCTGAACCCCCAGATCCGTGAGCTGGCGACGCTTCACTACCGAGCTGTGATCTGTTGTCAGTATCAGTGTCGGCGCTTCATCCTGGTCTGAAAGCACTTGAGCATCCAGCGGAACTCTCAGCCTGCTGTCCAAAATGATCCGGATGGGGTTTTGGTAGCCGGGTACCCGGCAGGTCAGCCTGGGATCATCTTCAAGTACCGTCCCGATCCCAGCCATGATCCCGGACAGATAACCTCTCAGGTGGTGGGCATGTGCTCTGGACTCTTCTGAAGAGATCCATTTTGAATCGCCCGTTTCCGTTGCGATCTTCCCGTCTAAAGACATCGCATACTTCATCACGACAAACGGTGTTTTCGTGGTGATGTATTTGATGAACACCTCATTGAGCCGGTTGCTTTCTTCTTCAAGGACGCCCTCAACGACTTCGATCCCCGCTTTTCTGAGCCTCTCCAGCCCGCTGCCGGAAACCAGCGGGATTCGGATCGGTGGCGGCGACCACGACTTTTTTCAGTTTCTTCTCAATGATCAGATTCGAACATGGAGGCGTCTTGCCGTAATGCGAACACGGCTCCAGAGTGACATAGATCGTCGCCCCTTCGACAGATTCAGTGGCTGAGCTGATCGCGTTGACTTCAGCATGGGCTTCTCCAACTTTTTCATGGTAACCTTCACCGATGATCCGGCCGTCTTTCACGATGACCGCGCCGACCATGGGGTTCGGTGATGTGTGCCCTTTCCCTTTTTCAGCAAGTTCCAGTGCTCTCCTCATATACTTGATATCCATCTTCGCATCCTTTCCCGGTAATTAAAAAGCCCCGAATCAGATTCGATTCAGGGCTTTTTTTACAAGCTGGATCATCCACAGACTGAGTCGCTGAAACGGCCTTCACCCATAAGTAAAAGTCGCGACTCCTTTATGTATAAAAATGCCCTGGAATAAAATTCCAGGGCGACTTTAATACACTCTCTTTTCAGCTGACGATCTTCTCCGATCGTTCAGTTTCTCAGTCGTGTCATTATCTACTGTCTTCTTTCATCCAGACTATACTGTCGGCTTCGGAATCTGACCGAATCTGCCTTGCGGCTCGTGGGCTATACCACCGGTAGGGACTCGCACCCTGCCCTGAAGACTATTCAGTTTTTTACACTCTAATGATATATCGGTGACTCCTGCTTGTCAATACTTTTATTCAGCGTCGGTATTTTTCACAAGCACAGCAACACCCATGCCTCCACCAATGCAAAGTGATGCCAGACCGTATTTCAGTCCGCGCTGTTTCATGACGTGGATAAGAGTGACCAGAATACGGTTCCCGCTGGCTCCGACCGGATGACCCAAAGCGATCGCTCCGCCATTCAGGTTCGTGCGTTTGAGCATATAGTCTTTTGAGACACCGAACGCTTCCGTTATTTCTTTTATAACGCCCAGACTCTGAGAGGCGAAGGCCTCATTCAGTTCAAAGACATCGATATCTTCAAAATCGATCTGCGCTTTCTTCATGGCCTGCTTGATTGCCGGTGTCGGGCCCAGTCCCATCACAGACGGATCCACACCGCCCTGACCGACAGCGACGATCTCGACTAAAGGCTTCAATCCATTTGCATTCATATATTCTTCCCCGACAACTAAGGTAGCGCTAGCCCCGTCATTGATGCCGGAAGCATTGCCGGCAGTTACGGACCCGTCTTTTTTAAACGCCGGACGCAGGCTGTTCAGCTTGTCTTCAGTTGTCTTGCGGTTCGGGTATTCATCGGTATCAACGACGACCGTTTCACGGCGGACTTTCGTTTCCACCGGAACGATCTCATCCTTGAAGGCCCCCTCATCCACGGCTCTGATCGCACGCTCTTGAGACGTGATGGCGAACATGAGTCCTGTTCCTCACGGGTTATCCCGTAACGCTCAACAATGTTTTCAGCCGTTATCCCCATGTGATAGCCTTCAAAGGCATCCGTCAGCGCATCGTCCAGCATGTGGTCCCCAACTTTATACCCGCCCATTTTATGGCCGGAGCGGGTACTCCCGGGAATCAGGTAAGGCGCCTGACTCATGGATTCCGTCCCGCCGGCTATGATCGCCTGATACTCACCGGCTTTCACACCGAGATAAGCATTGATGACCGTTTTCAGTCCGCTGCCGCAGACCATGTTGAGTGAATAAGCCGGGACTTCGACCTGGATCCCCGCCTTGATAGAAGCCTGGCGCGCGACGCCTTGCCCCTGTCCGGCCGGCAGGACATTCCCCAAAACCACTTCATCGATATCTTCGTGCCTGATCCCGCTTTGTTCCAGCACCCCTTTGATGGCATAGCTGCCAAGTTCTGAAGCAGATACATCTTTCAAAGCTCCTAAAAATGAACCGACCGGTGTGCGTTTTGCTCCTGCAATATAAACTTTACTCATTTAATTTGACTTCCCTTCGATTATATTGACTGCAATTATAATACTGCTCACCTTTTATTTTTAAAGAAGCCGGGAAAGAAGTAAAGGTACGCTGTTTAATCTTTGAGAAAATTTAACTAATTTGACTCGTCATTATTCCTCTACCGGTACATACTGCGCCGTCCCATGTCTCCAGAATAAAGTTCTGTGTTTCTTCCGAACGCAGCACTTCGACCAGTCGTTCGATGCGTTCATCGCTAGCATCTTCCGAACGGACTGCGATAATGTTGGCATAAGGAGATGAGCTGCTTTCCAGCGCAATGGAATCTTCGATCGGGCTGATGCCCTGATCCACGGCGAAGTTGGAATTGATGAAGAACACATCGCCTTCGTCTTCTGCGTAAAGTGTCGGGAGTAGCGCGGCATCGTACTCGTATTCAAATTCCAGGTTCAAATCATTTGTCACGATGTCATCGAAGGTTGCATCCACCAAATCAACGGATTCATCCACTTCGATAAGGCCGGCTTCCGAAAGCACGCTCAGGAGCACGGCCGTGATCAGAGCGCTGTTGCTTGTCAGGATCGTCGCCCCTTCCGGAAGCTCACTTAAATCGTCATGCCGATTGGAATAGGCTCCAAGCGGCTCGATATGAATACCTCCCGCATTGACGAAATCATAGTCATTTTCTTCCACTTGTGCCTCAAAATACGGGACATGCTGGAAGTAATTGGCGTCCAGATCCCCATCAGAAAGTGCCAGGTTAGGTATAACATAATCATTGTATGTTTCAATCTCCAAGTCGATTCCTTCTTCTTCCAGTATCGGTTGAACGAATTCCAGGATCTCAGCATGCGGGACATTAGTTGCCCCTACCGTTAATGTCTCTGATTCTTCAGTGCTTCTCGTCTCACGTTTCCACAAGCTGCCAAGATAACAACGCACTTCCTAAAACAACGATTCCTCTGACTTTTTTCATTTTATTTCTCCCCTTATTTTGGTTTTTTAATAATTAATTTATTACCGTTTATCAATTCTGTTTACCCATATGTCACCGATAAACTGAATAGTGAATACAATGACCAGAATGATCACTGTTGCGACAAGCGTCACGTTCGGGCGACTGCGCTGGAAGCCTTCCAGGAATGCCAGATTCCCCAGCCCCCCTGCGCCTATCACGCCTGCCATCGCCGTATAGCCGACGAGTGAGATCGCAGTGACCGTGATCCCTGCAACAATATTCGGCAGACTTTCCGGGATATACACTTTTGTGATGATTTCCCATTTCGTCGCTCCCATTGCTTCGGCTGCTTCGATAACACCCTTATCGACTTCTCTCAGACCGGCTTCTACCAGTCGTGCGTAGAAAGGCGCTGCCGAAAAGATCAGTGCCGGCAGCCCGGCAGTCGGGCCAGTGATGCTGTCGACGATCAGTTTCGTGAACGGGATGAGCAGAACGATCAGTATGATGAATGGGATCGAACGGAAGACATTGACTAAAAAGGCGACCGTCTTGTACAATGCTTTGGCCCAGAACGACTCACTGCCGCGTGTCTCATATAACAGCAGTCCCAGCAGTATGCCCAGGAAAAACACCGCGACAACCGAGATGCCGGTCATGTATAGGGTCTGTTCGGTTGCCTCCCAGACTCTGTCCCAGCTTATCGATTCAAAATCCAGATAGTCTGAAATGATCGAGCCTATGAAAAAATTAGTGTTCTGCATAACCTTGCACCTCCACTTCTACCGGGTAGGACTTGAAGAGTTTCAATGCCTGCCGCCGTTTTTCTTCTGTCCCGAGGAGCTGCACCACCAGCGTCCCCATCGGCACTTTATGCGTGGACTGAATGCTGCCCTGAATGATGTTGATGTCCACACCGGTTTCACGGCTGACCTGTGTGATGATCGGCGTATTCACGCTGCCCCCTTCGAAGAGGATCTGAACGATGTCTCCGTCCGGGTAAAGTTTCTGCAGTTCTTTGAGTGCCGCCTGCGTTTCTCTGGTATCCATCTCACGGTCCTGTTTGACAAAACGCCGGGTCACCGGATGTTCTGGATGCTTGAAGACGCCCAGAACCGGTCCTTCTTCCACAATGACGCCCGAATCCATGACAGCGACGCGGTGGCAGATCTTGCGGACCACTTCCATCTCATGAGTGATCAAGACGATCGTGACGTTCAGTTCCCTGTTGATTTTTTCAAGCAGATCCAGCACTTCATCGGTCGTCTGCGGATCCAGAGCACTGGTCGCTTCATCGCTGAGCAGGACTTTGGGATCATTGGCTAATGCCCTGGCAATGCCGACCCGCTGTTTTTCCCCTCCGCTCAACTGAGCAGGATAGGAATTTTCTTTCCCCGAGAGTCCGACCAGCTGAATAAGCTCTTTCGCTTTTCTGATGCGCTCTTCCTTGTCCACTTTTGCAATTTCCAGCGGGAACATGACATTTTCCAATACCGTCCGGCTCCACAGAAGGTTGAAGTGCTGGAAAATCATCCCGATGGAGTGACGTTCCTTACGTACCGCTTTCTTGTTCAATTCGGACAAGCGTTTATCATCCAATTCGACCGTGCCTTCTGACGGCAGCTCCAGGCCGTTGATCAGACGAAGCAGTGTGCTTTTCCCAGCCCCTGAGTAACCGACGAAACCGAATATCTCTCCTTTATTGATCGTTAAATCGACCTTTTTTAATGCCTCAAAACTCCCGGCTTTGCTTTCATAGGTTTTTTTGATTCCCTTTAACGTGATCATCCGTATCACTCCTTTCCGTTTACTTTGAAAATAAAAAACGCCCTTTTCGAGTCTCATGACTCAGGAAGGGCGACTAATCATCAAGTTAGCGCGGTTCCAGCCTTTGTTCGCTGTTCTATCACTAAAACAGCCTCTCCCAGTACTTGAAAGATCCATAAAGAGACTTTTCGCAAATACTGTGGCACTGTACCGGGTGCAGCCGGAAATAGCTCATGTTTCCACTCACTATTTCTGCTCAAAGACCATTTTCCAAACCGATTGTCATGCTTCCTTTCACCCGACGGAAGCTCTCTGAGATGACGCTCTGATCTGATACTTATCTATTTCATCGCTCAATTATTTCTCATTTGATTTTAATAATGTTTCGATTGATATGTATCATATCAGAAATAAGTTGAAGATGTCTGCTGCAACACTTTTTCTCTTTAGATATTTTGTCAGTCACGGATTGCAGAATTTTTTCAGGGATCTACAGTCCCTGTTACATTAAAAAAATGAGCCTGTATGCAAAAGCATACGGCTCATTTTTATCGTTCTGTCATTTGTCTTGCACCAGAAACGTACTTCGGGCAAAAACGCTTTTTTTGATCAGGCAGACAACTCATCAGTGCCGTCGCCTCTTACCCCGTATAAATAACCGAGGACGGCAGACAGTGCCTGAGAAGAGCAGAAACAGCGGACTATATATCGGGGTTGGCGATTCACGCCACCCAGTAAGATGATCAGCGAACCTAAAACACCCATGATCGGTGCCACCGTTCCTCAGAAAGGCATTCTTGATGACGCCCAGATTTTTTCAGCCCCATGACCTTGACGTAAAGCACAATATAAGCCACATAACTGAAGACCGATCGCGATTTCACTGATGTCACCACCGGCCAGAATGTCAAACCGCTGCGTCAGATAATGCACAGCCAGCCAGAAGACGGTGATCAGATAAGCGGTTAGGGCTGCATCAAGGTGACAGTCCCTTTTCTGCATTGATTTCAGTGATTTTACTGCTGAAAGGCATCATGTCTTTGGATGCCAGAGTCTCGCGGCAGACGAATGTATCCGAGCGAGACCCGTTGACGACCCCCAAGATTGCGATCAGTACGAACGTCAGGAGGATCTTCTCCCCGCTTGCCCCCAGGATGGAATTCCCGACCTGACTGATGGCCTGATCACCGGCGGACAGGATATACTCTGTCCCGACAACCGCGATCATGCCGAGGAAAAAGGCCAAATAGACACTTAAAACGATCAGGGGTCCGATCGTTAAGGCAATCGGCATATTTTTATGATGCTCTCTTACTTCCTGTGTGATCGATGTCGAAACGATCCAGCCGTCAAAAGAAAAGGCAATCGGAGCCAGTGCTGCCAGGAAACCCCAGCCAACCACACTGGATTCGACCGTAACGATCCCTTCCGGCAGAGCCGGAGCACTCTGGGTCCAGAACAGACCGATCAGAGCCACACCGATCAGCGGGATCATCTTGACGACCGTCGTGACATTCTGAAAACGTCCGCCCATTTTATAAGACAGGTAGTTCATCAAAAAGAAAAAGCTCATGTAGATGAATCCCAGTAATGTCTGTAATTCAAGCGTCTGATTCAATCCTAATAAAGAAAGTGTATAAATACCTGAAACCCAGCTTACGATAGCCGTGATGGTCGGGAAATAAACAAACATCTGAAACCAGCCGAAGGCACTCGCAAATCGCGAAGTAGACAAACTCTTCATAATAGGAGATGACCCCACCCCTTTTGGTCGACCTGCTGGCCAGCTGTGACAAAGTGATGCTCCCGAAAATCACACAGAATGCTCCGATCGCGAAAACCAGAACGCCCAGCCAGACACTGCCACCTGTTGCCTGTAATATATCATCAGACTTGAAAAATATGCCTGATCCGATGCTGATTCCGACGATCATCGAAACAGCTGTACTTAACCCATAATGTTCTCTTGCTTTCATCATGACTCCCTCCTTCATTTTCATTATTATATAGCATGTTATTTAACATTCTACCACTATATCAAAAAACAAGAGCAATAAGAAGCGTGTTTTTTCTTTGAACTGAAAAGAACAGGTGAGATTCCCGAATAATCGGGCATCTCGCCTGTTCTTATAAAAGGTCTACTCTCTAACCATAAAAATATAGGACGGCCGTTCATTCCCCTTGTCTTCTTCGAAACCATAGGCTCTATATAGATGTTCTGCCCGTTTATTCCCCTTCAGAACGTACAGACTCAGCTTAGTTATAGCCAGATCATTCTCTTTCAGCCGGATGATTTCTTCCATCAGACGGTGTCCAAGGTTCTGATTTCTTCTGGACTCTTTCACCGCGATAAAATCAATGTAACATTCATTGCCGTCAGGGATTCTGTTTGTCTCCAGACCAGTTGCCGCAAACTGCAGCACCGGTCTGATTCCTAAAACGTGTACTGCAGCGAGAAGTTTTGCCAGGAAAAGAAACAGTCAGTCTCCTTCTATTTTGTTTTGTCAGTCCGCAGAAGTGCCGACGACCTCGCTTCCTCTCTTCAAAACATACACCTCTAAACCGAACATGTCGGCCTCTTTCAGCCAGAAAAGCTGGAAGAGTTTCTTTACCGTTTCCTGAGACAAGGAAGAACCCTCTGTGAATTTGTCAGCGAACGCATTACTCAGCCGCTCTGTTACCCTATCCATATCACATGCCTGCATTTTTTCAAGCTTCATCGCTACGCTCATCCATAACGTGTTCATCCATTTCTTCTTCTCTAAAGGCGGCACGTTCTTCCCGTGATACTCTTTTTCTTTCTTTTTTACGCATAGCTAAATAGTCGACGACCGGCTGAGGTTTTCTTGTATCGAACGCTTCGATCGGCTCCGGCCCTCTCATCGTTTCCCGTTTGATATATAAGATCCCTCTCTCATTCACATAGGTTTTCCATCTAACCAGACGGATCATGCCTTCGGTGAGTTCGATTGCTGTGATACTGGCTGGATAGATCCCACAGCCGGTGTTGAAATAAGGCACACTTTTGTCTTTTGGAAACTTGAAACGGTGTGTGTGCCCGCAGATCAGCGGACGCTGATTCTTGACGATCCATTTGCTGTAGTTGCGTTCGATTTTATGCCGGCGGTTGATGTTCTTGGACGGGCTTGCCGGATTTTTGACCCCGAACCGGTGGAAAAATCGCCAGAAATACTTGATGGAAAGCATCGTGAAGAACCAGAACTGATCATTGGGCGCATCGCCCTGATGACCGTGAATGACAAACAGTTCCTGGCTGGTGTAACGGTGCTTTAAAATGATCGCTTCCTGAGGGTCGAGCCCTTTCAGGAAATCAAAGAATTCTTCTGAAAATTCATCGTAGTTGATGCCGAAATTCTTCTCAACGAACTGAGGATTCTGAAGATAGATATCGTGGTTGCCGTATATCCGTATATAGCGGTCATCGTCGAAAAACTTCTTGATCGTCGCGTAGACGTCGGTGTGGGCATTCTTGATATGCTCGAACTCTGAATATTCGAGAAATTCTTCGCCGTCACCCACTTCAATGAACGTGTAGTTATTTTCATAATACTCATTCAGCGCATGTACAAAAATATTCCGGCTTTTCAGAAATTCATCCGAAAGACTGCCGTCGCCTCTGTGTGCGTCACTCATGAATACAATACGTGAATCATCATCAAAATAAACATTTTTAGCCTTTTCGTAGGCTTCTGTCAAGCGTCGTTCAGTAAACATACGTGACCCTCCCTGCTGAGTGTTTCATATCTTAAGTATACGTTATTTCTTCTCGCGAATAAAAAGGTATGCATCAGACAGCGACATGCTTCATTGCCTTTCAGAATACTTCACAGGATACACTACTGGACCATACCCTTAACTAACGGTTCAAGGACCCGGTTCGCTTCAGTTGATTAAAAACTTTACAAGTGACAAAATTAGAAATAGAGGAAACTCATAACCAGGGAGGAATCTTTATGAAAGATATAGAACTGGATCTCGTCATATCCGATAGTATCGAAGCACTGAAACTGTATGAACAGATTTTTGATATCGAACGTCTCGAAGCCACCGACTTTGACACGGGTCAGAATGAAGTGATTTTCAAACTCTATGATTTGAAGATCCACATGCTGGACGAAAATCCTGAAATGGGATTGAATGCCCCGAGTGACAACAGTCTCCTTCCGATATGGGTCAATGTCACGGTCCCGGATATAGAAGAAACCTACAACAAAGCGATGGATGCAGGATGCACGGATATGCAGCCCGTTACCGAGAATGCAGATTTCGGTGTCTCAAACGCCATCTTCGTCGATCCGTTCGGCTATCAGTGGATGATCCACCAGGTGCACAAAGACGTTTCCTTTGAGGAACGCGAAGCGATCTGGGAAGAAAAGCTGAAGGATGACTAAATGAATAAATTAGCTGGACCATCACACTCATGGTCCAGCATTTTTTGTGGACAAACGATTTAAAGTAGCGGCACTGTTCTCTGTTTGCTTCTTTGGCTTCTTCAAGGTTCAGATTACAGTGAAAGATGTGACTATACTGTTCTTCACCCTGCTCCCCATACTTTTTATATGTGACATCCACTCCCTTCAAGGTCAACCTTTCAACCAACGGCCAGTGCTTCTGATCTTCAGGAAATCATAGTGGGCGGTCATGATGCGAGTGGGAGGAAAGGCATCAGTGACATATTTTTTCACAGCGAACTGTTCTTCATACTTCTGCCAGTCTTTTCCTAAGTAATCTTTCAGCAAGACGACCAGTTTTAGATCTGCATCTTTTCTGTTCTTTTTATCGAGCGAAGCCATTTTCTGATATATGTTGTACATGCCGCAACTCAGAGGCGACCGCTCTAAGATTCAAATCTTCTGGAGGATAGAAGTCAAACAGCCTGGCGTAGTCCGGATTGGTAAAAACAGCACTATACTGGAAAGCCAATTGCGCACCGGCAGAATCGCCTGCAATAAATACATTCGACATATCCAGGAAATACTTTTCATTATTCCCCGCTACCCAGTGCATAACCTGGTTCAGTTCTTCCAGCTGCTTCGGGTACTTACTCTTGGGAGCAAGATGATAACCAGGATTTACAACGACAAACCCCTGTCTGGCAAGAAACATGCAATAATGAAGGTAATTTTTCTTATTGCCATGGACATACCCTCCTCCATGAAAGTTGACGATCACCGGCAGCTTCTCGGTGGTCCCTTTTGGGTAGTAGACATCCAGGCTATTGTATTTTTTCGACTCGCCGTACTGAATGTCATAACGAGCCTCGATTGTCGGATCCACTTCAAGACTCATGTCCCGTTTCTTGTCGTGAAGCGTTGCCGCGATTTTAAAACTGACTGACGCCAAAGACATACCTGCTCAACTCCCGTTTCCAGTAATTATTTATTCGCTACGACTTCTTGGGATGTCCCACGGTGTGATGATACCAATCAGATCGCTTTTCTTTCTGAGCGTCTCTCCTTTAGCAATGAGAAGAATATAGGCTGTCCGCCCTTCTTTGATGCGTTCTGAAAAGATCTTCTTCAATATCAAAAATTGATTTGTCAGCGGGGATCACTTCGTAAAAATCCTGTTCATCTTCGACCTCCAGTATTTCCCTGACGGTAGCATTTTTGATCGAATGAATATCCTTGTCCATCACTTTGGCCAGGTATTTGGTCACCCCTATGGATGACAGGATACCGACCAGATCATCTCCGTCAAACACCGGAAATTGTGTATACCTGACATGATTGATCACGTCCAGAACTTTCTCCAGTGGATCATTGACATCGAACGTCCGGACACGTTTCAGAAAAAGATCTTTGACTTGTTTGCTGTATTTGATTTTTTCAGTGACCCTTTCGATTTCTTTGACCAGTGAATCACTTGGCTGAGCAACCGCTTCTTCGCCATTGATCGTGTGATGCGTCAGCAGGTTTCTGAATTCACGGTAAAAATCGATCTCATCGACATACTTTTCGATCACTTTATCGCGTTTCTTCGCAGCTGTTCCCATCAGTTCACCGAAATTCGTTTCGGGATCCTTGTTGACCTTTTTGGCGATCACATTATGTAATTCATTGAATGCATGCATAAAGCTCTGATAGTTGCTTCCCATGTTCTTCACCCTTTTTAAAAATTTATCTGACTTGTTCTTCATGGCTGCTTATTACGTACTATGATCATTATATCACTCACACTAGATTATCAGAAAAATTTGAGGCGCTCCAGAAAACTCCAGGCAGCGGTCTCCTGGAGTTTAAACTGTCAGTATTTATCTGTCAGCTTTCTGATCGGTCGTCCTTCAGAATCAAACGTGTACTGCTGAAGCTTCCTGGAGTCATTCATTGCCATCACCAGACGGTCACGGTAAGGCTCAGCCAGCTCTTCGAACAGCAAGGCCTCGTCGTGCAGATCATGCTTCTGTCTGATGGAAGCTACTTCATTTTTATTTCTCAATTTAGTTTTTGTTTTAGGCAGTGGTTTATCTGTTATTCTTTTTTCGATTCGGTAAATATGATCGTCGTCATTGTAGATGATTTCCAGAGCTCCGGAATTGGTCCGTTTATATTCAGCGTGCGGGTAGTCTTCCTTGTGCAGTTCCCACCAGGCTTTGATCCCGTTGATGGCTTCTTCTTCACTCGGGTAACTGCCGTGTTCCTTCTTGACCCCTGTCAGTCGGTTCTGCCAATAATTCGTGTACACTGTTTGTTCCATTCACTACACTCCTTTATTTTAGCTTACTTCCAGTTTATAGTAATCAGAAGCGTTTTCAAACGATATCAGCCTGTAAATACCAATTGTTAACGATTTGTAATTCACTTTTTTTATCCTACAAATAACATGTTCTGAAGAAAATGGAAGAAAAAGCACTGGGGGGGGTTCCCTTCAGTGCTTTCATTCAATGCTATTTCACTTTCTTCATGAACTTCTCCCGGTCGACGATCGCTCGTTTGTGCGTTGCCTTGCCGATCAGTTCTTCGTCCACGTAAGCTTCAATTTCATAGGTGAACACTTTGCCGCTTTTATCTGTCTGCTCTGCTTTTACAGAAACCACTTTGTTGACAGCAGTCGGCGCCAGGTGCTTGACGTTGATCTCCATCCCTACGGACGTGTCGTTTTCATTCAATTCAGGAGCCATTAAAGACATCGCGGTTGTTTCCATATACGCAATCATATGAGGTGTGGATAACACGGGCAAACCACCGGACCCGACTGCTTCAGCCGTCTCGGATTCCTTGACAGTAAAGACCATTTCAAACGCGTTCAACATTTGCATCACTCCATTTTTGTTTTTATCTGATTCATACTTCTCTCGTGATTCTAATCATACCGGATGTGACTGCCTTTGCAAAATAGTAAACCTTACTGTTTCTTTTTGATCAGTGACATGATTCGTTTCAGGACCAGGGCCAGTAGCGTCGTTGAAAAACCCACAAAACCGATATTCAACAGGATACTCCCGAGTGGAAAGTTGATGGCCATATTTTCCTGAATATCTCTCAGTTCCTGAGGAGAGTAGCTTTCGATATCCTGAATGGGCGTGAGGTTGGTCCACAGCAGGAAACCGATCCCCATCATAATGATGCTGACTATCAGGCCGATCACCAGTATTATTGTCGTCTTTTCTCTCGTTTCTGCCTGCTTGTCTTTTTTATCGAAATGCACAGCTGATTCTCCTTGCAGCATTGTATTTTTCTTTCGTTAAAGTCAGTATAGCATAAGTATTTACCTGAAAGAACGTGATGATGAAGATGTTTTGAAAGCAATCGCTCGGCGATTGCTCTCCTTACTGATGATCTTTCTTGAGGCGGGAAGAGATTTTGTTGTTCTGCGACGTTCGTTGTCTGATTTCGTTGATGAACGTCACGCATTTCTATTTTGCGTGACGTTCAGCTTTGTTTTCTGACCGCGAAGGGCACGCTGGCGCCCATTGCGTGACGTTCAGCTCCGTTTTCTGACCGCGAAAGGCACGCTTGCGCCTATTGTGTGACGTTCGGCTCCGTTTTCTGACCACGAAAGGCACGCCAGAGCTCATTGCGTGACATTCAGCTCCGTTTTCTGGCTCCGAAAGGTACGCCGGCGCCGATTGCGTGACGTTCAGCTCGGTTTTCTGGCCGCGAAGGGCACGCTTGCGCCTATTGTGTGACGTTCAGCTCCGTTTTCTGACCGCGAAAGGCACGCCGGCGCCCAGTGCGTGACGTTCAACTCCAGTTTCTGACCACGAAAGGCACGCTAGCGCCGATTGCGTGACGTTCAACTCCAGTTTCTGACCGCGAAAGGCACGCTGGAGCTCATTGCGTGACGTTCAGCTCTTTCTTTCTGTCGATGAAAGGCACGCAATCTCCTTCATTCACTTCCTGAATTAGTAAAAAAAGACCGAACAGGACAATCCTGTTCGATCCTCTTTAAGATCATCTATTTACGCGCGTGCAGATTTTAATCCTCTGCTCCATGAAGCGGTTGTTTCCAGTACAGCTTGAATGGTTGCATTGTGTACTTCTGAAGGACGGAAAGTCGACATTTGTTCAAAGTCCGTGAACAAGCTAAATGCACCAGCTGGTCCGACTGTCGCTACGTTTGCATTTGACAAGATGTGACGCAGGCTCAACTGTGCGGCAACGCCCAGTGTTGAACCGTAAGCAACGATCCCCGCAGCTTTGTTTCCCCATTCAGGGCCTAGATAGTCGATCGCATTCTTCAAAGATGGTGTGATCGCGTTGTTGTATTCCGGTGTTACGAAGACAAAACCATCCAATGAATCTACTTTTTCTGACCAGCGGTTGTTTTCGTCTTTATCATAATCTTTGTTGGCCATTGCAGGCGGCATTGCTTCATTAAACAAAGGCAGGTCATACTCTTTTGATATCGACGAGTTCGAATTCTGCTCCTTCGACCGTTTTTGCTTTTTCTAAAATGTATTCCGCTACTTGTTTATTGACACGTACGTCACGTGTGCTTCCTGTAATTACTCCTATTTTCACCATGTGTAATTCCTCCTAATGATCTATGCGTTTGCCAGCTAACTTTAAGTAAGCCAGCTGCAATACTTATTATAAGTGAGCTTGACTAACATTTAAACCAACAGTATAGTAGAAGTGTTGCTTAAGTGACACTTTCTGAAAAATGACTACTATTTATCCTTTACGATAAGGAGGAACATCTGGATGATGCAAACGAAACTGGATCCCCGTATCTCACGTACACGAAAACTGATCAGTGAGGCTTTCATCAAATTGTCCCGCGTGAAATCTTTTTCTGATATTTCGGTCAAAGATATTACTGAAGAAGCGATGATCAACCGTGCCACATTTTACAATCATTACCTTGATAAATATGACTTGCTTGAAAAAGTGGTCGCAGAAAAATTGTCTTTGAATCTCGGCTGCAGTCGGGAAAAATCTTTACTGACTCTTGAACAGACGATCAAAGAAATCTTCCTTTCTTTGACCCGATTCGAAGAGTCACTCCAATCCTATTCTTCGAGTCAGGAAGAAAACGGAACGATCGATTCGATCGTCAGGCTGGAGCTCATCAATATATTTTCAAAAAAACTCATTCAGATCAACCCTGCTCTTCAAGACAAGCTCGTTGAAAAACTGGCCAAATGGCTGACTTCGAGTGTAAAGGAAATGAGCCGCGACTGGACCGAATCGGACTCCAGCGAAACACCCGAAGAATACATTGACCCCCTGCTTCCTTACCTTATGTGCGGGATCGAAACACTATAATCAGAGAGTGGGACGAAAAGCGTTCAGACCCGTATCACTGAGCGCAATAAACGCAAGATAATCTTCGGATTATCTTGCGTTTATTCGTGAAAGTGGACGGCGGGTCTGCTTTTTGGAGCAGGTTTAAGAAAAAAAACATTCGTAAGCGCAGAAGAGGCTGCGACGAAAAAGTCCCAGCCTCTTCTGCTTTAATCCTACCTGATCATCGTCAGAAGTCCGTTCAGTTTATAGTCAGGCCCTTCTTTTCTGGATGAATGAAGCGCATCACTGGTGTACGTCGATGTGCGTTCCACTTCCATATTCTCGTTCTTTATCCCAGCTTCAAGAAGAATGTCGACATTGGCATCAGTCATGCTCATCTTGTACTTCTCTCCATGAGGCATAAAGAAGCTGTCACGATTCTTGAAGTCTTTGAACGCGTCATGAGACTTCAGGACCCACTTCATAATGCTCCTGATCGATGGACGGTCCTACATAAACCAGCATATCTTTTCTGTCACATCCGAAGGTTTCTTCCATCTTCTCCAGCGCTTTAACTGAAATGCATTTTGTCGTTCCGCGCCAGCCCGAATGCACCACGGCCTGTACCCGCTTATTGGGATCAAAAAAATGATCGGCGTACAGTCTGCATACTTGATGAGCAGGGCGATATTTTTCCTGTCTGTGATCAGCCCGTCAGTTTCCTTGAACGTTCTGCCGTATACAAAATCTTCCCCATTCGATTCATCCACTACAACCACATTATCCGTATGCTTCTGCTGACCCGTGTAAATTTCTTCAGGGGTTACATTCATTTCATTTAAAAGACGATCGACATCGTCCACGATTTCACTGCCGACTTTCTGATACCTGAAGTTATAGTCTGAGCCGGCCACTTTATTGATCAGGCCGTGTTTTTCAAGTAATTTAGAATGCATACTTTATTTCATCCTTTAAAATAGATTTGTTTCATTATAGCATATGACAATTCTTATTGAAAATTAACAAACATAGTAAATAAATTAATGTTTATCGATAATTTATTATTGATTTTTATAAATAGCAAGCGTATACTGAAACTAAATATAACAAAGGAGCGATATTCATGAACATTAACCAGTTTCGCAAGGTCAGTCGGTTTACATCGATCATTTTAAAAATTGCAGCTGTTTGGATCGGCTTATCTATAGCGGCTCTATTCTATTCATATTTCTCTACATCAGGGGACGTCTGGTTCAATTTTCCCAATCCGGATTTTCCGATACTGAATTCAGTAAGTGGCCCACTCTCAAATAGCGCCATTCAACAGGCAGCACTTTTCATTGTACCATTGATGGTTGCAGTCACCTGCTATGTCTTGTGGAAAGGCAGTCAGTTATTCAAGTACTTATCAGATGGACACACACCTTTTTCTTCAGCCTTTTCCAAATCAGTTAAACAGCTGGGTATTATTCTGATCATTGCAGATATTATTTTTCCTCTCATTTATTCACTGTTGGTAACTTTGATAACGGAAAACGGTCACTATTTGATCATCGGGGTCGGCTCTTCATTATTGATTGGTATGATTTTATATGCAGCAGCTGAGATTTTCAACTATGCCATCAATTTACAGCAGTTCGCTGATGATACAGTTTAACCTAAAAGTCCAACCGTCTTTTATCAAGTATAGTGAAAATACATAAAATTAAAGGAGTGAACTCACATGAATATCAAACGATTTCGTAATGTAAGTAAATTTCTGTCCTGGAGTCTGAAAATACTTGGTTCTTTCGGTATTGCTATATTAATACTTGGACTGGCATTAAGTTTTTTTGCAGATACTGGAACTTCTTTTAGTGTAGAGATGCCTGAAGGTGGTAATATTATGTTTCAGGACTCAAGAGTAACAGATGCAGATCATGCTTTTACTGCTTTACTTGTAGCACCCATCTTTCTATTTTTATACAGTTATATTTATTTTAAAGGCAGCTTTTTATTTGACCGATTGGCTGATGGCGAGACACCTTTCACTTTTAACTTTGCCGAATCGGTTAAATGGATCAGTTTACTGCTCATCGCTAATGACGTTCTCAGACCTTTACTCTATTCGCTGATTATCAACTTGCGTGCTGAAGAAGGTCACTATTTCAATTTTGGTCTTACTGAAACGTTTATAATCGGATTGATTTTATATATCGTCAGCGGCGTCCTGAAATACGGCATCAGCCTTCAGGAGTTATCCGATGATCACGGTTTAATATGGATAAAACTCTAGTAATGCTGCTTTAACATATTAAAGATTGGAGGAGTAAAACACATGAATATCAAACGATTTCAAAGTGTAAGTAAATTTCTTTCGTTTAGCTTACAGTTAATTGGTGCATTCTGTATTGCTATCATCGTCATTGGGCTAATATCAATACCATTTACAAATAGAGGATCATTCTTTGTTGAATTGCCAGAAAACTCATTTATTTTGATTCAAGACTCTCGTGTAACAGAAGCAGATAGTGCATTTACTTCAATGATCATGGCACCACTATTTCTCGCAGCATACAGTTACATCTTATTTAAAGGAAGCTTCTTATTTGATCGTTTAGCTGATGGTAAGACCCCTTTCACCTATGATTTTGCTGAATCGGTAAAGAAAATCAGCTTTTTCCTGATTGCTTTTGACATCACACTGCCTCTTCTTTATTCATTAATCGTCAACTTACGTGCGGATGAAGGGTTCTGTCTTGAATTTCAGACCCACGTCTTCTATCTTCGTTGGTCTCATTCTATATATAATGAGTGGTGTCTTGAAATATGGCATTAGCTTACCAGGAGTTATCCGATGATACGGTTTAAAGGAGGACGAGTCACATGCCTATTGTAGTACGCTTAGACCGCGTCATGGCGGACCGAAAGATACTTTTAAAAGATTTAGCAGACGACGTTGGTATTTCCAACGTCAACCTTTCAAAATTAAAGACTGGCAAGGCCGTAGCCATCCGTTTCTCCACTTTGGAAGCGATTTGTGAAGCTTTGGACTGTCAGCCCGGTGACATTTTGGAATACGAGAGAGCAGAATAAGGCTTATGCATCAGAAGAGGCTGGATCAAGTATTTCTTTATTAAAGGCTCTGTTAAAGGTAAATGTTGATATTGAAAGTTTTCCAAAATCTTTGTATAATCAGATGAGAACAAACATTCGAGGCGGTTTAGGTGAGCAAAGCGTTTGGGCAAGTACTAAAAGACATTGATAAACTATCACATACCGATCCAAAAGTGTATCAATGGGTAAAACGCTATGTTGAGCCTTCTTCCTCCGTTGATGGTCGTTTAATAGACGAAATGAGGGAAACACGCTTCAAAGAAGGTTTTGAGTGCCCCGCTGCGCCCTGAACACGTTGTTAGATTTGGCAAATGTGATGGTCGCCGACGTTACCGTTGCAAGGCTTGTGAAAAGACCTTTACCGATACCACCCAAATACAGTAATTTATAGAACTCGAAAAGGTAACGAATGGATAACATTTGTTGATTGTATGTTTAAAGGCTATTCCTGCGAAAATCCGCAGTTAAATCATTAGGGGTTACTTGGGTTACACTCTTTTATCAAAGACACGGTCTTGATGCTATTAAACAGATAGATATTGAGCAATTCCAAGGTATAGTCGAGTTGATGGAATTATTATTCCTATACTCCGAAAAAGGGAAACGATGTATTACAAAGCATAAGCCTGGTAAACGTGGTGGTAAATCAAATTAGAGGCATTAGCAATGAGCAAGTATGTGTTCTTGTTGCCAGAGACCGTTCAAGGGCTACTATGAAAGGTAGCGTGTATGGGGCGTATTGTGAAAACAAAGGTTGATAGTATGGTTGGTTCTAAACTAACGTCTGACAACGTGCTTGTTACAGATGCTTGGAAAACAAAACCTATGCAAAAGAAAAAGGGTTAGAGCATTATCGGATAAAGTCTAATGATGGAAAACATGTATTTAAAGGCTTATATCATATCCAAAATGTAAACGGACTCCATTCTCGTATGAAACAATGGATAAACCGTTTCAAAGGTGTATCTACAAAATATCTTAACAACTATCTTTCATGGTTTTTATTTATTGATAGTCGCAGTAATGAGAGTACAAAACATAATATAAAAGAGTTCTTATTAACATCATTTTTATTTGAAATGACAGGTACTTATGAGAGTCTACGTATGGAAAAGTTTAGTGTATCGTCTTGATATTACTTGTTAATGTCAAATTTTAAATTAACAAGTTTAAGAAAGGGGTAAGTGACTTTGGTTCAATTATGGCGGGCTTTTAGTGATTTGGTTCCATTATTTTTATTCGTCATTCTAATTGTTGGGGTGATTGTATTTGTAGGTCAAAAGAAAAAAATGAATTCTAAAAGAGTTATTTTAAATACGCTCTTTATCTAAGTGTTATCGGGATATTATTAGTGACAGTTTTCCCACTGTCTCATGGGGGAATGACACCGCCAAGGGTGGTTAACTCGTGCCTTTCGTCGGTATGTACAAAATATTGTTCTACTCTGTTGATATATCAGTCCCTATTCATTAATTTATTATTTAATATTTTGTTTATGCCATTTGGTTTCTTTCTATCATGAAGAAGTCGTGCTGCATATTTAGTGATGAAAAACATAGTAATGGGGCTTGATTTTCTCATTAAGCATTGAAATCATACAGTTCTTGTTCCCGATGGACCGTTCGGCAGATATTGATGATGTAATACTAAATAAGTTGGGGCGTTCTTCAGGTTATCTAACTTGGAAAATGTTTGAGTGTGTGAATTTTTAGGTTTACTATCAGTTAAGAGAAAAGTAGAAGGAAATCAATGATAAGTATGGTTATTTATTAACTATTAACAATGTCACATTTAGGAAAAGGAACCCCATGGGGATCCTTTTTTATATATCATTATATCAACATTTACCTTTAACAGAGCCTTATTAAAAGAAATGCTTATTCCAGCCTCTTTGACATTCAACGCAGCCACTTATAGTGAAGAACAGCTTCCGTCTTATCGATCTAACTCTTTTGTCACACGTTCAATAGTTTTAACCTCACCAACTCGCTGCTATACTCCCTTTGTGACTAGTTGCTTAGGCAAAACGGCACTGAACTGGTCTCAAAACTGGTATTGCAGCAAGTTCTGCAAGGCAGACTAGATTCAACTTGTCCCAATGCCTTTTTAAGAACCAGTTCCCAAGTTCCACGTAAACGAACTGGTGTCAATATGATTTTTCAGAACGACTTCTCAGGCTCCAAGTAAACGAACTGGTTTCAATACCGCTTTAGGAACAACTTCTCAGGTTCCACGTAAACGAACTGGTTTCAATATCCCTTTGAGAACCACTTCACAGATTTCAAATACAGGAACTTGTCCCATTACCGTTTCAGTGACCGGTTCTGCTCCTGTTCTGATGACACAACTACGTCCATTTACTGCTTGGACCAGAGGTTTTGTAAACTGTCCCAAAATGAAACGTAGAAAAAGACTGGGACCGCGGTCCCAGTCTTCTCATATTTCATCTCTTAACGGTTCAATATCGATTTGCTGTCTCGTGCAAAAATACTTCTCGTCCCTCTTACTGCTTTGATCGCGCTCTTCCGCCAGGGCATCCGCAGCTTTATAGGTCGGAATCCCGTCACGTTCGGCGATTCTCAAAGACTTTTTCGATCTGATCATACAATGACGGTCCACCGACATGCGGGCGCGGGCAGCGTTGTAGCCGCCGTTGAATTCGTCTGCGACCTGGATCAGTCCGCCGGCGTTCAGGATGTAGTCCGGTGCGTAGACCAGTCCCATTTCTTCCAGTTTATCTCCGTGACGCGTTTCAGCCAGTTGGTTATTGGCGGCCCCGGCGATCACTTTGATGCCCGCTTTTTTGATTTTCTACAGACTTTCATCATTGATCGAAGCACCCAGAGCACATGGGGCATAGATGTCTGCCTGCATCTCAAACATATCGTCCGCATCAACGATGTCACAGCCAAGCTCTCGGCGCGTTCTTTTGGTTCGTTGAAGATATCTGTCGCACAGACTTTCGCGCCTTCGTTGAGCGCCGCTTCCGCAACAAATAGCCGACTTTCCCGATACCTTCGATAATGATGGTCTTTCCTTCAGAGAATTCGTACCCAAAGGCTTTTTTCGCTGCCGCCTTCATCCCGACATAGACCCCGTGTGCGGTGGACGGTGATGGGTTTCCGGACGTGCCCGGTTTCGAGCCCTGTCCCTGCGACATAATTCGTTTCCTGGTAGATATGATCCATTTCCAACCGTCGTTGTCCCAACGTCAGCCGCAGTTATGTACCGGCCATTGAGCCCTTCTACAAAGCGTCCGAATGCTCTGAACATGGCTTCTTTGCTCACCTGGATTCTCCGGGTCTTTCAAGATGACTGTTTTTCCGCCGCCGAGAGGCAGACCGCTTGCCGCTGCTTTATAGGTCATGCCGCGCGCCAGTCTGAGTGCATCCTCGAACAGCATCTTCCTTCTTTCTCATAAGTCCAGTAACGGGTCCCGCCAAGACTGGGTCCCAGTGTGGTGTCGTGAATACACGTGATGGCTTTCAAACCCGTTTCTTCATCCTGCATGAATACCAATTGTTCGTAATCGTGTTTTCCCATGCTTTTTGAATATCTCCATTGTATGACATCCTTTCCTTTTATCGTTTATTTGCAGAGACATATCAATGCGAATTAAATATAAAATGAGAAGTCCCTTAATTGTCATAACATTACAAACGTTTTCATAAAATCTGTTGTATAATGAATGAATCAGTAAATAATTGAAGGATGATTCTTTTGGATATCAAGCAACTGAAATACTTCATCGAAATTGCCAATACCAGAAACCTGTCGCAGGCAGCGCGAAATCTGTTCGTTACTCAGCCGACACTTTCCTTTACGATCAAAAAGCTGGAAGCGGAGCTCAATACAAAGCTGTTCGAACCCGCATGAGAAAGGCTTTCATCTCACGCAATCTGGCAGACTGCTGTACAAGCGCGGCGAAAAGATCGTCACTGATTTTGATGCCCTGGTGAACCGGATCCAGCACATGAGGACGGATTCAAAAGAAGTGATCCGTTTAGGCCTCACCATTCTGTTTGCCGTTCAGTACATGCAGCAGATCTCCAATTTTATCGCGACCCATCAGAACGTTGACTTAGTCATCACTCAAAACGGCTCACGTAAAATCCAGGAAATGCTGGCCAACAACGAACTGGATATCGGTCTGGTTTCCTTCCCGAATACCCAGTCCAGCGCCATTGGCATCGAGGCCCTCAATACGTCGACCAAGGGCTATAACGTTCATGTCGTTATGCCTGAAAGCAATCCTCTGTCGAAAAAGGAAACAGTACGGTTCGAAGATTTGAAAGAGCGAGCGGTTCTCGAACCTTGAACGAAAACTTCATGCTTGGTCAGATGCTTCTGGACCGCAGTCGACACTTGGGCTTCGAACCAAACATCGTCATGACCCATGATGATCTGCAAGTTCTGCTTTACAGCCTGAAGACCCTTGACTCCATCTGCCTGCTGCCAATCGAATACAAGGCGATCGGTGCTCTGGAAGGCTTGAAATGGATCCCTCTTCATGACAAGAACGATTACTATTCCATCGGCTGTCGCCCTGAAAAAAGCAAAAGTGCCTACCAAAGCCGTCAGTGACCTGATCGCTGAAATCAAAAAGAACTGAATCCTTTCTGACCGAGGCTGGGACAAAAATACAGCCTCTTTTACACATCCAAATGTCTTTTCTTAAACCTGTTCCAAAAAGCAGACCCGCCGTCCACTTCGTTATAGCTGTTATGGCTTTAGCCATTTACAGATATGATACACTTGGGCATCGCCCACAGTGCTGCTCGATAATCTTCGATTATCTTGCGCTTATTCGCTCCAGTTGCCGTAGCCGTTACTGCTTCAGCAGTTACCGGATAGGGTATGCGTCAGAAGTTACGTGTCTGAACGCTTTTTCTCTCACTCTGCTTTTAATACAAATCCGATTCGTCTGTGAACTTCTGCAGGTTTTCTTTCACATCTTTCAGGAAGCGGCCGGCCTGCAGTCCGTCAATGAGGCGGTGGTCGATCGATAAACACAAGTTGATCATGTCAGCGGCCTTGAACCCGCCGTCTTCAGTCGGAACGAAGCGTTTGGTGATGCTTTCGACCTGCAGGATCGCGGCCTGCGGGTGATTGATAATGCCCATCGACTGAACGGAACCGAAGCTGCCGGTGTTGTTCACTGTCATTGTACCGCCCTGGATATCCTGACTGCCTAACTTACCGTCCCGTGCCAGCCCGGCCAGACGGCTGATTTCTTTTGACAAGCCACTGATCGAGTAGTCATCAGCGTTTTTGATCACCGGTACAAAGAGGTGCTCATCCGTCGCTACCGCAACTGAAATATTGATGTCTTTGTGATAAACGATGTTGCCGTTGTCCCAGGATGCATTGATGACCTTATGTTTCTTCAGTGCCTGAACGACAGCCTTGACGAAGAACGGGAAGTAAGACAGCGATATGCCTTCTTGTTTCTTGAACTGTTCTTTTGTTTGGTTTCTCAGCTTGACGATATTGGAGACGTCAGCTTCCACCATCAGCCAGGCATGCGGGATCTCCGACGTGCTCTGAACCATCTTTTTAGCGATGGCTTTACGGATGCCGTCTGCCGGAACCACGTCATCGCCGCTTGAGGAAAGAGTTGCCGGCGCTTTTTCAGACACCGCTTCTTTTTTCTTCATCTCTTTCTGCGCCTGAAGCGACGGTTTCAGGCAGATCGCCATTTCCTGAACGCTGGCTAGTTACATCGAAGTTCTGCACATCTTTGCGTGTGATGCGTCCGTGCTTCCCAGATCCTTCGACCTGATTCAAGTCGATGCCGCGTTCTTGGGCAATGCGGACGACGGCCGGAGAGTAACGCGTGTTCTTGCCAGACGACGGTTCAGCCGGCTGTTTCACATCTGTCGTCTCTCTCCTGATCGTTTTCTTGTCTGCTTCTTTGTCGATTTCCTCGATGATATGTTCCGTCACTGCTTCTTTTTTCTCCGGCTCAGAAGAGGTGTTCTGCCCCGACCGGCTGTTCTGGGTCATCAGCGCCCTCTTCTTCCGTCTCAATCTTTAAGATGGGGGTCCCGATCTCCACATCGGTATCGACATCGATCAAGAATTCTTTCACGACGCCTGAGTAATTCGACGGGATCTCCGTGGTCACCTTGTCAGAAACCGCTTCTGCGATCGGGTCGTATTTTTCGATCTTATCGCCCTCTGAAACGAGCCAGACAGCGATCGAGGCTTCCGTGACGCTTTCGCCCAGATGCGGCATTTCGATTATCCTGATACTCATTCACTTTCCTCCTTAAAACTCTGCAAGTTCACGCATGGCATTCAGCACGTCATCTTCACTGATCAAAAATTCTCGTTCCAAAGGCAAGGCGTACGGCATGCTCGGCGAATCCGGACCGGCCAGTCGCTTGATCGGTGAATCCAGATCGAACAGGGCTTCTTCGGCAATGATCGCAGAGATCTCGCTCATGACGCTGCCTTCCAGGTTGTCTTCAGTGACCAGCAGGACCTTGCCTGTTTTCTTCGCTGCCTTGACCAAGTGTGTCTTTGTCTAACGGATACAAGGAGCGCACATCAACCACTTCCGCCTCATAGCCTTCCTTGCTCAGGGTCTCAGCGGCTTTGAGCGCGTGGTTCAGGACCATGCCGTAACCGATGACCGTAATATCGTCGCCTTCTCGGACCACATTGGCTTTATCGATCGGTACCACGTGATCGTCTTCCGGCACGTCTTCTTTGAGTAGACGGTACAGACGCTTGTGCTCATAGAACAGGACCGGGTCATCGCAACGGATGGCGGCCTTGATCAATGCTTTCGCATCACGCGGAGAAGACGGTGTCACGATCCGGAGTCTCCGGCTGTCCGAACAGCACTTTTTCTGTTGACTGAGAGTGATAAAGACCGCCGCGTACCCCGCCGCCGTATGGTGCACGGAAAGTGACCGGCGCTGTCCAGTCCCCTTTGGTCCGGTAGCGCATGCGGCTGGCTTCAGAAATCAGCTGGTTGACGGCCGGCAGAATGTAATCCGCAAACTGGAATTCCCCGATCGCACGGTAGCCCACGGTTCCCAGCCCCACCGCCAGTCCGCCGATGAGTCCTTCTGTCAGAGGCGTATTGAACAGCGGTCATCGCCGAACTGTCTCGGCCAGTCCTTTTGTCACGCCGAAGACGCCGCCTTTCACGCCTCCGACATCTTCTCCAAAAATCACGACTTTTTCATCCCGAGCCATTTCTTCTTCGATGCCTTTATGAATCGCTTCTAAGTATGTCATCATTACCATAGACCTAACGCATCCTTTCTTCGCTTATTTATCTGCATAGACTTGCTCGAGTATCGTATCCGGTGTCGGATCAGGCATGGCTTCCGCTTCATCCGTTGCTGTATTGATTTCTTTTTTCAGTTCCGTATCCATCTCTTTCATCTGCTCGCGGGTCAGGTACCCTTCATCGATCAGCTGCTTTTCAAAGAAGAGCAGACCGTCATTTTTCTTCAGATTTCTCAATGTCTTCTTTGGAGCGGTAAACGGAGTGGTCGTCATCTGCCGAATGTGACGTCAGACGTGTGACCATCAATTCGAATCAGGGCCGGGCCTTTGCCGCTGCGTGCATCCTGGACAACCTGTTTGAAGGCCAGGTAAGATTCCACGAAGTCATTGCCGTCAACCTGGATCCCGGTGAAACCGAAAGCCGGTCCGCGGTCTGACAGTTTATCACTGGCATACTGTTCGTCTCGTCCGACTGATATCGCGTAGCCGTTATTTTCAAACACGAAAATCAGAGGCAGTTTTTTCACACCGGCAAAGTTCATCGCTTCCTGCACTTCGCCCTGGTTCGCCGATCCTTCACCGGTCGTGACCAGCGTCAGGTAATCTTTTTTCCCGAGCTGCGCCCCGTAGGCCACTCCCGTTGCCAGCGGAAACTGCGTACTGACTGTGGACGAATGGGACACGATGTTATGTTCTTTTGACCCGTAGTGATTCGGCATTTGACGGCCGTGGGAGGACGGGTCGGCTTCTTTACCGAGGGAGCCGAGCATGATGTCTTTCGGTGTCATCCCCCAGACCAGGCAGGCTGCCATGTCCCGATAATAGGGAAGGAAATAATCTTTCCCGCGTTCAAAGGCCATCGCCATCGCAACCTGGCCGACCTCGTGCCCCTGACCCGAAATGTTGAAGGACGTTTTGCCGATACGTGTCAGCTGCCACAGGCGTTCATCCAGACGTCTTCCCATCAATACGTGACGGTAAGCTTCGATGATCTCTTCTTTACTTAAACCTGATTCTTTCAGTTTTTTCATCGTCTCTTCACACTCACTTTCTTATTTATGAACTGCTCGTTTGTAGACATCCAGCGACGCCTCCATGACCGGCTTCGGATAATGTCGGATGCGGATGAATGGCTTCGCCGAGTTCAAGCGGCGTCGCATTCATATAGATCGCCGTGCTCACTTCAGAAATCAGATCCGTGGCATGCGGACCGATGATGGATACCCCGATCAGGTCATCCGTTTCTTCATCTCGGATCACTTCCACGAAGCCGTCTGCCTTGCCGTGGATCAGCGCTTTGCCGTTGCCGCTGAAATTGAAGGTCCCCATTTTGACTTTCTTGCCTTCAGGCAGGGTTTCTTTCGTAAAGCCGACACTGGCGATCTCGGGTGATGTATACGTGCAGCGCGGCACATTCACATAATTGATCGGCTCGCTTGTCTCATGGACCATGTGTTCCACGGCCCGTTCGCCTTCTTTCATGGCTACGTGGGCCAGCTGCAGGGTATCGATGCAGTCGCCGATCGCATAGATATGACTTTCCGTCGTCTGAGTAATGATCATTGACCTGGATCCCCTTCGCATCGTACTTGACCGATGTGTTTTGAAGACCGATGCCTTCGACGTTCGGTTTCCGGCCGATCGCGAACCATCACTTTATCAAATGCCAGAGACGCTTCTTTTCCTTTCACAGAAAGTTTAACTTTGCCGTCTGTTTTTTCAGCCCCTTCAACGAGCTGGCTGAGTTCGACGTTGATGCCGCGTTTTTCAAACTGTTTCTGCAGCGCTTTTGAAACGGTTTTGCTTTCATTGACGATCAGCCGGTCCAGCGCTTCAAAAATCGTCACCTCAACGCCCAGGCTGTGAAGCAGCGACGCCCACTCCACACCGATCACACCGCCGCCGATGATGGCGAGGGATTCCGGCAGTTCTTCCAGCTCAAGCATCCCATATGAGGATAAAATCGTTTCTTCGTCCAGTGGCAGATGCGGCAGTGTCGCCGGACTTGAACCTGTTGCAATGATCAGTTTTTTGGAGACGTAGATTTCTTCTTCCTTGTTTTCATCTTCGAATGTTACGGCAACGGCCCCAGAGACCGGTGAAAAGATAGATGGCCCCAGGACTGCGCCCTTGCCGTAAACCACTTTGATCTTGTTTTTTTCGACGAGGCCCAGGACACCCTGGTGCAGCTGGTCGATGATTGCCTGCTTGCGCTCATTTATCTTTTTGAAATTGACTTGTGGCGCGTCACTGATGTCTACACCAAAATCCGCAGCCTCTTTCAGAGTGTCCATGACTTCAGCACTTCTTAAGAGTGCTTTGCTCGGGATGCAGCCCCAGTGGAAGACAGGTCCCACCAAGCTTTTCTTTTTCGATGATCACGACATCCATCCCCTGTTTCGCTGCCTGGATCGCCGCGACGTAACCGCCTGTCCCGCCGCCTAAAATCAGTAAATCTGTTTCTATCGCCATCGCTTTCCCCTCACTTCCTCTCTAATCTATCTCGCTGTATCGCTTCGGTTCCTCTTCATTGTTCAATACACGCATCACGCCTTCGTGCAGGGCATCCATTTCCATTTCGCCCGGCACCACTTCGACGGGTGCGATCCATTCGGTCCGCTCGCGGATATGTTCAACGACAAACGCACTGTAGGCCGCTCCGCCAGTCAGAACGATAAAGTCCACTTCACCTTTAAGGACCGTAGCCATTTCTCCGATCGCTTTCGCCACCTGATAAGTCATCGCGTCAAGGATGAGCGCGGCTTCGCTGTCACCGCTACTGATTCTTTCCAGGACCTTCCTTATGTCGATCTCATTCAGATAAGAATGGATTCCGCCCTGGCCGGCCAGTCGTTTCTTCACCTCATCCAGTGTCAGCTCTTCTGCCAGTATCATTTTCGCAAAGTCATACAGCGGCAGTCCGCCTGTACGCTCCGGTGTGAACGGGCCTTCACCGTCCAGTCCGTTGACCACATCGATCATTTTCCCTTTGTAATGTGCACCGATGCTCGAACCGCCGCCTAAATGTGCGACGATCACCTTGCTTTCTTCATACGCTCTATTTTTCTCACTCAAGACTTTCCGGGCGACGGCTTTCTGATTCAGGGCGTGGACCACACTCCGTCTTTGGATGCCTTTAAGGCCGGAGACCGGGCGATATCTGCCAGTTCATCCACAACCACCGGATCAACGATATATGCCTTCACCTCAGCGATTTTTGCGATCTCGTCTGCCAGGATCGCTCCCAGATTCGAGGCATGGGTGTTGTACTTTTCCTGTCTCAGATCCTGGAGCATCTTCCTCATCCACTAAGTAGGTCCCCCCGGGGATGGGTTTCAAAAGTCCGCCCCGGCCGACGATGGCCCCTAGATCAGCGGGCGCATAACCTTCTTTTTTCATGAAATTTAGTATCAGATCTTTCCGGAAATCTTTCTGATCGATGATCCCCTTGAATCCTCCTAGTTCTTCGGCCGTATGTCTGATCGTCTCGGTCGCTGTCGATTCTTTTTCGTCAAATAAAGACACTTTTGTCGATGTCGTAACCGGATTTGATTACCAGTATGTTTTTTTTCATGACTAACCTCCTGCTGACTATAACTATTCAGTGATCTGCATCAAAGCAAATTTCAGCGCATACAGTTTACTTTCCACTTCATCACTGCGGGACGTCAATACGATCGGGACTTTCGTTCCCACGATTGTGCCGCCCATGACTGCATCGCCAAAGAGCAGGAACGATTTATACAAGGCATTCCCTACATCGATATTGGGCACCACCAGTATATCGGCATCCCCTTTGATCGGCCCTTTCGAAATTCTTATGTTCAACGGCCGATCTTGACAGTGACAGATCAAGTGAAAGCGGCCCGTACACAGTGGCTTCCGGATCGTCTTTAAAGCGTTCGGTCAGCTCATGAGCCAGAGCGGACGACGGCATTTTCGGGTTCAAGTTTTCCGCCGAACTGATCAAAGCGACTTTCGGGTGGTCCAATCCCGATGGCTCTCCCCACTTTCAGGACATTATGGATGATCTCTTCGAGCTGATCTTCCGTCGGCATGATGTTCATCCCCGCATCCGTCAAGAGGATCTGTCGGTCTAAAGCCGGCAGTTTCACCAGAGCCACATGGGACAGCAGGTCCTGATTTTTCAGATCATGTTCTTTTTTCAGAACCTCTTCAGGAGCGCATGGG
Organism: Alkalibacterium sp.; assembly: GCA_034520745.1. Classification (GTDB taxonomy): domain Bacteria; phylum Bacillota; class Bacilli; order Lactobacillales; family Carnobacteriaceae_A; genus Alkalibacterium. The sequence goes on from JAXHNF010000011.1 coordinate 122,551, forward strand.
TCTGCACGCCCCCTTTAAAAGGATGTCCGCCTCATTGTTCACGACACTTTCAACCGCCCGGCGGATCATGTCTTCTTTGGATTCACACTTCGATACTTCCAGGTCTCTTCATGTATCGATGTTCGGTTCGACATCAAAAACCTTGAATTTTACACTGTCTTCGAATTCGATCTGACTACGCCGTGCGAGTTCCAGGATCTCTTCTCTGGAACCGCCCGCCACCGCAACTGTTGGCATAAGTAACACTCCTCTTTCTTTGTAAGCGCTTAACTCAATTTTACCTTATATTCTACAATTAGCAAATACATTATATAAATAGAGGTATAAATTTAATTTATACTGTCATTTCCCTCCCGAGCAGAGAAAAAGAGGTTCGATTTTATCACTGCTGTTTTTATTCACTCTGACGTTTCAGCTGACTATCAAATTAATTTATAGATGGATCGATCACAGTTACAAGCAGGCACTTATGAATCCTGACTTCATTGACCATTTATAATTTTCGTTCATGAAAATAGTCCTTTTTTTCTCTTTTGTGAAACCGATCTTGTGTTAGACCGTTTACGGCTCTAAATTAAGTTGATTTTAGAAAGAAATATTTTCACAATCTTATATACATATCGCACTATTCTTTGTATACTATCGGTAAGAAAAGCGGACAGACAGACGGGACGTTAGAGCACATGCAGGTTTTTTTCAATCCAATTTGGTTTGCCCCTATACAAAAGGAGTGTGAATGATTATGAAAGAAACGAGAGAACACTGGGGGCTCCCGGTGGGGGTTCATTCTAGCAACGATGGGGTCGGCAGTCGGGCTTGGCAATATCTGGCGTTTTTCTTACGCCATGGGGGCCGGCGGCGGATCAGCTTTTCTGATTATTTATCTGATAAGTGTATTGCTTTTAGGTTTTCCGGTTAATGCTCGTCGAGTTTTCGATCGGTTGACGTGCTCAGGCCGATGCCGTTGAGTCCTTCAAGAAAATCGCACCTAAATCCCGCTTGGTCTTAGCCGGTGGAATCGGTGTGCTGGCTGCTTTTCTGATCCTGTCCTTTTATGGGGTCATCGGCGGCTGGTCCCTGCGTTACATGTGGGAGTATGTTTCAGGCGGGATCACCGGCGACTCGCAGGCCTTTTTCACTCAGTTTATCGGACACCTACTCTTCAGTCCTGTGGCAGGTCATCTTCATGACCCTGGCCATCGGGGTTGCTTTATCGGGGTTCAGAAAGGCATTGAGTCCACAAGTAAATGGATGATGCCGATCCTGAGTTTTCTGGTCATTGCTCTTGCCATTTACAGTCTGACTTTAGGCGGAACGACGGAAGCGCTGAATTTCATGTTCAGACCGGACTGGGACGCCTTCACCAGATCTCGAATGTCTACGTCACGGCCATGGGACAGGCTTTCTTCACCTTGAGCCTGGGCATGGGTATCATGCTGACCTACAGCAGCTACCTTGATCCCGAGGAACGACTCACTTCCTCCGCGCCATCATCATTGCCCTGGTACACGGCTTTTGCTGTCATCTCAGGTTCTGATCATCTTCCCCGCTCTTTTCGCTTACGGATTGGACCCGGCGGAAGGCGCAGGACTGGTCTTTATCGTCCTGCCGACGATCTTTGAGGCACTCGGCGGCATCGGCGTTCTCATCGGTCTGTTGCTTACTTTGTCCTCTTTTCACTTGCCGCACTGTCTTCAGCGATTTCACTGCTTGAAGTATCCGTGGCATATTTTATGAGACGATTCAATCTTTCGCGCAGAGTGGTGACAATCCTGACAGGAACAGCCATTACTTTGTTAGGCGTTCTTTCTTTCACTCAGCCAGGGAGCCATGGAAATCAATGTGTTCGGCTACAGTTTCCTGGACTTCATCGACGGCCTGACGGGCAATATCCTCCTGCCATTGAGTGCGTTGCTTTCAGTACTTTTTGTGACCTGGTCCTGGAAAAAGAAGAGATCCTTGAACATACGGATACGAAAGAGGTGTCCTGGGGTCCGCTTTTTATCTTTGTAGCCAAGTTTATTGCACCGCTTGCCATTCTAGTCGTTCTCATCATGGGCATGCTGAACTGGCTGAGCTGATCCAGGTAAAATGAAAAAGCTGCCGGGACACACGGTCACGTGTGATCCCAGCAGCTTTTTTTCGTCTACCTTTTAATGTTAATGCATACGTTTATTCAATTTGTATCCAACTTTACCAGCTTCCAGGCTTTCTTTGGATGCTTGAGCATCATCTTCATCTTCTTCGTATGATAGGCTTTTTTCATCTTCTGCAGTCTGCTTTTTTTCTTCCCGGAAACAGCAGGAACGCCAGACTACTCACACCTATGATCGTGACCGGTACAAGGAACAATAGCGGGTGTTTCTTGGCTTTCACCATCCAGCTGCCCTTGCGCCGCCATCCGACGTTGTTGTCGCCTCTTTCCTTCATCTGTTCCCCTTCGCCGTAAAGGGTGCTCTGAAGCGGAGAGGCCGCTTCTTTCGTTTCGTCGTAGTTGGTCTTGTAAATAAACTTTTCAGGAAGCGGTCTGTAAAGCGAGGCATGATGGCACCCATGAGACTCATGAGCTTCGACCGTGTGCCCACGTACATGTCTCTGACCGGATGTTCAGCCGCATGCAGAATAGCTTCCGCCACAGTTTCAGGCGGGTACATCATCCCGTCATGAGACGGTGCTTTGTCGATATAGCTGGCTGCGTGATCAGTGTAGGGCGTATCGACTCTGGCAGGGTGGATCTGCGTGACGACGACCGGGATGTGATCTTTTTCAGCTTCCAATCCGCAGTGCGTCTGTGAAGCTGTGCACTGCAAATTTGGAAGAGGAATACGTCCCCTGGATAGGAAATGTCCGGTTCCCCAGCACGCTCCCCATGTTGATCAGTGCACCAGGCGTCTCCTTGCTGCTGTAGTGATCAATTGCGCCAGGGAGCCGTAAACAGTCCCCCAGTAGTTGATTTCAAACAATTCACGCGCATCGACGATCGGAATATCGGTGACATGACCATAGACAGCCACGGCAGCGTTATTGATCCAGGTATCGAACCGCCAAATACTTTAACGGCTTTCTCTGCCAGTTTATTGACTTCTCTTCTTTAGAGCATCCACCTTCATATAAATAACCTTTGACTCATCAGAACTGAGTTCATCTGCCAAAGTGATCAGGTCTTCTTTTTCCCGGCCTGCCAGTAACAAGATTGGCCCCTTTTTCAGCGGCCATCCGGGCAGTGACGAACCGATCCCACTTGTGGCTCCAGTAATGATGATCACCTGGTCTTTTACCTTTTTCAGCTTCAGTGAGAGCTGTTTAGCGGCTTCGTATCATTGACTTCGTGCTGCATAGTATGAATCCTCCTTTTGTCTAAATAACTGAGTGCTTCCAGTTTAATTTTAGAGGATTCGAGGCTGTTGCTACAACTGATACGGCTTAACACAGATCTTATGACTATCACTGATCTATTTCCATTTACTCGAATTCTTTTTCAAAAGTTTTCGTGCTTCTCACGGTATCGATGTGACGGACTTCATTTTCAATGATCGCGCGCCGGGCTTCCAGAAACGGTGGCAGTGACAGTTCTCACCAAGCGTTTCGTAAGGCTCGTCTTCCATGAATCCCGGACCATCTGTCGCTAATTCAATTAACATGCCGTGCGTGATGCGGGCATAAAGCGATTCAAAGTAGAAGCGGTCCACATGCCCCGAATTAGGCAGCTTGACGGCCTGATACCGCTCAAGCCAATTGTCCAGATCACTCTGTCATCCACTCGGAACGCCATATGATGGACGGTGCCGTAGCCCTGAACGTGGTGGGAAAGCTCTTTGTTATGTTCGACTACAACCTCGGCCCCATTGCCCCCTTCACCCATTTCGAATAGGTAGTACTCATTTTCAGTATCGATGTGCTTCATTTCATAGACCTGCTCCAGAACAGACTGGATATACTCCAGATCATGGTAGCGCAGGAACATGCGGCCGAGCCCAGATATCGCAAACTCTAAAGGAATCGGTCCATCCTGCCAGGGTGTTCCTGCTTCAACCCCTGTATTGTTTTCATCGGAAATCAGCTGATCAGGACTGCTCGTCAAAGTCGACAAACGGCAGGACTTTCTTGCCGAACTGGGTCTGGATCCCTTCGTGTTCGACCTCTAAGCGGTCAAAACGCTTGACCCAGTAGTCCAGCGCACGTCGGTTGGGACTCTGGAGCTGGTCCGTGCGATCTCATCGTTGCCGTGCTGTCCTTTTGAGATTCCCGGGAAGTCAAAGAAGGTCATGTCTGTTCCGGCACTGCCTTTGTCATCCGCAAAGAATAAATGATAGGTTTGAATATCGTCCTGGTTCACGGTTTTCTTGACAAGACGTATACCCCAAGACATGGGTGAAGAAGTCGTAGATTTTTTCAGCACTGCTCGTGATGGCCGTGACGTGGTGGATCCCTTTCAATTGTTTCATGATTGATGTCCTCCTGTTAGTTAAATCCATAAGCGAAAATATATTTTCGAATTCGAGTATAATTATAACGTAAGCTATATAATAAGTCGAACAGGTCCCGTTTAGCGCTTTGTTTACCACTGTCTGATTTAAACTAAAAGAAAATAAAAGCAGGCATGTCATAGTTCTTTCCGCACATCTTACGCTTCATCGTTCCTGGGTCTGCTGAACATTCTTGAATTCTTATAATGGCATTCTTTCATACCTTCAAAAAACATGTATTTCCCTCGGCACGCCTCCTCCAACCGTTTGCTGTTCTGGGTCAGCTGTTCAAGGTCAGAGTCCGAAAAAGCAAGTCTGTTTTCCATTCTCTCATCTTGATCACTGGTGACATTTCCGGTGTCCGGGAACCAGATAACTTATGGAAGTACCGCTTTAGAATTTGAAAGAGGCTTTTCTCGTTGTCTTTTTATAATCCTTGTAGCTGGTTGTGATAAATGGAAATTCGACATCTGACAAGTAATCCCCGAAAGAAAAATGCCGTCCGGTTCGATCGATCGTATACAATCCGTCCTCCGTGTGGCCGGGCGCCAGATAAAACGTAAGCATCAACTCTCCCAGCTGAAGTGTTTCACCGTCTTTTGAAATCACTGTATCGACAGCGGGATAAGTTGGGGTATAGGCTCTTTCCAGGTAATATGTCTGGTCAAAGTCCCGAATCTCCTGTATGATTTTAGCTTTATCCCGATTTTCCTGAAACGCCTTTGATGCAATGACGGTCGCTTCCGGAATGCTCCCGAACCGATGATATGGTCAAAATCACTGTGCGTATAAATGATGTAAAGTTTTCGACCTGCCTATATATCGTCGATAAAATGTCTGATTTCATCAATTTCATCCGGCAGCCACGTCGGATCCGTCAAGATAACAGCATCCTTTGATCTAATGACCGCAGCGTTCGTTTTAAATAGGGCGCTCTGAAAAACGGTCAGATGGTTTTTCTCAAATCGGGTCATCGTCATCTCCTCCTATCTTACTATGTATCTATTGTATGCCAAATGCGATGCAAAACCAGTTCCTTAACACTGAGACTTGTCAGATCTAACGTTAAGGGACTGGTCATACATTTGTGCTACTTACTTTTCACTCGCATCAGACGCATGCTGTTCAATGACACAATTAAAGTCGCACCCAGATCTGACAAGATAGCGAGCCACAAGGTCAGCCAGCCCGGTACGACGAGCAGCAGGGCGACCAGTTTGATGAGTATGGCAAAGGTTATATTTGCTTTAATGATACGCAGTGTTTTTCTGCTTAATTTGATCAGGAATGGCAGTTTCTTCAGATCATCCCCCATCAAAGCGATATCAGCAGTTTCCAGGGCCGTATCTGTCCCCGCACTTCCCATCGCGATCCCCACGGAAGATGCCGCTAGGGCCGGTGCATCATTCACACCATCTCCGACCATGGCCACCCGTCCCACTTTTTCGACCAGGCGTTTGACTTCAGTCAGTTTTTTCTCCGGCATGCATTCGGTATAGACCTCGCTCACCCCGACTTGTTCGGCGATGGCTCTGCCTGTCCGGTCGTTATCCCCAGTCAGCATGACCGACTTGGAAATGCCTAAATCATGCAGCTCACCGATAACCGCTTTGGCGTCTTCACGCAGGGTGTCTGCGATGGCATACAGACTGACGACAGCCTCATTTCTTTTAGCCAGCACCACGGTCTTCCCGTTTTCCTGAAGCGCTTGAATGGTTGCTTTCATTGCCATGTCCAAGTTGTTTTCAAATAAAGCGGGACTGCCGACTGTCCAGGTGTCCTTATCGATTTTAGCTTCGATTCCCAGACCCGTCAGCGACTTGAACTGTTCGATTTTGACTGTGTCATCCCCTTCTTTTTTCAACCCATTGACCAAGGCTTGAGCTAAGGGATGCTGAGAGTATGCTTCTAAGGCAGCGACATAGTGATCAACAGATTCTTCAGTGAATGACTGCTTGTCCGTCAAAACCGGCTGGCCTTTTGTCAAGGTCCCCGTTTTATCAAACGCAATGGCTTTGATTCGGCCGATCTGTTCCAGATAGATTCCGCCTTTAATCAGTACCCCTTGCTTCGCGCCGTTACCGATCGCACTGACAATGGAAATCGGTGTGGAGATAACCAGTGCACACGGACAGCCCACGACGAGAACGGCCAGTCCCTGGTACACCCAGTCGCTCCATGACTGACCCAAAAACAGTGGCGGCACAGTAGCGACCAGCAGGGCGAGTGCCATGATAGCCGGCGTATAATACTTGGCGAAAGTATCAACAAAGGCTTGAGCGGGCGCTCTTTCTCCCTGCGCTTCTTCAACAAGGTGAATAATATTGGCCAGTGTGCTGTCTTTGACGTGCCTGGTCACACGTACTTCAAGGTAGCCTTCTTCATTCAACGTGCCGGCAAAAACGTTGTCTTCTGTACTTTTTTCTACCGGAACAGATTCACCGGTGATCGCCGCCTGATTGACAGTGGAATGTCCCTTCACGACCACTCCGTCCATAGCGATCTTCTCCCCCGGTTTCAAAATCAGTGTATCGTCTATTTGGACGTGTTCGACCGGAAGGCTTATTTCTTCGCCATCTCTCCTGATCCGTGCTTCTTTCGGCGTCCCTTCCATAAGTGAGGTGATGGATTTTCGCGCCCGGTCCATGGAAAAACTTTCCAGCTCTTCACTGATGGCAAAAAGGATGACGACGACAGCGACTTCCAGCCACTCACCAATGAGCGCACCGCCGATCACGGCAATCGTCATCAACGTTTTCATGTCAAAAACCAGTTCGGTCAAATTCTTCAGTCCGTTTTTCAGTAAATCCAAACCGCTTAAAAAGATAGAAAAAGCCAGCAAAGATGGTCGTAATGAAATGATTCTCACTCAATATAAAAGATGACAGGATACTCAGCAGAACGACCCCGACGGCCACGATGAGCTTCACATGCGTTTTATAGAAAGACGGCTGACCGGCCACTTCTTTTTTCTCTTCACCTTCTGGAATGATTTTTAAGTTCTCAAAGGCACCCGCTTTTTCCAGTTCCTGAATCGTGGCTTCTCCGGACAGAGACAGCTTCGATGCCCCGAAATTCACTTTGGCCTCTTTGACATTAGGCAAGTCGCTGACATTCTTTTCAAAACGCCCGGCACAGTGGGCACATGAAAAGCCTTCAACGCGGTACTCTCTTTCTCATTTTCAGACACGACTGTTCACCTCTTTGCTGTGTACCATTCCGATCGAAAGGAGCGTTTTTACATGTTCATCTTCTAAAGAATAATAAACCTGTTTGCCTTCCTGATGGCTTTTTGCCAGTCCTTGCTTACGCAGATAGCGCAAGTGATGGGAGGCAGTTGCTGTAGATGCACCAAGGATATCAGCCATGTCACAGACGCAAAGTTTCTCCTCTTGAGTCAGAGCAAAGGCCACTTTCAGCCGCGTCTCATCTCCCAGGGCTTTAAACAAGTCAGCAGTGGTCTTGATTGGTTCCTGTTTGACGACCTCGCTGACTCTATATACAGTTTCCGGATGGAAGCATGACGTGTCACACGACTGATCCATCTGTACCGCTGGTTTCTTTCAATGATTTTTTCATAAGTAATACTCCTCTCTTTTGACTTCATTCTAATGCTTGTTTGAATGAAAAGCAATATTATAATTATAAAAGTTTAAATTATGTTTATTTATTCAATATAAGTTGTCCCATGCTCTCTTCGGCTTGTTGAAAGATAAAAGCAATATGAAAGTACCGAAGTTGCCCTCTCTTCGGTACTTTGGGTTGTAAGACACTGCCTGAAACTGTCAAAGATGACCATCTTCAGCACTTCAAGAGAGCAATTCTCTAAACAGGTCGAAGGTCCCCCTTATTCGGTATGTTCTGAAACTAAATTTTCAAAGAACTTGTCGAATTTACAGCATCTTCGGCTAGTATACGAGAAACTGTGTCTCTGGGAAACGTACCGAACTTCTCCATAGAACGACAAAACGAGGGGCGCTCACGATACGGATCGTGAGTGTTCTTCTTTGGTCTGTAAAAAAGGAGCTGGACGTTTCCAGCTCCTACTTTTTTTATGAAAAAACATGACCTAGAATTCATTCGGTGAACTCTGATGACCTAGCTTTGCGATTATCTTTCTATACTAATCAAGAAGGCCCACGCTATCTCGTCTCAGTTGTATTCACCGGATTCACTCTCTTCCGGACTGAATTTGGTCCGTGACATTTCTGCCCCAGCTTTTATCACTGCGTTTGTAGCACAATGAACGCTATGAACCGCCACCAGAACGGTTCAATTGCCGGTAACCGAAATTTTCCAGCACGCTGTAGCCTATCTCGGCGCCATAAAATCTATTAGATTGCCCGGAGTACTTCGTCGAAGTTGTACTCGTCCAGCAAAATGGCACTGCTTGATAAAAAGATGCCGTACAAGACCGAGACAGTAAGAAACAGTAGAAAGAATTCAAAGTTGATAATGCCAAGCCAGAAGGACAGGATAAAGGAAATATAACCTAAAACTCTCGATAACAGCCCCCAGCATTTCCACAAAGAAATAATAGGGCATGGCAAGGAGACCGACCGTCCCATACTTCGGATTAAATAGCATTTTCAAGTGATTCAGCAAGCTGTCCATCAGACCTTTATGCCAGCGTATGCGCTGACTTTTTAAAGATCTGATGTCTTCGGGCACTTGCGTCCAGCACACCGGATCGGGGACATGCAACGACTTTATAGTCTTCTTTGTTTTTCCGCATGAGACGGTGGATTTTGACGACCAGTTCCATATCTTCACCGATCGTATCATCGGTATACCGCCGGCTTCGATGACCACCCGTTTATTGAAAACGCCAAATGCGCCTGAAACGATCAGCGAGAGCGTTCGACCGGCTCAAACCTAACCGTCCGAACAGAAAAGCTCTTAAGTACTCGACCGTCTGAAAACGTACCAGACTTTTCGTGCTTATCTTCACGGACTCTATGAATCCTTTTTCGACCACACAGTCATTGACTGGCCGAACAATGCCGCCAGAAACGATGACTTTTCGGATCTTGACGAAAGGCCTGATCACCTTGGTCGGGGAGTTTCTTTCTATGATCGAATCGGCATCGATCGATGTGATGATCGGATATTTGGCAACATTGATTCCGGCATTCAGAGCATCCGCTTTCCGCCGTTTTCTTTGTCGATCACAATGATATTCTCGAACATGGACGACAGATAGATGCCCTTCGACTTCCTGCGTGCTGATTTCTTTTTTATATGGCATCGCTATCTTTGTCATCTGGAATTCTTCCAGCAGCCGGTTCAGCGTTTCATCTTTCGATCCGTCATTGACAATGATCAGCTGGAACTCGCTGTATTCCGATTCAGTAAAGCCTTGACGTTTTCAGTGATCGTTTCGGCCTCGTTAACGCAGGGAACGATGATGGATAATGGCGGCGTATAGACTCGACATGACCATATCTTCATACGACCAGTACTTGTTCTTCTGACGGTCGATGTAAAGGGCGCGGATCGATGCAAGAAACAGCAGAGTATAAACGGCATTGACGAAAATCACATAATAAAGTACAAAATAATTAAAGTGTTCTATAAGTGTAGCTGATAAAGCTGCAAATCCATTCATAAGTACAGCGCCTCTCTCTGCAGGACGGCTTCTGCCGCGTCGCTGGCGTAAGGATCATCCGATTCCAATAGATCCATCAGGGCATTCTGTCCCTTTTCGTCATGAGCAAGCAAGGCTTCTGCCGCATTCCGGCGGACAAGCCAGTTTGGGTCCCGGATGAGTTGCTTCAGGATGGTGATTGCCTGCTCATGGTGGACTTTGCTGGAGCTCAGCCAGAACGCCCTCACTTCCCACTGCGAGTCTTCTTTCAGTGACATGATCCGGGTCAAATACTGAGCTTCGCCGATATTGCCAAGGGTGTGCCCCGCTTTTAATGCGGCGATCCTCAGCTCTTTGCGGATGAAGGATCATCGCTTTGATCCATTTGACACTTTCTTCATACTGCCTTTTCGCAAGCTCTTCCAGGGCAATGACCTGCAGGAATCTTTTTCCGGACCGCATCGATTCTTCCAGTATACTGCTGATATCTTCTTCAACCAGTTCTAAAAGGGACTGCACATTCCGTTTTGTTATACGGTCCTCTTTAGCCGCTTCTTCCAGTATCTCTCTTAAGTACGAAGCGTCACCTATTTTGAGCAGACTTCTGGCTGTGACATAAAACAGTTCACGGTCAGCTGTCTGCAGCTTCATGAGCAAGAGCGGTGAGAGATCACTCAGCTCAAACTCACCGGCCAGATAGGTTCCCGTTTTGTTTTTCCAGGATTGCTGCTGGAAAGATAGCGTTACTTGCTTCTAAGTGGATCGCTCTTTTTCCCTGCTTTTTCCAACAGGATCGTTTGTTTTTTCCCGGAAATAAAGGAGTTATAATCTATGATCAGTGCCTGCAGCACCCTTTTCTCCAAGTAGGTTTTCGGAGTGATCGTCAGCTGACTCTCTTCATCCGTAACAAACTGCAGAAAGTCTGCTTCATATCCTTTTCTGATGTTTGCTTTCTTTCTGTTTACCGCATTTCTTGCCGCTTTCCTGATGAGCAGGAACAGAAAGATCCCGGCGTTGAGGACAAGCAAAATAGTTACGGTCAGCCATATATACTCTGTTTCCATCTCGTTTCCTACCTTTATGTCGTCATTATTTTTTTGATCTTATGTTCTAAAACATTTAGTGAAAATGGTTTTTTGAGAAATCATCCGCACCCAGTCTCAGGCTTTTCAGCATTGCGGGTTCATTCTGCTTTTCTGAAATCATGATGATTTTCATGTTTTCATTTCCGGGGCCTTCTTTGATTTTCTTTAAAACCTCCATGCCTGTCACTTTGGGGAGTACTAGATCCAGCAGCATCAGATCGTAAACGTGCCTATCCAGCTTGACCAGGGCTTCCTGACCATCTCTGGCATTATCAACGTCATAGCCTAAGTATCCAAGTCGGGTCTTGATGATATTTGTCAGCAAGGGCTCATCATCAACGACCAGTATCCTGTTTTTCGATTCATCGGTCGTTTCACTGTACAGCAAAATCTGATTTTTACCCTTCTCCTTTCGCGACGTGTAATGCCTTGTCTGCTTTTTCCAGCGGGACGTCTTGGTTTGATCACTGTTAGTGTATTGCTGCTATACCCGAGCTGAACGTAACCGCAGCTTCGCTCTGGTTATCAGGTGTTCCGAATTTTTTCAGAAGAATATCCTGACTGATCTCAACAATGACTGATTTTGCCTCCTGTTCACCTTTTTCAGGGAATAAAACAAGAAATTCATCCCCGCCGAAGCGGAACACGTCCTCACCTTCACCAAGATGAGCGCTGATTATTTTCACAAAATCAATCAGAATATTATCGCCAGCTAGATGACCATACGTCTCGTTGACTTCTTCAAAATCATCAATGTCAATGAAGGCGACCGAGAAGACACCCCTGTTCTCCATAAGCTTTTGTCTTTCTTTTTCAAAACACTTGATAAAATATTTTCTGGTCGATGCATCAGTCGAGTTTATCTTTATGAGCCGGAGTCCCCTTTAGAACTGATCGTTTCACTTATCAGTTCTATCAATTTGTCTGAACCTGACGACTGCGGGTGATAGGTCACTTTATTGGATCCAGTTTTTTCACCAGCCTCGATGCCCTCCGTTAGTGTTTCCGTCAGCATGATCACCGGCACGTCACTTTTTAACTCTGTCGTTACTTTGTGCATGTCATACTCTGATCGCTCCGCCATTTCCCTGTCCAGGATAGCCAAGTCGACTGGTTCGTTTCGTCATGTGATCAATGGCAGCTTCTGCGCTGCTTGTTATATACGACTTCGTATCCCTGATTTTTCAGCAGTTCTTCTAAAAAAGTCAGCTCAGCTGCATCATCGTTTGCGATGAGGATCTTTGCTGCTGATACGTCTTCCTTAATATCTGGTTCTAAAGATCCTGCAGGTATTTTCATCCTCAAATCACTCTTGCTCAGTTTCTGTTCGAACCTTTCGATAAATTTCCCCGTTCCTCTGACCAGCGCCGAAAGTGTTTTAGCGTCAATGGTCAAACGGTCTTTTTCGTTCAACAGGAGCTGTTCCATTTTCCGCGGCGGACGTGATGTCTGTCAGTTCAAGTTCATTTGAGGTGGTTTTCAGTTTCTGATAATACAGTAATACTTTTTCATAGTCTTCTTCTTTCTCATTTGTTAAGTAGGTTATGACGTTTGCCAGCTGCGGGTTTTCTTCCTTCTTTTCGGATCAAAAACTGCCGCTGGCTTTTTTTGAATAAGTTCTTCAGCTTTTTCTTTTTCATACTATCTCTCCTGGAAGTAGGTCAAGCCGATAAAACGGGCAGTCACTAAACACATTCTGGAAGTTCTCACTCTGGCTCAATCTGCTCATCTGCCTCCGCATTATATTATTGTTCCACAAACGTCTAATTGATCCGTTAAATACTCTTTGATGATACTGTATGACTGTTTCAGTCTTTCCTCATGAACCGGGTTTCTGCCAGTTTTCCCAACTGTACGGCAGCAACTCTCCATTCGTCTCATCCGACGTCTGGAAGCTTATCGAGTGACACGCTCGTTTTGACTTGGCCACCACACTGATGTCGATCGCATCGATAAACTGAGATGCTGTCAGACCATCAGATGACCAGATGTCTCCAAGAATTTTCTTTCTGACTCGGATCCTTGACGTTAAGAAGAAGCCAGGGATCCTCATCTCAAGCATGCCGCTTTCTTCGTTGACTGTATAATCCGACAGAGATCGTATGCGTCACTTTCAGGATCGCCGATTCCTTCTTTAAAAGACCTGTCTCGTGATACTGGAAGGGGACTTGACGGCCAGTTGACGGGATTTCCATAGGCATTGAAAGGGCTAAACGGATTTTATTGAAAGTGCCGTCATTATTTCCTTTATTTCTATGTTTTCCAAAAACTCCCGGCCGTATCCATACTGATAGTAGAAAGGATCATAATAGCTATCGACCCATACTCGGTTTTCACTATCATCCGATATTTCGATCACAAAATCAATACCTTCTTCAAAGCTCAAATCTTCAATAAACGATATGGACCGGTTCCCCTGCTCTTCGATCGTATTCATCAGCAGATTGATATCCGTCTGACTGTTCCACTGCTCAGGGTCATAATCCACCATCAAATACAAATAGGCTTCATCATCGACCAGGACAGCCCTTGCAGCAGCCCTCATCTTTATGAGCCAGGCGTTCTGTATTCGAGCCATTTTCCTGCATCGCCATTGCACGTTCTTTTTGTGCGTATCAAAGTTCAGCAATCCAAAACGCTGTTCGTTGGTCTGTACATTCGACCAGTAGGGTCTGCGGTCGGAATCTTCCAATTGCATCGTGTTCCAGGTCCGCTTGAACCACTCATCCTGCCAGGTAAACATGATCCCACCGGCAGCTCCTTGTTCGTAAATATCTTCAAACAGATGAACGACGATTTCACCCTGTTCTCTCTTCAACAGAAAGCCCTGATTCCACCCGTCCTATGGATTCTCATGCGTCATGCCTCTGGACGACGGGACACCAAATTCTGCAATAACGACGGCATCCGGTGGGCACCGATCAGATCACTCAAGTAACCGGCATAACTGTTCTTCCGCCCCCGATGATCGTTTGAATTCCAGATGTCCTCACTATAATTCAGGAAATCCGGATAATACGGATACACATGGTAACTGGCAAAATAACCGGTTTTCAGCTTATCGCTTTCGTATATGTTATTGGGATTCACACTGACCATGTCCTCTTCAGGAAAAGGTTCCGCCGAATGTTCGAGCAGGTCTGTCGTCGGCCAGTTGCTGAAGCTGACCGGACGCATAGTATCATAGCTGCTCACTTCATAGTCAGTGATGAACTCCATGCGTTCTGCCAGCCACTTTTTGCAGAAAGCGCTGGCGCGGTATCTTCTGTGCCGGAAATACAATCTCCGTCATTGCGTGCCAGATCTCCGTGAGCGTCGTTTGTCGCTTCGACCATTTTGCGGATCCCACTCGATGCCCAGGATATAGCCCAGAACAGCATCGGAAACATCATACGATTAGTCGCCTGAGGCATGGCCGGCTCTGAGGCTCCAGCTCGGCATTTCCGTGAATGACATCCACAGCATCTCTGATCTCGCGTTCAAACGGTTCGACGTTTTCGAAGGGTCATAGGCATCCGATTGAAGAGCCGAGCTCCTCTTCATTCATGCAGACCCCGTGCATCAAGTACAGCGGCGACTGTGCCTGCTGGTTGTGGAGGCGCAGGGCGTGATAAAATTCCGGGGGGCGTATCGTATAGACCCGGATGACATTCGCACCCATTTCAGCGATATCTGATCGAACCAGCGGGCATATTCGTTAAAGGTACTAGCCGTTTCTCCGGCCAGGTGCCCGGCTTCGCTATTCCCATGTTCACGCCTTTGAATCTTGAAGTCTTCCCAGCTCCCGTCCCGGTATATTTCAAAACCACTGTCATTCAGTCGACTGTGATAAGCCATTTCTTCGTCTTCGAAATCTACTTGATCAACAGCAGACTGCTCTCCGCCTGCCGCTGCCTCTTTCAGGTCATCAGCTTCCTGCAGGATCTTTCCCATCATCGGCAGGTAGGCCCGGGAAGTAAAAACGCTGTGCACCACTCATACTGCAGTCGACTGGCGAGCCGATGCAGCTCATCCAGCCGGGTGTACTGATAAGGAGAAGGTGTCGCTGCCAGGTCGGCGTAGTCTCCGGCAAAATAGTACATGGAGGCGTCCGAGCCACTGAGCTATGCGGCGCGTGATCGGCCGGTACCTCGTCTGGAAATACCCGTTACTCACGCATTCGGTCCAGTCCTTGCCTTTTTCGGTCGAGACCTAAGAGTGTACTCGGCCAGGACCTCCGCTTCATCCCTGGTTCAATGATGTCAAACCAGTAGGTATATCGGGAAGACAAGGATTCGTTAGAAAAACACGTGCCGTCCTTTTTCAAGTAAGTCTGACCAGTAAGGCCGCGCCATCTCCGGTATAGTCTTCGCCTTCTTCCAGGACGACGATGACAGTCATCTTCCCGCAAAAAGATGAGTCCCGCTCGTCGAAAGGTCCATGCTTTCTCCTGTCTGATCTTCATAGTTTTCCCGCATCCGCTCAGGGATCGTCATCACTTTCAGCGGGATCCAGTTCGCTGAAGTAGCGGGCGATCCAGCCGTCCCACTCGATCCCCAAAGGAGCAGTCATAGGGTTTCTGACGCTCGTTGTCCTGTCGGGCTAGCGAAGGCTGTCGAACATCTGCAACGAGCGGGGATATTGTTACGTCAGGACCTCTTTCTCAAGCGCCGCGACCTCTTCAAGCGTTCAGCCCGCCGTATATGAAGCTCCGACCGGTCTTCTTCCAGATTTTCACCGTAAAATTCGTCTTCGATAAACGCCATATGTATCGGCCATGTAGATCAGGTCCCTGCGAAGCAGCCACTCCGTCAGTCAGGGACGTGGCGTCCGTACGTGATCGTTACTTCGCGGATGAAACCCTGTATAGTCGCTTTCCAGCGCGTATCTCACGGCCATCTTCTTTCAGATAGTTGAAGTGATTCAGCGCCCGACGTCATTCCTCTATGTTCCCGGTAAGTAACCGGTCCGGCACGGTCTTGTCTGGATGATTCAGGACATCAAGTATCCCTGCCGGGGCTCGATCTGCCAGACAACATAAGGCAGTAATGAGCAGGCCGGCTCACGACAAACAGGCCGGCATAAATGACGTTTCCTTTTCAAATCGGTTCATCCTTTTATCAATTATATATTCAAGGTTAACACATTTTCAGGTGATATACGTATAGAAATACGATTTTCATCGGAGGACACACTTTTTGTTGCCGGATCAGTATGTTAAACTGAAACCGCATATATATGCTGCAAGTCGAGACTCTCTAGTCAAGTAAATCTAATTTCAAGGTGTGAATTCAAATGACAGATCATTCTAAAGACAGTCACCCAAACAGCAAACTCACGATTCTCCTGGCAGGCAGCAGTCTGCTTCTCGTCACGATCCTTGTCATCCAACTGGTTTCCTCACCTGATAACATGACCGATCAGCAGACGCCAGAGTCTATCGATAACAGACGTTGCGTTTCGCTCGCTGTTTACACAAAGGAAAAACCAGTCAGTGTAACACTCGATGTGTCAAAGGATACGGCAAGTCCCGGGACCGTCTGGCTGGGGTTCAGTATACTGAGTCCTCTTGGCGAAGTGATCGATTTGCCGGCCAATGAAGTCGCCACTGATGCGGGTCAAAATCAGTCCTTTTCTCTTTCATATGACTTAAACGGTCCCGATAAAGAATCACTGATCAGCGGCGCATATACAGCTGTTTTTGCATTATGGGACAACCCGACAAAAATGATAAACCACTTCGTTAGTTGAGCTCCCCGATGCGTTTTCGCCTGTACAATGAAGTTGAAGATTTCAGTCGATCGATGAAACGAAATGGTTCAGCCAAGACGGGATATTAGGCCGCACCCAGCTTCGCAGGGAACACGTTTCAGCCCGTGATGATCTTTTAACGATCCAGATGCCCGCAGATACTTTAGAAGGCGGTGCGATCCAGACGATCGACCTCATTCATCACGGGTCGTATGAAATCAGCATGAAACTTCCTGATGCGCCTTCATCGCTGACCGGCTTTTTTCTGTATAAAGCACCGGATTTACAGTACGAAATAGATATAGAAGTTTTTAACCAGACTGACTCAGAGGTCTTATTCACGGTCTTCTGCGGAAGGATCGACCCAGCATGAAGATAAAGCGGACCTTGCCTTCGATCCGACGGCCGATTTCCACCGCTACCGGATCGATTATTACCCTGACAGAGTTACGTTTTACATTGATGATGAACGCATGCAGACGTGGGAAGACGGTTTCCCAGACGAACCGATGCACCTGATGGTAAACACCTGGTTCCCCAACTGGCTGGACGGGACAGCTCCTGATAAAGATCAGATGTTGAGGATCGAGTGGATAAGGTACTGATTTCAGCCAGGCTCACTAATCTTCAATGATTCACTGAAAAAACATCTCTAATTCAAAGTATATCACAGGGGAGAAATATACCCCAGTAATCTAAACCCCCTCAGATAAAATAGGCACCTTTTTTTGTGTCTGATTTATCTGAGGGGGTTCCAATATTTTGTATACCAGCTTTTATTTTTTCTGGTCGATTCTTTTCCATTCTGACTGCATATAATAGGAGGATTGTTCATTTCCACTGATGTCCGCTGTCCATTCGTACGTTTTCGGCCAATTCTTAAAAATCTTCGCTGCATTATATAAGAATCTTAAAGACAGTTTTGTAGGAACCGGCCACCAGCCCCCGGAAGGACACAACTTTATTCGAGTGATCTCCTCTTTTTTCTCAACATAATAGATCCCCTATGGTCCCACTGGAAGGTGTGCTTGAATTTTAAACTCTCCATTTTATAACAGTGATTTGCATCAAGTGTATGTAATGTTGGGTAAAGCCGGATCAAAACGTTACTGAAATATGGATAGACTTGATTTAAGCGGGTTAATTTTTTCAAGGCCGGCTGAGGATTGATCCACTCTATAGCGTATTCATAGTCATTCTTGATCAGCTTTTTCTGTGATACTCGATTCCTAAAGGTAATATGTCTTCCCCGGATTCAGGATTAGAAGCACTATCAACGGCTTGGAACTGTACCTTGAGAAATACATCCGCATTCCATCCATTGGTACAGCCAAATCATCCGGTTTATGTCTTTTCCCATTTATATTGATCCGGACGTCCGTACTGCTCTTTACGAACGAAATAAAATTCGTAAAGCAGGATCAGCGGGAAAGAAGAGGGATTCTCCGCCGCATCGCCCATGGGAGCTAATAAACTGAAAGGCTTGCGTTTCCTCGAATTTGTTTCTCTGATTTCAATGGTGATTTCCCTGTTCATTACATCCTTGAACTGATAAGTGGCCTGAACGCCTTCAGTATTCACTTCATAATAAGCCTGTGTGAACTCTCTTTCCAAAATGTTTTCCAAACCCTTACCGGTGATGTCATACTTTTTCTTATCCAGTTTCAACGTTGACTGATGATAGACATCCACCTTACCGTCCCGTCTCCACCCGATGACAAGATGTCCTTTACCGTTTTCTCCCTCTTTAAAAGTCTGGGGTTCAAAACCAATATAAATATCATCTGGATCTTTTTCAAAATTGATCTAGCAGTAACTTGTCCATCATATCAATATGGATCAGAAAAGGATTAAAAAAACTGACTTGATTATTTGCCATGCTCTCACCTCTAAGGTTCTATAGTTTTTAATTCAAAACTGTTGATCACAATCATTATAGTATGTTCACTGCAT
>JAXHNF010000012.1:0-150441 GCA_034520745.1 Alkalibacterium sp.
CGGTATGAATTTGACGCATTTATGGTCCAGATATTTATCAGTGAAATCATTCACTGAATATAATGCTGCACTAGTAACTGCAGCTTTGATATTTACATGCTGAGTGCCTTTATTAAACTTTTTAGTTGACATTATCGCTTAAAGCCTCCCCCATCATAATATAAATATTATTCTGTATAACATTACGATTTTCTTCTGTGTTATGTAACTTAAGATTTTGCGATTTTTATTTAGATTTGAATGCACACTATTTTTTCTACATTAATTTAATCTATAGCGTCAACTATTGTTCATTATTTAATTCCTAGTTTATCTATGAATCCTAATATTTACTAGTATATAAAGAAAAGAATACTAACGAATATAAAAAATGTTCTGGCTAAACATGAACCCTAAATCAATAGAGGTAAATCTCAATAATTCCTTCTTCGTAGTAAAACAAATATAAAGTAAAACAAACCTACAATTACCTGAATGATTAACTTTTTCGTTAACAACTAGAAACTGTCTAAAGGCAGGCTAAATTAAAAATTGTAAGTTCACCTGTTAAGTGATAAAAAAGACCCCCGTTCTAATATGGTTCCATAAAAATAACCATAAGAAAAGATTTCTCTAATAATTAGTTACACAAAAATCAAGTTCAATTCAATTCAAACATCAGGATTTCGCATGCAGGTGGTCGATTGTCGGTCGATTCTATTCTGTCCTTAGTTAAAGAAGTACTGAAAACCTAGGATTTTTCTCAATTTAACGAAGTCGCCGCTACGTATTAAAAATAACACGAGCATAATTCACGTATGATAACTTAGCAATATTAGAACAGCTCATCATACAGCTGATTGCTGGTTTTTAGGCGGATTAGTTTATCAATCAATTATTGGTGAATTTCGATATTTCAATGGTATTAAGTAGAAAACTATTAGCCTCACAATCGTCGATTTCACTATTCTTAGTTTATTTGAGCGAGGAAAATGTAAGTCAATTACAATCATTAAATCGGTCTATGATTAATGAAGCACGTTTAATTAGTAATGACACGACTGATCACTTATGTTGAACCCACACATTCAGATACGTTTGGCCATTAAAAACAAACAGATTGTAATGCTAAGCTATGGAGTTCCTAGGTATCATCCATTAGTTGCGTTCGATGGATTTACCAGAAATATTTTAAAAACTGAATTGCATTCAGGAAATCAGTAGACATCTAAAAGTTTGAAAGTATTTATAGAAATACTCTTACATCACTACAGCAAATCCTTACCGAATACTATAATATTGGTTCGTGAAGACAGCGACTCCCCAACAGCAGAGGTATACGAGTCTTGTGAATCAAACGACAGTCGTTTTATGATTCGATTAAAGATTAATGGAATTTTTGGTGAAACAGCTGATAGATCAGTCTTTTTGGGGTGATAAACAAAATATGTGAAGAACGAAAAACACAGTATTTTTTTAGTGCTTATCAAACAAAATCGTAATCGAACTCCCGCTTCGTTTGTATTGATACATTCGTGAAGCAGGTGATTCTCTCTTTCAACACGCATTTATTGTGACCAATCTTCAGGAATAGTATCACCTGAATAAAAATTCTCTTTGCGGCCAGCATGGAACGATGGAGATTTTTATCAAAGAAATTAAAGTTGTCTGAAATTTCGAGTCAAACAGTTATTCCACGTTCTGGAAAATCATGTCAGGATAATGATTAGCCTACTTGCATGAACCTCATCAGCTTTATAAAGAATATCGGCTTTGTGGAGGAACAGAAGAAATGACTATTCATTCCATCCGCCTAAAATTTACTTAAAGTTGCCGGCAAACTTTTTTAAATAGGCAGACGAATCTATCTAAAAATTTCAAGTTATAATGTTTATAAAATTGAATTCTATGCATTATTCGAAAGCCAAAGGCGCTCCGATCAATGGAATTACATTTTAGTCAGTCGATAAAATTTTTAACTAAAAGAGTCTTACAGAGATAAGTATAACAGAAAAGAAGAATAATTGATACCTAATTGAGAAAGAAAATAGTCTTATAATGAATCAATAAATAAAAAATGCCCATTTTTCTCAAAGATCAGTCTTATCAAGGGAAAATGCATTTAATTTTGAGCATATGAATTATTCCTACAATCATAAAGATTATAATGATTGTAGGAATAAGCCAAATGATTGCTGAGATAATCAAATCACAGATATTGATTACAAGATAAATTTAAACAAGACTAATTTCAGAAACTTCACATAATTTAAGATATTAAATTCATTGCAAATGTTATTTTAAATAGAGATTATAATGCATCGGTTTTTATGTAATGCGTTTAACATAAAATAAACACTATATAACTCTCCACTCTAATTCTAAATCAATATTAAACTTATCTTTCACTTTTTCTGTTGCTAAATTAATTAATGATAAGATGTCGCTAGACTTAGTTTGATTGACATTTACTATAAACCAGGATGTTTTTCTGAATTCATAGCACCCCCAATTTGATGACCACGAAGTCCAACTTCTTCAAATAATTTCCAGACATAAAAATCTTGCCCATTTAACGAGGTCTTTTGAAAAACACTTACCTGCATTAGGGTAATTCACGGCTGTTTAGTATACCTACTCTTTTTTGATTTCAAGCATTCGTTTAATATTTCACCATAGTCATCTGACAATTGTTCCTTGGACAATTTAAAAGAAGCGGATCATATGAGAAAATCCTAGTTGCCCACTTAGAAATTCTACGCCCAAAATCAGCTGTTGTCGCTTTAACGGTGCAAACTTCACCAGAAGTTTTATCATAATAAGTTACTTTATCAATTAAATTGAATTGTATCTTTATAAGTCCCAGCATTCATGATAATTGCTCCGCCAATACTTCCAGGTACATCTTCTAGGAATGCATAACCTTTTACATTCTGTTCTAAAGCATACCAACTTAACGTAGATAATAACACACCAGCTTCAGCTAGATTTGGTTCTGATTGTAAAAAATATCATTAAATGCTAAAATCACAAAAACATACTCATATCCATAATAATTTTGAGAAAGCAGAATATTTTTGAACCGTCAGAGGGATATTTTATTACTTTTTTATCGGTATAATCATTATATATTTCTTTTACACCTTGCTCATTTAATGGAAATAACATCAAGCTTGCCTTAGCATCTATTCTCAGAGTGTTATATTGCTTGGGGACGCCCCTCAACTTTTAAATAATTCATATTTAAATCCTTTCTGAACGGTTATACTTTCTCTCCAATTCTTTTTACGTTAGCACCTAGTTCGCTAAATAGCTCAACAAAATTTCCATATCCTCGTTCTAATTGATACAAGTTAGAAATAATGGATTCTCCTCTTGCAGCCAATGCAGCAGTCCTACCGCTCCTCCTCGAATATCAGTAGCCTTAACATTTGCAGGGTGCAAAAAATTAACCCCTTGTACTTTTGCAATTTGACCTTGTGCCCCATTGACACATGTAAAATCTCCATCTTCGACGATAATGTTAGCACCCATTTTATTCAGCTCTGAACAATATTTAAAGCGGCCATCTAGAATTGTTTCTTTAACAATAAGATCTCCTAATGCGGTCGTACATAATAAAGTGTGAAGTGGCTGAACGTCTGTATGAAATCCTGGATATGCTCTGGTTGTTACGCTATTTCGTAGCCTTAAACGGTTTAGATCCGTCTATATATAAGTCATTATTTTTTTGAGCAATGTTTAAACCACTTTGTCTCCATACCTTTATTTCTTCTTTCAATAAATCTTCATAAAATTATTTATATGTATTTCTAGTTAAACCAGTAGCTGCTCTACTTGTGGCTCCAATAATACGATCGTAATCTGAATGTTCGGTAGCCGATAGTTTTTGAACTTGCTCAACTAAAAGTGTTTTTTCATCTAACCACTCGATATTAGCACCCATATTATTTAACATCTTAATTACATCAAGTACTTCAGGATTTCAGCAGCATTCTGATTTGAATTTTTTAATTTTACAGAAGCAAGAAATAGAGCGTTAAAAGTACCGCCGAATGTAGGATAGTAAAAATCAATTACTTCATCATAACAATACCCGCCTGGTTCTATAAACACTCATTCTCTTCAACATAATGTCCTAATGTCTTTAAAGAATCGATATGCATATCATGCTTTCTACTACCCAAGTCACATCCACCTGGCATAGGCAAAAATAAAGATTTATCCCAACTAGCAAGAGGCCCTAATAACAATAGTGAATGTCTAATTTTTTCCGGCTATTCACCATCAAGATTACCACCTTGCCAGTTTCCACCATTACTTCTTATTATTTTTTATTGTAATCAACTTCTACTTTAGCACCCATGTCAATAAGTAACTTAACTAATTGTTTTACATCATTTAGTTCAATCGGTACATTTTTTTAGTTCCACAGTTTCATCTGATAAACAAGATGCCACAATGGCTGGTAATGCAGCATTTTTTTTTGCTCCATCTATTCCAACTTCCCTTTCTAAAGGTTGACCTCCATTTATTATTAATAATGGTTCACTTGTCGTTCTATCTTTTATCGCTTGTTCCATAAAATATTATCTCCTATTCTATTTTTATCTTATTTTCTTGAGCTTATCTAAAAATAATACGTAAATTTCAGACCGCACGTTCACTGTTTTAAATTTTTAAAACAAAATTGCTTATCATAAAAAATGTATATAAATTTTTATTTATGATGAATCATATTAAATAAAGTACATTCATAATGGATGAAGTATTTTGTTCTTCAAATATTATATCCTAAACCTTCTTCATAGAATTAGGTAGTAGTCTGATCCCACCCCCTAATAAGTATATTAATAACACTTTCAACTCTGTTTTATATGAAACCTATCTCAACAAATTTATTTTGTAATTCAATCTCTTTAATTAAATATTTTGAAACCGCCTCTTCTTTTGTACATATTGCTACCAGCCCTAACAAAAACTAAGACTTCTTTTACAGTTGTATATCCTATAATTTTATTTAAGACTCGAGCGCAAAGATAATAATCTTCCATTTGCAAAGGAGAGGGTTAGTAATTACCAGAATTTAAAATAGATGATTTTTTTAAAAATTACAGTCATGTGATTTAATGGATTCTTTTTTTTGCAGATCTTACTATGGCATTGTGATTTTGAAGGAACTTTTTCTAATAGTAGTCAAATTATTAGGATTTTCTAAACTCACCTATCCACGAACCAAGAACATCAATATTATTATTTTCTTTTAATATATTAATTTGTTTTACTCAAATCTATGTGGGCTACATATATACATCAGTATCCATTCTTGCTACAATTTCATATTTGCATTGTAAAAGTCCCTCATTTAATGCTACACCTAGTCCTTTATTTTCATCAAGTGTTACCACCTTAGAATGCAACCCGCTATAATCCTTAACATATGAATCAATTAGTGCATCTAAATCACTTGTCAGAGGACCATCTTTTACCAAAACTATTTCATTGGGTAAAAGTGTTTGACATAGTCAGACTTTCAATACAATTTTTAAAGTAAATTGTATTTTCTTTTTTTATAAATTGACATTAATACCGAAAATCTCATTTTTAATACACTCCTAAATTGTATGATAGTTAACTTTTTGATGACTATTAGAACTAACTATATTGAAATATTCAGAATTCCATATGAGTAGAAAAACCTTTACTCTTGTATTAAGATTACTTAATTCAGAGCTACCACATAAATATAATACAATAATGAGGAAATTTTAGAGATTTATTTGGTATTCATTAAACCGGAAAGTTTGATCATTTAGATCAGTCAGATGAAATAATATAATTTATAAAGTTTAAAAGACCCACCGCACTAATACTAAATTTTATAGAAGATTATTTATGAGCGCCGATACCAATATTATGAAAAAATAATTAGTTGCACTTGATTGAGTACTTCTTTGTTACTCGAATGAAGTATAATATACAATACATATTTAGACTTACTTAGATGGCCTGAAAATACAAGTTGAATAACTGTATCTTACAACTATCTTACTAGTTATTTTGCATATACTAATGAGTAAAAATCCTGGAACTATGCAATTAATATTTTTCTAGTATTTATAATCTTTAAAGCAAAATAGAATTTTAAAATTTCCACTACAATTAATAGAAAATGACACGATCAATCAATAAGCTAAGCTATAACTGATATCCAAATTTTTAAATTGATTAATTTCAATCGAATCTATTAAAAAAAATTCTGAGTTATTCATCGAGACACTTTATCGGAGATTAAGCAAGCATTGCCGCAAAAACCTATGGATGGTTAATTAAATTAAAAAGTAAAATTATGTGAAAAATAACAATTGCTTCTACAACTTTTTTGTTAATTTCTAGTTATTTTACATTTTGAAAAATTATTTGTTGTTGAATCCAAAGTAGAGATCGGTTAATGCCAAAGTAGCGAGAGCTATAGTGGAGCTTACTTTCGTCAAACGAAACATTCCAAGTTAATAAGAAATAAACTGCTACCGCAGAAAATACAGTAAAATAATCGTTCATCTTTATATGGTTGAAAACTGAGAGAACAAATAAACATATTATAGATAAAAATAAAAATAGACTAATAAATCCACCAGCAAAAGTTATTTCTAAAAATATATTATGGGGATAAAAACCCAATAATACCTCAGAAGTATCAAACCATATCCCAATGGATTATCAAGTATTAGCTCGGTCACTTGACTGTAAATATACAATCTTGGCTCATCACCCGTATTTTCCAATAAAGAGCTAAAACGATGTATCCAATAATTAGAAACATTATTAATTAAAAAATAATAGCCAATTATAATTGTGATAAAAGTAACAAAGAAACTTTTCAAGATAGTTGTTAATGATCTTTCATAAAACATGATTAAAACTCTATAAGTAAGAATAGTAGTTAAAGAAAATATAATGGTGATAAACGTCAGAAAAGAACTTAAAACACTTAAAATTATTAATGATATTGCTAAAGTAAATAATTTAATTATCCACTTTTTGAAATAAAAACCAGATTTACTGATACGATTAGTCCAGCTGCCAACGGTACACCTAACGTTAAATAATGTTGTCCGAGACTTCTGTCTAGCTTAATACCTACAAGTCAGATCGATTATGGATAAAGTAAGTGCCATAAAATTTGATACAATATAACTATTTTAATATCTTCATTTTCCATAAACAACAGCGACGATATTACAGAAAGGAACAAAGTGAAATACTGGGCTAAAATATAATATGTCATTGAAGAAACTTGTCCTATTATAGTATTTATTAGCAAGAAAAACCACATTGCAGAAAATAGATATAAAAAGCTTTTTCCTTGCTTGCTAATTTAAGTCTAGAGTTTTTTAGAATTATTATCCTAATAATTCCAAATACAATTAAACCAACAACCGGTAAAACATTCACTAATGAAGATCTAAATAATAGCTTAATACTGGGGTATTTATCAAAATAAAGAAGCACATTAGAAACGAATAAATTAAGTAAAAAACTTACACTCTTTTTTTAATTTCAGCAGATATCCCCCTATCTATACAGTAGGTCAAAAGCAGTAATAATAATTAATAAATTTCATTATTTAATACTACTCGCATTCCTAATTTTCTGGATTGTATTAAAACTCAATGAAAAGATTAAGCGAGATATTTTATTACTCTTATTTGAAATCAAAAATTAAAAACCATAAGTTGTTATTAAATGTTTTCTTTTCGTTTAAGCTCAAGTTGTTAATTTTAATCGCTTGTTCCAAGTCTTTGACAGACATAGCGAATACGGACAACTTAAATAAATCGTTAGCTCATCTAGAACTACTATTCCTATAAAACGGTGCATAATATCCATATTGATCTACAAGATCTTTTTCTCCTCTAAGTTTGCTTTCGATGCCCTGTCTAGCCATTTCTCCGAAATACCTTTGCAATGTTTGTTTTTCTAATGACCCACTAACACCATCATCTAGAACATACCTTCTATATAATACCTCTTCAACAATTTGAAAACTTGTATTTATACTCATTCTCAACCACAAATCGTAGTCCTGTGTAAACATAAAGAATTCTCGATAACCTCCTATTTTTTCATATAGACTCTTTCTGTACATTACTTCACCATGAGTGAATAAATTGGAAGATAATAATTGACTAGTTAATGATACATTATCGTTTATTTTTGGCTTATGAAGATGTGTTTGATTGGTAGTAAGATTTTTGTGTTTCAGCAATAACAACTAACCACTCCAATCCTGCTATTGTTTTTTAAAACACTAACTTGTTTTTCAATCCTATTCAAGAAAGAAATATCCCCTGAACCATGAACAGCAATGATATCTCCATTCGAATGCTCTATTGCTTTTCTAATTGACTTTACAAATCCGCTATTTGTATGTCTAATTACCTTTAGTCTGGAATCTTTATAACTCGAAAGCAGTTTATACGTATTATCAGTAGAGCCATCATCTACAGCAATGATTTCTATATTTTGATACGTCTGGTTAAGCAAACTTTCTATTGATTCTTTCACTTGATTCTCACGATTATAATAAACAGTTACAATTGAAACTAACATTTCATTCTCCTTTTCTATTTGACAATAAATTTTATATAAGATGATTTGTTTTAGAGTTTTCTAATGTAGTTAGCTAAAAACAAACAAAATTGCAATATTTTCTTACCCTCTGTATCTTTTAAAACAATTCTATATCAAGATATTAAAATTCTCTAAAAAAATATAAAACATACCATCCGATATACCTAATTAATTTATACTTTTCTTGTAATTTTTGAAAATACCTAACGTAAGAATAGCTTTCAAATATATTTACAACCTATTAAATGATGATAAAAGATACCATTCTCAAATTAATAATGATGATGAAAGAAACAATTTAAAACATGAAAAATAAGTTAATTCATGTCGAAACTTGATATTTTCGGATTGATATACTGAAGAAAAAACCAAATAATTACAATCATAGATATTTATAGCTTATCGATGTAGCAAATCTGATAAGTAAGGACACTAAGTTAGCCGTTAATGTTGAATTAAGAGATTCAGATACTTTTCACCATCTAGAACCAACGAAATATAAAGCCCATTGCACAAAACAATAATGATAAAATTTGCCGGATTTACATTCGATTTCTCCTTAAAGGAAAGTAACACCTCTTACAAGAGGAATAAACTTTTAATCAATGTTTTTGAAAATGTTTTTAATTGAATAGTATTGATTCTATATTTCTAACCATAGAATTAATGAAGAACTTTATCATCAGAAAAAGAAGAATTGGGTTTTGTTTTGACAACATAGTTAATTCACTCTTTTTAGAAAATCAAATCAGAATAATGTTATACTACACGATAGATTTTTAAATTCATTGATATTATTGCTTAATTAGACAAATTAAAGTCTATCTTCAAACTTTCAAGCTACGAATCTATCTAAAAGAGTTCTATAAGTCAAGAGCAACCGTTTAAGTTGATCCAACCAAATGACTAAGATTAGTCGTTTAGTGATCTTAAAAACTATATTTGTAGGGGAAAATCAAATATAGATAAAAAGTGAACAAAAGTAGTTTTTTTAAAAGGCAAATAATATTAAAAATATTGATTAAAATTAATCATTCCAAAAGTAACAACCTGCATCTATCAAAGACATGATATCGAAAACAAAAAGACAGAAATTATTCAGATCATGACTACTTTATATCTAAAGTTATATTTTTAACTTTAGATATAATCATATTAAAATCTTGTTTATTAATGACAAGCATACTTGAAACTTTAATACCTTCTTTTTTACTATAAATATACAGAAATAATACTCCCGCTAAAGTGTAGGATATTGAAGAAGCAATAGCAGCTCCTTCAATTTCATAAATAGGTATAAGTATTATATTTAATATTATATTAATAACAAGTGGTAAAATAGATACCCAAAGTCCATAAATAGGAAAACCTCTACCTGCTAAATCAGCATGTAGTATTTTTACAATTACCATAAAAAATATTCCAGGTAACAATATACGTATAACGCTACTAGAACTAAAGAACTCTACACCAAATAGAATAGAAACAATACTTGGCGCAAAAGAAGCCATGATAATACATATAATAATCATTATAGGTATTATCACTCTTCAGGAGTCTAAGCGAACGCTCTACTGCTGCTTCAGTTGTTTTAGTATTTGCACTTTTGAAAATAAAACAAGGCCTATAGCAGCTGGTACCTGCCAAATTAACTCTGCTGTTTTTGCTCCAACATAATAAACACCTACTTCAGACGAAGTTAAGTACTTCTCTAATATTAAAACATCTATATTATAATTAAGTTGAAGTAAGAAAAGTGCTAATGCGAATATTATGCCTTTGTTAAAGAGATTTTTGACCAAAACTATATCGATACCTATTTGGGGGTAGCCTCTATTGAGTATTAATCTTCACCAAATATATTAATGCTACTAGTGACATCATGCCCTTAGCAATTAAAGCTCCTTGAACTCCAAAATCTAACCACCATATTAATATCAAAATACCAGAAAACATGAGTAAATAACATTTATAATTTCAGCAACATTAATATTACTTATTCTTTCTTCTCCTTGCATAATCCCTCTACAATAGTTGACTGCTAGGTTGAATGGAACAATCATTATAGCAATAATTAATATTCCCCAATTATAATTATTACCAAACTGAATGTAATACGATATTGAAACACTTGCTATGCTTATAGCAGATGTAAATAACCAAAAAATAAATACATTAAATATTAGTTCATTAGTTTTAAATATCTTATTACCAAATATAATAAGCAATAGCTTGTCGAACACCTAAATCTGCAAAATTTCCTTACCAACATTGGTATCACTAGTATAGTAGCTAGAATCCCTTGACCATCAGGGCCTAATAGCCTTGCTAATAAAACCGAAATAATAAAATTTCCAATTAATATAGTCATTTTTGTGATAAAGGTTGTAATTATATTGAATAAAGTACTCCTATGATAAGGATTAAAAGTTTTTGTTAAGTCAAGAATAACCCCTTTAAATACAAAATCTTCCGCAAATACATTAGAATCATTTTCTAATACAAAAAGATCAATGTTGTTTTTTTTACATATTTGTTTTACTTTTATAATTTCTTCTTCATTTTTAGGAATTATATAATAATCACACTTATCGCCAACAGTTAATGTATTTTAAGTCTGTCACACTTGATACATGATTTTTCTTAACCACGCCTTTGATTCCTTCAAAAATAAGTATCACCTCTTTTATTTTTGCTCTTTTTTACTCAAGTACTCATCTAGCACCTTCACCTGATATCACAATTCGTACTGTTTTTAAAATTATCTTAAAGTCTAATAATAGAGTTCTGTTTTCTATGTAAAATAGGTCAAACTCTAACTTTGCTTCAGGACTAATATCGTAGCCCCCGTTTACCTGTGCCCAACCTGTTATACCTTGGTTTAACCATTAATCGTTCAACAAAACCGGGATGTTGCTCATTAAATTCTGCAGTAAAAACAGGACGTTCTGGACGTGGTCCAACCATACTCATCTCACCCTAAGAACATTAATTAACTGAGGAAGCTCATCAATTCGAGTCTTACGTATAAAACCACCGATTTGTGTGACAGCGAGGATCATTTTTATCAGCCCACTGTGCTCCATTCTTTTCAGCATCAATACCCATAGATCTTAGTTTGATAACTTTAAAATAAACGCCATTGTAACCTACTCTTTCTTGCAAGTAAAATATCGGTCCTGGTGTTTCTATTTTAATAGCAATACTAAATACGAAAACAATAGGAAAGGTAATAATTATACCTAAAACTGCCATGAAAATATCTATTAATCTAATGATTACTGGATAAAATTGTATGTAAGTATAATTCCTTTGCATATTTTCTTCAATTGATATCAAATATTCATCATAAAAATTTTTCTGTTCCATTGGTTTCACCTCTATATTTTTTTGATAAGGTTTAGACGCCTAGTCTTCTAAATTGATAGATAGTTTGACTAAGACACACATTACTTTAAAAAATTGCACAACTCTAAATATTTCCATCTATATACATTAAAATTTATTTAAAAATAAAATATAATTAACATAAAAAATATATTTTGACCAAATTTATAGACATGATAAATAATCTGTATTTACATTAGTTAAACCATTTAGATAGTAATGTTTTTTTGATCGTGTGTGTATCTGGTGCAATAACTGTATCTCCGTTCAGCAGATCCCTGGTCGTCTGATGAAAGACATTGCGCTTGCTTCTGCCGTAATCTTCCGCCAGCTTGGCATACGCTTCTTTCATATGAAACGAACGATTGGTCGTGTTATGCGCGTCAGACGCGATAAAATGGACCAGGTTCGCTTCGATCAGCTGCTTGCTGAGTTTTCCGATCTTCTTACCGAACCCCCGTGTAACTGGCCGCAGTCAACTGAGCCAGCGCGCCTTTATCAACCAGTGTTTTGAGTCGGTTGGGGTGCTGAATGATCTCGTGATTGCGTTCCGGATGGACGATGATCGGCGTTTTGCCGTGTGACTGAAGGTCATAAAAAAGGCGTTCTGCATACGTTGGGATCGTTTCAGTCGGAAACTCGATCAACACGTACTGTTTTGTTTCATCTACGAAGAGGATCTTGTTGGCTTCCATGTCCTGCAGCACTTCACCGTACAACCTGACTTCCTGACCGGGGAAGATCGTCAATGGGATCTGTCTCTGGTCGAGTTCTTCCTGAAGCTGCTTGACCAGCGGCATGACTTTCTGTTTGTCATTCATCCAGTTGCGGTTCATATGGTGAGGCGTCGCTAATATATGCGTGATGCCTTCTGAAACAGCCATTTCAGCCATTTCGATCGAATCGTCCAGTGTCTTCGCCCCATCATCGATCCCGGGCAGTATATGGCAATGCAGATCAAACATATGTTAGCACTCCTCTGTTTCGTATTTAGTCTTCACCGTAGTAGTAATAGTAACTGTCGTCTGATTTATCGACGCGGTTCAGTACAGCACCTAAGACGTTGGCCTTCACTTTATCAAGCAGGTCTTTGGCTTTATGCAGTTCTTCTTTACTTGCCCGCCCTTTTGGAATGACGAACAGGACGCCGTCGGTTTTTGTTGCCATGACTTGGGCATCTGTTACAGCTAAGACAGGCGGCATGTCAAAGATGATCATGTCGAAATATTTAAGCATACTCTGCTTGATTTCTTCCATACGTTTAGAAGCCAATAGTTCAGCCGGGTTAGGCGGGATCGGTCCGCTCGTCAAGACGTACAGGCCATCTGTATGTGTACGGTACACGACATCTTCGACATGCGTCTGCTTGTCGGTCAACAGTGTGGTCAAGCCGTCATTGTTGCGGACCTTGAATGTCTTGTGTACGGTCGGTTTTCTTAAATCCGAATCAACCAGCAACACGCGTTTTTCTTCAGAGGCAAACGTTGCGGCCAGATTCGCAGAGACTGTCGACTTGCCCGAACTCGGACCAGCTGAAGTCACGACGATTGTTCGAACCGTTTCGTCGATCATGGAAAACTGGATATTGGTGCGGATGGTACGGAACTGTTCAGACACAACTGAGCTCGGTTTGTTAACGACAACCAGTCCCGGTCGATCTGCTAGTGTTCGTTGCTTTTTTTCGTTTGAATAACATAATTGGCATCCCTTCTTAAACGCGTGAACGCACGTTTTTCGTGTCAGCTGAACGCTGCGGCAGGTTCTGTCGACCGTCTGATTTCAATTCGTCAGCGGTCATCTCCGATATACGTCCCAGGCTTGTCCATCCTAAGTTTTCGACGATGAACTTCTCGTCCTTGACCGTATTATCGAGGAACTCCAGCAGGAAGGCCAGTCCTACACCGATCATTCCGCCTAAGACCAAACCAATGACAACATTCAGTACGTTGTTGGGAGAGATAGGTTTCAGGTTCGGTACTGCCTCAGAAATCACCGTGACGTTGTCCACGTTCATGATAGCTCATCTAGTTTATCCTGAAATACTGTAGCCGTTGTGTTAACGATCGTTGCGGCATCGTACGGGTTGGTATCGTTCACTGCGATAGAGAAGACCTGTGAGTTGTTCTCACTTGAAATAGATAATTTATTGGACAAGTCAGCATGTGAGATGTCCAGATCTCAGTTCTTCTCTGACTTCATCCAGTAATGACCGGACCTTTTAAAATATCTTTGTATGTATTGATGAGCTGAACATTCGTATTGATATCCGACTGCTGGATGACTTCAGTCTGCTGGGTACGGTTCACTAACAGCTGGGTGGTAGAACTGTATTCCGGTACGGCAATGAAAAAGGTATAGACGGCTGCCAGCAGAATCCCTAACAACGTTAGATTGATGATTAAAGCTAGACGCTTTTTAATGATGTCGAACAGTTCGACCAAGCTGATTTCTTCTTCCATGAGTTCCTCCTGATGATTTACGAATTGATTTTTTTTCACATAATCTGGCTTATACTTTATATAACAATTTCCATGTTACCATGAGTTCTAAATCTATTTAAGTTATTTATGATAAGTTAAATATTTTACATGTGCAGGCGTACATATTTTGTTCAAAATTGAAAGTGTTTGCATATGCTTTTTATTACAATATGAACATTTTACGAAAATATATCTTCAAAGTTTCCTAGAGAAACTTTGAAGATATGCGCTTATATATTTTATTTAATTTACCTATTCATACAATATTGTGTTTATAACAAAAAAAGATATCAGGAAAACCATTATATGATGTAATCAAATCAATTGTTGTTGTATAGATCTCTCGTATAGACTTTCTCTTTTACGTCTTCAATGTCCTTCGTTATTCTATTTGCCACGATGACATCCACTTCATTTTTGAATGATTCAATATCGTTGTTTACTTTGGAATTATCAAATGTATCTTCCTCAAGTACAGGTTCATAGACAACGACTTCGATGCCTTTGGCTTTGATGCGTTTCATAACGCCCTGGATGGCGCTTTGACGGAAGTTGTCGGAACCGGACTTCATGACCAGACGGTAGATTCCGACTTTCTTCGGATTTCTGGCAATGACCTGGTCGGAAACAAAGTCTTTACGCGTGCGGTTCGCATCCACGATGGCACGGATCAGGTTGTTCGGCACCTGGTCGTAGTTGGCCAGCAGCTGCTTGGTGTCTTTCGGCAGGCAGTAACCGCCGTAACCGAATGACGGGTTGTTGTAGTGATCGCCGATACGCGGATCCAAAGAGACGCCGTCGATGATCGATTTGGTATCCAGTCCGTGAACCTCAGCGTATGAATCCAGTTCATTGAAGTAAGCCACGCGAAGCGCCAGATACGTATTGGCGAACAGTTTGACCGCTTCTGCTTCAGTCGATTTCATTAATAGAACAGGTGTATCCGTATCATCTGCCCCCTCAAACAACAGGTCCGCAAACGTCTGAGCTTCCTCTGATGTGCCACCGATGATGATACGGCTTGGGTGCAGGTTGTCATACAAAGCGTTCCCTTCACGCAGGAATTCCGGTGAAAACAAAATCTTGTCCGTGTTATACTTCTTACGTACGCTGTCTGTGTAACCGACAGGAACTGTCGATTTGATGATCATGGTTGCATTGGGTGCGTACTCCATCACGTCTTCGATCACTGATTCGACTAATGAGGTATCGAAATAATTCGTTTTTTCGTCATAATTTGTCGGTGCTGCAATGACCACAAATTCCGGATCATTTCCATAAGCTTCCTCTTTATCTAATGTCGCTATTAAATCCAGCGGTTTGTTTGCTAAGTATTCGGAGATCTCTTTGTCAACGATCGGTGATTTTTTGTTGTTCACCATCTCCACTTTTTCTTCGATGACATCAATGGCTTTCACTGTGTGATTCTGTGCTAATAATATGGCATTGGACAGGCCGACATAGCCAAGTCCTACGACTGTAATATTCATTCTATTTCATTCCTCTCCTAATAAAATCTATCTTTAACAGTTTACCACGTTGCAGGAATTATCACAATATAAATGAAGGAGCACTTGATTGAATCAAGCACTCCTAGTCTACTTATATTTCCAGTTCGTCTTTCAGATGGTCCTGGACGCGATCGATCTCTTCGTCAGGGATGATCTCATAATAGATCCCGTCCATCATTGTGCCGCTGCCTGACAGCTGGATCTGCTCAACTTCATCCACGGCTCCGCGGTACTTGTTGAACATATCCACCATATCGTCGAATGACATGTTCGTTTTCATCGAACTGCTCATCGATTCCAGGATGGAACTGTAATTGCGTACGGAATTCAAGCGAAGCGATTTTCTTCATTGTTGCTTCGATGACCTGACGCTGTCGGTGCTGACGACCGTAATCACCTTCCGGATCGTCGTAACGCATGCGTGAATAAGACAAAGCCTCTTCTCCGGTCATGTGCGTCTCTTCTCCTTCCACAAAGTCATTGCCTGAATGACTGAAGGTCAAAGGAGGTGTGATTGTGATGCCGCCGATGGCATCGACGATCTGCTGCATGCCTTCCATATTGACGGAGACGTAGTAGTCGACCGGCACATCAAACAGATTCTGAACCGTGTTGACAGCCATGCTGGTCCCGCCGAATGCGTAAGCATGGTTGATCTTGTCTTTTTCATTCCGGCCGATGATCTCTGTGTACGTATCTCTCGGGATACTGACGATGCTTGTTTTTTCCGTGTTCGGATTCAGGGTCACAAGCATCATGGTATCTGAGCGTCCTGTATATTCTCTTCCAAGATCACCCGTATCCACACCCATGATCAGGACAGAGACCGGATCTTCGCCGTCATCCACGATGACCGGTTTTTTGAGACGGCTCTCGTGCTGCTCCTGCTCTTCGACCGGTTCGTACATCTCTTCCGTCGTGTTCCTCACGTCACTGTAAACGCGCCAGACGACGTACCCTCCAGCAGCTGTGATCAGAAGGATCAGGCCCAGCACGATACTCAAGACGATCTTGGTCACTGATTGTTTCTTTTGGGGACTGTTTCTTTGTGTTCGTTTTGACTGTTCATCCATAACTCTCCAACTTTCCGTTTGATTTGATTTGCCGAGTATTACTAATATGGTCTGTCATGTCACTATTTATTAGTGTCTCATATGCTATTTACTTTACTTATAGGGTTCATATATAACATTATACCATGTATTCATAACATGTCATGAGAATTTTATCGAAACTGTTTTACCAGTATATTATTATACAAACTAAAAAAGAACCCTTGAATTAACTCAAGGGTTCCGTCGACATTAAAGTTCCAGTTCTGATTTCAGATGATCCTGTACCCGACTTATCTCTTCATCCGGGATGACTTCATAGTAGACACCGTTCATCATTGTGCCGCTGCCGGAAAGCTGGTCCTGTTCGATGTCTTTCGCCGCACCGCGGTAATTACTGAATAGATCCTGCATCTCATTGAAACTCATATTGGTTTTCATGGTATTGCCCATCGTTCCCAGTATGCCCCGGTAATTCATGATCGAATCGACAGAAGCGACACTCTTCATCGCCCCTTCAATGACCTGACGCTGGCGGAACTGACGGCCATAATCGCCACTCGGATCTTTTTTGCGCATGCGGGTATAAGCCAGTGCTTCTTCGCCGTCCATATGCGTGGGTTCGCCTTCGACGAACTGATACTCGTCTTGACTGAACGAGAGCGGCGGCGTTACCGTGATGCCCCCTACAGCGTCGACCATCTGCTGCATGCTTTCCATGTTGACTGAGAGGTAATAGTCCACCGGTACATCCAGGAGGTTCTGGACCGAATCCATGGCCATGCTGGCTTTCCCGAAGGCATGGGCGTGATTGATTTTATCTTTAGTGCCTCTTCCGACGATTTCTGTATACGTATCTCGAGGGATACTCAAGATACTTGTTTTTTCCGTGTTCGGGTTGACCGTCACCAGCATCATGGTATCTGAGCGACCGTATTCGACGTTGTCGCCATCGTTATCGATGCCCATGAGCAGGACAGAAAACGGATCTTCACCGCTGTCAACATTAACTGGCTTCTCATTGACGTGCAGTATGTTCTTCACGGTCTTCCACGTCTTCGTACATTTCATCTGTTGTGCTTCTTAGATCACTCCAGACTTGCCAGCCTATATAGCCACCGGCAGCTGTCAGGATCAGCATAAAGAAAAGAACCAATGCTCAAAATAATTTTACCGACTGATTTCTTCTTTTTAGGTCTGTTTCTATTGGATCGTGTCTGCTTGTCCATCTGTTCCCCACTTCTCATCATTTGGTTATATCTTTCTATTTTAACAGATTATTTCTTCAGTTCAATAGCAAGAAAATTCTGCATTTTCTATTATACATGAATGTGAAAAAAAACGCTATTACCTTAACAAGTAAGATAATAGCGGATTTAAGAAATTATTTAAGTCTTCAGAACGTTGTATACAGGCACATCGAAATTCAGATGCAGATCATATTTCTGTGATACTTCAACCAGAGTATTCAATGTATGGGTCTGTTTATAAGCCCAGCCTATATCTGTCGCATATTGATGACTTCCGGGGTTGAGCGGGTTCCATCTCATTTTATACAGTGTATCCTGTTGATGGGTCGCGTGGTTCACATACTGCTTGGAGATCCATTCCGCTCCGCCAATGATAGATTTTTTAACCGTATCCCATCCCATTTTATAGGCATATTCGGAACCGGATTTCAGCGGTGATCTGTCAAAGGCTGCAATACCGAACATGTTGTAGACGACTTTAGGTTCAACGGCTTTACCGTCCACTTCCTTGACCAGCACACCTTTGGCCAATGTGGATGACCCGTTGCCTGTTTCAAGTTTTGCATGAGCAAGCAGGTAGATCTCGTTGATATTGAAGCGCTCGCTGGCTTCAAGGAAATACCTTCCTGCGCCAGTCAGTACGCCACTGTTACCGATCTCTTCATTCAGCTTGGCTTCACTTATTCCTGAAGACGTCGACAGTTTGACGAACTGGAGCAGGTCTTTTTCCAGAGTGTTGGATACCGTGACAAACTCGGCGGCAGACCCAACCGGTGGTGCCTTTGCCCAGGTCGATCTGATACCAGTCGCCTGTTCCTTGAACGATCTTGTAACGTCGGCCTTTGCTGACCCTTGTGATGACCGGGTTGTTCGTTCCTGGTCCCTGTCTCACGTTCAACGTGGTGGCAGTGATTCGGGCAACCGGGTTATAGGCTTCATTGAAATCGTGTTTGACGATTTCCTGACTGTCTTTTTCAACAAAGTTTCCGGATACCCATCCGATTCTGTTTTCGCCGGACACAACATACTTAATCTCAAACCAGTCGTTCACTTCATTGATGATCGTCACATCTTTACCGTTATATATCTGATCGATAACGCGGTAACTGGTCCCGACACCACTGCGGACATTGAGTGCGCTCACAGCGACTTTCCCGGTGACTTTGAGTGCTTCCGGATCGTTTTCAATACTCTTCAGGAAATTATCCGGATTCAGGTAATGTTTTGTCTGTTCTCTTGAAGCATTGACCCATTTCCCACCAGACTGAGTCTGTGGTGCACGTTTCATCTGTTCATCAAGTGCTTCTTCTAATGACGCGTAATAGTGTGATTTCTGATACGACGCATGATTAGGGATCAGTTCGTTTTTGTAGCCAGTATCTTGTATCTCATGGCAATGTTTTCTTCATCATACAACTTCCCTGGTCCTTTGATCAGAGCGTCATAACGTTCCACTGCCTTATCGTACTGGTAGTCTTTATGGAGAAGCGATCGCGTCTTCCAGAAAGGCATCTGCCTTTTCGATAATGTATGCTTCGATACGGTCATCTTTCGGATGGTTGACGATTGCTTCGATGGCAATGTCCCAGGCTTTGAGCTGGTTGGCTTCATTCAGTATTTCCTGATAGACGTAATCTGAATCCAGATACTTCATCATGTCATCCTTAGTAGTGACTGCTCGGTCTTTCAATTCAGCCGTCATCCATGGACTACCGATTATTCGGTCATAGTACTGGATCGAACTTGAAGCATTTCCTTTACTTTCCAGTAGAGTCGGCATAATTCAAGTTTCGAACGGCTGCTCTTCTGATCGCCTCTTTGAAGCGGTCATCTTTTGGATAGGACTGGTAGCCTTCGATGGCTTTGCTCCAAGCTGTTGAAACTGAACTTGAGTTGACTGACTCATTATAGAGCGCTGCTTTCATTTTCTTCTTCAATGACCTTCAGCATATGTGCTTTGGTTTTAGACGCTCGGTCTTTCAGTGCACTGGTCATCCAAGGACTGTCCAGTGTGCGCTCATAATACGCGAAGTCGCATTCTACTGCTTGCCTTTGGACTCGAGGGAGTCAGCGTAATTCAGGCTGCGTACTGCTGCTTGTTCGATGGCATCTTTGAATCGGTCATCTTTCGGATACGCATTATAGCCTTCAATGGCTGTATACCAAGCTTTAGATACTGAGCGGTTGTTTACGGAAGCCTGGTAAAGCGCCTCTTTCTTATCTTCTTCGATGGCCTTCATCACACGAGCCTGCGATGTGGTCGCGCGGTTTTTCAGTGCACTTGTCAACCAAGGGCTATCCAGGGTACGGCCATAGTAAGCCAGCGCACCGGCAGTGTTCCCTTTTGCTTCAAGCCTATCCGCATAGTTTAAGCTGCGGCTGCCTGCTTGTTCGATGGCATCTTTGAACCGATCGTCATTCGGGTACGCATTGTAACCTTCGATCGCTTTGTACCAGGCGGTTGATACTAGACCCGATTTCACTGACGCGTTGTAAAGGTCCTGTTTTTTCGCTTCTTCTTTCACTTCTGTGTTGTTCAATAAGCTGTTCTGCTGAGGTCAGTGCACGGTCTTTCAGTGATCTGGAAAGCCACGGGCTATCCAGGGTACGCGCCATAGTATGGACCAGAGCGCCGGCAGTGCTCCCTCTTGCTCTCGAGCCTATCCGCGTAGTTTAAGCTGCGGCTGCCTGCTTGTTCGATAGCATCTTCGAACCGGTCATCTTTAGGGTACGTGTTGTAACCTTCGACTGCTTTGTACCAGGCTGTTGTGACGGAGCCCGATTTCACCTGACGCATCGTAAAGCGCTTGTTTCTTTCTTCTGCTGTGGCTTGTGCGGCTTTCAAGATACGGTCCTGGATGCCTGAGCGCGGTCTTTCAGTGATTTCGAAAGCCACGGGCTGTCCAGGGTCCGGCCGTAGTAAGCTAGCGCACCGGCAGTGTCGCCTCTTTCGTCAAGCCTATCCGCATAGTTTAAGCTGCGGCTGCCTGCTTGTTCGATGGCGTCTTTGAAACGCTCGTCATTTGGAAACGTAGCGTATCCCTCGATTGCCGTATACCAGGCGGTTGTAACGGAACCTGACTGCACTGACTTGTTATACAAGTCAGCTGCTTCATTAGATTTCAGTGAGCTGGATGTCATTACGCGGTTGCTTTCCGGCTGTTTCTTAGGTTTCTGCTTTTCACTGACCGCAGCTGCTGATGCCTCAAATATTTTCTTCTACCTTTTTCAGCGACTGATTCGTCGGAAGTCGCATCAGACTTAGCTGGAACGTCTGACTCAACAGCAGTTTCTTTCTTTCTCTTCGGTTTCTTCTACGACAAGTTCAGTCTGATTTATTTCAACGAAAAGATCACTGATCTGGTTTCTGGTAAGAATAATGACTGACTCATATTGACTAAGTTGTTCATCGTTCAGCAGTCCAGTCCACCGGGATTGTTTTGTTTACAGCCTTTGTTTCGTTAGTATGTATTTGTTTTCAGTAACGCTTCATCCAGTTCAGGATATGTAGACAATAAATTGTAGAGCCCTGAAGCCAGCTCAAAGTTTTCTTCAAGATGCTGCTCTCTAGCCGTCATGATCAGTTTCAGAAGCGTTAGATCCTGATTCATAAGGTCTTCGTCTTTTTCCAGTATTTCTTTAGTAACGGGTTCATATCCGCTTAAATCCATATTCTCCATGAGGACATTCGACTCAGCAGGTTCCGTACCCTGAGCATTTACTTCGACCGCGGGTGAAAGCGCCGCTAAAATAGCACTGCTGTAAATGAGGTTCTTAAATCTGGACCTTGCTCTTGTTGTTTGTTTCACTATAACTCCGCCCTTCTATTTAATCGTTTTGTAATATTTGTCTGACAATACGGATTATATCATAAAGAAATAAATATACAGCGATAATATAGAATATTTGCATTATTATACCAGAATGAACAAAAATATGACAAATGAGAATCAATATCATAATAAAAAACCACATTACAATTATGACGTGCTGATTTATATGCAGTTAGTCAATAATTACATATAAAGAGACCATCAGACCGGCGTTTTTATTCAGCAAACGCCGGTCTGATGGTATTCCTCAATTCAGGTCAATCCAGGATCATCTGTATTCTTATGGTGATTGCTGTTCCGATACGGCTTTTCTGTATTCAGCCATTTCCTCGGACACGATTTTATTCCAGTCAAAAGTCCCCAGCACGCCGGCCTCTGTAACGGGAAAGTTTCTCTTCAGTGTTCAGCAGTTCAACGAGCTGCGCTTGGCCATATTTTCCGGCAGGTCGGCACCGGGCTGGACGAGGTTTTCTTTGAAGCCGATCGCCTCGGGGATCCCGCCAGACATCCGTGCCGACGACCGGAATGCCCATGGCGTTCGGCTTCCAGGGCGATCATGCCCAGGCCTCCGTTTGCGGCTGGGGACCGACCAAAACGTCCACTGTTTTCGAGCAGGTCGGGGACGTCAGTCATTAATCCACTGAGTACCCGGCATTTCAACATTCAGTTCCAGCTGGTCGAAGGGACTGCTTTAGCTTCTCTCTTAATTTTCCGTCGCCGATGACCGTGAAGGCCGTGTCCGGTTTTTGCTCATGGATATGTCGGAAAATCTCCGGAAGCAAGATCGGCTCCCTTTCACTTCTTTCAGCGTGCCGATAGAACCGACGCGGTCATGATCTGCCTTTTTCCGGCTGAGAAAACAGCGCGGTATCCACCCGTTATCCTGGTGATCAGGGCATTCTGCCCCGAGTAGCCCAGCTTTTTCGCCTGCTCGAGCAGCTGACTGCTACCGCGAAGAAGCAGGTTTCGGCGTTGTCCAGCGCCAGGACCAGCCGCTTGACGTTGTGTTTCCAGACTTTATTGACATCGCTGCCGTGCAGGGTGACGAAGTCAGGCTTGTCTACGTTCCCTGCTCAGCTCATAGGCGATGTAGCCGTTCAGCCAGCCGAAATGCGCACTGCCAGACATCACGCACTTTCCAGTTCACTTTTGAAGTGTCTGAGGTAGTGCCGGATGCATGCCGTTCTCCGTGCTCTCTAGTTTCAAAAGTCGTTTGATGCTTTGAAGAAAACGGTCCGCCTGAAATTGGCGTTGTGGATCTCTCACATCCTTGTAAGTGCTGATGTCCGGTTTTTTGAACCGGCTGTCTTTTCATCTTCAGCAGTTTTTTGACCAGGTTGATTGCTTGGCTGTCATAAAAGCTATTATTGATGACGAAGGTGTCATCGACCTGGTCTTTGACGCGGACGATCCGCTCAAAGGTGGCTTCAGAATAAGCCGCCCCTGACGTGCAGGTTCAAATTGGCAATATAGACTATCTCCATGGGGCTCCACCTTACTTATTCATGGGCTCTGCGGTTGATGCGGTCCCGTCTGTTGAGTTTGGCCGTCTGCAGGCTGCTGTAGAACTGGCTCTTGAACAGGAACGGGAACATCACTTCCGTTGTTCACGACCGCGTACTTTTTCGTCTGGAAGCGTTCGAGCAGTGTGCTTCTTTCTATCGCTTTCAGTTCTGGTCATGGCCAGCCGGTCGTCGGTCTTCCGCCCGCTCTTTTTTGTCTTCGATCTGCGGGATCTTTGCCAGCTGATCGCTGCTGGTGCTTGAAGCAAATTCAATGTATTGAACAGCCGCTGATCATATCTGCCGCGTAGAGCGGTAATACTTCTTCCACGTCCCTCTCGACGCTTCGGGATGGTTTCCAGAATGACCGGCGAGACGGTATGGCTGATGCTGTTGACTCTGATCCGGTAAAGGTAGGTCGTTTCCGAGATCGTGCAGACTTTCTATGGCGTGAAGCAGAAACTTCAGATAAAAATTCAAATCCTGTGCCCGCTTCAGATCACTGAAGAACACCTCTTTTTCCCTCAGCATATCGGCATTGTATAATTTGTTGCCGGGCATCGGCGACAGCAGAAACGGGGTATCCAGATCGTCTTTTGCTTCAAAGATACCGTCTTTCGTGTACTGCATTTTTTTCGTTTCCAGAGGCACGCCTTGCTCGTCAACCGTGTCGTACTGACCAATGACCAGATCTGCTTGCTGCTTCTCGGCAGTCAGGGTGAGCAGCTCGATGGCATTTGGTTCAGGACATCATCGGAATCGACAAAGATGGCGTACTGGCCGAAGGCTTTGCTGAACCCGTGATTCCTGGCCGCCGGCGCTCCCTGGTTTTTCTGGATCAACGAGTTGAACCGGGCGTCCTTTTCGCAGAATTCCTGGGCGATCGTTGCTGACTGGTCCGTCGAGCCGTCATCAACCAGCAGGACTTCAAGGTTTTTATACGTCTGGTTTCTGATTGCTTCCAGGTTTTCCCTCAAATAGTCTTCGGCGTTATAGATCGGCATGATGATGGATACAAGCTTCTGTTGATTCATTGGGTTGCTCCTTTAATAGACGTAATTATTTCCCGAATTTCTTCATGTAGTACTTGAAATAGGTGGCCGCGTAATAGACATAGGAATGGCTGGTCAGATCATTGACCAGGCCCGATCCCGACGTCAGCGGAATGTCCAGCAGCTCCGGCCACAGCTGACGGATGATCTGTTCATGAAAATCCGTTTCAACCCGCTTTTCTCTGGGGATCGATATCCAGCTTTTTATCAGCCGGCAGTTATTGAAGATCAGAACCGGATCGCTCATCGTGTCGTAGTTGCACATGTTGTTCGGCAGCCAGCGTCCCAGGCGCATTTCCAGAAAAACAGGTCATAGATGGAGACCTTGTTCAAATGGGCCTGTTCC
The DNA here is from genome assembly GCA_034520745.1 of Alkalibacterium sp. Lineage (GTDB taxonomy): Bacteria > Bacillota > Bacilli > Lactobacillales > Carnobacteriaceae_A > Alkalibacterium. Next base: position 25,027 of record JAXHNF010000012.1, read on the forward strand.
CTGACGTCTTTCAGCCACTGGCTGATCTGTTTTTTGTTTTCTTTGGAATAGTTATGTGTCTTGGTCACCAGGTAATTGGTCGTTGCCAGATTTTCGGGCAGTTTTTTGCCGAAATTACTCTTCACGATCGGGATGATGTCCCCCGTGACGAAGCCTTTGTCCCTGATTTCGGACCGGTTTAGGGTCAGTGCATTTTCAAGGATACGTCTGTTCTGGGTCCCTGAAAAATAATCTTTGAAGTGATCATATGTCTTCTCATCCAGTTTCTCTCGAGGAAAAACGTGGTAGGACAAACCCAGCTCATCGGTCAGCTGTCTGGGGATCTTGATGTCGGCCGGCTCTTCGTCACTGGGCTCATGGTCGAATGTATACAGCTTGATCTGGTCCTGATACGCTTTGAAAAAAGACAGAATCAGCCGACTGTCTTTGCCGGCGGTGAGCGGGATGATCAGCTCAGTGTCCGACATGTAATGGTCCACGACATTCTGCGTCAACGTGATCGTTTCTCTGATTACATCGTCCATGCTTCGTTCTTCCAGCGGCGCCTGAGGAAAGAACCTGACGGTACGCTGTTTCTATTACGTCAAGGTAATGGTTGGGCAGCACGGACTTCACTTGGTCATACATCGAGAGGTCGTAAGGCAGCGGCTGCTGCTCTTCGGCCTGACGCTTATCTCGAGGGATCTTTTAGACAACTCCAAGCCGAGGGTGTCAGCGATGCTGTTCTGCCTTGAAGCCATCACCTGTTTATTTTCCAGCGTAGAGTAAAACACCGGCACCGAACTCGTTGCGTCCGGCAACAAGGTGACATCCTGATTGTTTTTAAATACGATGATGAACCGGCCGGCCAGATCGTCTGTCCGGTCGATCAAATGCATTTGTCTTGGCTTTCAGCAGAGCCGACGCGACGCCGGCCTGGGTGATGTTCGGATCCCGGCTGTCCATGTGACCCGGCCGTAGATGATGACGGTGGTCTCGCCGTCTTTGGCCTTGGTGCATAGTTTCTCGTTGTCGTAACTGAAGACGAACGGTGCCAGTTCGATCTGATGATCAAAAGACGGATCGCTGGTCTGCTTCAAAATGTAGTTGGCTTTCACTGTGACGTTCCTTTCCTGGTGCCCCTTTACTCTTGACACGACACTCTTTTCAAGCTATGTATTTACAATAAAGAGACATATCTCACGACGTAACTTCTTACATAAGATCATGTCTCTTTATGGTCTGTTTATCTTTTCAAGGCTAGGCGCCTTTTAGTAAAATTTGTAGCTGACTGCCCGGCGGTCGGATTTCGGTACTTTGTACTCATCCACGTAGTTGCCGATGCCGATGAACATGATGACGTTCTCGTACTCCGGTATATCAAAGGCGTTTCTCAGGTTTTTCTCCTGATTCAGATTCAATGAGCCGCTGAGCGGAACAGCTGCGATATGCGTCAGTAATGCAGGGCATACAGCAAGTTCATGGCGTACATGCCCCATCGATATTCGCCTGATTGCGCTCGCGGATCCGGTCGTAGTACTGCACGTCTGCAGTGATGATGATGAACTTATCGATGTAATCGCCGAAACCGCGGTTGCCGTTCTGATTTTTCTGGATCGTTTTCTTCAGCTTTCGGATCCTCGACGACACGTATTTTCCAGGACTGGCGGTTACAGGCCGACGGCGAGCGTTTGGCCAGCTCCAGCGCCTTCTCCAAAACAGCCATATCGACCGGCTCATCCGAATAGTCACGCACGCTGTGACGGCTTTCGGAAAACGTCTTGAAATCCTGTTTCGACTGTTCAGTAACATCTTTTTCGTTTTGTAAAAGACACCGCCTGTACAGGAATCCGGCGTATCCGTTTCAAGCTCGGCCATTTCTTTCAGGTGGTCGACAATGAAGCCGGCTTCGTCGTGGACCGCGATGTAACTGCGCAGATTGCTCAAGGCTGTCTGGTAGACATGCGTGTCCAGCGGAAAGTCATTTTGTCGGTACTCTTTCATCAGATTCAGTACATTTTCCAGTACCTGCTTGCCGAAGCCAAGACGCAGCTCCTTGTAATGACAGGCCTTTTTCAATGGAATGGTACTCTTTCGTCAGACGGGCCTCGATCTGATTGTAAGCAGTCAGGTCCTTCTTCCCGAAACTGTACTTCAAAAAGCGCTCCTGATCATATTTGATCAGCTTTTTCATGCGGTGTTCTTTGATTTGCTTGACGATCCAGAGCCTTAAGGAATCAGGATCAGTTTTTTAATCATTTTTTCATAATATAGTCCTTTCGCTTGTTCTATCTGTTCAGTACCAGATCTTCCATGCCAGTTAATGTTTGTTTGTCGACCAAGATACGTTGCCGCATAGGCCAGTCCCCCGCCGATCACACTTAGGATCAGTTCGCGTGAGGTTGCTGACGGTCCCGGCTGACAGGTAACGGATGCCTGAGTACGACCAGGACCATCGCTGCCGAAGCCGTCACTGTATATTTGAACAGCGCCAGGTAGCTCCGGAAGGTCGAGTGCAGATAAATCGTCGTCAGATACTGCAGGGTCATCGTCTTGATGACGAGATAAATCGCGTACAGGATGACAATCGGGTAAATCCCCAGTCCCATCGAGGACAGGATCAGCAAGATGATGATGTAAACAGAATTGACGACGATGTCAGTATATAAAACCAGATTCGGCTTGTTCAAAGAATACAGCAGTGACGTCGCCAGGTTCGCTGTCAATATATACGGGATATATGCCAGTGACAGTATAACAAAGAAATCGGTACTTTCCACCCATTCAGACCCGAACAAGACGGGAATGAACGAATGTGCGGTCAGTGCGATCCCGATGAATACCGGGAAGGCAAACACGCCGAGATACTTGGAAATCTTGTTATAAGCATTGGTCAGCCGGCTCAAGTCGCTCTTGACTTTCCAGAGCACCGGGAACATAACTTTCGCAAAGGATGCTCGTGATCAGGATCCTCAGCTTGCCGAGCATGTTCTTGGCAAAGTGGTAAAGACCCAGATCTCAGCTGACAGGAAGTAACCGATGATCAGTTCATCGATATGATGCGTGATCTGCGTCATCAACTGTTTGGCCACGATGTAAACGCCGAATTTGATGAATGGTCTGATCTCGTTCAGCCTGAAATGCCAGTAAAGGTGGAGCAGATCGGCTTTGTAGGACTCGATCAGGACCAGTACGGCCATGACAGCCACCGAGATGACCTGCCCGAGCACGACACCCAGCAGACCGAAATCGAGCATCAGGAAGATCACCGTCGAAACGACCAGGACGGCTTCCCTGATGATTTGAATGATCGACAGGGCTTTGAAGCGCAGTTCCTTTTCCAGAAAGGCGGTGAAGAGGATGACCGGTGCATTGAAAAAGACCGACAAACTCAATATCGGCAGCAGCCGGACCAGTGCATCCATATCATAGATCGCCGACATGACTGGCGAGAACAGGATGATCAGTACCCCGATGATGACGCTGAAGACAGTCTGGAAGACGAACAGTGACGAGCGTTCGCCTTTAGTGATCTCATCTCTCTGGATGACTGCTGTGCTCACGCGAAATTCTCCAGTACTGAAATCAGTGACACGAACACATTGATGATCGCCATGACCCCGAACTCGGTCGGTGTCAGGTATCTGGCTTTGAATATTAACAAAAGCGGTGCGGCCAGCGCATTGAGGACGGTTTTGATTGTTGTCCACTTGATGCTGTGCACGGCCTGATTTTTAATTTCAACATTCCCTGCTTCTCTCCAATCGATCCTTAAAAAACTTTAAATAAATCAGTCGAATTCTGTACTTCAACTAATTTTTCAGCTATGACGTGCGACTCGCTCGAATGACTGCCCAAGAGCTTGACGACCGCTGCATTCGTTCATCTTTGTCCAGGCTTTCTCTGACATCGAACATGTAGTCATACTGGCCGAACAGTTTCAGCAGTTCATGATACTTGGTGGCCCAGCCGATCGCAATACACGGCACGTGATTCTTGTACGAATGAACGATCGAATGAAAACGCGATCCGATGATGAAATCGAGTTTCTCGACCAGGATGTCGAATTCCAGCGAAGAGATGTCTCTGTCCAGCAGGATGACGTACCTTTTCAGTGAACATGTCCTTGATATTCTGACAGGCTTCTTTGTCATTGTGGGAGTGTCTCAGGATGTAGACTTTCTTCCCGTGTTCAAGGGCGGTTTCAATGGCATACTTGTACGCGGCATAGACATCTTCGCTCTTGCCGTGCTTGAAGTTCTCTTCATTCGGCACGATACCGATGGCACTTTCCACATCGTCATAAGACGGGAACTCGGGCACTTCTGTATAGACGTTTTCCACATTCAGTTCTTTGTTCATCAGCGACCATGTCATACGTGCGTTCCACGTTTGAAAGGCCAAGTTCTTCGGTAAGCATGTTGTAGCCTTCTTGTTCCCTGGCATAGATTTTCACAGGGTACGGCATGGTCTTCTTCATCAGGTAATCGATGATGACCTTGTTCTTGCCTTTGTAGTCGAATGGACCGAATGACTGCGGCATGATCGCCATCTTGATGCCGTGAGTCTTAGCTGTCAGGATGCGCAAGAGGAAGTCGAGGGACCGGTTGGCCGTGAACTGGGACGACAGCGCATAGCCGCTGATGTCATCCAGGCCACGACATTGTCCAGCATCTTGCCGATCTGCTGTTTCTCACTGCTGTATTTACGACTTGGACGTCGGTTTCACAGCATTCTTCAGCTTATAGACGGTACCGATCGGCCCGCCGATATAGTCGTAGATCAGCCGGTCGAAAATGGCAGGATGGCAAAGTTATACTTGTTCTTCTCTTCTTCCGTACGCTTGTAGTCGCTCGTTGAAAGGAGGACGATCTCCGCATCGGGAAATTTTCGTTTCATCTGATCGACGGCAATAAAGGTCATCGCCTGAGCCCTTTATTGAATAACTCGCCGCCTGAAAATAAATACAAATTTTTTCATAAATTTTCATTCCTTGATTGATAGATTTTTAAACTTGATTTAAGTCGTTTTTGACTGTCTGTCCGAATACTGTATAAACGCTATGATGACGCCCCACCCGATCCATTGCCATTCTATGATGATATTGGAAGCAGATGATATCGAAGAAAGAGAAGGCAAATCGATAACCTAACAATATCAGGAAACATATTTGATGTAGTGATCACTGGAGACTTGAAGTTGATATACAGCTTTCTCATCATGTAAAGATACATAATGGTATACAGGAGGAAGGTCACGACACCATAACCCACAGGATCTCAATAAACCAGTTATGGACATTTCTCGCATCCACATCAAAGATGGCACGGTTTGTCATCCAGGTATTCGAGATTCCCTGCCCCTACGCCAAGGCCGAACGTCGATCCGAGGAAAAACAGGGCGTTGAGTATCAGATTCACGCGGTAACGGTTGGAATAGCCTTCCCTGAACTGCGTTTCGATCACGTGTACTGACGGTATCGACCGTAAAATTTCGCACTGGCGGGAGCAGCAGGAACAACACCATATACACGCCGGTCAGCGCTAGGAGTGATAGGAATACTTTCCTGCTGAAAGACAGGTCAAGAATCTTGATAAAGACCAAAGCAGCAAACCCGACGATAGACCTAGCTGATTTCCTCTGAGAGCCCGCTGAAAAATGAAAAGCCCCCAAGCCTATCATGAACAATGATATAAATCTCAAAAGCAGCCGCTTGGACGTAAAGAACATGATCAGAGCAATGAAAACGCTGAACAGCATGAGTGTGGCGTAATCATTGATATTCTGAAAGATCGAAATGGGCGTCCGCTCTGAAAAACTCTTACTGAACTGATCATACTTATCGATATAACTCAAGTCCGCCCAAAAGTAAGTATTGAACAGCAGCTCGATCCATCCAATCAGCTGATGCATCAGTGTCATTAGAAATAAAATAAACAAACAGCGCCTGAGAATCTTTTTTAGTGCTTAAATATGTGGAAATAAAATAAATAGATAACGTCCCAAAGGCAATGAAAAATGTGCCGTAAATCCATCGAGACAAGCTCTACGAACCACAGAACAGACAACAAAGCATAAAACAGCCAGAAGAAAAATATGGTTGAATACGAAAAGGAGACTCTGTAGCTGGAATGGGTCATGTCGTCTTTATTAAGAAAGGCAAGACCGGTCCCCACCAGCAGCATGAGAACTGACAACCGGTAGATCGACAGTTGAGCAAAGCCTAGAGGGATCGAAAATATATCGTGTGCCGAAAAACACTGATATGACCAGCAAATATGTCAGTTTTTTCATATTTTCCTCCTTTCTTAACTATTGATCATAGTTCGGCGATTTTCACATCGATGTCACGGGCAAGCACGGATGTGTTTCTTTGTTTTCTGTACCATTCTTTCGATGTCATGTTCCGCTGCACGAACCAGCACGATTTCTTCAATTCTATCCGAAACGTCGAGCTGCTCGATACTGTTATACAGATTGACCCGTTTGGACGTTTCAGCCAGTTTCGATGCAATTTCTATCGTCAAGCTGTTTTTCAGACACGAACCGCTACATTGTTTTTATCTGAAACAAGCATATCATGAGCAATCAGCTTGGCTGAATCCCCTTCGTCGAATTCAAGGAACAGTTCATCGGAATTCCATCCGTAAGTGAAACTGTATTTGATCGTCTTGGATAAAACAGCAAGGATAAATGCCAGTCCAGTACCCAAGAGCACGCCGCCAAAGGTGAATACCACCAGCTGTACGATAAGGGTCCTTAAATCAAGGCCGCTTGAATCGGAACCGATCACCGCTGCCGGACTATACTCTGTCGGGTTAGCTACAGTAATTTTTTTCTGTTATCGTTCAACTGCACGGGATAGTTCATTCCTGAAATCAGATCATATACTGCGGAAATAGTCATCAGCCGATCCCCGTCTGGAGTAAAGTTCCATCCGATGTTCATTAAATCTGCATCTGTTGAAGGTATGTCAAAAATGCTGGTATCTGATGACTCAGATACGTCAAGCTGAACGTCGATTGTGTCCGTTTTACTTCTTGCCTCTACCAGTCGGACATCTCCAGAATCGGAATTGATCTCCAGTGACAGCAAGAGGTTTCCGGTATCCGGATTTTCATAGATCTGCGCATGCTGGGTCGAATCGACCCCAAGTAACAATTCCAAAATATTGGCTGTCTCGAAACTCTCCAGATCGATGACCGGTTCTCCAGGTATTGCGCCGTTTTCTTCATCTTCCGTGTTTGTATTGACGGCAAAATTCGTAGAAAAACCTTCCATCATACTGATTTCCTGGATAAGATCAGGGTGAAGTTCGGGGTTTAAACGGATCGCTTCAAAGTCCGAATCAGCATGTAAAGAAATGACCCCCACTTGATTCAACGTGTTATCTTCTGCAAGATCTTCTCCATCTTTCTGATGAGCCGCTCAGCATAGAGAGAGCATACTGGAATCCAAATCCCACGATAATGGCGACTAGGACCGTTCCCAAAATCAGCCAGAGATAATCTTTTATCATTTTCCATATCTCACTTATAAATCCATATAATGTCATGTCATTTCTCCTTTTTAATGATGCTGACTTTTCAGTCCGTACTTATAACCCAGATAACTGATTCGTGTGCGGCATTTATCATTTGAATCTCTAATCCGATTTATGTAACCAGCAAACAAATTTGAACTTACACTGATGCCGGCTTTTTTAAAAAACAGAACAGCACCTTTAAAATCATCTACATCTTCTTTATTATATGATTTTCCCAAAATGGAATCATACACTAAAAGACTACCAGGTCGTTGATACCTTCACTCTGTCACTGAAAGTCACTTAATTTCAGTGTATATTTTTTTAAATTCCTCTGAAATGTTCTGCCAGTTGAATTTTTCTGCATTTTTCGATTGCGTTCTCGGATAATGTTTCATAGTTGCCAATGATATCAGCCGGTCTGGCCGCAATATCTTTCGGATTTATACGGATCGGCGGGAATCCGACTTCTCCGTAGGCGAACTGTTCGTCAAAGCCCTGCATCTTCTGAATAGATCACCGGCAGTCCCTGACTCATGGCTTCCGGATAAACGAGACCGAACGTTTCCGTGTATGACGGCATGATAAAAATATCATTGTTTCTGTAGAGGTCAAGGAGCGTCTCCTTGTCCGCCGGTTCCAGCAGCTTTACAGGCACGTCCTGGACGGCTTTCAGTTCGTCGTAAATATCCTGGTCGACGACCTTGCCGATGAACGTCGCTTTTGCGTCGATGTTGAAGTCGTTTTTGAGGATCCTCATCGCTTCGATCACACTCGGTGCATTTTTTGATTTCTTTATCTTGCCGACATAGAGGAGGTCCACAGGTTCTTTTGATGCCAGTTCTTTCGGATGGTATTCATTTCCGAACCAGAAGTCATCGATCCTGTTGGGGATGACTTTGGATTTTTTTCATAATCCACTTTGTCTTCTTTGATGTATTCAGACAGCAGTGTTTTCCGGTTGGCTTCGGAAAGAAAGATGATCTGAGACGCATCTTTCAGTATCTTTCTGCCGAGAGGTCTCGAGTTGATCTGTTTCTTGAAAAAGCCGTCGATATCCGTCATCCCTCTTACCGTGACGACGTAGGGGATCTTGTGTTTCTAGACAGATAGCGCGCGACATTCCCGTCCGTGAACAGGGTATGCGCATGGATGACGTCGATAGCTTTGAAATCATACAGTTCTTCCATCTTCCGGATGATCTTGCGCTGTTTCCAGGTGAAAACAAACTTGTCCCTGTCTTTGAAGGTGACGGGCGCTTTGACATCGAACCGTGATTCATATAAAAACTCGTCGATCGTTTCCTCTTTGACAGGCATATATATCGTGTTTTTTATGTGTTTTTCTTCGAGCTTTTCGACCAGGTTTTCATGCAGTCTGGACGTTAAGTAATTCAGAGTTTATATGAAAGACGTTCAGCATAGATCATTACCCCTCTATTTCTTTTTAAGGACCGTGTAAATTTTATGGATAAGCAAGGAGACAGATTTCATCAGCGGAAGCTTTTCGATGTCCCGGTAAACTTTCCACTGATACTTGATCAGTTTTTTCTTATCTTTGGACAGAGACCCTTCTCTGACGCGGTAGTAGGTCAGCACTTCAGGTAGGCCGTAAACGTACTTCGCCTTTTTGACGACCTGCAGCCACATCACAAAGTCGTTGCGTCTCTTGATGTCCGGAATGAAAAAGACCCGCAGTTCGCGGGCATTGTACATCACCGTAGAGTTCCCCGGACAGTACTTCAGGACGCCTTCATAATCGAGCTTGTCGTGAGCCTTGATCACCGTTCCGGTCTTTTCGCCAGTTTCGGTTATCTCCGCGTAATGTGTGCTGGTGAAGAGATAGTTGTTTTTCTGCATGAAAGCCAGCTGCTTTTGCAGTTTATCTTTGTGCCACAGATCGTCACTGTCCAGAAAGGCAATATAGTCACCGGAAACTTCTTCCAGAGCAGTATTGCGGGCAACAGCCGCCCCTTTGTTTTCGGGTAGCCTGATAAGAAAAATACGTTCGTCCTCGTACGCCTTGATGACCGAGATGGTATCATCTGTGGAATGATCATCGACAAGGATCAATTCCCAGTTCTGATAAGACTGGTTCAGGATCGAATCAATGGTCTCTCTGATGAACTGTGCTGCATTGTAAGTGGGCATGACGATCGAAATCAAATTAGTCTCTTTCATATTATCTCCTATATTCCTCTATTTATCGTTGTTTTTATTCATCTTGTCAGCAAATTTCCGTAATCTGTTCAAAAGCGGTCGTCTGTCTTCCCCGACGAGCCCGATCAGCTCGATGAATATCTCCAGCCCGACAAGCAGGGCGATCGTGATCAGTATCGACCCGTATAGCGTTGACAGCGGGTAAAGCAGGGAAATCAGCGAGAATATGCCGGCGATCAGATAGATGACCAGGACCGTCTGTCTGTGCGTCAGCCCAAGGCTCATCAGCCGGTGGTGCATGTGATGCTTGTCGGCGCTGGACATCGGAAGCCTGTTCAGCTTCCGGCGCAGCATGGCATAAACCGTGTCCGTGATCGGGATGCCGAAGATCACGATCGGTATGATCAAGGTGACCAGGGTGACGTTTTTCAGACCGTAAAGGGACATGACCGAGATCATGAACCCAAGGAACAAGGCACCGGTATCGCCCAGATAGATTTTTGCCGGATAAAAATTATACGGCAGGAAGCCGAGATGGCCCCGACCAGGGTAAAGATCAGTATCCCTGTCACAAAACTCGTGTCTCCAAGGAAAAATATCCCGATGATCCCCATCGTGCTCAATGCGATGATCGAAACCCCGCTGGCCAGACCGTCCAGTCCGTCGATCAGATTGATGGAGTTGGTGATGGCCAGTATCCAGAAAATCGTAGCGGGAAAACCAAGCCACGTAGGTAGAAAAACAAAACCATAAAAAGGCACGCTCACCTGCACGACCGTCAGATCGTTCAAGAAAACGACCAGCAGTGCAGCGATGATCAGCCCCAGCATTTTAGCTTTGGGACTGATTTCTTTGATATCGTCGATGATGCCTGTAACGAGCACGATCGTTGCACCGATGAAAATCGGAATGCTCGTACTGTAAGGGACCGGCTGGAGTAGAAACACCGACAGGAAAAACGTCAGATAGATCGCCAGTCCGCCCATCGACGGCATCACTTTCACGTTCACCCTGCGTTTATTGGGCACATCGACGGCGCCAACTTTAAACGAGAGTCTTCTGACCAGAGGAGTGAAAATCAGGCTGACGATTATTGTGATGAGGATATTTATAAGAATTTGATACATATCATACATATATTTTCACTTCCTGTTCATTTTAAGATTCGTTTGATTTTTTTGTCGTATGGACACCATATAAGAAGGTGAACAGCAGAAACAGCCAGAACGCCGGGTTCAAATACCCGCCTTTAGACATGTTCATCATGATGAACATCACGGCCACAGGCAGGCTGTTAAGGAACACATATCCCGTCAGTCCCAGATAGGGAATAAACCCGAGCAACCCGAAGTCGCTCAGCACATAGGCATAGATGTTTGTCACGGGCGGCGTGTGCCCGATCCCGTTCCCATAGATGAGCCGTTCACTTTCGACGTACATCCAGCTGCCAAGCAGGCGGATATTCGGCCAGAACCGTCTTCCCCGCTTAAAATGCTTTTCGTCCGCTCGATGATGGTGATGTCTATGAACTCCCAGAAGTACACGGTCAATGCTCCTGAAGAAAAACAGAGCCGCCAGATACCAGTAGGACCAGGAGAATTCTCCCTTCATGACCCGATTGAAAAGCCAGAACGAGAGTGTAAGTAGGAAGACTAATATCATACTGTAACTATACGTTACTATAATCCCCAGCACGAGAATAAACAATACGCTTTTCTTCGCCTCAGCCTTTTTATAGAACAGATTGGAAAAGAACACGCTGTTAAGGTAGTAGCCCATATGCGCCGGTTCAGAAAACATGCTTCGCGTTCTGACGACCGCATCGTTCCCGGCGAAATAAAAGCTCCGGGTGTCTTGACGCGTGAACGTCCAGATCAAATTCGGCAGTTCAAACTGATCCAGATAGATCAGCAGTGTGATGGCCAGTCCGATGATCACTGTGGTGACGGCCAGGACATTGTTTATCCTCAAGAATAGCTGTTTGAGTCTGTTTTGCGAGATAAAATTATAATACACGACAAGCGAGACCGAATAGAAGATCAGTTTAACGGAAGACAGTGTCGCGCGCCTGGTACTGAACCAGTAATCATTGAAGGCGTACGACAGCAGAAACGTCACTGCCAGGATGCTGAATACGCCGCCCAGCAGGAGCATCTGTTTTTTCGTTATTTGGATCTTGCCGAGAATGGCCAGCAAAAATATACCGCCTGCCAGCACAAAATCGCCGAAGGAAGAATACAGATTACCGTCCAGTCGCTGATCAGAAAAGAGACGGATACGAGCAGCAGAATCGCGTAAGACCAGTGTTTCGGGAATGACCGATATAATTTCCGTTTCATTGAATGAAATTTCCACTCTGGCTGTCTCCCCTTCAGGTGAATGTACTTTTTAACTGCCTGGATGATTCTTCCGCTGGCCAGACCATCCCCGTACGGGTTGACGGCTTCAGCCATTCTATTGTAGTTTTCTTCATCGTTCAGCAGGGCGGTCACTTCTGTGAACACACGCATTTTGTCTGTGCCGATCACTTTCAGCGTCCCGGAACGTAGACCTTCCGGCCGTTCCGTCTTGTCTCTTAATACGAGAACAGGTTTGTCCAGCGCGGGCGCTTCTTCCTGAAGGCCGCCCGAATCGGTCAGGACCAGGTAGGCTTTGCTTAGGACCTGATGAAACACATCGACTTCCAGCGGATCGATCAGGTGGATCCGGGAATGGTCGCCTAAGTTTTCTGACGGCCAGCTCTCTGCACGGTCGGGCTCAAATGAACTGGCAATCAGCACGTCGACTTCCGGGTGCTCGTTCAGCGACCTGTATCATGGCCTCGAAAACATTGCTCATGGGTTGCCCGTAGTTTTCCCTGACGGTGAGACGTCAAGCAGGAGCCACTTTCTGTTCCGGTTTGGAATCCATCAGCTCGAGAACTTCAGGCTGATTGATCGAACTGTTTTTGGTGTAATGAACGGCATCGATCACCGTGTTGCCTGTTACAACTATCTTGTTAACATCCTTACCTTCGTTAAGCAAGTTCGTCTTTCGTCGTCTCGGTCGGGACAAAGAACAGATCGGTAATTGCATCGATCAACTGTCTGTTGGCTTCTTCCGGAAACGGGAAATACTTGTCATAAGTCCGGAGCCCGGCTTCCACATGACCGATCGGGATCTGATGATAAATAGGCTGCCAGAGCCGCTGCGAAACTGGTCGTCGTATCGCCGTGCACCAGGACCATATCAGGCCGTTCTTTGACAAAGACCGTCTTCGATCCCTTTCAGGACGTCGGCTGTGATGTCGGACAAGGTCTGGTTGTGTTTCATGATATTTAGGTCATAATCCGGTTTGATATCGAATACCGACAGCACCTGGTCGAGCATTTCCCTGTGCTGGGCCGAAACGACGATGCAGGGTTCGAGTTCCGTCAGATGCTTTTTCATTTCGAGAATGACTGGCGCCATTTTGATAGCTTCCGGTCGTGTCCCGAAGACTATCGCAATTTTCTTTTTCTTCATCCTGTCTCTTCTCCGTTCCTATTTCATTCAATATATAATTAATTATAGTGTGACACAATCAAAAGCTATTTTACCATAAAAAGAACCTTTACCGACAGATTTCTGGGAAATTGTCATAATCTGGTAAAGGTAAGTGTTTTCTCAGTCATATTTTGTTTTGATTTATCTGAACCACCGCTGCTTCAGCCGTGCTGCTCAGGATGAAGGCCCGGTCTTTCAGCGTGATGGATGTGAATTGTTTCAGCTGTTTCTTTTTCTGCGGGTGGACATCGCTCATCAAGAGACCGTTGTAGATGGAAAGCAGCTGACGCTTGATGAACTGTTTCTGCTGCTGGGTGTAGTCTGCTTTGTTGTATTCGTCTTCCAGTGCCTCAAAGACTTTGAGGTATGAATCGAATGATTTCAGCTTGTGCTGTTTCGTATGCTGGGTCATCGTCGAGGCGGTCCGGTAGCGGCGGTTGAAATAGGCTTTGTTCAGATACGTCATTTTTTTCGTCTGTGCAAAAAGCAGCGTCGTAAAGTATTCGTCCTCGTGCAGGACACCTTCGATGAACCGTAAGTTGTAGGCGTCAAGTTGTTCTTTTTTTACTAAATACAGACACGGTGACGGTGTAAAGGTCTGACGGTTCCTGGCCAGCGCCTCTTCGCCTGTGTAAAGCTGTTCATGTTCCAGTCTGGCTGAAAAGTCGTAGTTGTTCTCCTGGATCAGCGACTGGTCGCCTTCGAAAATGGCTCTGCCGTTGAAGCGGACCAGATCGGCTCCCGTGGCTTCGGCCTGCTCGACTAATTCTTTAAGTGCTTCTTTTCCAGCCAGTCGTCGGCATCCATGAAGTAGACGTATTTGCCGCGGGCCACTTCCAGACCTTCGTTGCGTCTGGCGCCCTGGCCCTTGTTCTTATCGTTTTCGATCAGGATGATGCTGCTTAAGTACTGTTTGAGCAGATAGACAGTCGCATCCGTCGACGCATCGTCCAGGACGATGATCTCGGTGTTCGGGTAAGTCTGGGCCAGCAGGGAATCGATGCATTCTTCGATGTACCTTTCCACATTATAGGCGGGGATGATGACGGACACTAAGGGTTCTGACATGTTTCTGCTCCTTTCTTCCATTGAAAAAATGGTCGGTTTATTTTTATCCTCGTGCCCGCTGGACTTCCCGTTTCAGTCGCTTGAATTCGCCGGTCAAAAGCAGTCCGATAAACCAGACGGCGGCGAACAGCAGTCCCTTGACGACGAGGCTGAGAAAGATGTTCAGCGGCAGGTCAGGCAAGAACCAGAACGCGCCGATCTGCATCAGTGCCAGGTAGACGGGTTTTCTTAAGACGCTGAAAAATTCCAGCAGGTTCGATTTGAACATCCTGATCATCAGCAGGTAATTGGCCTGAATGAAGTTCAGGCTGAAGGCCAGGACCAGAAAGCCCGCGACGTATTCGATCTGCCCCATCAGTATCCCGATAACGATCCCAGTGACGTTGAAGGCGGTCGACAGCACGCCTGACAGCAGAAGGAGATCCGTCCGGTTGCCCGACTGGAAGATCCCGCCGGTGCTTGAAAGGATCATCTGGATCCAGATCGACAAGGCTAATATTTGAAAGGCCAGGACACTGCCGTCCCACTGCCCGCCGAACAGGAAGAGGATTACTTCTTCGGCGGCGAAAAACAGGAACACCGACAGCGGCATGCCCAAGGTCGCCAGCAGGTTCGACATGCGGAGGTAGACGCGCTTGATGCGGTCCTTCTCGTCTTCATAGTCGGACAGGATCGGATGGATGACGGAGGTCACGAGGCTCGTCAGCACCTGATTGGGATACAAGGACACCTGATAGGCTTTGTCATAGTAGGCCAGCGCGCTGGATGAAAAGTAGCGCCCGATGAGCAGATTGTCCAGGTTCCGTGGAAAAGTAGTTGATGAAGTTGAACAGGAACTGGTTGCGCGAAAAGGCAAAGATCTTCTTCAGCGGCGCCCAGTTGAATTTCAGGCTGAGTTTGGTTTCGGTATTTATGTAAAAACGATGAACAGCGTGAAGGCCTTGACCGTGTTGCCGATGATGATCGCGTAGTAGCTGAAGCCTAAGAGCGCCAGAGACGATCGAGATCGATTCCGGACACGGACGCGTCCGATCACTGTGGTGATGTTTACGAGTTTGAAGTCCTTTGCCCGGAGCAGCAAGGATTGAGGGACCACCAGACTACCGTAAAAGAAGACGGCGATCGCCAGGATCCGACTGACCGGGATGAAGACCTCATTACCGTAAAACAGGCTCATCGGGTAACCCAGGAAAACGAACAGGACCGCCAGAGCAAAGGCGATATACAGGCTGAAGGCGAAGATCGAATTCACTTCTTTTGTGTTCAGGTCTTTGTTCTGAATAATAGCCGGGCCGATCCCGAAATCCGCCAGCAGCTGGAAGAAGACGAGAAAGATATTGACCGCGGCCACGATCCCGAACTCCTCAGGTGTCAGTATGCGCGACACGACCGCATTAACGAGCAGCTGGACGACAACGATCGAGTATTTCCCTAATGCGGTATAAAAAATGGCGTGCTTGAACTGCTGCATCATATCGGGAAACCTCCTTCACTTATTCATTAATTAAATTGAAACGATTTTTTGAGTCAGTTTTTGAAAAACGTCCGGACTTTACCGAACACTTTGCGGTAGCGTCCGGCGACTTTGTTGCGGCCCTTCATCAGAAGCAGTGCGCGGTCGAAATCACCCTGTCTGTAGGCATTCAAAAGCATTTTCCGGAACGGATTGCTGTCAGTCTCTTTACCCGGCAGGACTTTTTCCCTGCCGATCATCTGCCAGAGACTGCTCAGACGCTCCACCTTTCTTCTTCCGACAGCGGACAGTCTCTATGGACCAGATTCGCTGTTTCAAGGTAGATGGCATGGAAATATTCTTCAGCGATCAGGTCTTTGAATGTTTCCTGATCGCCCCACTTCGCCATCAGCTCTTCAAATGACCAGGCGATGTTCTGTTCCATCAAGAAGCGCTCGGGACGGTAGCGATTGACCGATGACCCCTCGTGCGAAACGTAATGGTAGTATGCCTTCCGGTTCACTGAGACGGACGAGACGTATTTGAAGACGTCAATATTGAACAGGGCGTCCTGTCCGGTCTTCTGACTGGTGAAACGGATGCCGTACTTGTCCAGAAAGGCTTTGCTGTAAAGTTTGTTCCAGAGGGCATAGGGTGAAAACTGGTATACGTTTCTGAAATGCCAGCGGAATTCAGTTTGGGTTGACAGCTGCGGGAAATTCGGCAGCCGCTCTTCTCTATCGTTCGGCTGGCCCGCTTTTTCATGGGTGTAGCCGAAGATGACCAGATCCGGCTGTGTTTCCTTGGCCAGTTTTGTATTTTCTCTGAGCAGATTCGGTTCAAAATAGTCATCCGGATCCGCAAAGTAAATATATTTCCCGCTGGCCTGGGCCAGTCCTGCGTTGCGTGCGGGACCTGAGCCTTTGTTTTCCTGATGTATCACTTTGATCAAGAGAGGTTCGCGGCGGGCATAGTCGTCACAGATCTCAGCGCAGCCGTCGGTCGATCCGTCATCAACAAGGATGACTTCGGCCAGGGCATCTTTCTGGTTCAGTGCCGATTCGATCGCCCGCGTCAGGTGCTCTTTCACATTATATACAGGCATGATTATGGATACTTCAAACATGACAAAACCCTCTCTTGAAATTTCTTTCAGAACTTCTTTTTTATGTAACCGTTATTTTAGATCACTCTTTCAATCACTGGCAATTATACCACAGTTTTTCTTATTAACTAACGTTTTCATACATTCTTTACATTTGACTTTAGAGTTTAACTGAATTGTTATGTTGGAAGGATATCGATGCATAATAGGAGCTATCTGTGATACAATTGATGCAGTATAGATAAAGTGAAATTTAGTAAATAATTGACTATCAAAGGAGCGAAACGCATGGCTATTTTAGTTACAGGGGGTGCCGGTTATATCGGCAGCCACACGGTCGTTGAACTGATCGAAAAAGGCTACGAGGTCGTTGTCGTCGACGATTATTCCAACTCGAAACCGGAAGTCCTGAACCGTCTGAAGGAAATCACCGGAGTAGACGTCGATTTCCACGAGGTCGATATCACAGACAAAGACGCGCTCAGGCTTGTTTTTGAAGCCCATGATCTGGACGCGGTCATCCACTTTGCCGGATACAAGGCAGTCGGTGAATCGGTGGCTCAGCCGCTGAAATACTACCGCAACAACCTGGACGGCACGCTCGTTCTGATGGAACTGATGAACGAGTATGACGTGAAGAAAATGGTCTTCAGTTCCAGCGCGACCGTTTACGGCATGTACAATGAAGCGCCGTTCACCGAAGACATGCCGCTGTCGACGACTAATCCGTACGGCACGACCAAGCTGTTCATCGAGCAGTTCATCCAGGATCAGTATGTGGCCGACAAAAACTGGAGCGCGGCGCTTCTGCGCTACTTCAACCCGATCGGTGCACATGAGTCCGGTCGCATCGGCGAAGACCCGAACGACATCCCGAACAACCTGATGCCTTACATCACACAGGTCGCTGTCGGCAAGCGTGACAAACTGTCCGTATTCGGCAAGGATTACGACACGCCTGACGGTACCGGTGTGCGCGACTACATCCACGTGGTCGACCTGGCGAAAGGGCATATCAAAGCGCTGGAGAAAGTGCTGGGGATAACTGGCGTTGAAGCGTATAATCTCGGGACTGGTAAGGGCTATTCCGTGCTGGACGTGATCCACGCGTTCGAATCAGCCAACGTTGTGGAGATCCCGCATGAGATCGTCGACCGCCGTCCCGGCGACATCGCGACGAGCTACGCAGACCCGAACAAAGCCAAGATCGAACTCGGCTGGGAAGCCACCTACAGTATTGAGGACATGTGCCGCGATTCATGGAACTGGCAGAAAAACAACCCGAACGGGTACGAGGATTAACTGAATTTATAAGGAAAGCCGCCAATCGCTTGGCGGCTTTTTTCGTTGTTTGGGTCATTGGGTTATCGGGGTTGGGTGGATGGGTGCATATGGCGGTATCTCTCTATAAGTCGAGATGATTTCTGGGGAAACTTATTGAGATTAAGTGGGTATCGCTATAAGTTTGAGGAATTGTCGGGTCAACTTATTAAGATTAGACAGTATCTTTATAAGTTCAGGCCGATTCTGGACAAACTTATAACGTTTCTTTCAATTGATGCATGTGCATACGCGCTGCCGGCGTATGTTCCTCATTGGATTGCTTGAAGATGGCAACCCTTCGCTGCCGGAGGGTTCTTCATCATATTCGGGTTTGGCTGGCGGGTATCGTCATAAGTTGAGACGGATTTTGGGAAACTCATTGAGATCGGTCGGTATCGTTATAAGTTTGAGGAATTGTCGGGTCAGAGCTTATTAAGATTAGACGGTAATCTTTATAAGTTCAGGTCGGTTCTGGGCAAACTCATAACGATTCTTTTAGTTCAGAGGATGTGCATACGCGGTGCCGGCGCGTATGGTCCTCATTGAAACCCGCAAACTTAAAATAGGCCCGCTGATATGATCAGCGGACCTCTCTTACCGGCAGTTTACATTAAGCTTCTGACAGTTTTTTGCTCAAGAATGCCAGCAGTACGATACCACTGATCAGGAACAGGCCGCCATATTTCATATACTTGAATATGTTTGTGGCCGTGTCTGGAAGGGTTCTGTCTTTACTTTCTTCTTTGTACTCGTCGTGATCGTCTTCATCAGACTCGCCGTCTTTGTCAGCGTCCTTGTCTTTCTGCTTCTTCTTCTGATGACTCTTCATCCGTTTCCATCACCGTCTGAAGGACTGATCTTTTTCGTCAGCACCGTCGTCCTTTACCAGGGGTGCCTCCCTCCATCCTCTGACTCATCGGTTTCACCGTTATCAGAATCGTCTTCTTTGTCCGAATCATCTTCGTCATCTGGCGTGTCACCTTCATTATTTTCGTCATCGTCAGCGCCGTTGTTTTCATCGGAAGGCGTTTCTCCGTCGTTTTCGTCACCTGTTTCATCGCCTGTTTCATCATCGCCATCGGAATCGTCTTCGCCAGGATCTGTCTCACCTTTTTCAAATCGGACGTTATCGATAAAGGCTCTGCCGGCAAAGTCACTTTCGCTGTCCTGGATAATGAATTCGATGTCACGCAGCACGGTATCCGGTTCGATCACTTTACTATCCGCAATATTATCCATATCGAATGAGACTTCAAAGTGATAGAGGCCGTCTTCCGTCAGCATCGACTCGTCAAGTGCTGTCAGGTTCGATCTCGAAAGAGTCTGTTCCTGTGCCCAGTAGCCCAGTTCAGGCGGCGCCATGGCCAGATTGATCACCATTGCTCCTTCTGAAGCGCGGATCGGGTCAAGGTAGAAGTCAAAGGACAGGAAATCATTATCTTCCCGCGTCGCATTGATTCCTCCAGCATGATGCGTGAGGCCGAAGCCCAGTCGTCTGATGGTTTCACTTCAGGATAGGCAAATTCTCCCATGAAAGGGCGTTTGAACCGTTGGCTTCCATGACCCTCAGTTCCGTCTTGACGCCGGATCCCCCGTGCCAGGTCCAGCCTTGGCGGGTGCCGTCTTCAAATTCGGATAGGCAGTACCGGTTCCCCGATCGGATCATGTTCGACAGGTGTCTCCACCATTTCACGGTTGCCTGAGACAGTGATGTTGTCGATCGAAATGGCATCAGTTCCTTCTGTACCGACAAATAGAATGATATTTTCCAGTAAGCTGTTATCCCCGTCATTGGCGATCGCTCCGAGAGCCGGTGCATCTTCTGTTGTAATCGTAAGCTGTGGCTTCATAGTGTCGCTCCGCCGCCTTGGCAGTTCGAAGTCATCCTCGGTGACCGATAACAGCTCTTTGCGGATTTGACCCATCCGTGAGTCCCGTTTTGAGGAATGGCCGCAATCGAGACTGTGGCCGGTTCGTCCACGATAACGTCGATCGTCAGTTCTTCCGCACCTAAAATATCGACTTCAGGGGTATAATTGTCTGAAGATAAACGCACATTGGCCCAGTAGTTTCCTTCTGAAACATCATTGCTGGCATCCAAGCCTGAAATCTGGAGCGCATTGTCGACGTTCATCAACTGGATCTTCTTAGCGCCGGTCCGCCAGGGTTTACGACAAAGCCCTGTTCTGTGCCGTCGTTAAAGTCCCAGATCACTTCTGAATAGCCTTCGACATTTCGGTCGATCGGGTCGTATGGAATGCCTTTGATGCGCGCACGGACATATTCGCCGGATTTACTCAGTTCCTCCGCACTCCACATGTGATCTTCACCGGGATCAAGGTCGGTGGCTGCTGTTTTACCCAGCTCAAATGGCGTAAAGGCTCCGGATGTTTCGTTTTTATTTGTCAGGGACCAGTTCGACCAGCTGATATTATTGTCGTTCAGAAACTGCAGCCAGGCATCGGCTTCATCCAGGAAAGGACCGTTGTTGCCGTCTGCTTCACTCGTTCCCCATTCAGTCGCAAAGAGGGCCACATCGTTTTCCAGGGCATATCTGGCATTGCTCATCACGTTGGGACGGTCTGACTGGGGTGCCTTCCGGATAACTTTCGTCAGCCGTTTCATGCGTCCCAGTATAAAAGTGCAGCGCGTACATGGTGTTTTCATCGTCGATCGGGTCATCAGCGGCCAGGTCCGGACGCTGGCTCCAGTTGGGACTGCCGACCAGTATGATGTTGTCGTCTGCATTTCCGCTTTCCCGAAGCATGTCAATGATCTCTTCAGAATAGGTTTTGACTTCCTGCCAGCCTTCTTCACTGTTTGGAATACCTCTGTCTCCGCCCGAGCTGCTCGGTTCGTTTGCCAGTTCATAGATCAGATGCGGATCATTCGGTAAGCTGCGGCGATTTCTGCAAAAGCAGTCCTTTGCGCCGGAGTATACTCATCGTTCGGATTGCTGGCTGAATGGACATGCCAGTCGACGATCACATACATATCGTTGGCGATAGCGTAGTCGATCCCGTCGTATACCCTGTCTTTTCACGCTCGGGTCAGTCGCGTAGCCGTCTTCTCCGATATACATCGCCAGACGGATCATGTCCGCTTCCCAGTCATTGGCCAGAGCTGAAAAAGCGTTGTTGTTGATGATTTGCGGGAACCACTGCAGGCCGTGCGTACTCATACCGCGCAGCTGGATGGGATTCCCCACTCATCTGCCAGCACTCTCTGTCCTTCATGATCGATCAGCTGCAGAGCGCCTGCCTGAGACGGTTTCCTTACTTTCTCATTGCCGAGCAGCGCCGGAAATGCATCCTGTTCATACGGATCCTCTCCATTTTCTTGTTCAGCTGCACCGACAAGCGGAGCAAAGGAAGATGACATTAAAACAGCGGCCGTCATGATGGTCGATAAACGTTTTACTTCATTTTTCACATCCATTCCTCCAAATTATTTATAATTTTCTGTCAGGTATTGTGTTCGTTAGACATCTCCGGAAATCTCATACTGACTCGCTTTGTTCTTTTTGAACCTGTGATTAAATGATACGGCTGACCTTCCAGAAACAGCTAATGAACGGTGATTCCAGTTCTCAATATGTAGACCCACCTCCTGAAGTATTAAAAAACCGGAAAAGCAGTTGAATTTTTTTTCATTGACCCTCTCATACTGCCTGAACAGTTAAAAAATAATGAATGCGTTTTCAGTATAGCTTAATTTTAATTTAATGTCTATATATTTTTAGTATCTGGATATATTTTAATCGGTTTTTCTATACAAAATTTGAACTGTAGATCTCTTTATGAATTGCATACGAGCTAGGTGTACATACGCGCTCAGCGCGTATGGTCCGCATTGGATCGCTTGAAAAAGGAAACCCTCCGTGCCGGAGGGTTTTTCATCTTATTGGGTTTGGTGGGTATCGTTATATGGATGTTTTGGAAACTATGATTAGGTGGTATCGTTATAGTTTGAGGATTGGGGTCAACTATTAAATTAGACGGTACAAAGTTAGGCCGTTTAAACTCATAACGATTCTTTCGGTTTAGGGGTGTGCATACGCGCAGCCTGCGCGTATGGTCAGCATTGGATCACTGGAAATGACGGTAAGCCTCCGCTGCCGGAGGCTTTTTCATCTTCTATAAGCATTCACGGTAATGCCTTTCTGTTCAGGTAATCATCCAAGAAGGTAGAACCCGATGCCGGACAGGATCGGAACGGTCAGAAACAGCAAGAAGTACGCCAGACCGTTGAAGTCTGGGAAGCGTTTGTGTACGAACCAGAAGTAAAACATCTGCGTCAGGTAGATATGAAAGGACGCCTGACCGATCAGGATAAAGGTCTTTTCAAGGAACGACCTCTTCTCGACTTTTAGATACGTCATCCCGATCATGATGATGAACAGGACATAAAAATAAGACGGCGCGTGCTGGCTGTGCCAGTACTCCTCGACGATCAGTTCCCAGTTGTAGTAATGCACAGCGGTGATGTAACCCAGACTGGCCGCAGCCGGAAGGATCAGCCACCTGAGTCTGATGTCTGCCTTCGTCAGCGCGTACCAGACGCCGAGTGTCACTGAAAACAAGTGACGGATGATCAGGATCCGGTACAGGCCCCCTGACATATTCAGCCAGAAAGACGCCAGATCGACAAGCAGACTGACAAAAAACAGCGCGATCATCATCTTTGTCGGCGCTTTTTTCAAGAAAGATAGATAAAAGGCACCAGTATCGTCGCCTGCACGATCAGCGGGATGAAATAACTTCCGGGACCGTATCCCCCTTCAAAAAACGACCGCAAAAGCCCCGCCACATCTGTATTGCTGAAATAGAAGAATTGAATCAGCACCTGCACGAGCCAGATGAAGGCAAACGGCAGGAGGATGCGTTTCGCTTTGTTCATGAGATAGTGCTGACTGAAAATTTCAGGTAGACTGCTGTAACCTTTTCTCATGAAGGAGTTGACTGAGTTGTAGCCCACCAGGATCATGAACACCGGGACGGTCTGCCAGATGTAGTAAGGCGCCAGAATAGCGTAGAGCGTATTGTTGGATAAGCCGTGGATCAGGATCACCGAGATGATCGCCAGCGCCTTGATCACATCGATCGTGTAATTTCGCTTAGCCATAGCACACCTCTTTCTACAGAGTATACTGAACACGAGTAAAATACCTGTTGCATCATAGGTAAGAAAAAAAGCCCTCCAGAGACGGAACATCATGCTCTCATCGACAAGCTTTTTATAAGGACAACTGGTTTTTTTTGCCGTATTTAGAATACTCTAGACCATCGCTACGACGGATCATACGTTTTTCAGATATCATACCCAGTACTATCCGTTCCCGATTTTTACCGGTGCTGCTGTTCGAAGGACGTTCTTCCCCTTTGTAGTTTTGAAGGTGTCTTACCTTGTTTTACCCTGCTTTGGTATCTTGTCTCGTCTTCTTCTGACACGAATTTACAGCTCTCAGGCTGACTTCGTCCACCAGGACTCCAGTTCTCGTCTTCGACAGTCACCTAAGACCGCAGCCGAGCTGCAGGTCCCAGTACTCCTGTCGGCCATGTTTCATAGGTGTTCAATCTTTGTCACCTGATCCATGAACTCGTTGCCTGAACGGACCAGTTCGACGCGCACGTTTCGTTCACTTCAGTAGCCATGTCAATCAGCTGCAGGTGTCGTGCTACCGATCAGTCTGGTACAACTGGATCTGCCACCAGTCCCAGCCGACTTGGGTGATTTCGGCATTCACGATACCGTCGACCGCAATAGCCTGTGTACCTGCCCAGTTCATTTGCCCGGTCATGGATGTTCCAGATCAGCTGTCAGCCGCATTGCCGAATTCCGTTGTGTCGTCAATGTTCCGTCTTTGATCAGGTTATGACCGATCTCGACCCATTCGCCGTCTTCTTCATCGGGTGCCGGTTCTACCTGGTGCTTCAACAAATTCCGCCGCATTGACGGAACATTATCCAGTGTCATCAGGTAAGGAACATCCAATTCCACTTCATCGTGTTCGCGACCGAATCCGAATAAGAATTTGAAATCGTTCCGTCTCTGAACATGGAAAATCAGTTCGTAGGTTTCTTCGTCTTCATTCACTTTGAATACTTTGATCCCTTCGCCTGAATCTTCAAGTTCTACACGCATGTCTCTTGCAAGCTCAGAAGACATGTCGAATGACAGTTTATAGGTGCCTTCAGAAAGTGTTCAAATTCTGGAAAAGCTGCATCTGCCACCAGTTCCAGCCGACCTGCTGGATTTCAGCGTTCAGTACACCGTCAACAACGGAGAACTCTGCTTTTCCGCCATTTGGATCATGGTCAGCTAAATTGAAGAGGTTCCAAGTGGAAAGATTGTCAGGATCACCAAATTCAGTTGTCTCGTCAAATGAACCGTCTGTCGACAAGGTTATCCCCAACTGCTTGCCAGTTTGCTGGATCGCGGTCCAGACCGTCTCCTGCTTCTTCTTCTTCTTCTTCTTCTTCATCTGTTTTTGGTGATGGCAGATTTGTCATAATCGGCGTTGACATCTTCATATACGCGCACGTAATCGACTTCTACCTGAGCCGGGAATTCGGTCGTGCCATCCGGGTCTTCATCATACCAGCCGCCGACAGCCAGGTTCATGATCATGAAGAATTCCTGGTTGAACGGTGCCGGATAGTGCCCGTATTTCACTGTGCCCATTCGCCTGTTCTGTAGTATAATTCATCGTTGACGTACCATCTGATTTCTTCCGGTTCCCATTCGACACTGTATGTCGTTGAAGTCAGTGGTGCTGCCTTCTGTCGAAAGTGTAGTCACTCCATGACTGTGGTGTTGTTGGCCATATCCGCACCGTAGTGAATCGCTCCACCGACTTCATTCGTATTGTGCACCCTGCGTTTTCCATGATGTCCAGTTCACCGGAAGCAGCCCATCCGCCGTACGTATCATCCTGAGGCATCATCCAGAAAGCCGGCCAGTAACCTTGTCCTTCAGGCAGTTTCATGCTTGCTTCAAAACGGCCATAGGTCTGGCTGAATTTACCGTCTGTCAAAACTTTACCTGAAGTATAATCATAGTCACCCTGATCATCGGACATTTTTTCTTCTTTTGCTTCAAGGATCAGTTTTCCGTCTTCAAGGCGGACATTGTCTTCATGATAATATTGTTTTTCGTCGTTGCCCCAGCCTGGAATCCATTCATCCCCGGCTCCAGAAGCCATTCCCTGTATCGATCGTCCAGTTGTTTAAATCGAGTGCTTCACCTTCGAACTCATCTGACCAGGTCATTTTCCATTCGATTTCATCCGAGTATCTTCCGAGTCTCACCCAAGCGATATGACACTGACGTTGTCAAACGTCAACTCATGTTCGGCTTCTGGTGTTTCCATATCCAGTGCTGCACATTCCCGATCAGGAATTTCAGATCCATTGACTCTTGCTCCATGTTGAAATCAAAGCGTAAACGTTTCCATTTCCTCTGTTAGAATAAATTCTGACTGGGGAGGATTTCGCTGTGACCAGCGGAAGCTGCTTCCAGCGACTATCGGGCGTTCAACAGAAGATTTTGCTTCAAATGATATCTCGATAGCGTGTGGTTCGCTTCAAGTGCAATGCCTTCCTGGAATAATTGAGTCGACCAGGTTATCGGTATGTTCCAATCGGGCGTGAATACCGGCAATACTATGAACATTAACCTTCGCCTGTTCATCAGAGACGTCGAACGTTGAGGATCCACCTTCACCGTTCCAGGTCAGACCAGTTGTCTGTTCCTGCACTGAAGTCCCCGTTTACAAGCAGGTTCTCGTGTTCCTCTGCCTGCACGCTCATGACAGCGTCTTCATTTTGCAGTTGACTTAAAACTGCAGGGCCCATAAGTAATAATCCGCATATGACGGCAACACTTTTCTTGTTTCTCATCTGTTTCCTCCGTTTTTTAATATATTTTTTTATAAAGATAGAGAAGGCACTACACCTTCTCTATTCATTTTATAAACATAAATTAATTTAGTGTAACAGTGATACTTTCAACGTCCTTGTTTCTGATCTTCTCAGCCCACTCGCCAGTGACGCCTTTTTCATCAAAGGTTTCTGTTTCACCGGATGACAGCGTGACGCTGTATGACACGGGTCTGACGCCCTTTTCGCCGTATGTGGCTTTAGACGTTTCGTTGACGTAGGTCACGTCGATTTCACTGAACAAGGTAAATTCGATTTTCCCATCAGAAAAGAAATCTGCAGGCAAAACGGGATCCAGCTGGAAAGTCAGTTCGTCTTCCATCTTGAACGGTGTCTTGCCGATAAACATTTCGACCCACATGTTCAGAAATTCCACTGTGGATCCACTCAGCCTGGCGACAAAGCCTTTGCCGTGCAGACTTTCGTCCGGATTGGCACTGCTGGCGATGAAGGATGAGTTCTCCAGGATGCTTCGTCCGTAGACTTTCGGGTCGGTAAAGACCACCAGTCCAGTCTTGATCTCTTCGAAGAATTCATCGTACAGGCCGACTTTGACCAGTTCCAGAAGGTACTTGTAGGCCATGTGCAGGAAGACGGATTCGTTTTCCAGCCAGCCCGGGGTGAAGAATTTCGCACGTCCGAGTTCGATCGGTTCGTCCTTGATGCTGGCACTGGTCTTGTACATGCCGAGCTTCTTGTCGTAGAGGTCACTGGCTTTCACTTTCCCGTACAGTTCGCGCGCTTCTTGGGTGTCGCCGGAGATTTTCATCTTCTTGACGACCCCTTCCAGAAACGGTGTGACCGGATGCGGGATCATGTCCGTGATCTCGCCGTCTTCGACTGTCGCTTCAAAGTAGATGTAGGTCGGTACGATGTCCGTATCCAATGCATCCACCGAGGCGACCGCTTTGTTCATCACGTCGTCAAACGCAGTGATGATCTCTTTCACGGCCTCTTCTGACACAGTGACCAGTTTGAAGGCATCGACACCTTCGATCGACGCGCGGTAGGCTTCACGGATATCCGTCAGGGCCTTCCATGCGTTTAGGTCCAGGGTGTCGATTTCTCTGAGGACGTCCCTCAGATGAAGCAGGAACTCCGAAGCCTCAGCCGGCAGCGTGATGCTCTGCTTGTTCTCGACTTCACGCAGACGTTCGGTCAGGCGCTTCAGTTCGAACAGCTCGGACGTGCCGGCACCGAACATGCCCGGCAGGCCGTTCATGGCATCGTTCCAGCCCGGTTTGCCGCCTTCCATCTCCACGCCTAAGCCGTTTGGCGCCAGTGTGGACACTTTGTTGGCGGCGAGCAGGATCAGCTTGCTGAAGAGGCTGGTCTCGGCCGGTTTGCCGTCAGCGGCTGATTCGACCCACAGGGACTCGCCTTTTTTATGCTTGGCCATTTTTTCCTCGTCTTCACGGACCGCATCGTACTGACGCCAGCCCAGCTTGCCCTGTTTCAGCTTTTCACTGAGCGGGCGGACACTGGCCGGACTGTTGAAGAAGCGGTAACCGCCGCCGAAGAAGGCATCCTCGGCCTTGTCGGGATAGATTGCCAGGTAACTGTCGATCAAGTCCAGGTTGTAGGTCCAGTGATCGCTCCAGAACCCTTCGCCGTGGTCGGCTTCCAGCGCTTCCTTGCTCGCGCTCAAGACGTCGGTCAGGAAGGCTTCGAACGGTTCGTTCAGTTCGATCCCTTCTTCTTCGACGAATTTCTTCAAACTGCCCGGCGTATAGCCGTCTTTGGACTTGTCCAGCCAGACTTCGGCTTGAGTGGACGTGAAGCCGTAGCCCTGGAAGTTGAAGGTGTTGTCCAGGAGGGTATATTTCACTGTCTTGATCGACAGCGGGTTGTACCCGTCCAGCTGGATCAGGCTCATGAACTGACACAGGTTGCGGTCGGCGACTTTCGGTTCAAAGAACGTGTCCAGTCGTCGGTTCTGGTTCATGTCACGGTAGTTGCCGTTCCCCTGTGAATAATATTCCGGCGAGATGGAGAAGAAGTTGTAGTCGCGCTCCAGATCTCCGTGCTTTCTTGAGTATAAGTAAAATACCTGCTTGGCCTCATCGTTTTCAAAGACGACCGGGAAACCGCCGCGGATGCCGTTGTCCAGATAGTTCTGTTTCACGTAAGCATCGAAGGCTTTGTTGGCCGTTTTCGTCTCGACGCGGCTGGTGAATTCTTTCGCCAGTTCGAAGGCGGACGCTTTGTACTCAGCCAGTTTTTCGACTGAAATGTTATCATTTATAAAGGCTGCTGCCTGGTTGCGGTCGGCTGTCTGACCGAACACACTGGTCAGGGTCATCGCTGCTTGCCCGTTTAGCTCGGCTTTAAACGGTGTGAACGCGCAGCTTACTTTATTGGTGCCGATCTGAGTGGACGTTTCCATTTTGTCTTCGCTGTAGAATCCTTTTGGCTTCTGCAGGGTCAGGTCGTTGTTGAAAACGACGTCACGGTCGAATATCGGTGAAACGAACGCGCTCTCGCCTGCTGCACTTAGCAGCGAAACGTAGAAGTTCCCTTCGTCATTCTGGTCCACCTTGGCATCGTCAGCCGTGCTCCCGCGCAGGAAGTAGTAGGCAAAGGTGTCGTTTTCGACTGAAGCATCGAACCAGCTCTTGAAGGTGTTGGAAATGGATTTGTAGCCGGCATCATCCACATGTGCCGGGAACATGCTGGCCAGTCCGTCCAGACCTTCCAGTGAGAGCGGTTCGTCCTTCGTGTTGGTGATCGTCACTTCACGGATCAGTCCGGGGATCGCCTGATGCGGCAGTGTGTAGTAGACGACACGGATCTTGATACCGAGCTGTTTCTGTGTATGAGTCAGCTCCAGATGGTTGTCTGAAATGATCATCTCATCTGTGATATCCTCATTTTCTGTGTTGAACGGTTCGTACTGGAAGGATTCTTCGCCGCGCGTCCCTTTCAGGAAGGTACGGAACCCTTGTGTGCTGACGTACTGATACGCCTTGTTTGCCGGAAGGAACTCTAGCATTGCATTGTCTTTGTTTTCGACTCCAAAACTGGCCATGCCCTGTCCTCTGTTGACATAAAATGCCCAGAGAGGAATGCCGTCCGTTCCGGAAATACCGGGCAGGAAACTGGCGAACGGACTGGCAGTCTGGAAATCCTGGATCTGGAATCGTCCGTCTTCTAATAATTTATACACGCTTGTCAACCTTTCTATGGTTGTTCAGATACCACTGTCGTGATGCTGTGCGCTGGTATGTGAACAGCTACTGCTTCGTTATCGAGTGATAAGACTAAATCTGATTGTTCATCTGTTTCGTTCAAAAGAACCGTTGCGAGCGAACCGTCTGCGTTCTTGAAAGCCACGACGGAGAGGTCTTCACCGGAAAGCTTTGCATGTACGCGTTTGGCACCCGGTCGGATGAATTTGCTCAAGTGACCGATGAAATAATACGAGCTGTTGTAATGAGCAACTTTTTCGTTTGTATCAGCAATGACCGGTGCGTCGCAGTAGTTGCCGACATGGTTCGGTCCGCCTTGTTCATCCAGGACGATGTTCCAGTCCAGGAAGCCTTCGAGCCAGTTGTTCATGTCGCCCATGATGTTTCTGGCGTAGCGTTCACCCGTGTGCCAGGCACCGAGCTGGACGCCGCCTTCGATGCAGCCTTCCGTGAAGATCAGGTGCTTGTCCGGGTATTTGTCGTGGACTTTTGAGAGCTCCTCAAAGCTCTTCTGATACATACCAGTGGTTCCCGACGCCCCAGACTGCTTTGTTGGCTTCCTCGTCTTTCAGGACGGTATCAGCACGTTCGAAGATCAGGTCACGGTTGTGGTCCCAGATGATGATGTTGACGTTCAGGTCTTCTTCATCAAAGACGCGGGACAGCACTTTGACCATTTCCGCTTCTTCTTCGGCTGTGTACTCACAGGAATCCCAGGTCTGGGTAGCGGCCGGTTCGTTCTGAACAGTGATGGCTTCAATGTCGAAACCTTTGGCCTGCATTTCTTTCAGGTAACGGGCAATAAACTGTGCCCAGAGCGTGTAGTACTCTTTTTTCAGCTTGCCGCCGTTGTTGCGTTCGCCGTTGGTCTTCATCCAGGCAGACGGGCTCCACGGTGAAGCGACGAGAGTCAATGGCTGACCGGCGATCTCCTGAGCACGGCGCAGGGTAGGCAGGACCCACTTTTCTTCACGGTCCATGTTGAAGGTTTCCAGCGTTTCATCGTTTTCTTCGATATAGTCATAGTTTTCCAGAGAAAAGTCACAGCTGGCAATGTGAAGACGTCCCAGTGTGTAACCTAACCCTTTGTCCTGGTTATAATAAGCTTGCAGGACACTTTCTTCTTATCCTCTGACAGTTGATCAAGCGTATAGGTCGCGGATTCCGTCAATGCACCACCGAAACCCATCCAGGTCTGGTAGGTTTTGCTGGAATCGACCGCTACATGTGTGGCTGAGTTCTCATCCACAGATTTTGCAGAAACAGGTTGCCAGAAACTGTTGTCTGCTTTCACAGACTGAACAGCCGTTACAGTACGTTTCGTCATCTCTTAAATCATCCTTTGTTTGTTTTGACTAGCTAATCGCGTTTCTTTACGAAAAAATATAGTGATTTAGAGTCTGAAACTCTAACTTTTCATTGAAATTTTTCACAAAAAAAGTACTATGCTCTACGACACACATAGATTATAGTACTCTTAATGTCACATCTTACCCTTTGACCGCACCTGCAGTGATACTCGAGATGATGTATTTAGATAAGAACAGGAAGGCAATCATGATCGGCACCACGGAAATGGCAATACCCAGATAAATCGCACCCAGGTTAGACGCAACAGGTGAACCCTGCAGCTGTCTGATCATGATCGGCAGCGTGTAAAGTCTTGGCGAACGAATGATGACCAGTGGGAACAGGAAGTTGTTCCATGAACCGATAAAGGTAAAGATACCCATGGTCGCGATCGCAGGACTCAAGATCGGCAGGACGAGTCGGTGGAACATGTACGTCTCACCGGCACCGTCGATTCGGCCGGATTCCAGGATAGACATCGGCATCGTTGTGATGAGGAACTGTCTAAAGAAGAACACGGTGAACGGTGCTGCAACTGCCGGGATGATCAGTGGCCAGTAAGTATCCAGGATACCGAATGTGCTGGCCAGGTCATACAATCCGATCAGGCCCAGTTGACCCGGAACCATCATCATGACGATAAACGTGATGAAGATGAAGTTTTTCGCTCTGAATCTGATACACGACCA
Organism: Alkalibacterium sp.; assembly: GCA_034520745.1. Taxonomy (GTDB): domain Bacteria; phylum Bacillota; class Bacilli; order Lactobacillales; family Carnobacteriaceae_A; genus Alkalibacterium. The sequence goes on from JAXHNF010000012.1 coordinate 56,331, forward strand.
GCGCGAAAGCGGTCAGTGCCGAGAAGTAAGAGTTCAAAATCGTAACGGATAAAGCAATGATCAGACTGTTTCTGAAACCGATCCAGATGTTGATGTAACTGTCCAGGATTTCATAGTTATCCATCAAAGCATCTCCAGGGATCAGTGTGAATCCTCTTAAGATCTCAGAGTTTGAACGTGTGGCGTTGATGATCATCATGTAAAACGGAATGAAACAGATGATGACCAGCAGGATGAGGAAGAAATAGATCACACCTCGTGCTGTTTTAATTTTTCCCATGATTATTTCTTGCCTCCTTTCTTGACTTTAACTTGACTGCGGTACATGGTCTTGAATGTTATCGCAGAAAAGACGATCGTAATGATAAAGAGTCCGTATGCAATGGCTGCGGAATAACCGAAGTTAGCATAACTGAAACCTTGGTTGTAAAGGTAGATAACCATTGTATTCAGCGCTCCACGTGGAGCGCCTCGTCCATCTGTCATCAACAGCGGCAGGTCAAAGATCTGAAGTCCACCGATGATCGACGTGATAAAGACATAAAGCAGGATCGGCTTGAGCTGAGGAAGCGTGATTTTCGTGAACGAATCCCACCAGTTTGCGCCGTCAATATAAGCTGCTTCATAGAAGTCTTTAGGAATACCGGATATACCAGCCATCAGGATGATGAATGTGTTACCGAACCACATCCACGCACCGATAAGAGCGACCCATCCTTGTGCAAGCACGGGATCATTCAGCCAGTTGATCGGACGATCGATCAGGTTCAGGCTGAGGAGCATCTGGTTCAGTGAACCGTAGTTCCAGTCCAGCAGGATGCTGAATAAAAGGGCTACAGATGCGATCGTAATGATGTTCGGCAGGAAGAATAACGCTCTGAACGTATTCAGACCTTTCAGTTTCAGACGCATGTCCGAGAACAGAAGTGCCAGCCCCATGGCTATGGTGATCTGGATGGCGAAGTTCACACCCCAGATTTTGATCGTATTAAAGAACGCTTCATAGAAGAAGGCATCTCCTATTAGTCGTGCGTAGTTGTCAAAACCGATGAAACTGGCATTCTCGATCCCGCCCATTCCCGTATAGTTGGTCAATGAGTAGTAGAATGTAAGTAAAATCGGATAAATGTTAAATGACAGAAAAACAATAACGAAGGGTGCAATGTAGAAATAAGGGTGATTGTTATTCTTTTTTCTGGGTTTTCTTTTAGAAACTTCAGCAGTTGAATCAGCAGCTACTGACTGGTCGTTACTTTTATTCATAATCAATCTTTTCCTTTCTATGTGTCGATATCAAAAGCATGTCTATTTTGTTTCGACACACTAGGGTTTGAAACTTTTCAATTTGCTGCTCTGATAACTAATATAGGGGGCTCTATATCAAGCAGGGCCCCCTATGTTCAGTTCTTAATTATTAATTATTAGTTAGATTCAGGTACTTCGATGTCCGGGAAGGCGTTCTGTACTTCTGCGTAGAACTCTTCCAAGGCTTCTTCTTGAGTCAATACACCGTCAACATAAGCACCGACTGATGCACCAAACATCTGATCCAGACGCTGGTCGTAACGTGTCACGTTACTTGGGTCGATTTCTTCAGCACGTTCCAGGAAGAATTCGTAGTGGTTCTGTCCGCCAAGGTAGTCGTCAGAGTAACCTTCAGCAACTTGTTCCATAACTGGTTTGTAGCTCAATACGTCACCGGTTTCTTCTACCCATTCTGTCAGGAATTCTTCGTCGTTGACCAGCATTTGAATGAAGTCAAAGGCGACATCTTTGTTTTCTGATCCTTCATAAATACCGATCCATGTTCCGCCCTGGAAGTATGGTGATGGACCGTTTGTCACTGCCCAGTCGCCAGCTGTTTCCTGTGCGTCTGTTTTCAGTACTGAGTGCAGACCCCATGTTGGCAGTGATACGCCGAATACTTCTGTTGTACCATCGGATTCATCCACATCTTCTAAAGCATCCCAGCCGGCATTGTAAGCGATCGGTTCGTTGAATGATGCGTACCATGCTGGTGACCATGCAGGTGCAAGTGCTGAGTACTGGTTGTCTCTCTAGTTCTTTAGCATATTCAAAGTATGATAGACGTTCGTCAGTCATCTGCAGTTCGTTGTTGTCATTTACCCAAGGCTCAGGATTGGCACCCATTGTGTAAGGTAGCGATCGAACCTTCATCCGGGAACAGGCGGTATCCGGCTTCTTCAAGCTGTGCACCGGCTTCCATCAAGCCATCCATTGTTGACATCTGTTCACCGATCGTATCAGGATCATCTGTACCGAAGACTTCTTCAGCGATGCTTCGACGGTAGTAGATGCCGCCTGGTGTTGTCTGCCATGACAAAGCTTTCATTTCGCCGGCTTCGTTACGGCCCAGTTCCCATACGTAGTCCAGATAATCGTCTGACCATTCGTCAACGTCGTATTCGTTCAAGTCCATCCAGTAGTCCTGTTCGATCCAGTCTAAGAAGATAAACGATCTCACCTGTGAAGATGTCTGGTGCGCCGCTTCCTGATTCAAGAGCCGGACGCAGTGTGTCGACATAGTTTTCAGTCGGGATGATCTGCAGGTCGATGTTGACGCCTGGATTTCTTTCTTCAAATACTTCGATCGGATACTGAAGTTCATCAGTAAAGGAGTTGATGACCAGATCGACGTCGCCGTCGCTGCCGCCGTTTGCTTCGCCTTCAGAACCTGTATCTGTTTCTGAACCACATGCTGTAAGTAATACTGCTCCACATAATAAACCTGCTAATTTCCATGAATTTTTCATTGTTTTCCTCCTAATGTTTGTTTGCATATTGGTCTAACTGTTGATATAAGTGCTTTGAAACCTTGGTGCTGTCTTGCCTGCTTATGTGTGTTACTGTGCAGCCTTCGGTTAGATTAGAAAACTAACAAACCTTAAGCGCTTAATGTAACAATTAAATAAAAAATGTGCATTCTATGTCCCGAAAACAGATTTGATATCGTTTACATTACCTATATCCTATCCATCCACCCCTTTTTTTCTTGCCGTTCCTTTTCCGCCCTTGCCTTAAGCGCTTAACTTTATTTAATAAAAATGGTACCTTGCTTAAGCAAGGCGGTGTACCGATTCCCTTTTGATCAATGATACAGGCACCATTTTTTTATCAACGATTTGAGTTGAATCTTTGGCGTTCATCTTATCGAGCAATATGATTGCAGCCTGCTTGCCGATCAGTTCCTTGTCCTGACGAATCGTCGTCAAGGCCGGATCAACATGTCTGGCAAGATCGATATCGTCGAATCCAACGAACGAGATATCTTCAGGAACTCTCAGTCCCCATTCTTTCGTGACCTTCATGGCGGCAATGGCCATCATGTCTCCGTCAACATAAACAGCTGTCGGTTTGTCTTTTAGAGAGAGCAGACGGATCATGGCTTCTCGACCACCGGCCTGAGAATAATAGCCGCCATCTACGATATATTCATCTCTGATCGGTACCCCAAGCTCATTCATGGCTTTCTCAAACCCTCTCGCCCGTTCGATACCGGCAAATGTCGTCTGATTTCCTCGAATATGTGCGATCTTGGTGTGACCGTTTTCAACAAGATGATTCACAGCCAAACGACTGCCCATCTGATTGTCACTGTATACCGTACCCGATTCACTTGTCGGTCTGTCGATATAGACAGTCGGGATGGTATTATCAAGCTTCTGCAGTTCATCCTCACCGTGGGACTGCACGACGGCGATTCCGTCAACACCCCGGTGAAGCAGATGCTTGTAGGTATCCTGACCCAGTCCCATGTGTCTTGAAACGAAAAGCAAATCGTAATTGTATAACTCGGCGTGCTTTTTGAAACCTTCTATAACCTGGCTGAAAAATGGATGGGCAATGCCGATGCCAAGATTCTCGCCGAATACTATACCGATCATCCAGGATTTGTTTGTCGCTAACGTTCGAGCTGAAGAATTTGGCGTGTAATGCAGTTCTTCAACTGCCGCCAGGATTTTTCGTCTCGCTTTTTCACTCACCTTTTTATTGTTCAAGGCTTTGGAAACTGTCGCAATCGAGTAACCTGCATGCTCAGCGATATCGTAAATTGTTACCATATTGAACTTCTCCATTCGAAAGCGCTTTACACAAGTACTATATCGTACAATGAAATCGATGTCAACATTTATTGAGAATATTTTTTTCTTTTTATTCTCCTGAATGTTTTTGCCATGATCCATTGCGTGATAAAGGCGTAAAACGATAACGAGTAAAACAGCATTAGTGCCGGTACATAAGCGAAGATGAGTATGCCGATCAGGAATGCATGGACGATCACCAGTCCTGCGACCGGTGAAATAAGTGATAGCCAGAAGCCGTCTTTCACACTTTTCATCAGTGAATCACCGAACTCAAAATAGATGCCTAAAGTGAATGTAGCGACGACGAGGACTAAAGCGCTTAAGATTAACAGTGCAGGTATGACAAAAAACTGAATGACGGGACTCTGCGGCAGCGCCTGGACAACGCGCATGTCGACATAAATGAATAGTGTCACTGCAGCCATGATCCAGAAATAGATGTTGCCGTCTTTTAAATGGTTCCTGAATTCGGTTTTGAACTTGTCAAAAACATGAGACAGATCGCCTTGTCTGAGTTTTGTCTTCACTAGAGAATGGACAGCAAAGGTTGCGGGCCCGACACCGAAGAAAATCAGACCGAGCAGTGAAAAGCCGAGCCAGAGTAAATTCAGATAAGCCAGCGTCGTCAGCCAGTCCAGCCCTTTCATGATCAGATCCAAGGATCCGCCTTCTGATTCTTCCATCAGATCACTCCTTCTTAATCGATGGCTGCTGTGAGAAACAGCGTGACTTTTACAGTTCCTCACGACCATCAGTGATTTCATGAGTCATTCTACTGGTTATCTGCTGAAAGTGCAACACCGGATTTTGTTCTGATGAAATCGTTTACCTGCCAAAATGCTTAAAATCTCTGTTCTGATAACCCTTCGTGCTACTTGTGACTGAATTTCATCAGTTTCAGATCGGATCATACTCGCTGGGGCGAGTATGCCCGTCCTTAATCGTTATAAGTTTTTGTAATAATCTGCTCAACTAATTGTGTTTCTGGATTAACTTTATAAGTATCGGCTATTTTCCGGTCAACTTATGATGTTTCGAGGTTATCTTAATGAGTTTCGGCAAAATACCGGCGAGTCAACTTATGACGATTCCGATTTGATTTTCAAAAAGTTATGGATCAAAGGCAGGCCATACTCGCTGAAGGCGAGTATGCACATCATTTAGATGGTTTAATGCTTTATTAGTCGTTTCTGAATCACCCATCGACGATGGTTTTCGGTCGGGTTTGTCGGGGCGCGTCCTTAATCGTTATGAGTTTTGGCTAAATTCGGGCAAACTCATGACGTTTCGGCTTAATCTTTATGTGTTTCAGCAGAATTCGGTCCAACTTATGATGATTCGGAGTAATCTTTATGAGTTTCGGTCAAAAACGATAAAAACTCATGACGATTCCGCTGACTTTTAAAGAAAGTTGCAGCATTAAAAACGATCCATTATGCCTATTAAAGGAAAATTCCCTGAAAACCAGTACGGAAGTGTTTTTTGGTATAAAAAACACTGAACCCAATGTCCTGTTAAAAGACATGTGATCCAGTGTTTCCTTATTATAAATACAACAAAACTATTCCATGACCATCTTTAAGCAGGGCCAGCGCTTCGTTTTTGATGATCTCGCGCAGGACGGGCTCGGGTTTTTCGGGCAGGGACACTTTCTTGACTCTAGCCGCTTCGCCTTTTCTGGTGACAGCGACGTATCCTGTTCCGGACAGAAGCTGGTTCGCAGGGTTCAGTGACAGGTCCGCCAAGGCGCTCAAACCGATAGTTGTCTGGAATTTTTCGGCGCATTTTTCAGCCAACAGACCGGCCGTTTCTTCTTTTGATCTGACTTTCAATATCCGTCAGGCCGAACTGGCTTTCAGTCATCTGGTCTGATCAGTCAACGTGACCAGGCCGCCTGTAAACACGGAAGACACACCCGCGACCTTAGTCAGTGTACTCATGATGTCGCCCGCCGTGAATTCTTCTGCGACGCTCAAGGTCACTTTTTCCCGCTTCATCAGCTCTACGACATGCGTTTCGATCGTCTGCTCTTCCCCGTAGCCGATGAACTGTTCGGAGAGCTTTTCAAGTATTCTGTCAGCCGCCTGCTGGTTCATCCGACTGGCCGTTTTCGAGTCTGCGGCTTTGGCGGAAATGCGTACCGTGATATGCCGGGGCTTGGCATAGATGGCGATCGTCGGGTTGGCCTGCGATTGGATCTGTTCATCCAATGCTTCGGCCACTTGGGGCTCTCCTATGTCATTAAAATTCATGAACAAAGATTCGATGACTGTTTCTTTCTCTGCGTGTCTTCGTAAATACGGCTTCACTTCATTTTCCAGCATGTAGGCCATTTCGTAAGGTACGCCGGGAAGAAGGATAAGGTGCCGGGTCATCTTTCCGGCATTTTTCAGCTCGGCTGCACACCCGCAGGCCAGACCGACGTCATTGAACAGCGTCTCGCCGCGTTTGAACGTCAAGGCTTCGCGGTGGACCATTTCTGTCGGGACTTTCCCCCGCTTTTTATACTCGCTAATGATCTTGTCGATCTGGGCCTTGTCTTCGACGAGCTCGTCACCCAGAAAATCCGCCGCGACCTGCTTGGTGATGTCGTCCTGCGTCGGACCGAGCCCGCCGGTCAGGATGATGAGGTCCGAGCGCTTAGCGGCATGCACCAGGGCTTCTTTTATGCGCGCCGGATTATCGCCGACCGTCTGCATGTGATACGTGCCGATGCCGATGCTTAAGAGTTCCCGGGCGATCTTGCTTGAATTCGTATCCGTGATGTCCCCCATTAAAAGTTCGGTACCGACTGAAATGATTTCTGCTTTCATGAATAGTCTCCTTCGTCTGAGTTGTGACGTGTCAGTTTAATTGTAACAGATTATAATCAGTTAGAGTCAAAAAAAGAAGCATGATCATGCTCATGCTTCTTTTTTCCATATATATTTTTACTTCGATCAGTAAAGCTGAAATCATGCCAGCAAGATGACTGTCTATTCATCATTCAATAGAAAAGCTTTGACCAGGAAACAGGTTCCTGCCAGAAGACTGATGATGCCGGCGATTCCAAGGAATTCCTGCTCTCGTCGGCATACGGTATTCGATACTCACATCGACTTCATGCTTGCCGTTGTTGTAGTGAAAGGTTTTTTCCGCCATGATAGACACCTCCTTTACTGGATAGGTTATTCGCCATCCTGTTTCGTCAGGATGCGCGGACCGTCTTTCGTGATCGCAATGGTGTGTTCGTACTGGCAGCTGAGACCGGCGTCCTGTGTCCGCGCTGTCCAGCCGTTGTTGTCCATTTTCGAACGCCATGTGCCGGTGTTCACCATCGGTTCGATCGTGATGACCAGGCCTTCTTTCAATCGGGATCCTTTGCCGGCTTCCCCGTAGTGCGGCACGCTTGGGGCTTCATGCAGGGTCGGGCCGATGCCGTGTCCGATGAATTCGCGGACCACTGAAAAGCCTTCTGCTTCAACGTACGTCTGGATCGCATGACCGATGTCACCCATACGGTTACCCAGTTTTGCCGCTTCGATCCCTTTGTAAAGGGCTTCTCTCGTGACGTCCATCAGTTTTCTGACTTCAGGCGTTGGTTCGCCGACACTGTAGCTCCAGCAGGAATCCGCCAATGCGCCGTTGTAGTTGACCACCATGTCCACCTTGATCAGGTCACCCTTATTCAGTTTTTCATTGCGTGGAAAGCCGTGACAGATCTCGTCGTTGATGCTGACGCAGGTCGAGTATTCATAGCCTTCAAAACCTTTCTGTTCAGCGGTTGCACCAAATTTCAGCATCAGTTCTTCAACGTATTTTTCGATATCCATTCCGGTAATGCCCGGTTTTATAAAGTCGCGCAGCTGCTCATGGATTCTGGCAAGCACGTCGCCGGCCTGATCCATCGCTTCGATTTCGCGAGGTGATTTCAGAGTAATCACAAAACATTCTCCTCTACTTTTTCATTATTCTCTCCTAGTATAGCGAAAAAGCGGCCGTTTAAAAACCTTTTTCTGGAAAAAGTCTTTTCAGAGAGGTGCATACTCGCTCTCGGCGAGTATGGTCTGTATTTTGGAACTGCTGGTGAACACTACTTGATCCGGATCAGTATATTTGGTTTGAAATAATTATGGGTTCGTCAATTAGAGAAGTTCTTCCCTTCACTAATGACCGAACCATACACAAACTAGAGCGTTAAGATAGTCCATATTCGCCGGCCAGGCGAGTATGTTCCACTCACCTTTTCAAAGGCTGTGGAAACTGGCCTGGAAGGGCCAGTTTCATCCTCCTGAAAGGAAAAAAGAAGCCTTCGACCCGAAAGTCGAAGGCTTACTGCATTAATAGTTATTCGTCGTTGTCGATGAATTCGATTTCGTAGCCCTGGGTCTCGAAGAAGTCTTCGATAGCACCACGGCGACGGGTGTTTTCCGGGACCATGACGATCATGTCCTGAGTGGTTCGGTAGTCGTCGAAGATGTCAAGCTGGCTTGAATCAACAGCCATCGGTGCATCGTATTCATCCGGCTGGTAATACGCGTCTTCATCCAGGCCGCTCAGACGGAATTCCTGCATCGTACCGAATGCGGCGTATTCTTCAAAGGCCGGCTCGTCCATCAGGATGATATCGTACTCGGCTGCCGTCAGCTGGGCAGTGAACCGTTCGGCCATCTGGCCATGTGGAGTGAAGGAGGCATATGCCCTGTCGTTTCTTCCTTCCGGTTCCAGCAGCTACATTCAGTTCTTCTGTCAGTTCCTGTTCTTCGTCATAGCTCACATCAGGCGCCAGTACCGTCACATGAAAGGTCGTGATCGGCCGGTTTACCCAGTCCATAAAAAGATAGCCGGTAAACAACAAGCCTACCAGAGCAACGATCACATGTATGTGGTAATAGTCCCACAGATAACCGATCTTTTCTTTTGTTGTGTCTTCAGATTTCAATATTTCTCTTACTTTTGTTTTCGCCATAAAAGACCGTCCTCTTTATTGATTTTACTTCTCTCGTTATTAAAAATCGTCGTGTTCGTTTATTTTTTAACTTATCTCTTTTCCTTCCCTATTCTAGCATAGGGGGCAATTGTATTCAATTAAGGAAAAAAGGTTGATTAATTTGTGAACAGTGAATTTTAATAAGAGGACGGTCCATCTGGTGGGTAAGCACGATCAGGAACCGGGACGCCCAAAGTTGTATCAGCCCCCAGTTCTCACTTACAGTATACGCCTATTATTCATCCGTGTCAGGTACGAAGACTTCCATATGCTGCTTGAATACTTTCAGTTTGATCGGGAGGCTGTCGCCTTCATCGCCGTCGATATTGGTGACCACCGAGTCGTTTTTCTCCTCGTCTCTAAGTGAAATGTCGGCTTCTTTGAACTTGCGGTAAAAGACCTGTTCGTCATCGGTGACTTTTCCAGAGAAGACTTTTGGGATCAGATCGATCTTATCGGCCAGGTTGTCTCCCTCGACAGCGGCCAGATGCAGAAAACCGTCGTCGACCCGTGCATCCGGGATCATTGTCTGGATGCCGGCGACCGAATTCGTCAGGGCGATGAGCACCAGGAAAGAATCGACTTCAGACACTTCACCGTCGGTCACGAATTTGAACGGGTAGACTTCTTTTTCAGACAGAGCCTTGACCCCTTCATAGATATAGGCAAACGGACCGAGTTTCGTTTTCTTTTCGATCGGGACTTCATGGACGGCTTCGGGAATGGATCCGATGGCAACGATATCCACAAAGTACTGGTCATTCAGCTTGCCGATGTCGATCGCTTTTTTCTTCGGCTGGTCAGCTGTTTTACGGCTTTGTCGGGTGCCATCGGGATGTCCAGCACGCGTCCCAGGTCGTTCACGGTGCCGAGCGGGACAAAGCCGAACGGCGGGCGGTGGTCTTCCGGAGCGATCCCGTTGACGCATTCGTTGACCGTCCCGTCGCCGCCCAAAGCATAGATGGCATCCACATGGGCGCGGGCTGCCTCACGGGCAAAGTCGGTCGCGTCACCTGCTTTTTCTGTCCATCTGAGTTCTACTTCGTCGTATAGCTTTTCCAGTTCCGTTTTCACTTTCGGCCCGTACTCTTTCCCTTCCTCACTGCCGCTGGTCGGGTTCACGATTACCACTGCTTTACTCATCAGATCCGTCTCCTTTATGTAACCTATTTTCTATCTTTTATTCTACTGTAAAGTCTTTGAATAAGCTAAAAAATGGTCTCGGGAGCCCGAGACCATTTTCGATTCTTTAATTTAGTTTAGTTCCTGACCGTTTGTTTCGATCACTTTTTTGTACCAGAAATAACTGTCTTTCTTGTAGCGCTTGAGTTCTTTTTCATCCAGTTCCTCACGGTCGACGTAAACGAAGCCGTAACGTTTCTGGTAGCCGTTCATCCAGCTCAAGAGATCCGTATAGCTCCAGGTGCAGTAGCCCAGGACTTCGACACCGTCCGTGATGGCTTCCTGGACCGCTTTGACGTGGTTTCTCAGGTAATCGATGCGGTAGTCGTCATGAACTGATCCGTCTTCTTCCAGATCGTCATAGGCACCCAGTCCGTTTTCGGTGATCAGGATCGGCATCTGGTAACGGCTGTTGATGCGGCGCATCGCGATACGCAGACCGGTCGGATCGATGTTCCAGTCCCAGTCGGTTTTTTCGATGAACGGATTTTCAGCCGATTTATACATGCCGGGAACGCCGCTGGCTTCGCTCGATCCTTTCTTGCCGGTGGTGTTTATCTTGCCTGCACCCACACCGTCTAGCGGATTGGCTTCAACGGTCGCTGTCTGGTAATAGTTCAGTCCCATGAAATCAGGCTTGCCGGCTTTCAGCAGGTCCATGTCTCCCGGCTGGATCTCCGGCGCCAGGTCATTTTTCTTCAGATATTTCCAGACAACTGACGGATATTCGCCGCGCACGTAAATATCCATCCACAGATGTGAATTGAATTCCTCATTGTTCTCGGCTGCCAGTTGGTTCAGCGGGTGACTATCCAGAGCGTATGTCGGACCGTAAGCGAAACTCGGGCCGATCATGCCTTTCATATCCAGTTCGCGGAACCGCTTGATCACTGACGCGTTGGCCAGGTGTGCGATATGGTTCGCCGCGTACATGCGCTTTTCATCCTTGACGTTCGGCGGATGGGCGGCCATGCTGTAGCCCAGTTTGATGAAGATGTTCTGCTCGTTCAAACTCACCCAGTACTTCACTTTGTCGTTGTAGCGCTTGAACAGGATTTCGGCATAACGCGTGAAGTCTTCAATCACCTGACGGCTTTCCCAACCCTGGTATTTGTCCTGAAGGGCCTGCGGGATATCCCAGTGATACAACGTCACCAGCGGTTCGATGCCGTACTTATGCAGCTCATCGATCAGGTTGTCGTAAAATTCAAGACCTTTCTCGTTCACTTCACCGTCGCCGTCCGGAATGATCCGTGACCAGGCGATCGAGAAGCGGTAAGCTTTCAGTCCCTGCTCCGCCATGAGTCTGACGTCTTCTTTGTACCGGTGGTAGTGGTCGACCGCGACTTCACCGGTCGTGCCTTTGAAGGTCTTGCCGGGATCTTAACAGAACCGGTCCCAGACCGACTCGCCTTTACCGTCTTCAAGCATGGCCCCTTCGATCTGATAAGCGGCAGATGCCGATCCCCACAGGAAATCTTCGGGGAATGCATCGAGTTGATTATGAAACATTGACTCACTCCTAAATTTAGTCTTTTATCCACCAGAAACGATAGACTGTTGCAGCTGGTTACTTATCATATTGGTGAATACAATTACTTGCTTAGTATAAACGTTTTCATACTAAAATCTCAAGACAAAATTTCAACTATTTATCCATCGCTGTTCCTGTTGACGTTCATTGAAAAACTCTCGCTGAAATGTTATGCTTTTTCAGAGAAGAATGCGAGAAATGACTAATATAATCGTGGAGAAAGAAGGATATAAAGTTATGCCGAATGTGAAGATCGTTTATGCGAGTTTGACTGGAAATACCGAAGAATGTGCGGAGATCCTGGAAGAGGCATTCAAGGATCTGGACGCTGAAGTTGAAGTCGTCGAGAGTGTCTTTGCCGATCCCGAGGACTTCAAAGACGCTGACATTGCCGTGGTTGGTACCTAACACCTATGGGACCGATGCTGATTTGCCTGATGAAATCGTCGATTTTTATGAAGAACTGGAAGACGTCGATCTGACCGGGAAGATCTTCGGCTGCTTTGGTTCCGGCGATACCTTTTACGAAAAATACTGCAAGTCCGTCGACGACTTTGACGAACAGTTTGAAAAGACCGGAGCCATCAAAGGCGCTGACAATGTGAAAGTAAACTTGAACCCTGAGGAAGAAGACGCAAAAAACCTGAAAGCTTTTGCCGCAAAACTGATCAAGGCTTATGAAAACAAATAACAGCAATTCTTACTCGGTGAGCAGTTAGTTTAAAAACAAAAAAGGCTTAACTAAAAGGTTTCACACCTCTTAGTCAAGCCTTTTTATATAGGAAAATAATTTAAGCCAACTGAGAATTTTTCCAGACCGCCAGTGAATGCGTCACGATATGTTCCGCTTTCTCATCGATTTCCTCATCGCTGTAGTCAAACTGGCCCTGAGCTGTCAAGATAGCGGTGCCGTGAATGGACGGCCATATGATTTCCAGATAAGCCCGTCTTTCTTCATAACTTTCCAGCTCGTGCAACTCTTTCATCAACTCATTCAATTGAAGTCAGCGCACATCCTCATGTAAAATCTGTACCGGTGCTTCCTGTCCATGAAAAGCGCACAGAACAATGTCGATTCCTTCTTGGCAAAACGAATGTAGTTCGCGCAGACTTCTTTTAACGTAATATTTTCTCTGCGTCCCATAAACACATCCATCTGAATTAAATCCTTTGCATAGTCGATCAGCCGTTCTTTCAGATCATCCATGTTTTCGAACTCTTTGTAGATGGGTTGAGTCGAAGCATTAAGATATTCAGCAATCCGCCTCGCAGTAAAGTTCTCAAAGCCTTCATCTTTGATCAGTTCCAAAGCCGCGGCTAAAATATGTTCCTTCAAGATTCTGCTTTTTCTTGGCATCTTATTGCTCCCCTGCTAATGTACTTTTAACAATTTTTCACTTAACTTGAGTACAAGTATAACATATTTAACTTCACTGATAAAGGTGTTTATTGTCAGATTACATTTCAAGCGGTTTTGAGTTACAAGTTCGGACAAGCTTTTGTATTATACTAGCAATCGGGTTAGGATGATTCCGATTGATGTACCTGACAGTCAGAAAGAGGTGCAGTATTTTAGGATTGTGACATGCTGTCATCTATGCTAATATGATAAAGTAATGAAAAATTTAGGAGGAAAACGAATGGTATTACCAAATTTTCAGGAAAACTTAGAAAAATATGCCGAGCTGCTTGTTTCGACCGGTGTAAATGTCACCGATGGACACACGGTTGTCCTTAGTGTCGACGTGGACCAGGCTCCCCTGGCTCGTCTGATCACAGAAGCCGCTTATCAGCGCGGTGCAAAGGAAGTCATCGTCAAATTGACTGACGATCAGGTCACCCGTTCAACCTTCAAGCATGCGCCGGAAGACGTCGTTGCGACGGTCGAACAGTACAAAGTGGATGAGTCACTGGATCACATTGACAAAGGTGCCAGCCGAATCAGCGTCCGTTCGTCTGATCCGGATTCACTGAAAGGACTCGACAGCAAGAAAATCGCCGCTGCTCAAAAAGCACGAGGCAAAGCCTTTTCTGCTATGCGCAAAGCCACACAGTCCAATAAAGTCGAGCTGGGTCGTTGCTGCCGCTGCCGGAGAAAAATGGGCAGAAAAAGTCTTCCCTGAACTGGATACAGCTGAAGAACGTGTCGACGCCTTATGGGACGCGATTTTCAAAGCGATCCACTTGTATGACGAGAACCCTGTTTCAACTTGGGAAAACAAGGACACAACCCTCGAGTCCAAAGCTGAAGAACTGAACAAAGAGCAGTTCGTTGCTCTGCACTATACGGCTCCCGGAACCGACTTGACGGTCGGCTCTGCCAAAAGGTCACCGCTGGGAAGGCGCCGGCAGCTTGAATGCCCGCGGCGAACGTTTCATGGCCAACATGCCGACTGAGGAAGTCTTCAGTGCACCGGATGCCAACCGCATGGACGGTGTCGTCGTCTGGACCGAGCCTTTAAGCTATGCCGGAAACATCATCGAAGGCATGGAGTTCCACTTCAAAGACGGTAAAGTCGTTGACGTTAAAGCTGAGCAAGGCGAAGACGTCATCAAGGAACTGATCAAGACCGATGAAGGCGCCGCACGTTTAGGCGAAGTCGCTCTGGTTCCAGATGCTTCTCCGATCTCACAGTCAGGTCTGACATTCTTCAACACCTTGTTTGACGAGAATGCATCCAACCACCTGGCACTGGGTTCTGCTTATGCCTTCAACCTGGAAGGTGGAACAGAAATGTCTGAAGACGACCTGAAAAAAGCCGGCTTGAACCGCTCTGACGTTCACGTCGACTTCATGATCGGCTCTGACCAGATGGACATCGACGGTATCCGTGAAGACGGCAGCCGCGTCCCAGTCTTCCGCAAAGGCGCCTGGGCATAATGCATAGTCAATGCTTTTTCGATGGATTCGTACTGCGGTTGTACGTCGTAAAATGGCTCAGAACCTCACCAAAAAGTATTTTAAGTTCGGGTGACACTCACGAAAAATTGCTGTGAAACTAGCATGTTTCATGCGTAGCTGAACGGTACCAGGGGAGCAATGCGACCGTGGTTTCCTTCAGTTGGTGTCAAACTTAAATGACTAGACAAAAACTAAACTAATTTACAATAGGAAATCCCCCGATTTTCACCCGGGGGATTTTTTGCAGGAGGAAATGAACCATGCATTACTTTATGGGGCTGTACGACCAGCCTTTTGAATTGATGGCTTCCGGAGAAAACGGTGGAAGTGCGCCTGAATGACCGAAAACGCCGGCAGCTAGTTGTCGGGGACTTCATCACGTTCAACAAACTGACCAACCCGCTTGAAGACGTGACTGTCCGCGTGAAGGAGCTGACTCACTTCCCTACCTTTGCCGAGATGTACCGAACGATTCCTTTAAAAGCCATGGGATCCAACGGCGACACGGTTGAAGACATGCTGGAAAAAACCTACGCGATCTATTCCCCTGATAAAGAAAAAGAATGGGGAACTGTTGCGATAGAAGTCGAACGATACGACGAAGAGTGATCAGAAACGCTGCCTGTTGAGGCAGCGTTTTTCATTTCAAAGTCCTTTGACCGTCTCTATCATTTTCAAAAAACAAGAACTAACAACCAGAGTCAAGGTGTCCTCACTCGAAAAAAATGAAGCCAATTCCCGTTATAAAGGAATTGGCTTTTCATTATCTGTTATTTTCCGTAGATCCATTTTATCGCCTGCTTGATCGTCTTTTCCCAGAATTTCCAGTTATGCTCGCCTGGCGCTTCTGCGTAATGATGGTCCACGCCTTCTTTTTCAAGCCAGTCGTGAAGCTGTCTGTTTTCTTCGTAAAGGAAATCTTCCGTCCCGATCGTCAAAAACAAATCCGGCTTCGTTTCCGCCTGTCTGATCACTTCATAAATATCCAGCGTATCATCCATACCGGTAAACGTCTCGCTTTGGATGATGAATTTCAGTTTAGTATTTATGGCATTTTCTACAGACAGATCATGCACCTGATCATGCTTGTGCAGGACACTGCTTGACAGCCCGATGATTTTACTGAAAGTGTCATTGTACATATATCCATTTCTCAAGGCGCCGTATCCGCCCATGGACAAACCGCCGATAAAGGTGTCTTCGCGTCGGTCAGACAAGGGGAATAAGCGGCGGGTGACGCTGACAAGTTCTTCCCCGATGAATTTGCCGTAATTCGAGCCGTCCACGTGGTCCACATAAAAACTGTTTTCGCCTGAAGGCATGATGACTGCCAGGTTGTACTGTTCAGCCAGTTTGACGATGGTCGAATTGATGATCCAGTCTTCATGATTCCCGTTCCAGCCGTTCAGAAGATACAGTGTCTTGAACCCCTCTGGCCTGGCTTCCGCTTTGGTCTCGTAATCGTAGAGAGATTTAGTGGCGGTCGGGATGATGGCTGAAAATGTTACGTTGCGCTTCAGTTCTTCTGACTGAAAGGTTGTCGTAATGGTGGCCATTTGATCTACTCCTTATTTTTAGGATCTGTGACTTCTTCACCGTTCAAAACGACGGTATAGCTCAACTCAGCGTTCAGCGAATTGGCCACCGAACAGTATTTCTGGTCACTCAAGTTCACTGCGCGCCAGACACGGCTTGCCGGCACGTCACCGTCCAGATGAATCGTCAGATCAATGGATTTGAAATATTTCGGCGGTTCCTCATTTCTTTCGCCGTCCGTTCGATCTCCAGTCGTTCGATCTTGTCCTGAAACGGTTTCAGGACCATTACGATATCGATGCCCATGCAGCCGGCCAGTCCGCCCAAGACGGATTCCATCGGTGAAACGCCGTCCCCGTTCGGATCCATGTGCATCGTATTGCCTGAAGGATTCATCATCGTATAGGCCATGTCGCCTTCCCATTTTGTTGAAACTTTCATCTATAAACAACTCCATTCTATGATTTTCTCGCTTACTTGAGTATAGCATATGCGCTGATTCTCTTACATCGAGAAAAACTCTGTCGTCTCAGCCATTGGAACTGCCCTTCAGTGAATACCTCACTCTTACTCTACTGACTTGCTTGCCCCGGTAACTCTTCCTGGTAAAAACCGCCGCAGCTCTTTAAGGCTGTTCAGTCTTCGCCGACTGGGGAGTATGGTCCTTCTAAAATTAATATATGTTTTTATTGTAGCGAAAAATGATTACATTTTCTTTCTGTTTCATTTTTGAGTACCCCTTCGACACTTAGAAACCACGCTCTGCTCGCTATGTGCTGAACTAGGGGAAGTTCGGTAGATCAGGCTGACTGACTTTTACGGAAAGTGTTCGAAGAGTGTATGGGTTCGGTAGAATGAAACATTCAATCCGGTGCTAATTACCGAATGAGACTCTTTTCGGTAATTAGCTGTTCAAAAAAAGACGGAACATGTCGAACTGGCTTGAACTTCGAGCAGGTAGGATCACAATTGCCCACTCAACTTACCGAATATCTCTTTCTTCGACACTTAGAACGCTAACTTCAAAACCTAATGACCCGAACCTTAAAAAATTGAAAAGAAGTGTCTTGTTTTGGTCGTATTTTCATAGAAAATCTGATATGGTTTACACAGAGAGTTTTCACGAAAGGAGATCAGCGTAATGGAAAA
The DNA here is from genome assembly GCA_034520745.1 of Alkalibacterium sp. GTDB lineage: Bacteria > Bacillota > Bacilli > Lactobacillales > Carnobacteriaceae_A > Alkalibacterium. The sequence continues at coordinate 73,709 of JAXHNF010000012.1, forward strand.
CAACAGTTTACAAAAAACGAAAGGTTACTGGCTCGGTATCATCGGTATTCTTTCAGCCGTTTTAGGCTACTTCACGTTTCAGATGCCTTTGGGCTTTTTTGCCATCGTATTAGGGATTATCGGTCTGTCTTCCCCTCAAAAAGCACTTAACTGGATCGCTATTGTACTGGGGACCATCGTGCTTGTTCTAGGCATTATATAATCAGCTTCATTCGAAATGCCTTTAGTCCTGTAAATAGAAAGAAGCTCCGCAAGAGTCAGTTTAATCAGACTTTGCGGAGCTTCTTCGTCATCGCTGCTATAATTATTTCTGGGCGTACGTGCTCTCACGCCAGATTTTTGTATCAGAATTTTTCCGCAGAATGCATCTCACTTCGAGCTCACGCCTTTAAATTCTGATTCGCCAGTCAGTTTCTTGACCAGCTCCTCCATCGTGACTTCCATACCGTCATAGGTGTTGATGTAGGTACCGACTTGCGGCACATCGACGAGATCGAACGGATTCTGTACAGAAATGAACAGTGTCGGAATCTCGTGAACGTAGAATGGGATGTCCGGTGTCCCTTTTGAGGCCGGCCAGATCGTACGCTGGATCGTTCCGCCAGGGTTGACGCTTGAGACATTGATGATCAAATCGTAATTCTCAGTCAGCTTGGAGATCGGCTGTTTTTGAGCATACACGTTGGCAATTGCTCCAGCACGTTCGTCTTCCGGCAGTTTCATGATGCGTTCTTCGGTATTTTCCAGATCGAAACGTGGTGTCCTCTTGCTTTTCCAGCATTTTTTTCAGGTGATCGTGGGCTTTCACTTTGTTCCCGCCGATCATGGCTCCGAATCCGCCCGTCAGTCCCTGAACAGGTACCAGCAGGATGCGTCTGTAGCGTTCTGGCGTCACAGGGAACAGGTCTTTCTGCTCGTCTTTAACCAGGGTGATGGCTTTATCAGCTATTTCACGGACGACTGCTTTGCTTTCGTCTGTATTGATCAGGCTGAGTGCTTCTTCTTTTTCCTTCATGATCTCTTCACGTTTGCCTTCAAAGTTGTGCAAACCAAGTTTCGCTTTCAAACCTAATGTGCGGCGCAGGGCGTCATGCAGACGCTCATCTGACAACAGACCGTTTTCGTAGCCTTCTTTCATCCCACTGGAAGTCTTCGTCCGGATCATTGAAGAACAGGAACAGGTCACAGCCGGCTTCGATCGCTGTCGGTACCATTTCACGACGCGGCATGCTGGCGGTCATCGCTACCATGTGAGAGGCATCAGTAACGATGGCACCGTTGTAACCTATTTTTCACGCAATAGTTCTGTCAGTAACGTTTTACTCAGTGAAGCCGGCAGAAAATCTTTCTCATCACGTTCAGGATGTAAGGCTTTTTCGTACTCAGGTAAGTGGATGTGTCCAGCCATGATGCCTGGAAGGCCGGCATCGGATAGTTCTTTATAGATGCGTCCAAAAGTCTGGTCCCATTCTTCCACACTCATCGGGTTGCTTGCATGAGCAGATGATGGTCGCGTTCGTGAGCACCGTCACCAGGGAAGTGTTTGGCAAAGGGCATAATGCCGTATTCCAGTAATTCCGCGCATATATTCTTTGGAATAATCGATGGTCTGCTGGACGTCGCGCGCCCAAGTACGGTTTGAGATGATCGGGTTGCGCCAATTGCGTGTCAAGTCCACGATCGGTGCAAACGATGCGTTACAGCCGACTGCCGAGGCTTCAAGTCCTGAAATACGTCCCAGGTAGTACGCATCGTTCACATCGTTGGTAGCAGCAACTTTTATTTCTTCACCGACTTTGGTCCCATCTGTCACCGGCTCCGTCTCCGCCGGCTTCCGTGTTGGCGGCGATCAGTAAGGGGATCTTGCTTTTGGTCTGCAAGATTTTGTTCTGATCATAAACTGCTGAGGCGTCCGCTTTGTTGTATCTTACAGCAGCGATGTGATACTCATCCATCACACCTGTCAAATATTCTTCTGAACGGTCCGCACCCATGTTGACGAACAGCTGACCGATTTTTTCATCCAGAGACATGTTTCTAATCGTCTCTTCGACCCATTGACCCCTTTATCATCCAGATTAAATGGTTTCGCTTTCAAATCTACCACTATTATTCCTCAGTTCAAGATTGTTTACCTATTACTCATATACTAGTATATCAGATAAAGGCCTTTTTACAATCCTTTAGGAGAAATTCCTGTGATTATTTTGTCAGCCACTTGTGTATATACTCAATGAGATCCTTCTGACGGGTTTCTGATCCCGTCCAGCCGATGTAACCGTCTGGTCGGACGAGCAGCCACTGACCTTCTGAAAAGCCCTTGTCTCTCGTCTGGTTGGTCCATTTTCGCATGATCCACTTGATCGCATGCGTGTCACATTCTGCTGTTATGTCAGATCCAATGGGCTTGAAGGTGTGCGAGCTGCCAGCCGGATTGCACGGATAAACTCGAAACGGTTCGCTGTCCACATATGGCAGACGCTGACCGGCTTTTGGTACGAGGTCAGCGTCACCGCCCTGGCTCAAAGAACTGCTTTCATAGGCAATATACAGCTGCGATAAAAGGGTGTACAGGCGTTTCTGGAACGGGGAAAAGGCATCCGCTAACTCGGCAACGACGGGGATGAGCAGCTGACGGGTCAGCAGACTCTTTTAGGTTTATCTCCAACAATTAGACTGAACAGACGGTCCGTTGTGGAAACGACAAACTCAGCAATCCCTTACGCTCTTCTTCATAGGTTTCCCAGCAGCTCTTTTGAGACGCCGTGATTGATGACTTCAGCCAGTTTCCAGCCCAGATTGACCGCATCGCCGATTCCCAGGTTCATTCCCTGTCCGCCGATCGGGCTGTGAATATGGGCGGCGTCCCACTGAGAAACAGATTGTCTTTTTTGAAGTGAACGGCTGTCCGGGCATGGATCTCCTGATGCAAACCAGTTCATTTTCAGGATCTTTGTTTAAAAGCTGTTTCCAGTCTAGGTTTCAGACTCTTGTAACTCAAGTCATCATTCTCTGATAAATCAGGCGGGAACATGCCGATAATACGCGTTGTCTCCTGGTTTCTCAAAGGAAAGAACAGGGCGAAATAATCTTTGATGAAGGAAAAACTACCTGCGTCATCAAAGGCGATCCCCCCCTCCACTTCTGCATCCAGCACATAAAAGATCTGTTCATACGTCTCTCCTTCAAAGTCGATGCCGCTCTGTTTACGCGCACCTGACTTGAAGCCCCGTCACAGCCGATGACATAGTCAAACGTTTCAGTTTTTGATCCTCCATCGGTCTTCATTGTCACTTCGGACTGCACGCCGACCTGCTCCAAACTCACAAGTTCGGTCTTCCATTCCACAGCTCTGCCAAAGTCATTCAGCTTTTCAAGCAGCAGCTGTTCGTGTTCGTCCTGGGGAAACGTGACCAGATCGGAATAACGACTCTGTCCCTTGCCCATCACGCCTAAAGGCAGCGAAGCGATGCGCTTGTTGTTACTGTGAAAATGAGCATATTCAGGAATGATTCCCTCCTGGGTCACTTTTTGAGCGAGTCCGAACTTCTCATAACTTTCCAGGACCTTGGGCACCACCAGCATAGCGCGGGACGTTTCACCCGGTCCTTTAGCTTTATCGATGATTTTAAAGGGTACGTCATGGTAGGTCAGTTCCAGTGCCAGCGCCAAACCTGTCGGCCCTGCACCAACGATGAGTATGGGTGCTTTTATCACTGTCTAAGCTCCTCTCTGTTTCATCCTAAGATCTGTCTTCCTCTGTTACTTCGAGTATAAGGAATACGTCGATTTTCAACGAAGCATAGCATTCCAGTGAACAAAAAAAGCACCAGTGATCTAAAATAAGATCGCTGATGCTTCACATTATAGAGCTAGTCGGAATCAAACCGACAACCTTTTCCTTAGGAGGGAAATGCTCTATTCAATTGAGCTATAGCTCTGTGTTTGTATAGTTACAGTATACTATACTCTATCCGTCCTGACTAGACGAAAAGTAAAATCCGCGCTTTTTTCCCGATCTAACGGTTTTTCAGGAACCTACTGTTAAAAACAAAGGGGCATATTCTAAGAGTTTTCTTTTTTAAATTGACATTACAGGCTTTAGTCAGTATTATGACTAGTGGACAAAATTTTATAAATGAGGTCATTAAATGAAGAAAATCAAAATCACTTATTCACTGATCGGGACTGTTTTTATTGCTCTGGCGGTCACAACATTCCGTCTGGCCAGCCTGGGCACCGATCCTTACACCACATTCAACTTGGGCTTCAGCATGCTGTTCAATATGGAATTCGGCATCTTCCTGATGTACTCCAGCCTGCTCATGCTGATTTATGTCTTCTTTGCCAACCGCGCACTGATCGGAATCGGAACGATCTTCAATATCTTTATTGTCGGTAACCTTTCCGACGTCTTCGTGAATCAGATTCCGGTCTGGTCGGTCCGATCGACGGGCTGGTCATCCGAATCATCGTGTCTGTTTTGGGGATCCTGTTCCTGTCTATGGGGGCTGCTTTATATATCGAGGCCAAAGAAGGGGTTGCGCCTTATGATGCCATGCCGATCATCCTGGCTGAGAAGGCCGGTTTATCTTACCGGGTCGCCCGTGTCATCATCGATGTCTCCATTACCGTCATCGGCTTCCTTTTAGGTGCCGGACTGGGCGTCAACACGGTCATCACCGCCTTCTTTCTGGGACCGTTCATTCAGTTCTTCCGTGACATTTTCCAGAAAGATCTGAACAGAAAGCCCTGCGCTATTCTGCGAAAAAATAACCATACACCGATCAAAAGCTCCGAAAGGCACATTGCCTCCGGAGCTTTTTTTATGCTGGACCAGAACCAGGTGCTGACGCTTGAGTATCCTGGGCATTCATCATATGCTCTAGGTGTAGAAGTCTTGGAGGTGAGCAAAATGAAACATGTGAAAGCCTTCAGCATCAAGCTGGCTGTACTTCTTTTGTGGGCCTGGGTGCTGTTTCAGCTAATTTATTCTTATCCGCTCTCGGATGTTGTGATCATTGGTTTTTTGACGAACATACTTTTATATATTCTTGGTGACTGGTTTGTTTTAAGGAAAATGGGGAACCGGCCCACCACTCTGATGGACACCGTGTCGGCTCTTTGCGTGGCCTGGGTCTACCTGCTTTCAACGGGATCGGCTGACCCTTTTCTCCCCAGCCTGTTCTTTGCCCTAGGCGTTGGGTTCTTTGAACTCATCTTTCACGAGTACCTCATCAAATGCGGCATTATCAATGACGAACGGCCGCGCCGCTGAACCACTGTGAAAATGAAACAGTAAAGACCATTCTACTCTGATGATCAGAGTAGAATGGTCTTTTGATTATCACTTAAGTAGCCACTGTCTGGCCTTTTTTCTGCATCTCGTAACATTTTCGAATAGACCCCTTTTTCCACAAGCAGTTCGTCATGTGTCCCGCGTTCTCTGATATGCCCCTGGTCCAATACAAGGATCTGATCAGCATGCTGGATCGTCGACAGGCGGTGGGCGATGATAAAGGTGGTCCGTCCTTTCTTTCAGGACATCCATGGCGTGCTGGATGATCTCTTCCGTTTCTGTGTCGATCGACGAGGTGGCTTCATCCAGGATCAAAATCTTACGAATCGAACGCCAGGGCTCTGGCAAAAGAGATCAGCTGGCGCTGGCCGGAACTCAGTGTGCTGCCTTTTTCGACGACCGGCTCATCGATGCCTTTTTCAAACTTGTCGAGCAGTTCTTCTCCCCCAACATCGATCAGCGCCTTCGTAGCTGTTTCTCTGGAAATGGACGGGTTGTCCATCGTGATATTGGAATAGATCGTCCCCGAAAACAGAAACGGATCCTGCAGGACGATCCCCATGTCCTGCCTGACGGATTGTCTGGAAAACGTGCGCGTATCCTGTCCGTCGATCATAATATTCCCTTTTAGAGGGTCATAGAAACGAAACAGCAGGTTCATGATGGAGCTTTTCCCGGAACCGGTATGACCGACCAGAGCCACGGTCTGACCCGGATCGGCTGTGAAATCGATATCCGACAGCACTTCCTTGTCTTCGGTGTAGCTGAAGTGGACATGACTGAAGGCGACCCGGCCGTGGGTGACCTCAAGGCTGTCTTTTGGATTGTCTTCCGCTTCCATATCCATCAGCTCAAAGACCCGGTCTCCAGCCGCAATGGCCTGCTGGACGAAGGCGATCTGCTGGATCGTGCTTTTGATCGGTTCATACAGCCGGCTGACATAATCGCCGAACAAATACAGCATGCCGACTGAAATACCCAAGACACCGTTGATGTACTGGGTGCTGAAGTAAACCATGAGCAGAAGCAGCGAGAAGCGTCTGAGGAAATCGGCGAATGTCCACTGAAACGCCGAGTCCAGGATCACATACTTGCGCATGACGTCGTACCATTTGTCGTTGATCTCTTCGAATTCGTTCTGGATCTTCTCTTCCTGTTCGAAGGCCTGGACGATCTGCATGCCCTGAATGGATTCATTCAGCTTGGCATTGATGTCTGAGTTCAGATCACGCTCTCTGCGGTGGAACGAGCGGGCATACTTGGTGTAGAACTTGTTCCACAGATACATGAGCGGGATCAGGATGAGCAGTGTCAGAGCCAGTCCCTGATGGAAGTACGCAAGTGCGGCATAAGCACCGATGATATAGAAGACATTGATCAGGATCTGACCGACCGTTGCCACATAAAACTGCTGGCGCAGGCTCTCCGTGTCATTGGTGATGCGTGCCACAACGGTCCCGGCCGGAGATTTGTCAAAGTAATGGATCGGCAGCTGCTGGACATGAGTATAGAGCTGATCCCGCAGGACTTTAATGATCCCGTTGGCGGCCCGCATGCGGTAGATCGACGAAACGTAGCGCAGGATCACGGTGGAAACCGTCAGGCCAAAATAAACGGCGATCAGCTCGATCAGCGTATCTGTCACAGCTTCGCCTTCCCGGGCGGCCGGTGTAATGACCTGGTCGATCACACGCTGGGCAATGACCGGTGCCCCTAGATCCGTGATGGTCGACAGCATGACGAGCCCGATTCCGATGGCAAAATAGCCTTTGTAATACTTCATATACGACAGGAGCCGTTTCACTGTATTCATAGGTCACCACTCCTTTCACTGGCCGGTTCAAGCAAGTCTTCTTCCGGCTTGTCCCTGATTTCCTGCTTGATGAACTGGTCATAATACCAGCCGTGCGCTTCGATGAGTTCTGTATGTGTGCCGCGTTCAACGATCACTCCGTTGTCCAGCACAATGATCTCGTCCGCATCCTTCACTGCGGACAAACGGTGCGTGACGATGATGGTCGTCTTGTCGTTTCTCACCCGCTGGATGTTTCTGATGATGTTCTGTTCTGTTTTCGCATCCACGGCTGAAAGCGAATCGTCCAGGATCAGTATTTCCGGATCCTTGATGAGGGCACGCGCGATCGAGATCCGCTGTTTCTGCCCGCCGGAGATGGAGACCCCTTTTTCCCCGATCATGGTGTCCAGCCCTTCTTCCATGTTTGCAAGATCCTCTTCAAAGGAAGCGAGCCGGATGCTTCTCAAGATATCCTCATCCGTAGCGTCCTGTTTACCGAAGGCGATGTTGTCTCTGACACTTCGGCTGAAGAGGACGTGATCCTGCGGTACATAACCGATCATACGTCTGACTGAAGGATCATGATAATCGCTGTAAGGGTGATGGCCCATCTTGAAGGTCCCCGTCCCGGTCGGAAACTGGTTGAGAAGCTGACGGATCAGGGTCGTTTTACCGGAGCCCGTCTTTCCGACGATTCCCAGGGTTTTGCCTTCAGGCAGCGACAAGTCGATCTGGTCCAGGTTGATGGTTTCACTCCCCGTATACTTGAAGGTGAAGTCACTGAACTGGAAATCGGCCGCTTTTTCAGCTTCCACACTGCCGGTGAAGGCAAGGCCGTCCGTCGTCTGAGTGATCTCCTCCACCCGGCGCATGGACGCGCTCCCCTGTCTCAGGATCAGGATCAGTTCAGACACTGAAATGATCGGCCAGATCATCATCCCCAAATACATCTGAAACGCGATGATATCCCCGACACTGAGGACCCCGCGCGCAACAAGGATGGAGCCGTAGCTCAGGGCGATCATCGTACTGAGCCCGGCAAAGCCTTTTACCGTCGGGGCAAATATGGCCGAGATCTCCGACACACGGTTGTTCTTTTTAAGGAGTCCGCTGGTCTGGTCTTTGAATTTCTCGATAAAATCCGCTTCTTTGACATACGCACGGATAACGCGCATGCCGTCGATCATTTCCAGCACATCATCGTTGACCGATGAGAAGGATTTCTGAGCGATCTCGTAAGCTTCATCGACTTGAGCTCCTTTGACCTTAACGACATAGGCCATCGGCAGCAGCGGGATGACAGTAGCGAAAGTCAGCGCCCAGCTCACCGTGATCCCCATCATGACGATCAGGGTGACGGTAAAGCCGGTCGCATTCATCAAAACCAGCATGCCGTAGCCGGCCGTGTCAGCGAGTGCCCGGATGTCCTGCGTTCCGCGGGCCATCAGGTCCCCTGTCCGGAACTTTTCAAAGTAAGGCGCGCGCATGCGCAGGAAATGACGCATCAGCGTGCTGCGCATCTGCTGCTGCAGCTTGTAGGCGCCTGAAAACAGCCCGTATCCCCAGATCAGATCCAGACCGTAAGTGATGAACACTAAAGCCGCGAACTGAATGCTATAGGTACGAAGAAGCTCTCTATTCATCTCTCCCGTCACTATTCCATCGATAAAGCGTCCGATGATAAAGGGGATAATGACCGAGAAGACATTCGACAGCGCCAGTGTGATAAATGACAGGATATACTGCCATTTGTGTTCTTTAAAGAAAAATTTCAGTTTAATCAAAACGTCGAACATCGAACCGTCCTTTCTCCGCTGGATCAGCTGCAATAAATGATTTTCAGCCATCCAGCGCTATACGTAATCGTTCAGAATTCAAGACAAAAAAAGACAGTCTACTCCCTGTAAGAGAACAGACTGAATCACCCAAAAATGGGGCACATGGGTATCATAAGATAGCCAAATTGATTCTAGCGTATCATCCAGGAGGAATGTGTGTGATCTGTTTTTGAAATGAACAAGACTGCCTCTTTTTTAATTTTCATAGTTTCTGACTTGATCATCGGTATCCCTCCTCTATTTAATATGTATAGTTTTAAATACTCTTATCGCTTACAACTATACACCCAAACGCTTTCTAAAACAATATTCAGTCGGACATTTTTAACATTATTCTCGATTTTGGGCGTATCTTGGAGCCCCGGCTCCGGACGTTGCGTTCCTCTATTGTCTTTTTTCAGAGTGGTTGTTGAACGCCCGGCATTCAACCAGCCTTACTCAGATATGCTTAATGGTCGGACCACTTCGTTCCGCATGACTTCGGGTCGACCCGATTCAGTACAAACCGGCTCAGTTACCTTCACCGGAGACTCCCAGTCGACCGTTTCGGCGCAAGAGGCATTGACTCACTTCCGCCGCAGTACTCCGGGTTGACCGTTTCAAGCAAAAATAGTCGACCCACTCATTCCACAGCCATCCAGTCGACTTATTCTAGACGCAAAGGGTCTACTTATTTCCACCAGTACTCCGGGTTGACCGTTTCAAGCAAATAGTTGACCGACTCATTCCACAGCCACCCAGTCGACCGTTTCAGGCAGAAAAATGGTCGACCCGCTTCATGCGTCACAGCCACCCGGTCGACCGTTCTAAGGCGCAAAGTGGTCGACCCACTTTCTCCGTAGACGTTCAGTCGACCGTTTCAAGCGAAAAATGGTCGACCCACTTCATCCCGCAGACGCCCAGTCGACCGTTTCGAGCGCAGAAAATGGTCAGCTCACTTCCACCGCAGACTCCGAGTCGACCGTTTCAGGCGCAAAATGGTCGACCCGCTTCTACTCACAGACATCCAGTCGACCGTTTCAGGCACAAAAATGGTCGACCCACTTCTGCCGTAGACCCCCAGTCGACCGTTTCGAGCGCAAAATGGTCGACTCACTTCTACCGTAGACGCGCAGCCGACTATTCCCAGACAAAAATGGTCAGCTCACATTAAGCAACCAGTCCCGAGTCGACCACTTTAACCCTTGCTAAGCCCAAAACAAAAAAAGAACCCTCAAACGAAGCATTCACTGCGTCAGTGAATGCTTTCATCCAAGTGTTCCTACAAGATCTATTTAGACGCGTTTGTAAAGGTCGATCATTTCTTCGGCCAGATCACGGTATGTCATGGCGTTCATCAAATGGTCCTGGGCGTGGACGAGAAGCAGGTTGATTTCGATATGTTCCCCCGAGGCTTCCTTCGACAGCAGCTCAGTCTGGATGACGTGAGCTTTCTTGATCGAGGCATCTGCGCCTTCCAGTTTTGTTCGGGCCAGATCATAGTCCTCGTCTTTTGCCGCATGGATAGCTTCCATAGAACTGCTCCTGGCGTCACCGCCGTGCATGATCAGGGTCATGACGATTTCCATGATCTGTTCCTTGCGTTCTGTCATGGGCGTTCCTCCTCATTGAGTTCTACTTCGCTAAGGCCATTGCAGTATTCAGGACACTTTCGCCGTCCATCGTCCCGTAATCACGCATGTTGATCACTTCAATAACGATATCGTTCTTTTTGGCCAGTTCTTCAAACTTCGGTTTCATGTAGCGAACTTGTGGACCGAGCATCATGACATCGACCGGTTTTTCCTTCAGCTTTTCCTCCGCTTCGGTTCCGGAAACGGCGAAGATGTGTGCATCGATGTTTTTTTCTTCTGCGACCTCCTGCATTTTATTGACTAAAATACTGGTACTCATTCCTGCCGCACAGACGAGCATGATATTTTTCGTTGCCATATTCAACCACTCCTACGAATTATTTTCACTTTGTCTCAAGATGTATTTAAAGCGATTTCTTTAATTCAATCATACACCTCTGATCATTTCGTGTCTAGCAATGCGAGGCCATGATACAAAGGTGTACAGGCTTATGCCTGCTTTCTGATCTGATCCAGGACGTCGTGAACATCATAGGATAAAGCGTGCCAGTCTTTTAATGCCTGTGTGTTTTCAGCTGATTCAGGTTCTTTCATCACCGCAGCAAAGGCGCCGGCTTCCCAGACGAGCGGATTGTCCGCTGATTTTTCCAGGTCGACAGGCTGACGTTCGCGTGTTTTGGCATCCACCAGTTCCGCGTGTTCGACTCCCGTGATAGCATCGAGGACCAGCGTCTGATCCAGGCTGTACACCTCCGAGGGCACAGTGGACGTCACGATTTTCCCGTACTGCAGGGTCACATCGAAGCCGTTGTAGCGAAGGATGGCCGTGCCTTTTCCGTCAACGCCTGTGCGGATCTTTTGAGAAAAAGCATGGACCGATTCGGGCTTGCCGAACCAGCTGAGGGCGGCGTACACCGGTATAGATCCCCAGATCATTGGCTGCCCCGCCGGCAAACTTGGGTGAAAAGATCGGTGGTTCTTCGCCGTCCAGGACGTTGTCGTAACGGGACGAATATTTGCTGTACGTCAGTGTTGCACCGGAGATCCCGTCGAACCCTTTGATCAGCTGAGTCAGTTTGACAAAGTTCGGTTCGAAAATGTGGCGGGCCGCTTCAACGACGACCACGCCTTTTTCTCTGGCCAGGTCGGTCAGTTCTTTCCATTCTTTTAGTGACGTGACCATCGGCTTTTCAACGATCGCATGTTTGCCGTGGGCGATGACGTCTCTGGCCTGACTGAAATGCAGGCTGTTCGGGGATGCCACGTAGACGACATCGATCGCCTCAGCATTTAAAAAGGCATCGAAATCATCGTAGGTCTCCTCTGCACCGAAACGGTTTTTAAAGTCATCCGCTTTGGACATATGTCTGGAATAGACCCCCTGATACGTATATTCGCCGCTTTGTTTGGCTGCTTCGATAAACTGTTCGGTGATGCCGCTCGTTCCGATCGTACCTAATCTTAATTTTGTCATATAAATCTCTCCTTTACTGCATTGTAAACAATAAGCGCTCTTTTTGAAAACGATAGTCATTTGGTCTGCATAAAAACATCAGTTCAGCGTGATCGCAATGATTTCCGGACGGTTGTTGATGCGTACCGGAAAAGAAGAATTGCCTAGACCGCGTGAGATGATCATACGCTTGGAAGGATCTTCGGGTGAAGTGAACAGGCCGAAGTCGTATTTTGGCAGGCTCCCCTGACCGGGTGCGAACACCCCGCCGATAATGGGCAGTCGAAACTGACCGGCATGGGTGTGCCCGCTTAATACCAGATCGGGCATTTTGGTCCGGTCATACAAGTAATGCACAAAATGTTCCGGCCGGTGTGCCAGCAGGATCTTGGGACTGCTGACCATCTGAGCCGTCAGTTCAATTGGGCCAAGGATCGGCTGAGGCAGACTGATCTGGTCGCGCCTTTCTGCCAGACCCATCAGCGCGATCCCGTCCTTCTGGTGGTCCGGAAGCATCACCGCGTCATCCAGAAGCAGGGTCACTCCGGCGGATTCCAGGATGAACCGGAAGTCGTCAAAAGGACCGCTCGCAATGTCGTGATTCCCCGTTACGACATAGGTCGGCGCGATTTTCGCACATTCTTCCACGAAATGACGCAGCGGAACATCCACGAAATCTTCCAGACCCGCCTGCACGAGGTCGCCTGTAATAAAGATATAATCCGGCGACTGATCTTCTGTCTTATCCAAGACCGTTTCAACGTAGCTTCGGTTGGTCCGAGGACGCAGATGAAGGTCACTCAGATGAATGATTTTTTTCCCTTTCATCGTCTCACTTAACTTTGGAATCGTAATCTCATACTCGGTCACTTCGATCAGATAATTCTGTATGTAAATGTATACCATAACTGCTAAACTCAATCCTAAAAATATCCAGGCCATGATCGTTCCTCCAAAATAAAATAATCTTCACAAAAAATGCTGATTCTATTGTAACACAGAATGCTTCTTGTAAGCGTTATGAATTCATCTATGTTAAACTATGACTAGTTGAACTAATAAATGGTTGGGAGGGTTCGCTTTGCAGAACTTTGGCAGCTTTCGATCTGTTTCAAAATCAAAAGTTGATCAGGGCTACTAGAAAACAGGTGACGGGCCGGAAGATTTAGAACTCTTTAACCAGAATACGTTGGACAATACAGATAAGGGAGTCGATCGATGTGGCAGACAAAAAAGAGGCATTCAGTAACGAACCGAGAGAGAATATCGTACCGGATTCATTCCTGAAAGATACTGATTCAGAAGGCAATGAATTTGTACACACTCCGGCGGACGACGTCAATGAGACGATAACAAACGAAGCTGAAAAAGCGGAAGATACTCAGCATGAAGATTTTGAAAAGTTTGATGTTCATAAAGTGGATGAGTTGAAAAAAGAAAAGAACGATGATAAACAATAGAAGAAAGTGGATCGAAGTTTGTTCTGTAGGATAAGCGACTGGACCTGTCTAGCGGGTGCCTGGTCGCTTATTTTTGTTGGACGTAATATAGATTTTCGAACGAGATGGAACGGATGGTTTTTCTTTCATAGAAATCTTCCTGCATCAATGAAACAGTCGCTGTTTTCATTTGGAAGAGATCGTCCCATTCCATGTCATAGCGATGTAAGATCAGATCCAGCGGGCAATCCAGTTCCCCGTCGGCATTTTTGATCAGTTCGTTGTCTCTCACTAATAATTCCTTTGACTCTGTTGGTGTCTCGATGACATAGATAAAACGTTTTTTCACTGGCAAACCTACTTTCTGTGAAGGTCTTCGGACGATAAGTATAATCATACATGTTTTATTAGCCCCATTATACTAAAGAATCCAGTGAGAGTCTGTGTCTAAAGTAAGTCAATTTATGCACTGTTTATGTGATTTTATTCATTCATTTTACAGCTGTTTTAATCTACGGCAGGATTTAGGACATGATTATCTGATTTATCGATCGGACCATTAATCTTTTATTATCATTTTTTCCTGACTGTACTGAACACAAATATGGAAGAAATGTGAACATCACCTTGCAGCTGTTTAAAAGCTTATGTCATCCCGACGAATACCCTTCTCTCAGTCCGGTCAGAAAGCAATACGTCCTTCTTTTCCGCTCATTTTTTCAGCCAGGTCTGAAATCACCGTGTTTTTTATATCACTATATTAGCGCTTGTAACCCTCATCTTTATTACATTTAGATTAGAAAGCCTTTTCGCTTTTAAAACAGTCTGTTTTTATTTGATTTACCTCTTGTTTATTCCCATGAAATCCTATAGAATGAGAAACATCATTAAATTTCTAATTATATTTTAATGTGAAACTATTAAGGAGTGATTACATGGAAAAGAAACGAGAACAATGGGGCTCCCGCTGGGGGTTCATACTGGCAACAATGGGATCGGCAGTCGGTCTTGGCAATATCTGGCGGTTTTCTTACGCGATGGGGTCTAACGGTGGTTCAGCATTTTTAATTATTTATTTACTCAGCGTTATTCTGTTAGGCTTCCCAATCATGCTTATTGAATTTTCCATCGGCAGACGCGGGCAGGATGATGCAGTAGAATCATTCAAAAAAATCGCACCGAACACGTACTGGTACATTGCCGGTGGTTTGGGTGTCCTGGCAGCCTTCCTCATTCTGTCTTTCTACGGTATCATCGGCGGCTGGTCACTGCGCTACACGTTCGAGTACCTTGCCGGCGGAATAAGCGGCGATTCACAGGCTTTCTTCCTGGACTTCATCGCTCAGCCGGTGGCACCGATACTCTGGTCACTGCTCTTTATGGGTCTGACCGTCGTGATTGTCTTAATGGGCGTGCAGAAGGGGATCGAGAACTCCAGTAAATGGATGATGCCGATCTTGAGCCTGCTTGTTATCGGCCTGGCGATCTACAGCCTGACTTTAGGCGGGAATGCTGAAGCGTTCGCTTTCATGTTCCAGCCGGAATGGTCAGCTTTTGCTGATCCGAGCGTTTACCTTGCCGCCATGGGCCAAGCCTTCTTTACGTTGAGTCTGGGCATGGGCATCATGCTCACATACGGCAGTTACTTGAAACCTGAAGAGCGTCTGACATCTTCAGCAGCTGTCATCATTCTTCTGGATACAGGCTTCGCGCTTGTTTCAGGTCTGATGATTTTCCCGGCCCTCTTTGCATTCGGACTGGATCCGACTGAAGGAGCCGGACTCGTGTTCATCGTTCTTCCAGTCATCTTTGAAGCCTTAGGTGGCATCGGCGTCTTTGTCGGCCTGCTGTTCTTTGTACTTCTTTCTATAGCAGCCTTGTCTTCAAGTATCTCGCTGCTGGAAGTCTCTGTTGCCTTCCTTATGGACAGAGTCAAACTGACACGTAAAGGTATTACTTTACTTTTAGGTACAGTCATTTTCCTTCTGGGTATCCCTTCTTCTCTCAGTCAGGGTGCCATGGAGATCACGGTGTTAGGCAGCAGTTTCCTGGACTTCATGGATCTGCTCACAGCTAATGTGCTCTTACCATCCAGCGCACTGCTTTCAGTTGTCTTTGTCGCCTGGACATGGAGCAAGCAGGACTTTATCGAACATGCTGACTTGGACACAGGAAAGATCGGTGCTTCGTTCCTTGGACTATCCAAGTATTTCGCACCCCTTGCCATCAGTGCCGTCCTTGTCTTCGGCGTCTTTAACTGGCTGTTCGTTTAAACCACTCAATCGATAATAAATGAAACACTTCTGTAAGGATCACGCGATCTTTACAGGAGTGTTTTTATTTGTCTGAGATTGGGCCGTTGCCCAACCTCTTCTTTATTTAGTTGTAACTCCTCTTGATTATGCCTCAAAAACTGATTCCCCGGCCCGTTTGTCTGCTCTTCGGCAAGTTCTGTATCGGCAGGCGAATGCTAAGTGCTCGAATTTGCCCGTCTTCGGTCATTAGAGCGCTTGAGAGGACCGTAACAGCCGAAGTTGAGGTCCCTTCGGCTGTTACGGTCCGCCGAACTTCTCCTACCTGCCGAACAGGGGCTTCTTCGGTAAGTTCCGGCTTTGTTTTCACTTTTTGATACCGAACTTCAGTACTTTTCGGCAGGTTCCATACTTCTGCTTTCTTCTAGTTACCGAACTTGGGTAACTTCGGCAGGTAGCTGACACGCTGCACGCTCTACTGACCGAATGCCTGACTTTTCGTCCTGCCTCACTCGGTCCGTAAGGCAGAAAAAAACCGGAAGAGCTTTTTGATCGGCTCTTCCGGTTTTTCCTATTTCTTCTATTCTATTTTATTCTGTGCTTAAAGCTGTGGTTTGTCTTTGGCAGAACCAGGTTTATTGCTTTCTTTTTCGATCTTCTGATCCGCACGTTCAAGTTGTTTTCTTGCAAAGTCACGTCCGCCTAAACCGAATGACAGAGCGAATGCGACTGCTAGGCCGCCGATAATGAACAGGAAGGCCAGATTCACAATGTTGGAACCAAAGTTCAGCTGGTCCAGTGCCATGAACAGGGCAAAGACAATGACGATGTATTTGACCAGTTCACCGGCAAACTTGCTGCCTGTCGTGTTCTTGATACCGGAAGCAAGCATTTGTCCTCCAATAAATGCGAGTCCGATAATGATGGCTGCAAACAGGATGTTCGGCAGATAAGCGATCACTGCAGAAACGATCGTGTTGAGCATTTCCAGATTCAGAGCGTTCAGTGCTTCGACCAGGAAGAACAGAGCCGATCAAGCGCTGCAACGATTTGTCCCGTCAGTTTTGCCAGATCGATATTCATGTTGCCTGATTTGTTCAGATAAGATGAATATTTATCGAAGCCAGTCCCTCTGAGCAGATCGGTCAGCATATCCCCGACGAATTTAGCAACGACTGCACCAATGGCAAGCAGAACGATCGCGACTGAAAATATTTGGAATGGCGTTAAGGATAGTATTGAGCACTTCGCTTACCGGATCCGCGATCGAATCGATGTTCAAAACGTCAAGAGCGACGAGAACGATCGGAATGATCACCAGGAAGTAAACGATATTAGCAAGTACAGCTGCCAGTGTGTCTTTGTTTTCCTTCACTGCGGATTTATCCGTGTCAGATCCTGTGAACTTGTCCATGAACTTGTCCAGGTTGGCCTGCGACGGCCAGGTTGTAAACCAGATTCTTGACCAACTTGGCGACAAAGAATCCGATGACCAGAATGACGATGGCTGCAATGATGTTCGGCAGGAAGGCCAGTGCGGTGTCCAGCATATTCTGTATCGGTTCCCCAATAGCTTCCAGACTGAAGATCGCAAAGATGCCGGGCAGGAATAATACCCATACTAGGAAATACCCGACTTTACCAAGTGCATCGATCATCATGGTTCCCTGATCGTTCGTGTTCGCTGCTCCCCATTTCGTCAGTTTTCCTGACATGTTCATCGCTTCTAGGCCTTTGACGATTGCTTTCTTGACCAGTGTGGCGACGATCCACGCTACCAGAATAAGCAAGATACCCATCAACAGTTCCGGTAGAAAATCAACGAAATTCGCCAGAGCATTTTCGAACGAATTTGCTATGTTGTCCATTATTAACCCTCTCCTTTTCCTTATTCTATTATTATTTCGTACAGTTTAAGTATAGTCCTGATAAAATGAAACGACAACTATTATGCATCGACTATACAAAAAAGACTGAGACAATAAGTCCCAGCCTCGCTTGCGCTTACGAATATTTTTTCTTAAACCTGCTCCAAAAAGCAGACCCGCCGTCCACTTCACGAATAATGCTCGATATTCTTCGATTATCTTGCGCTTATTCGCTCCAGTTGCCGTAGCCGTTACTGCTTCAGCAGTTACCGGATAGGGTATGCGTTAGAAGATACGGGTCTGAACGCTTTTTTTCACACTCTCAGTGTTTCACTCTTCTATATACATGTAATGCTCAGGCTTCTCGTCGAAATAAAAGAGACCGACACCGCCGATACCCAGGTGAGCGGCGAGCACGGCACCGATATCGAAGATCTGAACTGAAGCTTCCGGTAAAGCTTTTTTGACCATGCCTTCCAGTTTCAAGGCTGTTTCATAATCGTTGACATGACTGATGGTGATCAGCTGGTCTGTAAATGAGCCGACACCGTGTTTCATGTCTTTGATCATTCTTTTGTAAATACGTTCCTGGCCCCGGACCAGTTTTTTCAGGTAGATCCCTGTTTCGTTCACGGATAAGTAAGGCTTGATATTCAGCGCGTCACCTGCTGCCCCTGCCACTTTGGGCAGTCGGCCGCCCTTGACCAGCCATTTCAGATTATTCAAGGTGAAATGATACTGGATATGTTCGGCATTCGTTTTTGTCTGACTGACGATGGTTTCAAAATCAAGATCCTGTTTCACCATTTCCATCGCCTGAAGGGCTAAGAGGGCTCCACCGCCGGAACCGCCTTTTGAATCGATCACTTCGATGGCCATGTCTGGAAATTTTTCTCTGTATTCCCCCACCACCGTCTGTGCGACCTGGTACGTTCCGGAAAACTGGCTGTAAATAGTGATGTATATGACGTCATCGCCTTCTACCCGAGCCTCATCCAGTGCATCCATGATTGTTTTCGGTGATACCTGCGACGTTTTCGGCAGAATGCCCTGTTCCATTTTGATGTGGACGTCTTCCAGAGAAAGCTCTACCTGGTCCAGATAGTCCTTCTCATCGATGATGACGCTCAAGGGTAAAAAATCGTACGCGTAGTTTTCTTTCATAAATTTGTTCTGGTCGATCCCAGAGTCGATAAGTATTCTAATCATGCCTTTTCTCCTCGTCCATTAGTGATTAAGTCGTTCATTGATTTCTTCTATGGTCACTTGTTCGTCAAAGTGACGGTTCCAGATCGTTTTCAGATGTTCGAGTGACACCGTGCCATATATAGCCAGTGCCCGTTCTTTCCAGCTGTTCAGCAGTTCGTTTTTTCTTTGGCTGCCGGCATGTGTCGTTTCAGCTTCCCCGGATTCTTGGGTTGTTTGAGATGCTTCAGCTCTTTCTGTGGGTTCAGCGGTCTGACCTGCTCCATTCATACGGTCTTTGACACTGAACAGGATCTCTTCAGGAATGAGTCAGCAGGATGCTGTCTTTTTCACTCGCCGCAAAGAAGAATCCCTGACGGATAAATGGAACAAGGACATGTATTTCCTCCATATTCTTTACCCGATAGACGTTTGTCTCCAGATCAGGCAAGCTGAGGAGCGCCTCTTTCAATACGGGGTGAAAGATCGTTTCAGCCTGTTCGATCGTGTATCCCGCCAGCACATCAGCGATTTTTGCTTTGTTCCAGCTTTTCCTGACAGGAACCAGCTGATTCCCCGCCAGTTCCAGGAGATTTGCTTTGGTGTATCCCTTCAGCAGTTCGGCCAGTTCTGTTGTTTCCTGATCCCATTTGATAAATGAGACATTTTCTTCAGCTATACTCATCGTGACATCCTTTCTTTTATTCTTTGCTGTCATTAACTGAATTCACGCAGTTAAGCTTCGATCCAGTCGAAAGTCAGGATCTCCACTTCATAATTTTCTTCGACTTCCTTAAGCGCAGCTTCCAGACGTTTGCGGCAGAGTTTCCGGTCATTGCCGACGATACCAAAGCCGATGACCGCCTTATTGTGCATCTCCATTTCATCCACTTCCGCTGCGGCCAGGTGATGCCGGTTTTCTGTTCGTCTCAATATACTTTTGACGACGCTGCGTTTTTCCTTCAATGAATAAGAACCGAATATCAGCAGTGTGATTTCGACACCCATCAGGATCATTCGCCTTGCCCCCTTGACGTTCAGGATCATTCTCACTTTTAGTTTTCTCGCTCAATGCAATGCGTTCAAGCCTCTTTTATTATTCGGCTTTTTTAATTATAACACAATCGGTCAGCGGTTAAACACGTAACGTGTTTCTGCTGAACGGGGGTCTACAGTATTTAATCGTATATTTTTATACCGTATTCCTTTACAATAGATACTATATAAAATTCAGTAAAGTTGGAGTGTGTTATGAAATCATTACGTTTATTTGAATGGTCAAAAATTTCTTATGTCGCCAAAGGGATGCTGGTCGGTGTCTTGTCCGGCATCATCATCAGTCTGTTCCGCGGGGCCGTCGAGCTGCTCGTTGAAACGACGATCGAAGTATATCATTATATGAATGAAAATCCGATCTGGCTGATTCCCTGGCTTGCTTTGATGCTGCTTTTTGCCTTTATCGTCGCCATACTGATCAGGGACGAACCTGATATCCGCGGATCCGGGATCCAGGATATCGAGGGTCAGCTGCACGGTTCTCTGACCCTCAACTGGTCCTCCATCCTCTGGCGCAAGTTCATCGGGGGCTTTCTGGCTATCGGTTCCGGGCTCGCTCTCGGACGTGAGGGTCCTTCCATCCAGCTCGGCGGTGCCGTGGGTCAGGGCGTGAATCACTTTCTCAAAGGCAACCGTTCACAGCAGAACATCCTGATCTCGGCTGGAGCAAGTGCCGGTCTGTCGGCAGCCTTCAACGCCCCCGTTTCCGGTATCATGTTCATCCTGGAAGAAGTGCATCACAAATTTTCCGGTGTCCTGCTGCTGACAGCTTTTTCCGCATCCATCACCGCCAATTTTGTCGCTTACCAGATCTTCGGCGTGGAAGCGGCACTGGATTTGGGCGCCATGCTGCAGTTCCCGCTTGAACAGTACGGTCACCTCGTCCTGATGGGCATCCTGCTCGCTTTGGGCGGCTGGCTGTACAAGGAAGTCCTGCTCGTCATGCCTAAAGTATACGGCATGCTGCCTATCCCGCCTTATTTGAATGGCTTCATCCCCTTCCTGCTGGTCATACCGGTCGGCTTGTACTTTCCGACCATGCTCGGTGGCGGGACGATGGTCATCAATATGATCAACGGACGTTCGGTGACACTCTGGTTCCTGCTCGGCGTGTTCGTTTTCCGCTTTATTTTTACTCATATTTCTTATGGTTCAGGCCTGCCGGGCGGTATCTTCGTTCCGGTCCTGAGTCTCGGCGCACTGATTGGTGCTATATACGGCAATGGAGCCTTGAGTCTGACCGGTATCGACGATATCTTTCTGCGCAGCTTCATCATTTATGCCATGGGCGGTTTTCTGACGTCCGTTACCAAAGCGCCGCTGACGTCCGTCACGCTGATCACTGAAATGACGGGCTCGGTCACTCACCTTATGCCACTGGCCGTCGTCTGCCTGAGTTCATACGTAGCGTCAGACTTTGTCGGTTCAGATCCTATTTATGAAGAACTGCTTTTCCGTAAAGTCAACCGCAAGCCCCGTGTCTTTGAAGGAGAAGTGACTGAAATCGAAGTCCTCGTTGAAACGGATTCCGATCTGGACGGAATGATGGCCAGGCAGCTGACCCTTCCTTACGGGGCCCGCATCATCAAAATAAGACGGCACGAGAATGAATTCATGCCTCACCAGGATACGGTCTTTTTCGCCGGTGATGAGATCATCATCACCACGGATAAAGGCTTCGTCGCCGAGGTCAGAAAGCGGCTCGATAAACTGAATTGATGAACGTTACAGGAGCGATCAAAACCAGCCCTCACCTGGTCTTGATCGTTTTATTTCGGGCGGGCTAGTGAAGCAAAAGCTCAGATCAGCTGCAGAACGGTCAGGGATACTAATTTACTTGACACCCCTTCGCAACCTGTCTATAATCCTCTAGGTGTGAAACAATTAAGGTTATATCAAAATGATTTAATAAAATCAGTTCCAGGGTAAATATATACTGAACAGTCACAACTATACGAAATGTAAAACGGGTGGCGGCATCAACTGTTCGCATACACACGATAGGAAGGTCACGCACCCTTCCCGATCTGATGCACCATGCCTGTGGTCTTGAAAAGTGCCCGCATCTTTTGCATGTCCTCAAAAAGGCATGCGCAGGACCCACGCTAGCCGTATGTTCTCGGCCATTTCTTTACCCTGGTTCTAAAGGAGCATAGGATGAAACAATTACAGTTTATAAACCTGTCCAAGATCAATTACGTTCTGAAAGGCATTTTGGTGGGAGCCGTCGCCGGTGCGGTGGTCAGTGTGTTCAGGATGGCGATCTATGCGGTACTGAACCTTATGCCCTCCGTCTACAGTTTTTTGAAGAGAGAATTCAGGATTCCAGGATGGATCGCCGGCTGGGTGGCGGCCGTACTAGTCTTCGCCTTCCTCGTCATCCTGATCGGCAGAGACGATCCGGACATTCAGGGAAACGGCGTTGCTGAACTTAAAGGTCAACTCCAAGGAACTCTGAAACTCAACTGGTGGTCCATACTCTGGCGAAAATTTACAGCCAGCACACTGGTTTTAGGCATGGGTATCCCAGTCGGCAGAGAGGGCCCGTCCATACAGATCGGCGGCGTCGTCGGTCAGGGTATCAACCGGTTGTTTAAAGGAAACAAAACACAGGAAAATATCCTTATTTCAAGCGGCGCCGCTGCCGGATTATCCGCAGCCTTCAACGCACCCATGTCCGGGCTGGTCGATTATTTCTCTGAGGAAGTGCATCACCGGTTTTCAAGCATTTTGATACTGACTGTCTTTCAGCATCAAGTGACTGCCAATTTCCTGGCCTTCCATATATTCGGCTCGAAGCCTGCATCTCTTATTCAGGCCGTCTGGCCTGAATTCCCGCTGGAAGATCACCTGTACCTGGTATACTCTTAGGCATACTGTTGGCCCTAGCCGGATGGATATTCCAGAAAGTACTGTTCGCTGCGCCGGAAACTCTATGCCAGCCTGCCGGTTCCGCCTTATTTATTTGGCTTCATCCCATTTTTACTCGTCATACCGACGGGCGTATACTGGGGAGAGACATGTCCTGGTGCGGCACGTCGGTCATATTGCCAGTATCGCTCCTGTCCCGGACAGCCACATTGAAATCTTCGCTGGCAATACTGATCTTCAAATTCATTTTATTTCAGATCGCGTACGGTTCAGGGTATTCCAGCCGGGATGATGATCCCCATGCTTACCATCGGGGCTGTTCTGGGGCGGCATTATTCGGGAGTCTTGTCCTGAGAGGGGCACCGGGCTGGAAGAAGAATTCATGCGGAATTATGTTATTCTTCGCAATGGGCGGTTTCTTCACGGCGATCTCCAAAGCGCCTCTCACGGCCATTGTTCTTCTGATAACAGAAATAGACGGGTTCGATCACTCAGATGATGCCGATCGCCGTTGTCTGTCCGACAGCCTATATCTTTTCCGATATCTTGGGACTGGAACCCATCGATGAGATCACCCTTTACAACAAAACAAACAGATACCCGACTGTCTTTGAAGGCAAACTCATTTACACGGACTTCTTTGTCGAGCCGAACAGTTATCTGGACGGCATGCTGATGAGTGAGCTGATCTTGCCTTATAACGCTAAATGTACCCGGATAAAAAGACATGCCAACGAATTCCTGCCTCACCGCGATACAGTAATCTTTTCGGTGACGAGGTTCAAATCGCCTGTGATCAGGGTTTCCTGCTGCAAGTGAAGAAATACATCGATAAACTGAATTCAGATTATAAAAATGTGACCGTAGCCTGGCTTTTCAACTAAGTCGGCACGGTCACATTTTTTTCGTCATTTTTTCTGTTTATATGTTAAACTATATATCAGTTACATCATTACTGTTAGTTAAGGAGACAATTATGCATTATATATGGTTAGTAATCAAAGGATTGTTTATTGGTATTTCAAACATCATCCCCGGTGTGTCCGGCGGCACGATGGCTGTGTCTTTCGGTATCTACGATGACGTCATCCACGCCTTCACCCATGTCAGGAAAGAATTCAAGCCGAGCATGAGGGTACTGGTCCCGCTCATTGCCGGCGCTCTGATCGGTGTGGCCGGCTTTTCGATGGTGATCGAATGGCTGCTGGCTGAATTCACGCTCTACACGGCTTTTGCCTTTGTCGGTCTGATCCTGGCGGTCTGCCGATATTATCCGGCTCCTTTAAAGAAAGCCTGAAAGAAGAACGGCGCAAAGCAACACCCGTTCATCTCATCCTGCTGGTCGTCTTTTTCCTCATCGTTTCCTGGATGGGTATCGCTGACGTTTCAGGCGGCGGTCCGGAAACGATCAGTCTCGGCTTCGGTCCATTAGTTGCTTTATTTTTCGTCGGACTGGTTTCTGCTGCAGCGATGGTCGTACCCGGCATCAGCGGCTCGCTGTTGATGCTGATCATGGGTTACTACTATGCGGTGGTCTACACGATCAACGGCTTTACATCAAACCTGGCCGCTTTCGATATCCAGGCTCTGATCCCCTTCACCATCCTGCTCATTGCCTATGCGCTGGGCATGGTCGTCGGGATCATCCTGATCAGCAAGGTCATCGACTATTTCTTCAACAACTACCCGAGCTTCACTTACGCCTCGATCCTGGGCCTGGTGCTCGCTTCGCCCGTGGCTGTCGTAGCCAATACGGATGCACTGAATGACTTGGCGACCGGCAATGCCTTTGTGAAACTGGTCGTTGCCTTAGCCATCGCGCTCGGCTGCTACGCGTTGACGTTTGGTTTAGCTAAAACTGAAGACGTGACCGAAGAACTGCCCGAAGAATCCCGCGTATAATTATAAACCACAGCTATTCCTTCGTTTGAGTCTTGGAGACACATTCTGAGGAATAGTTTTCTATATAAGCATCTATTCACTGAAGGAGGCACTTATGTCAAAACGGATAAAAGAATTAAAAGACACTGAAACACCCGATCGTCCTTACGTTGTCTACTGGATGCAGGCCAGTCAGCGTACCGAAACCAATCATGCCCTGGAATTTGCCGCTAAAAAGGCAAACGAACTGGATAAGCCCCTGCTTGTTTATTTTGGCCTGACCGCAGATTTTCCGGAAGCCAACGTCCGTCATTACACATTCATGCTGGAAGGACTGAAAGAAGTCGAACAGGAGCTGAAAGAACGCGGCATCCAGTTCGTCATGCTCCAGACGTCTCCGGAAAAAGGTGCAGTGAAAATTTGCCCAAGAAGCGGCCCTGCTCGTCACTGACCGCGGGTACCTGCAGGATCGAACGGGAGTGGCGCGAAAAAGTGGCCAGCGAAATCGACTGTCCTTTCTATCAGGTCGAAACGAACGTCATCGTTCCGGTTGAAGTGGCTTCAGACAAGGAAGAATATGCCGCGCGTACGATCCGGAGCAAGATCCACAAACACCTCGATACTTACAGCGACCCCCTGTCTCCGGTCAAGGTTGAGAAGCCGTCGGTAGATATCGACCTGGACTATGAAACGGTGGACCTTTCGGATATTTCAGCCGTTTTGAGTGACCTCGACTGCGACGATTCCGTCCCTGCTGTCGACTGGATACAGGGTGGAACAGCAGCGGCCAAGGAACGGCTGGCTGATTTCATCGAAAATAATCTGTCTGACTATGACGATAAGCGGAACGAACCGGGCCTGACTGTGACGTCCGACATGAGCCCGTATCTGCATTTCGGGCAGATCTCGCCTTTATACATCTACGAGCAGCTGGCGGACGTCCCTTCTTCCGACAACAAGAAAGCCTTTATTGAAGAATTCGTCGTGCGCAGAGAGCTGAGCATGAATTTCGTTCATTATAACGACCAGTATGACGCGTATGACTGCCTGCCTGACTGGGCCAGAGAAACGCTCGCCGACCATAAGGATGATGAACGCGACCCGGCCTACACCCTGGAACAGCTTGAAAACTCGGATACAGGCGATCCCTACTGGAATGCCGCTCAGTCCGAGATGGTATTGACGGGCAAGATGCACGGGTATATGCGGATGTACTGGGGCAAGAAGATCATCGAATGGACCGAAACGCCCGAGGAGGCTTTCTCCCGCGCGCTGTATCTGAACAACAAGTACAACCTCGATGGCCGGGATCCGAACAGTTTCACCGGTATCGCCTGGGTTTTCGGCAAGCATGACCACGGCTGGAAAGAACGGGATGTCTTCGGTAAAGTGCGCTACATGAATGCCAAAGGACTCGAACGTAAATTCCAGATGGATGATTACCTGGAACGGGTAGCGAAGCTGCTGCCAAACGACTAGTTATTGTATTGACTGGATCAGTGACCTCAGACAAGCGATTGTCTGAGGTTTCTTTATTGGATTCAAGACCGACTGAGCTTTGGAGAAACGAGCGGACCGGTTCTTTGGATGAGTCTAAAAATGGCCAGCTCAAACGGTTTGGGTTCGCTGAGTCGACCGTTTTCCGGCCGAAACGGTCGACTGCGGGAGTATTGCGTAGAATTCGGTCGACCATTTTCCAATCAAAACGGTCAACTCAGGAGGATCGCGCAGAACCGGTCGACCATTTACCGCTCGAAATGGTCAACTCAGGAGTACGGCGCAGTACCGGTCGACCATTTACCGCTCCAAACGGTCAACTCAAGAGTACCCGCGCAGCCCGGTCGACCATTTTCCAATCAAAACGGTCGACTCAAGGAGGACGGCGCAATGGTCTACATTTACCGCTTGAACATGGTTACCGCGCGAAGGTCAACTGGAGGACGCGTATCGGTCGACCATTTACCGATCGAAATGGTCAACTCGGGAGGATCGCGCAGACTCGGTCGACCGTTTCCGCTTTGATTCTGCTTTAACTGATCTATTCAGCCAACTTTTTAACGAGTCTGCAGTTTTAGTACCTAAAGAAAAGTCCAGCCCCTCCAAATAGATGGACGGGCTGGACTTTTTCCTTCTCAAAATCATTCTTCGTTTTCCAGTTCTTCGATAAGCATTTTCATTTCGTCGATTTCTCTTCGCTGGGCTTCAATGATGGATTCCGACAGTTCCACAACGCGTTCGTCCTCAAGGTTGGCGCGTTCACTGGTCAGGATCGCTATAGAGTGGTGAGGGATCATGGCTTTCATCCAGGAGACCTGGTCCACTGTGGTCTGGCTCCTTACCAGATACAGGCTGATGCCGAAGACAACGGCGGCACTCGCCAGGATGATGCCGTTCAGTTTCTTGTTGTCATACATATGCCACATGAAAAGCATCATGATGACGGCCATCGTGGCCCCCATCAGGATTGCCATATAGATGCGGGTCTCGCTCAGCGTCGCGTGAGAAAACTC
The DNA here is from genome assembly GCA_034520745.1 of Alkalibacterium sp. Taxonomy (GTDB): domain Bacteria; phylum Bacillota; class Bacilli; order Lactobacillales; family Carnobacteriaceae_A; genus Alkalibacterium. Next base: position 100,730 of record JAXHNF010000012.1, read on the forward strand.
GAACACGTTTAGGTACATCAGGAAATACATGATGATTGTTGATGTTAAAATCATGGCTCCAAATCTTATATATTTTTTCATTTTATTCTTTTCCTCCTTGAATTGCCTTATTTAATGCTTCTTTCAGTACCGCTTCTGTCTCATCGTCAAAAGCGACGAAGATGACTGCTTTCCACTTCTGGGTCGTCTTCGGTAAGATCCACGACCGTCTCTGTCGCGATCTCACTTGCTTCTTTGACCGGATAGCCATAGATGCCGGTACTGATCGCCGGAAAAGCGACCGACTTTATCCCGTTTTCTCTGGCCACTGCGATACTGTTCCTGTAACAGTCTTTCAGTTTTCCAGCCTCCCCGCGAGCGCCACCTTGGTAAACTGGTCCCACTGCGTGTATCACGTAGTCAGCAGGCAAGTCAAAGCCTTCCGTCAGTTTGGCTTCACCTGTTTCCGCCCCATTCAATCTTCCGGCAGGCCTCTTTCAGTTCCGGCCCGGCTGCACGGTGGATGGCCCCGTCGACGCCTCCCCCGCCAAGCAGTGACTTGTTGGCGGCATTGACGATGGCACCCACCTTCAACTTGGTGATGTCTCCTTTATGCACTTCCCATTTCATTGCGTGCCTCCTTCACAAAACTCAGGCTCCTGGAATCACGGAACGATTTTAACGCAAAATAATCATTATCGATGGCTTTCGCTGACTTTAAACAACCGTAACCTTGTGAGCCTCTTATCAATATGTTATACCTTCTGTTAAATTCAGACAATAAAAAGCTCAGTCAGTAGAGCCCACGCTTCAACCGTTTCAAAGGCTGGCGCTTCACTCTATGACTGAGCTAATATTTTTCAGATTACTGTCTTGAACCGTTTCTGATGTATCCACTTTTTTACCGAAAATGAAAATGACGGCAACGATAGCGATCAGAGCTATCGGCAGAACGATCATCACGGACAGGCCGAATGCTGAAGGAATGTATCCGAAAAGTACGGATATCACGGCTACGACAACAGCATATGGCAGCTGTGTCTTGACGTGGTCCATCAAGTTCGAGCCGGCACCCATGGATGACAGGATCGTTGTATCAGAAATCGGTGACGCATGATCCCCGAAAATCGCACCGGTCAGTACTGCACCGGCAGACATGATGACGAAGTTGGCATCGCCCGGCTGCATGGCTGTTGCCAGAGGAATCGCCAGCGGCATCAAAATACCCATCGTTCCATATGACGTTCCGGTGGCAAAGGAAATGATCGCACCCAGCAGGAAGATGACGGTCGGCAGCAGGAACGGCGGCATCGCGTCACTGAGCAGCGTTACGAGGTAAGCGGCTGTTCCCAGTTCACCCATGACGCCCGAGAGTGACCAGGCCAACAGCAGGACGACGCCGGTGATCATCAGCGTTTTCATCCCGTTCACCCAGATATCGATCCCTTTGCTGAAACTGAAATGCCCCTGAGTCACGCCCATGAACAGAGCAATGATACTGGCAATCAGTGCAGCCTGGAAAAGAACGACGGACGCGTCGGAAGCGCCGAACACTTCTCTCAGTGTAACGAAGGAGAAAGGTGAATTCTCGATCGTCTGGATCAGTGCCGTATTATCGGAACCTAAAATCGCTTGACGGCCATTGGTGTAAAAGCCGATGAAACTGAACAGGATAAGGGAACCGATCGGAATCAAGGCATTCCAGACGGTCGTTCTGCCTTTGACAACGACTTCCATCTCTTCATCCGGATTTTCCAGATGTGACCCGCTGGCTATCAGTTCTTTTGTATCTCGTGCACGTTTTTGAGCTTTGCGCATCGGACCGAATTCTCTTAAAGTTAAGGATGTGACCAGTACAAATATCAGCATCAAAATGTTATAGAAGCGGTAAGGAATGGTCTGCAGGAAGATACCGTAAGCATTGACATCCTGACCGATCGACTGGAAAGCGTCATTGATAAGCCCGACTTCGTAACCGATCCAGGTCGAAATCAGCGCAATCCCGGCGATCGGTGCAGCCGTCGCATCGATGACAAAAGCCAGACGTTCTCTGGAAATATTCATTTTATCCGAAACCGGACGCATGATCGGACCAACAATCAGTGCATTGGCGTAATCATCGAAGAAGATGAGCAGACCGAGTATCCAGGTAATGACCTGCGTGCTGACCGGGCCTTTAGCTCTCTTAGCCAGACTTTCGGCAATCGCACGGGCCCCGCCGGTCGACGTGATGAGTGCGATCAGACCACCGATGACAAGCACCTGAAGAATGATCCCGGCATTCCAGGGATCAGCCAGTGACCCTAAAATGTAGTCGACGATATCGGTGAAACCGTAAAGCAGTCCCAGCAGAATATTGGCCCCGCCGGCATACTGGATGATCACGGTCCCTGAAAATATCCCCAGGAACAGGGACAAGACCACGTTTTTAGTCACGAAAGCCAGAATGATCGCAACGATCGGCGGAATCAGAGTCAGAGGTCCCATAGACTGTGCAAGACTCCCGCCTTCCTCAGCTGCTAAAACAGGTTCAGGTACAAGCCACACCAGGCAGTGCCAGAATCAGCAGAGGACTGAGTGAATTAAGTCGTTTTTTCATTTTTGTTCTCCAATCTATAATTTTTTTCATAGAAAAAAGCACCCAAGGGCACAATACCTCAGATGCTTTAGAACCGCATATTTAAGGATAGTGCTCCACGCAAGCGTGACAGTCATACGCTTATTAAACGTATGCCCAGGAGAGTGAGATGACGCTCGACTTTCCTTCGGCAAAGAACCCTTTCCTGTCATTCACCGGCAGTCACGCCTCCAGACAGTACTCTTATTCTTGGCACCTCTATCTTTTCTTCTATTTTCAACGCTTTTAAGTCTACTGTATTTCAGCCTGTATTTCAAGGGTAAATTTAAGTTCCGTACTTTTAAAAGAAAACCGATCGCTGTCAAGCGACCGGTAGTCCATTTAAGCTTTTTACTTCTCAAGTCTTTTTAAATGAAACTGCGTGAATAAAGACATTCACGCAGCACATTATCCCCCTGTTTTCCTGAAATCCCTGTCTAGGCTTTTGAAATCAGTTTGACCTATATACTTACTTTCTGTTGTCCTGATTTCCGTCTTTTGAATAAGCTTTATCTATCTTTTTCCCTACAACTGCAATAGAAGTAAACAACCCAGATACCGCAGCCAGGATACTTCCAAGAACGGCAAGGCTGACTATAATGATTTTTTTCTTGTTTTTCATGCTTTTGCCTCCAAGAGTTTATAGTGTCGAATTGACTAAAATACAATAGTCGTAATTTTTGAAAGAAAGACTCATTTTTTTGAAAGACCTCGGTTAATCCGCAGTGATGCCAACTTGGCGATATACTCACTTACGAGTCGGCCATTTCGTACTGAATATGGTCGACCCACCAAGTTTCGAAGCTGTGAGTTGGTCATTTCGCGATGAATATGGTCGACCCGCCAAGTTGTCAAAGCTGCGAGTTGGTCATTTCGCGATGAATATGGTCGACCCGCTAATTGTCAAAGCTGTGAGTTGGTCATTTCGCGATGAATATGGTCGACCCACCAAGTGTCAAAGCTGCGAGTTGGTCATTTCGCGCTGAATATGGTCGACCCGACTCAAGTTGTCAAAGCTGCGAGTTGGTCATTTCGCGATGAATATGGTCGACCCACTAGTTGTCAAAGCTGTGAGTTGGTCATCCAGTCCGTAAAATGGTCGACCCGGTGAGAACTTGCCCGGCGAGCTGGCCATTTTGTGCTGAAAATGGTCGACTCACCAATTTTCGAAGCTGCCAGTCGACCATCCAGTCCGGAAAATGGTCGACCCAACTGTTCTACCGGCTTCGAGATGACCTTTTTATAAAACGATCGGTTCACAGACATAAGATCTAGTACGCTTTTGTCATTCCGCCGTCGACCAGGAGCTGCTGTCCGGTTATATAGGTGTTGGCATCGGAAACTAAAAAGACAGCCATCTTGGCCAGCTCTTCAGGTTTACCGTACCGGCCAAGTGCGATCGTGTCTTCGACCGATGCTCTCACATCTATGGCCGTTTTCCCTTCACGTTCGGCACGTTTGCCGTCCAGCTCGGTCAGGCGGTCTGTTTCGATCCGTCCCGCTCCGATGGTATTGACCAGAATGCCGTCTGCCGGCGAGTTCCTGAGACAGGCTCTTTGACAGGCCCGAGATCCCCATGCGGAAAACGTTGGACATGACCAGTCCGTCGATGGCCTGCTTGATCGATGATGAGGCATTGTTCAGGATCCGGCCGTGGGTTTCCTTCAAGTCCGGCAGTACCGCATTGATCGTCCGGATATAGCTCAACAGCGTCAGGTCGAAGGCTTTCTGCCAGTCTTCATCTGAGAAACTGTCGAAAGAACCTCCCGGCGGTCCCCCGGTATTGTTGACAAGGATACTGATTTTTCCGAAAGTCTTTCGTGTCGATTCGACCAGTTGTCTAATATTTTCCGGATCGGTCAGATCACAAACTGTATAGGCGACTTTCCCTTTAGTCTCCCTTTCGATATCGGCTTTTACCTGCTCAAGCTTTTCTTCTGTCCGGCTGGTCAGCATCACGTTCGCTCCTTCTCTGGCCAGCTCCTGTGCGATGGCTTTCCCCAAGCCGGAACTGGATGCTAGAACGAGCGCCGTTTTTCCTGAAAGTTTAAGATCCATATTCTCATCTCCCCGTTACTTCATTAAAATAATTGTGTATAACAACTACACTGTATACAGTGTTTATTATTCCGAGTCAGTCTCCCTTTGATAGGTCACGACCGGTTTTCTTGCAGCCGTGACTTCGTCCAGTCGTCTGACAGATTTCGTGAACGGTGCACCGGTCACCTGATCCGGATTTTCTTCCGCATCCCTGGCGATCTCGATCAACGCGTCCGCAAAGGCGTCCAGTGTTTCTTTGGCTTCCGTTTCCGTCGGTTCGATCATCAGACATTCGTCAACGATCAGCGGGAAGTAAACGGTCGGCGCATAAAACCCGTAGTCCAGCAGACGTTTGGCAATGTCCAGCGTCCGCACACCTAGTTTCTTCTGACGATTGCCGCTCAGGACGAATTCGTGTTTGCAGATCGACTTGAACGGGGTATCGAAATACGGCTCCAGCCTTGCCTTCATATAGTTGGCATGCAAGACCGCATCTTCCGATACCTGCTGAAGCCCTTCGGCGCCCATGGACCGGATGTAGGCGTAAGCACGGACGTTCACGCCGAAGTTGCCGTAATAACCCTTGACGCGGCCGATCGATTTCGGATGATCATAAGTCAGTTTGTACCTGTCGCCGTCTTTCTCGATACGCGGGGACGGCAGGAAATCCGTCAGGTAATCCACGACGCCGACGGGACCCGATCCCGGGCCGCCTCCGCCATGTGGGGTACTGAATGTTTTATGCAGGTTCAAATGCACGACATCAAAGCCCATTTCCCCAGGCGTCGATTTGCCTAAAATGGCATTGGCATTGGCCCCGTCATAATAAAGCAGGCCGCCCGCCGCATGAACGATCTCGGCGATCTCGACGATATCGACTTCAAACAATCCTAATGTATTCGGGTTTGTCAGCATCAGCCCGGCTGTGTCCGGTCCGATGGCTTCTTTCAGTGCTTCAACACCAACGCGTCCTTCGTCGTTGGATTTGATCTCGACCACGTCATAACCGGCCACGACCGCACTCGCCGGGTTCGTCCCGTGAGCGGAATCCGGGACCAGGATCTTGCGGCGCTGGTCGCCTTCCCCGTTGGCTTCATGGTAGGCTTTGAAAATCAGCAGTCCGGACCATTCACCCTGTGCTCCGGCTGCAGGCTGCAGTGAAATCGCGTCCATGCCCGTGACTTCCTTCAGGTTTTCTTCCAGGCGGTACATCAGTTCCAGTGCGCCCTGTGCGGTCATTTCCGGCTGGAGCGGATGGATATTGGCAAATCCGCTGAAGCGGGCGATGTCTTCATTGATTTTCGGGTTGTATTTCATCGTGCAGGATCCCAGCGGGTAAAAGCCAGTCTCCACACCGAAGTTCTTGTTCGATAAGGCCGTGTAGTGGCGCATGACCTGCAACTCGGACAGCTCAGGCAGTTCGGCTGGCGTTTCTCTCTGAAGATGAGCCGGGATGACGTCGCTCAAGTCTGTCTGTTCAACCTCGGACTCCGGCAGACTGTAACCCTGGCGTCCTTTTTTTGAAATTTCAAATACTAAATCATTGTATGTTATATTCATTTATTTAGCCTCCCCTGTCAGCACATCGATCAGGCTGTCCATCTCTTCTTTTGTACGCTTTTCGGTGACGCAGATCAGCATGGCGTTGTCTTCGCCTAAATATTCGGAAACGTCGTAGCCTGCGATGATACTTTGTTCTAACAGTTTTTTGGAAACATGTTCTATCGGCTCATTGCACCTGACAACGAATTCGTTGAAGAAAGCATCCGAAGACAGCACGTCCAGCCCTTTCTCCTCGAGCTGCTTCTCTACGTAATGGGCATGGCTGATGTTCTGCCTTGCCATTTCCTGAAGGCCGACCTTGCCCACTGTGGACAGGAAGACCGACGTGGCCAGAGCAGTCAGAGCCTGGTTCGAACTCATGTTGGACGTTGCTTTTTCGCGGCGGATATGCTGTTCACGCGTCTGAAGCGTCATGACAAAACCGCGTTTGCCGTCCTGATCCGTCGTCTGACCGACGATACGGCTCGGGACTTTACGCATGTATTTTTTCTTCACGGCGAAGTAGCCGCAGTGCGGTCCACCGTAACTCATCGGGAGTCCCAGAGGCTGGGTGTCCCCGACAACGATATCCGCGCCGAGTTTGCCGGGCGACTCCAGAACCGCCAGAGCCAGCGGGTTCGGCCATCACGATCAGTAGGGTCTTGGTTGCTTCACACACGTCCTTGACCGCTTTCAGATCCTCGATGGTTCCGTAAAAGTTAGGGTACTGAATGATCACAGCCGCCGTCTGGTCGCTGACTGCTTCTTTCAAAGCTTTCAGGTCTGTCTGCAGCTCAGCCAGTCCGACTTCCTTGACGTCGTATTCCATTCCGTAGGCATAGGTCTGGACCACTTCTTTCGCCTGCGGATGCAGCGCTTTTGAATACAGCACTTCATTCCTTTTGGTTGCCGACGTCGCCAGGTTGCAGGCTTCCCCCAGGGAGGTGAAGCCGTCATAGAGACTCGAATTGGCTACGTCCATGCCGGTCAGTTCACACATCATGGTCTGGAATTCGAACAGGGCCTGCAGTTCTCCCTGACTGGCTTCCGGCTGATACGGGGTATAGGCGGTCATGAATTCAGACCTCAAAAGCACATGGTTGACGACGCTTGGGATGTAATGGTCATATGTACCTGCGCCGATAAAGTAGGCATGCGTGTCTGTGGTCGTGTTCATCGTCAGCGAGGGCCTTCATATGTCTGACTAGGGCCTGTTCGCTCAAAGCCGGTTTCAGTTCGATCGTCTTCTCTTTTGTCGCACGGGTTGATTCAGGTATATCCGAAAACAGTTCTTTGATCGATGAGATCCCGATGGTTTCCAGCATCTCTTTCCTGTCCTGACTGGTCGTTGGTAAATAACGGTGCTGTTTTTCCAAACTGATCACTCCTCATGTGGGTATGCCACATCATTCCGTTTTATACTGTTTTCTAATAAAAGGCAGAAAGAAGAGACGCCATCGGTTCTCTTCTTTCTACATACTGATTTTATAAGGTGTCGATATAGTCCTGATAGGCTTTTTCATCCATCAAGCCGGATGTGTCGACAGGATTTTTTAGACTGGACTTCGATCAGCCAGCCGTCTTCGTATCGGGAATTGTTCAGTTTTCTCCGGTTCATCTTCCAGTGAACTGTTCACTTTAGCTACGGACCCTTCGACCGGTGCGTAGATCTCAGACGTTGATTTCACCGATTCGACGGTTGAAAACTCATCTTCTTCAGCTAAATCGGTGCCCACTTCAGGCAGTTCCACAAAGACGCATGTCCTCCAGCTGCTCGATGGCGTATTCGGTGATGCCGATGCGGACATAGTCGTCATTCACCAGTTCGACCCATTCGTGTTCTTCGGTATAAAACAACTTGGCTGCATCTGTCATTTTGCATTCTCCTTTGGTCCTCTATTATTTAGTTTTTTGTTCAGCTTTTAAGGAAGTTCTTTTTGGTGACTTCGGCGTCGACCTGATTCTTGCGGACCTGTATCCTGACCGTGTCACCGAGTTTGATCCCGGCTTTTTTGATGCGCATGAAACCGATACTGTTGCCCAAGGTCGGTGACTGTGTGCCGGACGTGACGACACCGATCTCTTCATCCTCTTCATTGAAGACAGCATAACCGGTGCGTGCGATGCCTCTGTCTTTCACTTCAAAGCCGCGGGACAGATAGGTCGTGCCTTCTTCCTTCTGTTTTTCCAGCGCTTTTTGTCCGATAAACGGTTCGGGCTTGTCCCATTTCACGGCAAAACGCAGACCGGCTTCTAGTGGGGTCACGTCTTCAGAAAGATCCTGACCGTATAGCGGCATGCCCGCTTCCAGCCTCAGTGTGTCACGGGCGCCCAGACCGCATTCCTGGATGCCGTATGCCTCACCGATCTCAAGAAACGTCTTCCAGAGCGCTTCCGTCTGGTCCCACTTCACGTAGCACTCATAGCCGTCTTCGCCTGTGTAACCGGTGCGTGACAGCAGGACATCATCGAAATCGTCTGTGGAAACGTCTGGTAAAAAGTGGTAATTCTTGATCTTTCGGCTTCTTCACCAAATACTTCGGCCACGATGTCTGCGGCTTTCGGTCCCTGAATGGCGATCAGCCCCGTCTCTTCAGACACGTCGGTCAAGGTCATCCCCTCTTGTTGATGCGCAGTCAGCCAATACCGGATCTTGTCCGTGTTTGAGGCGTTGGGCGTCAGCATGTAGCGCCGTGTCGCTCAGCTTGAAGATGATGATGTCGTCCAGGATCCCGCCGTTTTCATTGGTGACCAGCGTATAGACGGCCTGGTTTGGTTCGACCTTAGCGACGTCATTCGTGATGAGCCGGTTCAGCCAAGCGGTCGCCTGCGCGCCTTCGACTTTTATTTCTCCCATATGAGACACGTCGAAAAGTCCCACACGCTCTCTGACCACCTGGTGTTCTTCACTTAATTTTGTGAACTGGACGGGCAGAGCCCATGAACCAAAGTCGATCAGTTTTACATTGTTATTTTTGTAGTACGGGTATAACGGGGTGCATTTCAAGTCTGTTCCTTCTTTTGCCAAAGCTATCCCTCCATACGATTCAGATGACAGAAATAGAATGTTGATCTGATTAAGAATATCTACTTCTAAACGTGCTCCTAAAAGCAGCCCCGCCGTCCACTTCACGAATAATGCTCGATAATCTTCGATTATCTTGCGCTTATTCGCTCCAGTTGCCATAGCCGTTACTGCTTCAGCAGTTAGCGGATAAGGTATGCGTTAGAAGTTACGGGGCTAAACGCTTTTCTTCGCACTCTCTGTCATTTCTCTTTCATTTTAACACGATTGCCCTACTTCTGAAACTAGAAAAGGTGAAGATGAGAAAGTTAAGTAAGCGCATTCATAACCCTCTCATTTAACGCCTACTTACTTCCTGCTTTTAATATCGCTTGACCTTCTTTTTTAAGAGTTCCAGGGTGGTGTGCTATACTTGAATCACTACTGAAGGAGGTCTTTTTCATGGTAAAAGCAATGTCAGATTTTGTTTACTACAATCCTGTGAAAATATTATTTGGAAAAAATAAAATTGAAGAACTGGGTGCCCTTGTTCCAGATGGCAAGAAGGTTCTGATTATTTACGGTGGTGGGAGCGTGAAGCGTTTCGGTACACTGGACCGCGTGAAAGAAGCCCTCAGAGACCATATCGTCGGCGAGTTCGGCGGCATCGAGGCCAACCCCACTTTTGAAACATGCATGAAAGCTGTGGACTACTACAAAGAAGGCCGCTACGACTATATCCTTGGCGGTTGGCGGCGGTTCGGTCATCGACGGGACGAAATTCATCGCGGCGGCTATCGCAGTTCGACGGTGATCCGAAAGACATCTTCGGCAAAGGCGTGGGCCGTGGCCTGCCGGTTGAATCGGCTGTCCCGTTCGGAACGGTGCTCACCCTGCCTGCGACAGCTTCGGAGATGAACGACACGTCCGTCATCACCTTCAAAGAAGAAAAAGCCAAAATCAGCTTCAGCAGCATGGAAGGTCTTTCCGCAGTTTTCCATCCTGGAGCCGGAACTCACCTATACTCTGCCCAAGCGACAGCTGGCCAACGGCATCACGGATGCATTCGTGCATATCATCGAGCAGTACCTGACTTATCCGGTCAACGGGATGGTCCAGGACGAATTTGCCGAAGGACTGCTGCGCATTCTGATCGACATCGGTCCGGACGTTGTGGATGAAGACAATCATGACTATGCGCTGCGTTCGAATTACATGTGGACGGCCACACTGGCACTCAACCGCATCCTGTCTCGCGGGGTTCCCGGCGACTGGTCTACACACGGACTGGGGCATGAGATCACGGTGCTGAACCATACCGACCATGCCCGCAGTTTGTCCGCTTTGCTTCCGGCCGTGATGATGGTCCGCAAACTCAAGAAATGGGACAAGCTCGTGCAGTACGCTGAAAAAGTCTGGGGCATCACAGAAGGTTCAGAAGAAACCAAGATCGACGCAGCGATTTTAAAAACAGTGGCGTTCTTTAAATCCTTGGACATGCCGACCAATCTGTCAGAAGTCGGTGTGGAAGAAAGTGACATCGATACCCTAGTGGCTCAGCTGGAAGCTCACGGCAATGAGGCGATATCCGAACGCGGCGACCAGACGCTTGACGTGTCGCGTGAGATCTACCAGAAAGCTCTGGAATTAGACTTTTAAATCGATCCGACGATAAATTTGAAAGGAGTGATGATCATGATGACCAGTAAAACGAAGTAAACTGATAGCCTCTTTCCTGCTTTCAGGATGCTTCTACTTGTCCGGATGCGGCTGGTTCGGCGAATTCGGATGAAGACAGATTCGCCTAATACGGATGAAGAAACCCCCGTGGTTGGTGATGGAACAGATACAGACTGAAACTGACTCCGGTACAGATGACGGATCAAGACGCTGAAGAAACATGACGGAGATGAAACTGAAGTGTAACAGGACTTGACCGTCACGGTTCCCCATGACCGAAGATACTCTACTCGATTATGAAGGTGAAGGCAATGAATTCGCGGCTTTTACACGTTACCCGCAGTTCGTCAAAGACAGCATGATCCTGCAGCATGGTCGAATCGACTGGCGGCATGACCATCGTAACCATTTACGCATATTCAGAAGAAGAAGTGAGAGAAACGTCTTCAAACGTCCCAGAAACCTATTTTAGGGAAGACTTCTTTGATACGGAACTATCAAGCCAGGCAGAAGATTTTGAAGTCATCCTGCAGCTTCCTATTGAAGAAGGCCATTCCTGGGAAAGCCCAAGCGGTTCGACTTCAGAAATCACCTCTGTCGACGTTGAGAAAGAAACACCGGAATGGTCACTGTTTCAGCGATCGAAGTCACCCGTTCGTATAGCGACGACAGCGAGATCAATCTGATTACTACGGTGAAGATATCGGTATTACTCGAGCGCATTTTACCACTGGTGAGGACGGCGAAAGCACCATCACTTCCACATCTCGCAACTGATATTCAGAAGATACACCGGAAGAATTTATTCTGACTGTTTATCCGCCTTGATGATCAGGCGATGGGACTGGACAGGAATGCTGTCACGATGGAGCTGTTACACCAATGACCCTGCCCGACTCGCTCTAGCTGAGATCTCTGAAGGGTCAGGCACCGGATACAGAAACAGCCCAGGTCATCGACGACAGTGTGACGATCAACTTCATGTATCTGCGTGAAGACGGTGTCGTGCATATAGACTTCTCGGCCAACTTGTCCGAAATGAATGCCGGGGCCGGAGTCGAAGCTCTTATTCTACAGGGCATCGTCAACACGATCGGTGACTACTACGGCGTCGAGGAAGTCCTGCTGACGCTTGACGAAGAACCGTACGAATCCGGTCACCTCTCGTTCGAAGAAGGCGAAACCCTGTCAGTCGACTATACAGACGTGAATTAAATCAGAAAAGACTATTCTCTTCTCTTTCTCTTTGCAGGAGCGAGAGGGCATAGTCTTTTTTTGTTTGGATAGCTTTGGGGACCAAAGCTTCTTTATTCGCTTTTTGGTTCGTGCTTTTTCAGGTTCGGCGGGGAAATCGACTGTAGGACGGTCAACTCGTTTGATACGACCTGCATGAGTTGGCCGTTTCAAGCAGAAAAAAAGTCGACCCACCAGTAATAGTATAGGTGACTCGACCATTTTGATCACGAAATGGTCGACCCAGATCTCTCTACCGTGAGTGCATTCGTCGAGTTGACCTATTTATTGCTGCTGGAGTATGGTCGACTCGCAGACTGTCGCACGGCTCCTGCGTCTAGTTGAGCCATTTTCGGGCGTCGGAAAACGGGTTCGACTCGAGTCCTGTCGTCAAAGATCATCGAGTTGGCCATTTTGATCGAAAAATGGTCGACCGGGATCGCTTGCCTCACTCGAGTTGACCATCCAGAGCCGAAATACGGTCGACCCGGCCTAAGCTTTTAGCTTCTTCCAACTTTGTCATCGAAGCTTTAAATGCAGAAAGAAGCTAGCCGGTGGCTAGCTTCAACCTATCAGAAAATCATTGGTTTGTCGCTTTCTTCCGTTATTATCTGTAGGTTCAGTCGTTCTATTCTTATCTTCTGTTTCTTTATCGGTCTCTGTTTCTTCCTTTGAGATCTTTTCTGAGATCAGCTGATCCAGTATCCGATTCCTTCTCTCTAGTTACTTCTTTGTACCGGTTCTTCGATCGATGCTTCATCTTTGCTCTTTTACCGGTTCTTCTTCAGGTTCGTCTTCGGTATCCCGGTCAGCATCAGTTTCTGCATCCTTTTCAGACTCTTTTACAGGCTTGGCAGAATCTTTTTCATCTTCTTCCGGTTCTTCCTTTTTATCGGCAGGCTGTTCACTTGTTTCTCCCGATCCTGCTTCTTTATCCTCTTTTTTATTCGATGAAGGCTTTATCTGACGGGTTCGATGACGGCTTTTGGGTCACGTCTTCAGCAGCGGTTTGTTTCTTATTCGACTTTCGGAAGTCTCGGTGGAAGAACGGCTTTCTACCGGTGCTGTCCAGTCCTCTGCGTCATCTGTCGCTTCAGTTTCAGTCAGCTCTGTGTCGGCTTCTGTCTCCTCTTCAGCAGGATCAGTCTCTTCTTCCGCCTCTTCAGAATCATCAGGATCCTCGTCGGCAATTTCTTCACTGTTATCTTCTTCGTTCTTCTTCGAGAAATCTTCAGTTGCTTCCAGATCTTCTTCATTAATGTCCGGATCTTTTTCATCCGTTGAACGCCCGACTTCCGATTCCACAGCCTGGATGTTTCGGCCTTCGATCCGGTTGCGGGTTTGTCCGATGCCGATGATCACGATGATGACCAGAACCAGTACCAGTGCGGAAATGACACTCGTCGCGGCTTTGTTTTCTTTGATAAATGATTTCAATGAACGTAAACTGTCTGATAGCAGGCTTTTCATAAGACATCTCCTTTTCGCATATTTAGAACCAGTATAACACAGCTTTACAATGGTTTTGACCCATTTCACAAAAAAATATATATCATCGTATAAAAAACCTTCCTCACTGCACTACTGGCAGCAAGGAAGGTTCAGATCGGTCATTTATTCAGTTTTACTTGATCAGTTCGTAGATAGCTTCTGCGTAGATCGCCATGGAATCCATCAGGTTGTCGACAGCCATAAATTCATTGGCCTGGTGCATCGTGTCGACACTGTCCGGGAACATCGCACCGTAGGCAACGCCGCGTGCCATCAAGCGGCCGTATGTGCCTCCGCCGATGACCATTTCGTGCGCGTCCAGTCCGGTCTGACGGTGATAGACGTCCAGCAGGGTCGTAACCAGCGGATCGTTCGCCGGAACGTAATGCGGCTCTTTTCCGTTGGCTTTGGATAAGGTCACGTCGTAATCCGACAATTTCGCCTTGAAGGATTCGAACAGATCCTCTTCGGTCGTGCCTTGAGGGTAGCGCATGTTCACTGTGATCTTGCCGCCTTCATTCGCTTTGAATGCGAAGACGCCAGGGTTTGAAGTCAGTTCACCCATTATTTCATCAGTGACCGCGATCCCCAGTTTTTTACCTTCTGGATCGTCATGCAGATAAAGCATGGTCAGTTCCAGGAAGTCTTTGGCATCTTTGGCAAAGTCGAAATCTGACAGGTAGCGTGCGAGGTAAGTGGCGGCATTGACGCCACTGGCCGGCTTGCTTCCGTGAGCTGCTTTCCCTGTCATTTCAAGGGTGACCTGGTCGCCGTCAACAGCTGCAACGCCTGAGACAGGCAGTCCTTTCAGGAAGTCTGCTAAACCAGACTGCAGGGCTTCGGGATTTTTGCTTTTAACGACAGCGACCGCTTCTTGAGGAACCATGTTCGGACGCAGGCCTGCTTCGAACTGAACCAGTTCTTCGGATCCGCCGTCAACGGCTCCTTTTGTTTCGATGAAGACCGTCGCATTCCCTTTTTCACCATTGATGATCGGGAAGGTCGCATCCGGAGAGAAACCGAAGTCGGGTTCCTGTTCCGTTTCAAGGTAGTGCTTGATACCTTTCCATTCGCTTTCTTCATCCGTGCCGATAATGAATCGGACTTTTTTGGAAACGGGAAGGTCCAGATCCTTGATCATTTTCAGCGCATAATAAGCGGCCATCCCAGGTCCCTTGTCGTCACTGGATCCGCGTGCATATAGACGGCCGTCTTTGATGACCGGTTCGAACGGATCGGTATCCCAGCCTGTGCCGGTCGGTACAACGTCCACGTGGGCCAAAACGCCCATCAGTTCGTCGCCGTCACCGTATTCGATGTGTCCGGCCCATCCGTCGACATTTTTAGTTTTGAACCCGTCACGTTCGCCTAAAGCCAAGAACGCTTCAAGTGCTTCTTTGGGCCCCGGACCTACAGGAGCTTCCTCTGTTGCTTTAGCGTCGTCACGCACGGAATCGATGCGCAGCATGGCGAATAAATCTTCCAGGTAAGCATCCTTGCGTTTGGCTGCTTCTGCTTTCCAGTCTATATGTTGTGTCATTCTATCTTCCTCCTTGATTGAGTTTCTAACTTGACTCTCCTTTACCATTTTATCATTAATTTCATCAAACGCCAATCCATGTGTCAAATTTCTGACAATTAGTCCGATCCAGGGATCCGCAGCATTTTATGCAGGCAGTCGTTCTGACGTGATTCTTTTCACGATAAGTACTACACTAAGGGTAAGAAACTGTGAAATTTCAGGAGGGTCTCAAATGGATAAAATCACCAAGGAAAAAGTACGGGCCTATATGCCCAGACGCAAGCGCGAGAGTTACAAAGGGTCTTACGGCCGTGTATTACTGGTCGGCGGGAACGAAAACATGGCCGGGGCCATCATCCTGGCTGCATCGGCCGCGGTTTACAGCGGGGCCGGGCTGGTCACAGTCGCCACGCATCCGTCCAACAAAGCCGCTCTGCACGCCCGCCTGCCCGAGTCGATGTTTGTGGATATGACGGATCAGAAACAGCTGGAAAGTCACGTCGATTCGGTCGATATGATCGTTCTGGGACCGGGTCTTGGGCGTGACGAGCAGTCACTTCAGATCCTGCGTACCGTATATCAGACAGTCAAAGACTATCAGTTCCTGCTTGTGGACGGGGACGGAATTTATCTGCATGTCAACGAGGACGTGCCCGAACCCGAAGCCCAGCTGATACTGACCCCTCACCTGGGTGAATGGCGCACCCTCACGGATCTTTCTCCCGACGACCAGTATGATTCGGTCAATCTGGAGTACGTCAGAAAACTGAATGCCATCGTCGTTCTGAAAAAAGCACGCACGGAAGTTTACTGCGATGATGAAGTCTGGGAAAACACCACCGGAAACCCATCGATGGCCACGGGCGGCATGGGCGACACTCTGGCCGGCATGATCGGCGGCTTTGTTCCGCAGTTCGATTCAGTGAAACAAGGCGTCCTGTCCGCCGTCTATCTCCACAGCTACATCGCCGACGATCTGAGTCTGACGCATTACGTCACGCTGCCGACAATGATCATCGAGCAGATTCCCGAAGTCATGAAGGAGTTCGCGTCGGAAAAATCGAGAAGATGGGTTTAACATAGGCAAAATGTTCCTTCATACTTTTTCCATTGCTACCCTTAGTGATACAAGGTACAATTAGACAGTGGAATAGACTTGTGTGAAGGATGACGTTTAAATGAAAAAGAAAATCTTTTGGATCAACAGCTGGGTCTTTCTCCTCGGCTTCCTGCTCATGTGGCTGAACTTTCAGCTCGTTTATTTTCTGGGCATTGCCGGACTGTTTGTGTTTGCCCTGTGGCAGATGCCTAAAGGAAGCGGCGAATACACAGATGAAGAGTATGCCTTTGAAAAACGCAAGACGCTCTGGACGATGAGTATCGCGGCGGCGTATATTTCAGCCGGTTTTCTCGCGCTTATTCTGCAGACCTTTGTTTTCTGACAAAAAGCTGAATGTTATAACTAAAAAAAAGACATGACAGTCGGTTCGCTCATCCTTTGATTAAAGGGTGGCGCCTCACTGGTCATGTCTTTTTATTATATCCTTTATGTTCTAATCTTAACTTTCCTGCAGCAGTCTGATTTCATCCTCTGTCAGCGGACGGTATGCCCCAAGTTCAAGGCCTGGATCCAGCTTCAGCTCTCCCATGGACAGGCGTTTCAGATAGATCACAGTCTTGCCGACAGCTTCCATCATGCGTTTGACCTGATGGAATTTGCCTTCCTGAATGACCACTTCCACTCTGGAAGTCCCGAGGCTTTCATCCGTCTCCAGAATGATCAGTTCAGCCGGCATGGTCGTGAAGGATTCGTGCTCGTCTTCAAGCAGGATGCCTTTTTTGAACGTTTCGACATCATCTTGAGTGACCAGCCCTTCCACTTCGGCAAGGTACTTTTTATCGACGTGGTGCTTCGGTGACAGCAGACGGTGCGTCAGCTTGCCGTCGTTGGTCAGCACAAGCAGGCCTTCCGTATCGATATCCAGACGACCGACCGGATGCGGTTCCTGCAGGCTGTCCTGCGGTTCAAGCAGATCCACGACCGTTTCGTGCACGAGGTCTTCCGTTGCGCTGATCACGCCCTGAGGCTTGTTCAGCATGAAGTAGACGAACTCCTGATAGTCAATGCTTTCCCCTCCGACGGTGATCGTGTCGGTATCAGGATCGACATGTGTCTTGGGATCAGTGATCACTGTCTCGTTCACTTCAACGATTTTTTTCTTCAATAATTTTTTCACTTCTTTGCGTGTCCCTAACCCGCTGTGGGCTAAAAGTTTGTCTAAGCGCATAGGTGCTCCTCTCTTGTTTCCTGTACTTATTCAATCAGTTCATTTTCAGTCTGCGACGGACGGAAGCGGCTTTGGCCCCGACCAGACGGTCAGCCAGTCTTGTTTTCAGTGCAAGGAAGCCGTAGATACCTATCCCTACTGTAGCCAGAACGGCCAGACTGAGCAGTGACTCGAAGCGGCTGTTATAGTCCACGACAAAGTTCAGTCCTATTTTCACCAGCCCGGTCCCGGCCCCCATGACGAGCGCAGAGCATAAAGATCAGCAGCGAGCGTCTGAAGAGTCGGGTCGCCGAGTAGTGTGTGTGGGTGTGCATGATTTTCATCATCATGCCGCAGCTGACCATAAAGCCTGCAATGGCTGACAGCAGCATCCCGAACGGGCCGAACCAGGCGACAAAGACGATCTGACTCAGGATCTTCACAGCCAGTCCCGAAAGCAGGGCTTTGATTGCCGGACGTGTCAGGTTGGAGGCCTGCAGGATGTTACCTAAAACAGCATATAAAGCCACGAAGATACTCATGGCAGCTGAGACCTGCGTAATGCTCGTTCCTAAATCACTTTGACCATAAAAAACGGCATAAAGCGGTTCTGCCACGATCGCCATCCCGATGGCACGCCGGGAACATGGCAAAGAGCAGCAGCTGGACAGCTTTTGAAAACTGTCTTCTGACTTCATTCATATTCTTCTTCGCAATCAGTTTACTGATCAGCGGAACCGACGCAATCGATAAGGCGGTACCGAATGATGTCAGGACCATGATCAGTTTATGCGCATTTCCCTGGGTGATGCCGTATGTTTCTTCAATCATGTCGGCACTCATATCAGAAAAGGCACGCATCAGCGGACTGTATGTCAGCTGGTCGACCATCTGGAAGACGATGATTCCTGTGGCGATGATGATGAACGGGATCGAGGTCTTGATGATGTTGACGATCAACTGATTCGGTGATACCGACACTTTTCCCGCACTCTCTTCCGGTGCATAGTCAAAGGCCGTTTTCATATGCTTGAGATTATAAGCCAAAAATCCCAGTGAGAATATCGCCCCGATAAACGCAGCAAAGGTTGAAAAGGCAACAGCGGTCACAACTTCTCCGCCCAACACCTGTCTGATCATATAGACGGCACTTAAAAGAAAGATGATCCGTGTCAGCTGTTCCAGAATCTGTGAGATCGCTGAAGGAGCCATGTTATTGTGGCCCTGAATAAACCCGCGGGTCACACTTTGCGATGGGATGATCAGTAAGGCCGGGGTCAGCGACCGCATGACGATGACGGCTTCGCTCGTATCGGCCGATGGGCTGGACTGAGCGATAAGAGGAGCAATAAAATACATGACCAGCGCAGACAAAACACCTGTAAACGCCATGATCTTCAGTCCCTGCTTGTAGATGCCTTTGGAGACTTCGTATTCGCCAAGGGCATTGTAGTAACTGACCTGTTTGCTGATTGCAGAAGGAACCCCTGCTGTGGCCAGTGCCAGGAAAAAGCCATACGGCGTATACCCCATCTGATAGAGTGCCATAGCCGCATTACCCGGTTCCTGACCGCCCATCCAGGCAAACCAGGGAATGATATATAATGCCCCCATGATCCTGGAAGTCATACTCCCGGCGGTCATCCATGCAGCGCCACTCACCATTCTACTATCGTGAGAGTCGTCTTTATGCCCGGCATTTTTTGTCGTATCGTTATCCATTCAATCGAAACCTTCTTTCAGATTGTCCTTTTCTATTCGTTCAAACAGTGTTTTCATCAATTAAGTGAGTATAAAGTTTATGTTCAGAAAAAAAGGAGCACAGGGCTCCTTTTTACCTATCCTCTATTCTACTGTTTTAATGTTTCAGGTGCAATCGTTTAGATTAAAGATTCACGAAACGTTCTAGAATTGTCATCGAATTTATTACACTGTCACTCTTCTGACAACTGCTGCTTCGCAAACAGCTGATACAGCGGATGTGTGTCGATCAGTTCCTGATGGCTGCCTATCCCAGTCAGCTGGCCGTTTTCTATGAAGACGATCTTGTCCGCATCCAGGATCGTGCTCAAGCGGTGAGCGATCACGAAGGTCGTGCGCCCTTCCATGAGTTTGTTCAGCGCCTGTGAGACGATGCGCTCCGACTGACTGTCCAGACTCGCAGTGGCCTCGTCCATCATCAGGATCTTCGGATCACGCAGGAAAGCCCGGGCAATATTGATGCGCTGACGCTGGCCGCCGGAAAGCTTCATCCCGCGTTCCCCGATCTCTTCTTCCAGCTTATTGGGAAACTGGTCGATAAATTCTCTGGCATACGCCATCTCCAGCACCTCCCACAACCGGTCTTCGGTCAGTTTTTCCGGGTTGGGCAGGCCGTAGCAGAGGTTTTCTCTGATGGTTCCGGACATCATCGCATTCTCCTGGGAAACATAGCCGATCTGACTGCGCCAGGACCGCAGGCTCAGCTCTTCGATCGGCGTCTCACCCACGCGGATCTCTCCGCTGTCCGGCGTGTAAAAACGTTCCAGCAGGGAAAACAGTGTCGACTTGCCCCCGCCACTGGGGCCGGCAAAGGCGATCTTTTCACCCGGCTGTGTCTTGAAGGAAACCTCACGGATGACTTCCTTTTCCGGCTCGTATGAAAAACTTACCCGGTCAAACGTGATCGGCAGGTCATCGACGTCCATCTCTTGCCCCTGCCGATTCTCTTCTTCCTTTTCATCCAGAATCTGTGCGATACGTTCGGTGGCACCGGCCGCTTTCTGGATCTGCATGAAGAAATTCATGAAGGTCGTGATCGGGAAAATGACCTGGAACAGATAAAGCAGGAAGGCCACCAGCTGTCCGGTCGTCATGTCGCCGCGGGCCACCCGTACCCCGCCGTAACCGATGACGAAAACCATCACGCCCATCATCAGCGTGTAGATCAGCGGCCCGATGATCGCGATGTACTTGCCTTCTTTTAGACCGATATGGTAGAGTTTTCGGATATCCTGTTCGCCTTTTTCCTTTTCAAACCGTTCAGCCGTCGAAGACTTCATCAAGCGGATCTCGGCAACGGTCTGCTGGACTTTCCCGGAAAAGGTCGCCGTCTCGTCCTGCATTTCGCGGGAAACTCGGGCAATACGCTTACCGAGGGGCCGTGTGAGTCCTAAAGCGAGCGGCACAGCCGTCAGCATCACGAGCGTCATCTGCCAGTCCATGACGATCAGGATGAAAAAGATCCCGGTCAGTGTCAGGATACCGTTGATGAACTGGGGAAAGAAAGATGAAATCAGGTTCTGGACAATGGAGGTGTCATTGGTCAAACGGCTGACGATCTCGCCCGAGGCGTACCGGTCGAAAAAGGTTACCGGAAGCCTGATGATTTTGTTCCATAAGAACTCTCTCAAGCCCGCGACCACATGCTGGCCGATTTTATGTAAGACATAGTTGGAAAAACCGCTGAACAGGACCTGCACGATAAAGATCCCGATGATCACCGCTATCATCCACGGCGTAAAAACATCGAATTCGATCCCATCAATGAACTGCTGCGTGGCCAGAGGGATCATGAGCTGGGTCAGCGTGGTCAGAACGCTCCCGGCCAGTCCGATGGCGATCAGTCCTTTGGAAATGTTGGTCGACCAGAGCAGGCGAGTGAACCGCTTCAGATCCTGTTTTGTCGGTGTCTTGAGTTCATTTTTTCTATCCATAACGTTCTCCTCGATTCATACGTCGTTAAACTAGTTAACCTTATATTCTATTTTAACGTATCCCTTTCGAAGGAAGCCATAAAAACAGAAAAAGGAATCAGCGGCCGCTGATTCCTCCATCTTCTTATTAAACTGAATTCTTTTAATTTGCGACGATATTGACCAGTTTGCCCGGCACGACGATCACTTTACGGACGGTTTTGCCTTCCAGGAGTTCCTGGATCCGCTCGTCTGCCATTGCCATGGCTTCCAGGTCTTCTTTGGAAATGGCGCTGGGCACCTGGTTTTTGGAACGGACTTTTCCGTTGATCTGGAAGACCACTGTCACTTCGTCTTTGACCAGTTTCGCTTCGTCAAACGTCGGCCAGGGTTCATAAGCCAGGCTTTCCTCAGACTGTGTGACTTTCGCCCACAGTTCTTCGCCCAAGTGAGGCGCGACTGGAGCAAGCAGCTGAATGAATCCTTTGACATAGTCAAGCGGCAGGCCTTCTGCTTTGTAAGCGGCATTCGTGAAGACCATGAGCTGGGAAATGGCCGTGTTGAACTGGAGCTCTTCATAGTCTTCCGTTACTTTCTTCACCGTCTGATGGTACACGACTTCAAGCGACTTATCGTTGAAAGTTGTGATGCGGTCTCTCAGCTTGCCGTCTTCATCCATGAACAGGCGCCAGACGCGGTCAAGGAATTTGCGTGCACCTTCAAGGCCGTCTTCACTCCAGGCGATCGCGGCATCCAGAGGACCCATGAACATTTCATACAGTCTCAGCGTATCCGCACCGTAAGCATCAACAACATCGTCCGGATTGACGACATTGCCTTTGGATTTGGACATCTTCTCGTTGTTTTCGCCCAGGATCATGCCCTGGTTGAAGAGTTTCTGGAAAGGTTCCTTGGTTGGGACCAGATCCAGATCGTACAGGAACTTGTGCCAGAAGCGCGCGTAAAGCAGGTGCAGCACGGCATGTTCAGCCCCGCCGATGTACAAGTCGACCGGCAGCCATTTCTTCAGTTTCTCAGGGTCTGCCAGCATGTCTTTATTATGCGGGTCGATGAAGCGCAGGAAGTACCATGAGCTTCCGGCCCACTGCGGCATCGTGTTGGTGTCACGTTTGCCTTTCATGCCTGTCTCTTCATCCACGACGTTGACCCAGTCAGTGATGTTGGCCAGCGGTGATTCGCCTGTTCCGGACGGTTTGATTTCCGTTGTTTTAGGCAAGACGACCGGCAAGTTCTTCTTCAGGGATCGTGGTGGTCGTGCCGTCTTCCCAGTGAATGACCGGGATCGGTTCGCCCCAGTAACGCTGGCGGGCAAAGAGCCAGTCTCTCAGACGATAGGTCGTTTTCTTTTCACCGATATTTTTTTCTTCAAGGTAGTCGATTATCTTGTCTATAGCTTCTTCAAGGCCGAGCCCGTTCAAAAAGTCCGAATTGATGTGCTTGCCGTCACCGACAAACGCTTCTTCTTCAACATTTCCACCTTCAAGAACCGCGCGGATCTCCAGGTCATACTTGCGGGCGAAGTCATAGTCGCGTTCGTCATGCGCCGGAACAGCCATGATCGCGCCTGTTCCATAAGAAGCCAGCACGTAATCGGCGATCCAGATCGGCATGTCTTCCCCGGTGACCGGATTCACGGCGTAAGCTCCCGTGAAGACGCCTGTCTTGTTTTTGTTCAGATCGGTCCGTTCCAGATCCGACTTCATGTCTGCTTCCTTGCGGTAAGCGTCCACGGCCTCTTTCTGATCCGGGGAAGTGATCTTGTCGACCAGATCCGACTCGGGTGCCAGCACAGCGTACGTGGCTCCGAACAGGGTGTCCGGCCTTGTCGTAAAGACAGTGAAGGACTCCTCTGTCTCTTTGACGTCGAACGTGATCTCGGCGCCTTCTGACTTGCCGATCCAGTTGCGCTGCATGTCCTTGATGTGTTCCGGCCAGTCGACGTCTTCCAAGTCTTCCAGCAGACGGTCGGCATAGGCGGTGATTTTTAGCATCCACTGTTTCATCGGCTTGCGGTAAACGGGATGTCCGCCGCGCTCTGATTTGCCGTCGATGACTTCTTCGTTCGCCAGAACGGTTCCAAGAGCCGGGCACCAGTTGACCGGCACTTCAGCCTGATAAGCCAGACCATTTTCCATCAGCTTAATGAAGATCCACTGCGTCCATTTATAATACTCGGGATCAGTGGTGTTGATTTCTCTTTCCCAGTCGTAACTGAAGCCGAGTGAGTTGATCTGACGCTTGAAAGTCTGGATATTCTTTTCGGTAAATTCGGCCGGGTCGTTCCCTGTGTCCAGAGCGTACTGTTCTGCCGGCAGTCCAAAGGCGTCCCAGCCCATCGGATGCAGGACGTTATACCCCTGCGAGCGTTTGACGCGTGAAATGATATCCGTTGCGGTGTAGCCTTCCGGAGTGCCCGACGTGCAGGCCCTGACCCGACGGATACGGGAACATGTCCAGGGCATAAAAGTAATCCTTGTCGTCGTCTTCCGTTGCTTTGAATGTTTTGTTCGCCTGCCAGAAATCCTGCCATTTCTTTTCGATGTCATGATGATCAAAAGTCATGTGTTTCTCTCCTTTTTTGTCTGGTTCGTCTGGTGATGCGTTCTGACCGGTCAGTTCCTGTTCACTGTAAAACTGACCAATAAAAAAAGCCTACAGCCAGCATCATTCTGCTGTCCATAGGGCGTTAGTCGCGGTACCACCTATATTCGCCGCCCGTTACTTAAAGAATACCGGGCAACCTCTTTCCTTAACGCGGAAATACGTCTTCAGGTCTGTTTCTTCCTGAAGCGGCATGATCTGCAGGCGAGTTCAGCTGTCGTCCTGTGTATTTTCACCACCCATACACTCTCTAAATCGGACCGAGTCGCTTACTGCTCCTACAATGCTTTTAAATCTTGACCTAATCATACCAAAGCTTGAAGCCGTCCGCAACCGTTTTTTCACTGTCACATCACTCTTATACGCAGAAGGCGACGGTCGCTCTGATTTTGCTGACATAAGGTAAACTCACTGACTCGCTCTTATTGAGTTTACTCTATCCCCTCACTGTTCTATCAACTCGGCTGGCTGAACGGTGCCCGGTGTTGCTTATCGGTCACCAGTAATGCAGACCGGACTGAAGCTGTTTGCGGCGAGTTACAACTAAGAGGAGCCTGTAGGCATAACTCCGTCAGTTTTGCTCGCCGGGTAAGCATTATAGACGGTCTATAGTGCAAACTCACAGCTTTTTTTGCCTGGGGTAACGACTTAAGCCCCCGTTTAATGCAGACTCAGTCTATACGATCCATCCAGTATGAACTACATTTTTTAATTCCATCCGCTCGAAACGCTCAGCCAACGGAGTATTAACTACATACAGCTTTTATTGGTGATTTTTGTTTTCAACAGCTGGAAATACTTATTCCTTAAAGCTAATAGGGCTTTTTTCACATTTTAACTGACCCGCTGATACAACTGTCCAAAACCCATAAGAAAAACCAGCCGACATGGTGCACGGCTGGTTCCTTTAAATCATTATTATACTGATCAAGCGCTGATCGACAAAGATCAGATCGCTTTTCAGGCTGTTCAGTTCTTTAAGGCGTCTGACCGTCGTATCCTGCTCTCTCGCTATTTTATAGAGCGAATCACCGGGTCTGACGGTGTAAGCAACCGTACTTTTATTCTGAGTCGTCTGTTTTGTTTCCGTTTCACCCACAGTCAGTGTCTGGTTCACAAAGATAATGTCGCTCGTCAGTTTGTTCCAGTTTTTCAGCTGACTGACCGTGACGTTATAGTTTTTTGCGATGCGTGACAGACTGTCGCCGGCTTTCACCTTATAGCTGTTAGTCTTTTCCGCCTTGGGTACAGAGACGGGGGTTTCGACGGGTTGCTCAGTATTTCCCGGTTTATTACTGACCGCTGCCATAGCGACCGTCAGCTTTTGACCGACATAGATACGGTTCGCATCTTTGATGCCGTTCCACTCCTGAAGTTCAGCCAGGGTCACCTTTTGTGCGCGGGCGATCTGACTGAGCGAGTCACCCGGTTTGACCGTGACCGTTCGCGGCGTTGTTGGTTTTGTTTCCGGTTTGGTCTCCGGTTTTGGCTTCTCTGGTTTGACGGTCACCTGTTCAGGTTCTGATTTCGTTTCTCCGCTCTGATCCGCTTTTCTGACCGTCAGTTTCTGACCCACATAGATGGTGTCTCCAGTCAGCTTGTTCGCCGTTTTAAGCTTGGAAACGGTCGTCTCAAAGCGTCTGGCGATCTGACTCAAGGTGTCACCGGACTTCACTGTATAAGGTGCCTGGTCTTCTTTACCGGACGGCGTGGCTGCTTCTTTTTCAGGGGAAGGCGCTGGTTTTTCTTCCGGCTTGCTTACTGCTTTTGGGTAAGGACAAGACGCTGACCTACGTAGATCGTATCTGAAGTCAGCTTGTTCGCTGCTTTCAGTGCCTTGACTGTGGTATCAAACCGGACGGCCAGCCTGGACAAGGAATCGCCTCGGAAGACGATCACTGAGTCACTGTGCTCAGCAGCATCGTTTCGGTCCGCATTTTCCTCAGGTTTTTCTTTTTCTTTTTCTTTTTCCTTTTCTTTATTCACTTCGGTTGCATCGACTGAAGCCGTTTCTGAGACCTTCAGTTTCTGACCGACATAGATCGTGTCGCCCAGAAGTCTGTTCATGTCCTTCAGCTGAGCGACCGTCGTGCTGTAACGTTTGGCGATCTGTGAAAGAGTATCGCCGCGTACCACAGTGTAACGGTTGTCAGTCTTCTCATCCTTAATCTTCCGGCCCGTTCTCTTTTTCAGATTCTTCCTTGTCAGGAGGTATCAGACACATTTTCCTGTTTGTCCTCTTTTTCTTCGGGTCCATCGGCCTGTTCACTGCTGTCTGAACGATCGGTGTTTTTTCAGGCTCCAGATTCGTTTCAATGACCGGGACTAAAATTTCCTGATTCACGAAAATCAGATCCCCGTTCAGGTCGTTTGCCGCTTTCAAGTCTTTCACCGTCGTATTGAATGCTCTGGCGATTTTGCCTAAGGTGTCCCCGCTGACGATTTTGTAGGTCGTTACTTTATCGTAAGGATTCTGAGCAATCGATTCCGGTGTTTCTGGAGCCACTGGTCTGACGGTTTCTTCAGCATCTTTTTTCGTTTCGACGATGTCGTAGCGGGTCAGATCGAACTGGTTGATGATCCGGTTCAGCTTGGATGCATATGTAGGATCTGTGGCATACCGTCCCTGCAGCCACGAGGTCGCATCACGAAAACTTGAAGTGTTTTCTGCCCAGGTCCCGGAGTAAAAGGCCGAATTGCTCCTCAATCCTCTGCGCAGAAGATTCGCATTGTCTTTGAGTGATTCTTCATACGACGGGTATTTTTTGAAATTATCCCGTGATAGTTTATCCAGCCTGTGCTCGCATAGTATTCCTGCGTGCGCTTCGCCACAGATTGCCCATTGTAAGACCCTTTGATACCGAACAGGTTATGGTTCGGCGGTGCAGACAGACTGCTTTTGCCGTAGCCTGATTCAAGACTCGCCTGAGCGATCATCACAGAGGCATACAGGTTATTCTCACTGGCAACTTTTTGAGCGTAACCTGAAATGTTTTCGATAAATTCACTTGAACTGCTCACTTTGTTCAGATCCTTCGGCTGTGTAGGTTGAGTGCCCTTTGCTTCTTCCCGTCCAGCTTCATTGATCGCGAGGACCTGCCCGACAGTCAGACGGTTTACATTGGCGATTTGATTCAATGAGGCAAGGGTACTTACCGTCGTGCCGTAGCGCTGCGCGATCTTCCCGAGTGTGTCTCCGGACTTCACCACATACACCAGTGGTTCCTCAAGGCCGGCCGTCTTTATCGTCCGGGCTGCCGGCATCCACCTTGGCTTCTGCTTTGACCTCAGCTATTTCTTCTTTTTCCTTCATCTCTGATTTCTGTTTTTGCAACTTTTTCAGTATCGTTCACTGGCCTGCATCGGCATCAGCTGACATGAGCCAACTGATCGGCTTCTTTGTGTTCTTCTGTCTGTTCACCATTCACTATTTCTTCATCCGATACGTTCGTCTCCATTTTTTCAGAAGAAAGCTTTTCTTCGACTTCGCATTTCTTCTGAGTCCGCTCTTTGACAGCGTCTTCTTTAATATTCTCTTCTGCCTCTAAATTTTTATTCGGCTCGACATTCAGCTTCTGTTCCAGCAAAGCGTTGAATATGGTGTCCAGCTGATCGTAGGATAACGGATGATTATGTAATTGATCCAAAACATCCTGGCCGCCAGCCAGTTCGATCATTTTGATCAGCTGTATTTTTATGAATTCCAGTTCTTCCTTCTGTTCATCTGTCAGGTCAATACTCTGATCGAGTGCATCCTCTTCTTCACTCTCAGAGCTGTGATTTCTGTCGATCTCCTGATAGTGATCATATAGTTCCTTCAGTTCCTTCTGGTCCAGATCCAATTCTTCCGCATTCACCGCTTGCATTGGCACCACCGACAGCAACGAGTCCGGCCAGTATGCCAGTAGTCAAAACGAGTGACCGTGTACCGGTCTTAAGCTTGTTTTTTGAAGTCAAAGGGCACGTACTGTCTTTTAGTCATCAAATAAATTGCTCCTTTCAGATATGAAACCGTTTATATTTATACATTATAACGTTCTTTTATAAAAAGCGGAACGGGTAAATCGATTCAAAGATGCGTTTGTAACCTTATTGTAATATAATTCGTGCTATACTTTTGCTAACATGATCAATCGGTACAAGATACATATGATCTGGCGTTACTGAATAAGCATACAGAAATGCTTTAAATAAATTAAAGGAGGTAAAATCATGCTGCAATCCGCTCTTTCGTTTTCACAATCCCTGATCAGAAAAACCGTACACATCGGTGACACGGTCATTGACGCCACTGTCGGCAATGGCCACGACACGCTGGTACTGGCGCATTGTGTCGGGGACAATGGTCATGTCATCGGTTTTGATATACAGGAAACAGCCATAGAAGCGACTCGAAAAAAACTGACGGAAGCCAAACTTTGTGACCGCGTTCAGTCTTTATCATAAAGGACATGAAGAACTCTTTGAAGTCCTTTCACCTACGCAGGAAGTGTCGGTGGTGGTCTATAATTTAGGCTATTTACCGAAGGGGGACAAGTCGATCATCACCCTTCCGGAAACCACGACAGAAAGTATCGAACAGGCTTTGAAGCACTTAAAGAAAAACGGACTGGTGCTTTTGATGGTCTACTATGGTCATGAAGGGGGAGAAGAAGAAAAAAATGCTGTAATAAATTACACACAGCAGCTTCCCCAGGAGACTTATAACGTTTTGAGCTATCAGTTTATCAACCAGAAAAATTCTCCGCCCTTTCTCATTGTTATCGAAAAACGGTGACTTATAATGTTTGTGAGAACGTTTTTAATAGTGTAAAATAGTAAGGTAAACTATACTGGATGATAAAGCGTTAAAATCCTTTAAAAGGAGATCTATATGAAAAAGTTGACAGTGTTAGTCACCTCGATCGGCACCCCTATTGCTCATGGTGTCTTAAAGGGACTTAAAAAAATAGAAGATATCAGAATAATCGGAATAGAATCCCGTACCCTGACTGCAGGGAATGTGTTCTGTGACCGTGTCTACCGCCTGCCAAGGTTCACAGAAGATAAAGAAGATTATTTCAGGCAGCTGAATGACGTCATTGACAAAGAACAGGTGCAGGCCGTTTTCACCAGTCACCCTTATGAGATGGATTTGTATCAGGATTACAGACAGAACCTGTCCGTTCCTGTTGCCTTGCCCCAAGAGCCCTCACTTTGAGCGCTTGACTGACAAGGAAGCAACCTATAAATGGCTTGAAGAAATGGGATTGTCTGACTATCTGCCTGCTTATTATGCCTTTGACACGCAGGATGAGCTGAGAGAACTTGCTGACAATAAGTTCCAGCAGGAAGATGAACTGGTGGTTAAAGATGCTTCGGGCCATGGCTCAACTGGTTTTGCACTTTTGACGCATCACGAAAAATTCATCGAAGCCATTGAAAAACAGCAGTCGCGTGTCTTTGCGCTGGACGATTATCTGAAAACAGATAATACTGAACGACGAATGGTGATGAAGAATCTCGATCAGCCTGAATTCAGTGTGGATCTGTATGTTCATAATTGCAAAAACCGTCATCAGCGTTCCCCGCAGCGGACTGGGTGTATCCAACGGTCTGGTCCTGGACGGGATGGTCATCGAACACACCGGTCTCATAGCCATGTCATCGGAAATTGCGGAAGCGCTCATTGAAGAAGGCTTCATCAACCTGCAGTTCATGAAAGAAGACGGAACGTTCAAACTCACAGACATCAACCCGCGCTTTTGCGGCAGCCAGGTCATGTCCCTTGGCGCCGGTGTGAATTTCCCGGAACTGTTCCTGACTTACCACTTGACTGATGAGAGACCGATCCCTAAGCCCAAGTGGAACACGCGCATGATCCGCTACAGAGAAAGTGTCTTCTACCATGACTATAATCCGCAAAATGAACCTGAAGTCTGGGACAACAAAACTGACTGAACATAAAAAAGGTCATTCGATAATCAAATCGAATGACCTTTTTTATATGATTATTTTGATTTAATAAATGTCTTACCGATCGCTTTAGGTGCGACAGATTTTCCGACAACACCGACTAAGATAACGATCGTCAAGAGATACGGCAGTACCTGAAGCCAAATACCTGGTACATCCTGAATAATCGGGATATAGTTCCCGATACGCGCCAGACTTTGAGCAAATCCAAAGAAGATGGCTGCTCCCATGGCGCCCAGCGGGTTCCATTTACCGAAGATCATTGCAGCCAGTGAGATAAATCCTTGACCTGCAATGGTCAGAATACCAAATTCATTACTGATTGCCTGAGCCTGAATCGCACCACCGATTCCGCCTAATAATCCGGAAATCAGTACGCCGGCATATTTCATAAAATACACATTGATCCCTAACGTTTCTGCGGCATGTGGGTGTTCACCTACTGAACGCAGGCGCAGGCCAAAACGTGTTTTGAACATGACCACCCAGGCAATGATTGCTACCAGAATACCCAAGTAGGCCGGACCAGAGGTGTTACGGAAAAAGATTTGTCCGATGACCGGAATTCTGTGCAGCAGAAAGATGTTTGAACTCCCGAACGACTCTGCTAACGGACCTGTTTGAGCAGCACCGTAAATGGCACGTGTCAGGAACACTGCAAGAGCCGGAGCAGCAAGGTTGATAACGGTACCCGATATGATATGATCGGCACGGAAATGTACTGTCGCTACGGCGTGAATAAGTGAAAACAGGATTCCGATCAGACCACCTGCAACCAGGCCCAGCCATGGTGTCATGTTCCCAAATGTACTGTAAAACGTCAAATTGAAGATAGCTGATGCGAAAGCCCCCATGACCATGATACCTTCCAGACCGATATTAACGACCCCACTACGCTCAGAGAATGCCCCGCCTATAGCAGTAAAGATCAGTGGAGCGGCATAGACTCATGGAACTGGAAACGATCAATTGTAATAAAGAAACGATATTCATGCCTATTCTCCTCCTTTTTCTGCAGTTTTATTGCTTTCTATTTTGTCCAGAGCAAGACGAATGATATAGTTCGCTCCGACAAAGAATATAATAGCTGCGATAACGATATCTGCCATCTCATCAGGTACGCCTGCACGGTTAGGCATAAAGCCGGCACCGACATCCAGGACACCAAATAAGTCGAGGAGAAAGAAAATACCCAATAGGATTACCTAAACCAAGCAAGGCAACGGCTATTCCGTTGAAACCTAAACTCGGCAGACCACTTCGAGTAAAGATATTCCCAAATGTACCCAATCCATGGATCGCTCCGCCAAAACCAGCTAAACCGCCACTGATCAGCATGGATAAAATGATGTTGCGTTTGGCACTCATTACCCGGCATACGTTGAACATCCGGGTTCAATCCAACAGCTCTTACTTCGAATCCAGCAGTCGTTTGTGTCATAAATACCCAGTATAAAATAACGACAATGATAGCAAAGAAGATACCCATGTTTATCCTGGAATCCCTGCGTCAGCTGCGTCAGCCAACCCACGCTGAGATCTGCATTATCACCGACACGGTCAGTTGTATTCCCTGTAGTCAGCACACTGCGAATAATGTAGTTCGTCGATTGAAGCGCAGTATAGTTCAGCATGATCGTTACAATAACTTCACTTGTACCGAAGTATGCACGCAATGCACCAGCAATCCCGGCCCATACAGCACCGGCAACAATAGCTGCCCCGATACTTAATGTAAGCATCAAGATCCTCGGCAGATCGAGAAACTTAACCCGACCCATATCGCAGCTACCCAGCCGGCCAACAGTTGTCCGGCAACTCCGATATTAAAGAATCCCGCTTTGAAGGCAATCGCAAATCCTAGTCCGGTAAAGGTCAGGACTGTCGCTTGTCTCAACGCTTCTCCCATAAAGTATGGACTATTGAATACGCCCATCAGCATGGCTTCATAAGCTGCTAGGGGATTATACCCGAAGAACAGCATAAGCACTGCTCCAAGTAAAAACCCTAACAGAATAGATAAGACAGGGATCAATAGAGCATTCAGTCTATTTTGATTGGTTGTCAGCAACAGTTTCACTCTCCTTTTCAGCTTGTTCACTGTTTCCAGCTAATCCGGCTGTTCCTTGTTTTATATCTTTTCCGGCCAGCTCTTGTTTCGCTTTCTCCAGCGGCACACCGGCCATCAGAAGCCCCAGTTCGTTCTCTGATGTTTCATCTGCGTTGACTATGGCATTTATTTTCCCGTCGTACATGACGGCGATGCGGTCAGATACATTCATAACTTCGTCTAACTCATAACTCATGAGCAGGACACCTTTTCCATTGTCACGCTGTTCGATCAGACGCTTGTGCGGATATATTCGATCGCACCGACATCGAGACCACGTGTCGGCTGGGCTGCTATGAGTAACGCAGGGTCCCTGCTGATTTCACGTGCGATGATCGCTTTCTGCTGATTCCCGCCGGAAAGTGAAGCAGCTGTTGATTCTTCGCTCTGCGTACGGACATCAAATTCTTCGATCAGTTTTTTTGCATATTCTTTGATTTTTCCATGATTCAAGATTCCATTTTTACTGAATGGTTTCTGATAATACTGCTGCAGTGTCATGTTTTCTTCCAGTTTCATAGGCAAGACCAGTCCGTGACGGTGTCTGTCCTCGGGATGATGCTCCAGACCTGTTTCAGTTATTTCACGCGGCTTTTTACCGGTGATATCCTGACCGTCCAGTTTGATCGTACCGGATTCCACTTTCGTCAGACCCGTGATGGCCTGGATCAGTTCCGACTGACCGTTTCCGTCGACTCCGGCTATCCCTAACACTTCTCCGGCT
Organism: Alkalibacterium sp.; assembly: GCA_034520745.1. Lineage (GTDB taxonomy): Bacteria > Bacillota > Bacilli > Lactobacillales > Carnobacteriaceae_A > Alkalibacterium. The sequence goes on from JAXHNF010000012.1 coordinate 133,190, forward strand.
CTTACTTCCAGATCGATGCCTTTGACAGCTTCAAGGCCGCGTGATTCTTTTACGGTCAGATTTTTGATTTCAAGGACGGGGCCTTCTGGCTTACTCGGTTCTTTATCTACTTTAAATGTTACTGAACGGCCGACCATCATGTCTGCCAGTTCCTGTTGAGATGTTGATTTGACATCGACTGTATCGATACTCTTACCTCGGCGGATTACCGTACAGCGGTCCGCGACTTTTTTGATTTCGTCAAGTTTGTGTGTAATCAGGATGATCGATTTGCCTTCATCCGTCAGTTTATCCATGATGGTCATCAATTCATCGATTTCCTGAGGAGTCAGTACGCCTGTCGGTTCATCAAAAATCAGGATGTCCGCACCACGGAACAGCGTCTTTAAGAATCTCTGCACGCTGCTGCATGCCAACACTGATATCTTCGATCCTCGCTGACGGGTCTACTGTCAGACCATAACGGTCAGATAACTCCTTGACATCTTTTTCAGCTCCGGATTCATCCATGAAACCGTAAGTATGCTTTTCCTTGCCCAGCATGATATTTTCAGCCACTGTAAATTTATCTACTAACATGAAGTGCTGATGCACCATCCCGATTCCCAGCTGATTTGCTTTCTCAGGTGAATCGATTTTCTCCTTAGTGCCGTTAACGTAAATTTCGCCTGAAGTCGGTTCTAATAATTCCGACAATATGTTCATTAAAGTTGATTTACCCGCACCGTTCTCGCCTAGAAGCGCGTGGATCTCACCTTTTCTGACATTCAAGTGGATATTGTCATTGGCTTTGAATTCGCCGAATTTCTTTGTAATGCCTTTCATTTCAATGACTGTCTCTGTTTCTGCCACTACCGGTCCCTCCCTATGGGTTTGCTATATGATAACCTTACACATTATTACTTATTTGTCGTTTTTTTGCAAGGGCTTTAATTGAATTATTAGAAAAAGCGCCAGCTTTTAGACCGGCGCTTATCTATTAACTTTCGATCGTTCTTTTCAGTTATAAAAGACTATTCGCTGTATGAGAATTCTGGAACTTCGATATAGCCAGTCTAGTGACGCCTTGACGCAGCTTCTTCAACTGCTGACCATGCTTCGTCTGAAAGGTTACCTTCAACCAGGTCAACGCCGCCTTCTTCTAAACCGTAAGCGATTGTTTCTCCACCAGGGAAGCCTTCTTCCATTGCCTGGTTAGCTGATTCCTGAATGGCCGCTCCTACAGCTTTGATTGTTGAAGTCAAAGTAAGGTTTCCGCCGTCATAGTCGCCTTCTTCTTGCTGATCACGGTCGACACCGATGACCCATAACTGAGTATCAGAATCTGATTCCATGCGGTTACGTGCTTCTGTAAATACACCGTTACCTACAGCACCAGCTGCGTGATAAACGACATCAGCACCGTTTGCATACATACCAGCTGCAAGTTGCTGACCGATACCGGCATCAGTAAATGATTCAGCGTACTGAACATCTACTTCAATGCTGTCGTCAACGTGTGCCACACCGGCTTCAAATCCAGTCTGGAAACGGTCGATAACTGGACCGCGTATCCCGCCGATGAATCCGACTTTGACCTGTTTCAGTTGTTTCAGCTGCTGCCACACCGGCCAGGAATGCTGCTTCATGGTCTGCGAATGTCAGTGACACGACGTTTTCACGGTCAGAAATGTCATCCACGATTCCGAAGTTCTGTTCGCGGTTCTGGTCAGCCACATCATTGACTGAATCTAAAAGCTGATAGCCGATTCCGTAAATGATATCGTAGCCTTCAGCTAATGCCTGGTTCAAGTTTGGAACATATTCAGCAGAGTCATTTGACTGATAATAATCATATCCTTCGCCTTCTGAAACACCGTGTTCTTCTCCCCATGCCTGCATGCCTTCCCAGGCTGACTGGTTGAATGAACAGTCGTCCACCGCCACCTTCATCGGTAACCATTGCAATTGCGAAATCGACAGCTTCTGTTTCTTCACCAGCGTCTTCACCGGCATCTGTTCCTGTATCTTCTTCTTCAGTTGCTGGATCTTCAGTTGCAGGATCTGATGCATCTTGTCCTTGACAAGCTCCTAATAGGAATGCTGAAGCACCCACAGCTAACAAACTTCTTAATTTCACTTTTGACACGATAATTCCCCCTATTGTTTATATTGTCTTCAGTAAGAGTTTAAAGAAAACCCATCAAAGTGTCATGATGCAGGGACGCTGTAACGGTCTTGCTGTTAACCCTTTCATGACTTCATCGTGACACTCTTGTAATAAAAAAGAAAGTTAAAATTCACTAATTATTATATATTTATATTTTCATGCATTTCATTCTTCTGCAATGGCGTCCGCAGCTTCCATATCTTCCGGCGTCACCAGGACTTCTCTGGGCTTGGATCCTTCATGTGGTCCCACGATCCCTTTAAGCTCCATTTCATCGACGATCCGGGCAGCGCGGTTATAGCCTATTCTGAAACGTCTCTGCAACAGCGAGATGCTGGCTGTCTGCATATCGACAACCAGGTCCACAGCATCAGTATACAGCTCGTCTTCAGATTCACCCCTGTTCTGTTTTGGGTTCATCTTTCGGGAATCATTTCTTCGACATAATTCGCTTCCTGCTGTTCTTTGACAAATGCGACAACCGCTTCGACTTCTTCATCAGAGATAAAGGCTTCCTGGACGCGCGTCGCTTTGTTTGCTCCCATTGGAAGAAACAGCATATCACCTCGTCCAAGCAGTTTTTCTGCTCCGTTGCTGTCGAGAATCGTTCGTGAATCTGTTCCACTGGAAACGGCAAAAGCGATCCTGGATCGGGACGTTGGCTTTGATGATCCCATGATGACGTCCACACTCGGTCTTTGTGTGGCCAGGATCATATCGATACCGGCTGCACGCGCCATTTGTGCCAGCCTTATGATGGCATCTTCCACTTCGTTGGAAGCCACCATCATCAGAGTCCGCCAGCTCATCGACGATCACGACGATGAAAGGCAGCGGAAGCAGGCCTTCATCGTTTTCAGCGTTCTTCTTCTTGATGTACTGGTTGTATCCTTCCATGTTCCGCGTTCCACTTGCTGCAAAGAGTTCATAGCGGCGCTCCATCTCCTGAACGACTTTCTGCAGGGCTTGTGCAGCTTTTTTGGGTTGGTCGCGACGGGTGTCAGCAGATGCGGGATGCCGTTATCAACGTTCAGTTCGACCATTTTCGGGTCGATCATCATGAGCTTGACTTCATTCGGTTTCGCTTTCAACAGCAGACTGGTGATCATGCCGTTGATGAAGACCGATTTACCGGATCCTGTGGCCCCGGCTACAAGCGGGTGAGCATTTCAGACAGGTCGGCCATGGCCACGTTGCCGGCAATATCCCGGCCAAGCGGGACTTCCAGCAGCTTGTCTTTATTCTTGGTCTGTCCTTCGATCGTATGCTCTGAAAGGAAACCGTGCTGACTTCTGAATTGGGCACTTCTATCCCGATCACTGCTTTACCTGGGGATCGGTGCTTACATCCGGATATCCTTAGCCGCCAGAGCAAGAGCCAGATCATCTGTCAGGCTTACGATCTTGCTGACCTTGACCCCTGTGGCCGGTTGAATCTCGTATTTCGTCACGGCCGGTACCGAAGGTTTGCTTTCGTCACTTTCGCTTTCACGCCGAAACTTTCAAAGGTCTCTTCCAGTTTTTTGACGTTTTTCTGGATGATGGAATATTCGTCTGACTGATCCACTGCCTCATGTTCATCGAGAAGAGTGACGGGCGGCAGTCTGTAGGACTGGTTCTCTTCTTCGCCGATTTCAAACTCCACCGGCCCTTCTGCATCAGGCGTTTTCGTATCCCCAGCCTTATCTGGCTGTTCTGTTTTCTCGGCATTCTGGACGTTCTGATTGTATTTCGCCTGAAGTTCCTGATAGCCTTCGATTTCCAGAGCTGTCTGTTCCGATTCCATGTCCTGCTGAGGTGCTGCAGTTTCTTCATTGACATTATCGTTTGCTGATGACACGTTTTCGTTGCCTTGGCGTCTTTGGCATTTTTTGCGTTTTCTCTTCGGTTTCGCTTTTCTGGCTTTTGCTTTTTCAGCCCTCTTTGACTTGAACTGGCTGAATGCGCTTCCAAACCAGGGCGAGAACCGCTTTGAGCACGCTTCTGATCCGATCGAACAATTCCCGGTATGAGAACTGGAAAAAGGTCAGTGATCCCGAAAAAGCACCAGATGTGATGATCATCAGGTACGTACCGACGACACTGAAGAGGAAATAGCTGATGCTGAAGAATATCGATCCAATCATCCCTCCTCCGATATCGGACTCCCGATGCTGTTGGACGAAACTGAGGCCGGAAAAAACGCCAGGTCGCGACCACGCTGTTGATCGAATCGTTGATGATGGGTGAAAACCATCTTGAATGCAGGTAGACGAGCCAGGCCGTATATAGGAGAGCCACTCCTTTGGTTTTTGCTCCCTTCATGCTTGGCCAGTCGCCTTTGAGTATCAGATAGATCCCTAATCCCAATAGAATAATTGCTGAAAATGCATAGGTTTCTCCTACGAAAAAACGCAGGACATTTGTAAAGAAGCGCCCGACGAACCCGAACGAACCCAGGGTCAGTATGCTCATAAAAGCAAAAATGAAACCGATCCACTCCGGTGCCACTTTATGCTGTTTTTTCTTTGGTCTTCCTCGTTTTTTACTTCGTGCCATGTCTGCACTCCTTCCTATATAATCTGCTTAATTATAGCATGAAAAGTAGCATCAAGGTAGGTCTGGTCTGATTCTGACTAGAAAGTAATGGCTTTCTTTTTGACGTTTAAGCCTTCATAGAAGTAAACTGTTAGTATACTATTATCGGCTGAAACGCATTTATAAGGAGGATTTACCATGGGCTCATTATTCAAGGATTTTTTTGATAAAGGTAAAAATAGAGAGATCAGACGGCGAGGTCATTTATACGAATGAACCGCTGGAAAATACAGACTTGCCCAGAAATTCCGGGCAACGATCTCCGGGACAGGTTCAGGGCGTCGGCTTTCGCTTTTCAACTAAACAGTCCGCCGATGAACTTGGAATAAAAGGATCGTGAAAACGAACCCGATGGAACAGTATACGTCGAAGCAGCTGGAAGTAAGGGCCAGTTCGAGTAAGTTCATGGAAACTACGCAAAGGTCCTTCAGCAGCGGAGGTTGAAAAAGTCGTCGTCACTTATGACAGAAACATTGAAGAAAAATCAAATTTTTCTCAAGCTAATTGAATTCTATCTTCCATTAAGGTATAGTGGTGAATAGCGTGTCAGCAATGTATCACTACTATTAAACTTAAAAGGATTCAACGGAATTGAAAAACCGTATTAAAAAATGGCTGTTATCTGGTGGAATGCTTTCCATCGTATTGTTCTTATCTGGATGTATGCGCATCGACCCGGAAACCGGGACGCCTTCTGGTGGATTTTCTCAGTTCCTATACGATTACCTTGTTCTGCCTACACAGCAGTTCATCGATATCCTGGCAGATTTTTTTCGGGGAGTTACGGGCTGGCGATGGTTGCCATCACCGTTATCGTTCGTATCCTGATCCTCCCGGCTATCTGATCAAACGGCGGCGTTCCACTCTGGAGCAGCAAGCCAAAATGGCAACTGTGAAACCTGTCACCGATGAAATGCCGGCAGAAATGAAAGAAACCGACGATCGCAAGAAAGAAAAAACAGAGAGAATTACAAGCCGAAATGATGGAAATATATGAAGAAAACAATGTCAACATGCTGGGCGGTTTGTCCGGCTGCTTGCCCCTTCTATTATTCAATTGCCTGTTTTCACAGCGATGTTCCAGGCGATTCGGATGTCCGAATCCATTCAAAGCGCAACATGGTTAGGGATCAATCTGGGTGATGCAAGTATCTTGCTTGCCGTATTGACTGGTATTTTATATTTTCATCCAGACCAAAGTCATGCAGGCTGGCTATGCCGAAGAAACACGTAAGCAATCAGGTGCCATGATGTATATGAGTCCTGTAATGATTCTAATGTTCTCGATTACTGGTCCTGCCGGTCTGACCCTTTACTGGTTTGCGGGTGGATTGGTCGCGATCGCTCAATCACTTTATACCAATATTCACTACGAACCAAGGCTGGAAAAAGAGATGAAGAAAAAACACGGTGGCAAACCTGTCATCAAACGTAAGAAACGCAAGCGTAAAACGGTCGAAGCTACCGAAACGGATTCAAAATCCAATAAAACAATGCCTGCACCGTCTGCGAAAAACAGACGAAACAGCCAGAGCCCGTTTGAACAGAAAGCACGCCGAAACACAGGCAAGCAGCAGCCGAAACAAAATAATAGTCTAGTATGATAAAAGGAGATCTCCGCGGAGTCTCCTTTTCTTTTCCATTCTTTCTTCAAGGGAGGTGTCGGCGTGCCCTAAAGCACGTCGTTTCCTTTTAAAGGGCTTTAAGGTCTTTAAAGTGGTAAGCAATCGCGCGGGCGATTGCTGTCTTTCAGTTTGCGGAACTGACCGGGCAGCTGAATATATTCCCCTTCATAATTTTTGACTTCATAAAGAGTTATCGTGTTCCCGAAAGCGATCAGTGCATCTATTTGCGAAGCAGAACCGTTATAAGCAATTCGCAGATCTTTAATAACGGTCACGTCATTTCCAAAATAATGATCGATCAGTTCTCATCAAAACTCCACTCACCTTCGTATCCTTTTTTCAGATTCAGCAGATACTGCTGCTGTGCATATACGAGAGCGGTGTCCTGGCATCCAGGTATTCCAGTATCTTCAGTTGTGGATTCTCCTCAACGGTCGGTCCATCTTTTTCCTCCTGCAATCAGTATTTAGATGGCTATTTTTCCATCTATACTACATACTGTCCAACCGATTAAATACTCACTTATTTTATAAAAAAAATCACCGGATCATCTTTTATATCGTATGATTCGGTGATCGATATAATCATTGAGTTGGTTTTTCATTTTCTTTATCTGTTTCAGTTGTTTTTTCTTTCCATCTTAGGCAGTTCAATCCTGAAGATGGAACCATGGTGCGGACGCTTTCTCCCAGATTTTTCCACGATAGCCTTCGATCAGCTGTTTGGCGATCGACAGCCCCGTCCGTTCCCCCACCTTTTGTGAGCGGCTTCTCGCTTCTGCTTACACGGTAGAAACGGTGGAAAATCTTCTACATACATCTATTCTTCCGTCATCCCTTCCCCCAAAATCCTGGATGGCGATCTGAATATTCGGTCCATTATTCGACACGCTCAAGTGGACCACCTTATAATCGGTGGGGTGCTCACCGCATTGTCCAAATAATAGGAATCCTTCCAGATGATTACGGTAAATATTGACGTGGGTTTCCTTGTAAAGGTCATCATCCAAAATAAAGGTAAAGTCCGGATGAACAAGCTGGAAGTTGTTCTGGGTCTGATTGACCAGTTCCCTCACGGATGGCATTTTGTCCAGTGGATCTCCACCTGCTCGGCACGTGACAGATCGAGCATTTCCTGAACGAGGCTCTTCGTCGTTCGATCTCCTGAAGTGACGCGCTGAGTGACTCGTCTCAAACAACGGGATCGTCTTTACCAGCATTTCAAAAAGCTTCATATGCCCTTCAACCACTGCAACAAGTACGGAGTTCATGCGAGACATCTTCAACGAACTGTGCTGTTCGATGTTCCGCTGCATCCGGTCGAGCGTTACGCATTGTAGGCATTGGCAGAGTTCCGTCAGTTCGTCATTGCCGTCACCGACATCGATCCGCTCTCTTGATTCCGGATCTTTTTCAATGATGTGCATCGCTTCAGTCAGGCGACGGATCGGCTGAAGGAAGGAAATGGCAATGATGTACCCGATCACGCCACTAAAAAGCAGGGCAATCACGCCTGTGATCAGGATCACGCCCGGAAAACACTCCGAACAGCCTGTGATCGGAGAGACAGTGTGTTGATCACCTGCACATAGCCGATCATATCATCATTCAGGAATGAATAGACGGGGGTGACTGCGGACCAGCACTTTCGCCATTCGGTCCTTCTTCGATCGTTTCGATCTTGCAAGGTTTCTCTGGCTTCGAATGGAACATCAGCCTCGTTGGTTTCGATATCACGGTCTTCACTAGTGTTGTAGACCCTGATGACGATACTCCCCTGGCTTGCGCGCAAGGGTGTGCTCCTTTTTCGTTCTGCGTTTCTTCTATGATGGGCATTTCAGGTGTTGGATCCGCGTCCTGCTGATCCAGTGTTTCTTCAACATCTTCTTCCGTCAGCTCGTCAAAGTTCTGCCCGATCGTTCTGTCGGTAGCCATCACATTTCTACAGCCTGCTGTTCGTTGTGAACCATGATCTGCTGAAAGGTAATGAATAAAATCGTCGAAAATATAGTATAGGTCAAAAATAGTGCGATCGCAGCCCCGATAGTCCACTTCCATCTCAAAGAAATACGCTTTTTCTCGTTTATTCCTTTCGTATCAACGGCTGCCTGATTTCTCACGTACGCATCACGTAGCCTGTCCTCTTGACCGTCTGGATGTAGCTTTTCTTCCCGGATACATCGATCTTGTTACGCGGGTATCTGATACAAACGTCGACGACATTTGGTTTCCGCTTTCTGTTCCGTAGCGCCAGACCTTGTTTAAAAGCACTTCACGGGACAGGACAACGTTCAGGTTCTCCATGAGCTTCGACAAGGCTGAGTCCTCTTCTTCTTTCGTCAGTTCAATGACATCATCTCCACGTTTGACGACACGGTTCTCTTCTTGGACCATGATGTCTCTGTACGCGACGGCGGTCTGACGGCCGACATTTTTCTTCTGTTTCGATTTCGATACGGCGAAGCAGTGCACGCATACGCGCCAGCAGTTCCTCGATCGCGAACGGTTTGACGACGTAATCGTCTGCACCCCGGCGCCAAAGCCCTGATACACGGTTCGATCGCACGCTGCTCTGGCCGTCATCAAATGACGATTCGGTACATTGCTGACCTGACGGACGCGGCGGGCCGCATCGATACCGTTCAGTTCGGGCAAGCATCCATCAAGCAGGACGATGTCCCAGTCTTTACCTCCATCTACGGCTGCTTCAAGCCCTGGAGCGGCCGTTGCAAAACGTACCTCCGTCGAAATCCTTCATGCGTCAGTTCCAGTTCGACAATAAAGCGAGCCAAATTCTTTTCGTCTTCAAGAATTAAAATCTTCGCCACTCTATTCACTCCTACTTTTTTATCTGCGTTTATTATGAGAGAATTAATGTTATAATGCCTGACATTACGCTCTTTCAGTTTACCACATTTTTATAAAATTAGAAATGTTAGACCCGTCTAATTTAAAATTATAAGCAGGTATAACGATGGAGAGCAGGGACTAGAAAACAGCAGGCCTCCGAAAAGGTAGAACCTGCTACGTTGACGATTCCACTGTTCGTTACTCTTTAATCCCAGTTTTCTTCGCCTTCATTGCCGTACCAGTCAAAGTGGAACGTGCCTTCTTTGTCCACACGCTCATAGGTGTGTGCACCGAAGTAGTCACGCTGAGCCTGAATGATGTCTCGCCGGCAGACGCGCCTGCCCGGTAGGCATCACCAGAGGCGATGGCCGACTGAAAAGGCCGGTACAGGAACCCCTGCCTGGGCAGCCAGACCGACAAAGATCCTCTGACGGACTGCTGGTATTACTTTCTGGCGATATCCATGAAGTCTTCATCCAGCATCAGGTTCTGCGGTTCCGGTTCGCGTTCATAGGCTTACCGTGATTTTTTGCCGGAAACGGCGCGGATGATACAGCCGCACGGAAAATCTTTAATTCGACCGTATTCCAGTCCCCATATTATTTTGAAGCGGTTGCATTTGAGTAAAACCTCGAGCGTAACTCATGATTACTGAACAGCTTCAGGCATTCCAAGCAGTTCTTTGTTGCCTTCATACAATTTTGTCTGCGGCTTAGGCAGGACTTCGCTGCTTCCACGCGTTCGTCTTTCATCGCTGAAATATAACGGGCGCAACAGATTTGGTGATGAGCGGTAAGGTATACCGTATTTGAAATGCACTTTGAGAAGTCCATCGACCTGTCCCTTTGTTTCCGGCACGTTGAATATCACATTGACCATGGAATGCCTCCGTGTCCAGGATCTTCTCTGCTCAGCGCATCAGCCGGTGATCTCGATGTCCAGGAAGCTGTCCAGTTCGCCTTTGTTCCATTCATTGAAGACTTTGGCCGCTCCTCCATTTCGACATGCCGACCATGTCTTTCATCAGCGTTAGGGATACGATTCGGCGTTAGCTGCATGTCACCAGTACTCCATGCCGTTATGCACCATTTTGCACCAGAGCGTCCAGCACCGTTTTGGGCCGCAATATACGCTCCACGCAGGGTTCGCCGTCAGCCGGGCTTTGGCTGCGATTTCTTCAGATTGGCGCAACAAGGCTCCGGCAAAGCGGACCTCCGTCCGCCCGGCATGATCGCAGGACCCTTCAAAGCGCCTTCTTCCCCGCCGGAAACGCCTGTTCCGATGAAGTCATGCCAGAGCTAGCCAGTTCCTTGTGACGGCGGATCGTATCTGATACAACGCGTTCCCGCCGTCGATGAGGATATCGCCATTAAGAAAGGCAGTAGCTGTTGCAACTCACCGCATCGGTCCCTTTACCCGGCGGAATGATTCAGCAAAATCTTTCTAGGTTTTTTCGAGTGATTCGACAAATTCTTCCAGTTTATAAGTTGCGACTGAATTGTCCGGATTTTCATCGATGACAGCTGTCGTTTTCCTAAGACGTACGGTTGTATAAAGAAACAGTAAGCCCGCTCTCGATATTCAAGCCAGGTTTTTACCCACTGATGCGATACCATGATGCCGACTTGTCGCTTTACCGATTAATCTAACTCCTCCTGTTTGTCATGCATAGTTGTTCAGCATATATGTTACAGCATTGTACTTATCCATATTAACAAATACTAGCAGTTTCCCAACCTCGAACGCGTCACTTGCAATTTTCTTTCACTTTCAGTACACTAAGTAGTTGAAAAGACTTAAGAAGTGGCGTACAACCTATGGCTAAAAACCAGAAAAAGAAAAAGGATCTACGAGCACAATGACACGCATCATGATCGGTGTGATTGCTTTCACTATGGTTATCCCAGAGTATTTGCATCTCTATCACGATTATGTAGACTCTTAAGTTATATCACCATGCGCTCCCCGCCCAGTCAACTGACGGTAGACTTCTTTATTTTCAAAATTAGATTTCTCTTCACTGCGTTTTTCTCTCCGCCGTTTCAGAAGCTCGTCTGCCGTTTCTTTTGTTAGTTGGTGTCAAAGTTCGTCTCCGGACAGCATCCTGGCGATTTTCTTTGATTTGGTCATTTTCAGCAAGTTTTCTGACACTCGTCTCGGTACGGTCTTCTTCCATCGTTCTACGATAAGAGATGCTGGTCTGCCATCGCGGCAACCTGCGGAAGGTGCGTGATGCATACACGCGCAGAAACGTCGCGACCGAATAAGATCTTATCAGCGATCGCCAGCGACTCGTCCATGTACTTCGTGTCGACTTCATCGAAGATGATACTCGTGATTCCAAGATGGAGAATATCGTCTTCATCGCCAGCATCATCCGTGACAGTTCGCCGCCGGACGCGACTTACTCAGCGGTTTCAGCGGTTTTCGGGATTGGTGGATACATATAGACCATCTCGTCAACCTGTTCAGTAAGCTGAATACCCTTTATCTTTCTTTTTCAGAGCCTTTTACGGCCACTCGTAAAATTTCACTTTCTTCATATACAGTTCTTTCAGCTGTTCCTGGATACGGGTCTGAGGTCACTGGCCGTCTGTTTCGGAGGGCCGATAAAATCTTCAGCGAATGTTCGCGCTTTGTGTCTGGCAGCCGTGATTTTTTGGCTCAATCCGTCCACCTGCTTTCACGGTTTTCCAGCTGTTTCAGCTCTCTGTCATTTTTCCAAAATGATCCAGGATCATTTCCACAGAGTTGCCGTATTCGCGTTTCAGCTGCTGGATGAAGTTCAGACGTTCTTCGATCTCATTCAGCTGTTCCTCGTCATATTCAGGCCATCCATTTCCGAGTAGATATTACTGCGGCCTCTGGAGCTGGAAAGTACGCCGTCGACAGGCTTCCGAGATTTGCTTGAAGACTCATCGATGTTCTTCACGGCCGCCATTTTTTCCATGGCTTTCCCGACACTGTCCAGACCGCTGTATTCTTCACCCTGAAGTGCCGCGTAACTGGACGACAGCGCCTCTAATGATAGCCTGATGATTCGCCAGTTTTTTCCTCCTCTTCCAGCAGCTTGTCTTCTTCTGTTTGCATGATAGCTGGGCCGCTTCGATTTCATCCACGTGATACCGCAAAATATCCAGACGCTGGGCCAAGTTCTCCGCTCGTTGAACAGCCACTGCTCACGTTCTTCACCCAGCTGCCTGTAGCTAGAAAAGGCCTGCTGATACGCTTTTTTCGTGGCCAGACAATCTCCGTAGGTCCCGAAATACTTCGAGCAGATGACTGTGATTTTCAGTCACCATCAGTTCCTGACGCTCATTCTGTCCGTGGATATCGATAAAGATGACTACCGATTTCTTTCAATACGGCGATCGTCACGATGCTCCCGTTTATCCGGCAGACAGTTCGTCCGCTCGCGAAGATTTCTCGTTCTGAATAAGCAGCAGACTGGCATCGTGTTCGATTCTCGTGTGCACCGAGCGAGTTCTGTCAGCTCATTTGATGGTCTAACTGAAATTCACCTTCCAGTACACATTTCTTTGGACACCGAAACGGACGAATTCAGCCGAGCCTCTTCCGCCGGCCAGCAAGCCGACGGCATCAATGATGATGGACTTCCCTGCTCCGGTCTCCCCGTCAGGACAGTCATTCCCTCACTGAAATCTAAAATGAAGGTCTTCTATGATTGCAAAATTCTTGATCCGTAATGATTCTAACAAAGACAAGCCTCCTAATTCTGTCTATTCATATTATATGAAGGAGATGATCCTTCTTGGAAACGTTCTGGCGCTTCTTCATCACGGCAGATGACTCAGGACCGTATCATCACCCGAACGCAGCCGAACATCTCACTTATCCGGCCGTTTCAATCAGAGATCCCAGTGCAAAAGCATTCCCAGGAAGGGTTCGGATCAAACAAATTCTCTTTGAGTATCGATGGCACAACGCATCCTCTCATTAGCCACGAGATTTTTTTGATATATTGTAATTCATTTCCGGCGGCAGGTTGTAACGGTAGCCTCCGTCCTGAGCGGCGCACTTTAACCAGCTGAAGTTCTTTGATATCTCTGGAGATCGTCGCCTGCGTCACTTCGTATCCTCGTTTGATGCAGCTTATCGACAAAATCTTCCTGCTTGCGGATCACTTCCTGCTGAACCAGTTTCCTCAGCAGCTGATGTCTTTTCTTTCTTTTTCAAGGTTTTTCGACTCCCATGCGTGTTATGCTCCTCAGACTTTCCCCGCAGCACGTCAGTATAATTATGACAGTTTATACACCTCTTATTATACTGTCTTTTAAGTCTGCTGGTGCCATGAGCACGCCTCGAATAATCACGACATATTCCAAGGCATCCGCATGGTATAGGGGCAAATGGAAAACATCCCTCTTTCATGCAGGAAATTATACAGGAGTCAATCTTTGAAAAGGGATCGCTGCATCAGTCTGTTCAGACGTCGTCCTGCTTACGAGGCTTTTGGTTTTCTCCGTTGATCTGGATATGTGCGAGAAATTCTTTGTTGCCTTTTCTGCCTCTGATCGGTGACTGGAATGATCATCTTTGACTTTTAAATACCCTCGATCCCGTAGAGAAAGCCGACTGAGACTCTTCCAGGACATATTCGTGGACAGCCGGCATCCGTGATGATGCCTTTTGCACCTACGTTCTTCCTCGTTGGCTTCGAACTGCGGCTCTAATCAGCGCGACCACTTCTGCCTGCAGCCAGCACCGTTTTCAGAGTGGCGGAAAGATTTTCTTCAAGCGATATGAACTCGACACATCGATCGTCGCAAATCTCGGGTATGCCCGCGGTTACGAAGTCTTCCGCCGACAACACACGCCGAAGTTGGTCCGTTCCATCAGCTTCCACGCGTTCATCAATGCGCAGTTTCCAGGCCAGCTGATTCGGTCCTATCAGGGCGCAACGGCTTCGCCCTTTTACGAGACAGACATCGTGAAGCCGCCTGTGGAGGCTCCGATATCCAGCACGGTACGGTCAATGAAATCGACGCCAACACTCTTTCGAGGGCTCTTTCCAGTTCCTTCCTGGCCGCGCGACGACGGTCAGCCCCTTCTACATAACCGTCAGATCAGACGGCCACTTCTCACCTGCTCGTGAAAATCTTTTCTTCTTCACCGCGGAGGCCTTGCCGGACATAATGAACCGCTTCGCTTTGATGGTCCTCAGCCCAGCCTTGTTCTATCAGAAGATCATCTGCACGTGCTTTTTTCACAATTTCACCTCACCGGGACTCATGGATTTAATCTAAGTGACTGTATAAACGACGACAGCAGCTCCTGATCGTAGTGGCCTTGGCGTTCATGGATGGCCGTGTTCAAATCCAGCGCTTCATTCAACTGGTTGTCGAAAAGCCCATGCGCCTGCGCATCCAGACTGAACAGCCGCACCGGATACGCGCTCTTTCCGTGCTTTTCATCTGCACCCCACGCGCTTACCGAATTCTGCTCCGGAGCCGCCATCAAGGATGTCATCTCTGATCTGATAAGCGATGCCGATTTTCTCAGCGATGGTATTCAGATCATCCAGCGTCTTTCCATCAACGTCACAGAGCAGACCGGCTGCTCTGAAAGCAAAACGGATGAGCATCCCTGTTTGTCTGGCATGGATGGACTCCAGTTCACTGACAGTCAGCTCTTTGTGTTCGCCGTCCATATCCGCCTGCTGGCCGCCGACCATTCCTTCATAACCGGATGAAAAAGCCAGCTCTTCATCGTATATTCCCAGTTCCATCATTTGAGCAGTCCCCAGAGGTCATGACTTCAAAAGCCCGAGTCAGCAGTGCATCGCCTGCCAGAATAGCCGTTGCCTCGGAATATCTGATATGATTCGTCGGCTTGCCCCTTCTCAAGTCATCGTCATCCATGGCGGGCAGGTCATCGTGGATGAGCGAGAAGATGGAATTATCTTCAGCGCCGCAGCCGAAGGATAGGCCCGCCTTTCATCCTTACCGAACGCCTTGAACCAGCGATCAGAAGCAGTGACGAGCCTTTTGCGAATGGCTTCAGTGAATAGCGCATGGCCTTCGATGACCGTCCGGTCCTTCTTCGATCAGTTCGAGCAGATAGGTTTCAAATGAAGCTTTATATTCTTCTGTAAATGTCTAAACGCATAAGACTCCTTTGGTAATATTCGATTTAATCTGAACCGTTTGTATCTTCAGTATTTCTTCGGTTCCATTTTCATTGATCATTCTGGTCACTGTTTTTTCAGCATCTGTAACGATGCTCTTACAGTAACGGCTGAGCTCTATGCCTTCCTGAAACTTGATCGATGGCTTCTTCCAGCGGCACATCCCCTGTTTAGTTTCATGACGATTGTTTCCAAATTTCTTCCATTGCTTCATCAAACGTTTTTTCTTTATCCATCGGCTTCTCCTTTTTATTCATCTTCCTCTTTATCGTTTCTTCGACTCGGGCTCTGACTCCACCGTCAGATACTTTGATTTTTATATGCGCATTTAACACTTACCTGATCGACCCATTTCACTTACTTCGAGTCGCAGCTGCGCGCTAGATCGCATACCCCCGACTCACTTTTTAATAGGTGACAGATGATCCAGCGACTTATCAGTGCATCGACCGCGTTGGTTTTGGTTTTCACCGCCGCTCCAGGCTGGCTTTCATCCAGCTGGTTCGTCGCAAGCCTGATTCAGACTGACGGACGCCTGCTTGACCTGAGCGTCGGATCAAAGGATTTGAGTTCCCGGTCCAGCAGCTGCACATGCACGGTTTTCTTTCAGCCGACTATCCGTTAAACGGACGAGCTGATCTGTGAGCTATCGAGGTTTTGATGGTACCGATCATAAAGGTGTTCTTGCTGTCTGAAATATACGACCTGTTCAGTCGGTTCCACACGTTCTTTTTCACGCTCCACCAGCAGCCGTTGTCGGCCGCATCACACGCTGACGGTTCTGATCGATCTTCCCGACTTCCTCTGTCAGTACCGGGACAGCCAGTTCTGCAGCGGCTGTCGGCGTTGCGGCTCTGACATCCGCTGCGAGATCAGCCAGAGTCGTATCTGTTCATGTTCACCACCCGACGATATCACCGGGGTCCGGGCGCGGGCGATTGAAAGCGCGACTATCTCTTCGTTGAACGGAATAGCGCCAAACGATCCAATTGCCGCCGCGACCGACGATCAGTGTGTCCAGAATCATATTCCCGATTGGCTTCGAGACTTCGACCATGGAATCGGCCGCCGTCTCCTGTACGCACTTGTTGGAAGGAGTCTGACGATCGGAAACCGCCGTTTCAATGGTCGTCAATGTCTGAACGACGCCCCGCTTGCGACCGGTGATGATCCCATCCTCGGCAGGGAACCGTTGAGCGGCTTCTTCAAGTCAGCATCTGACCAGCCTGCTTCAGTCAGTTTCTTCTGCTTGTCATAAGCGGCATAAAGCTGCCCCAAGCCTTCCGGTTCCCCGATGTGGTCCAGATACAGCTGATACGAGCCTGTTTTTTCATAAACAGACAAGCGACCGCACAGCCAGCACACTCATTCCTTCTTCCAGATCGACAGTCAGTTTTTGCTGTTCGCTGAATAAGCAGCCGACAGTTTGGCCCCCTGATCCTCCACGAAGATGGCGTTTGTTCCGCCGTTTCGGATTGTAGTTCCAACTTCTCCCTTTACGAATACGCGTTCCAGATACGGGTCGATAATCAAATTCGCGTTTCACTGACCGTGTCATAATTGAGCGAACTGTTAAGTACTCCCTATCGCCATTTAACTCTTCCCTTCCCTGACTTCCATTTCTTTGCTTATGTAAATAGAAGAGCAGAAAGAGTAACATTTCTCCGTCTGCTTTTCGCCCTCTCTTGCTGCCCTTGATGATCACGACCATAGAGCTTTCCCATAACAAAAGCAGCTGATTCATAACAACTGAAAAAATATTCAGCGGCTATCGGCAATACTCTGCAGTATCCCATTAACGAACTTGCTTTATTGATCATCGTTGAACGTTTTTGGTCAAGCTTGATGGCTTCATTCATGACAATGCGCTTGTCGACCTCCGGCTGATACAAAAGTTCATAAGTC